>CACOGI010000001.1:0-137500 GCA_902626725.1 uncultured Pelagibacteraceae bacterium
CATAATAATAAAAAAATATTTTTTATTTACGGATGGTTATTTGGCCTTGGATATTTTTTAAGTAATTTGTATTGGATATCAATTTCTTTAACATTTGATCAAAATTTTAAATTATTAATACCCTTTACCATAATTTTGATACCTGCCTTTTTGGCTATATTTTATGGGTTAGTCACTTTTTTTTTTGTAATTTTAAAACCTAAGAACTTTTTAGTCTCTTTTTTAGTTTTTTCTTTAATTTTTGGTGTTTCAGAATTTTTGAGAGGCTCAATTTTAACAGGTTTTCCCTGGAACTTGATTGCTTATAGTTTTTCTAATCAATTACAAATATTAAGTATCACTTCAATACTTGGAACTTATGGTTTTAATTTATATTGTATTTCTTTATTTACTTGTCCATCGTTGCTTTTTTTGGAAAATATTAAAAAAAAAGGTAGCATTGTTTGTATTTTTTTTATTTTTTCACTCATATCTTCATATATCTATGGATATTCTAATAAAGAAAAATTTAATGAATTATTCACAAAGAATTTAGATTTCAAAGTAAGAATAGTTGGATCTACAATTAGTCTTGAAAGATTTTATGAAAGTATCGATACAATTTCTGTGATACAAGATTTAATAGAGATAAGTAATCCAAATATTAATGAAAAAACAATTTTTGTATGGCCAGAAGGAATTATCCCAAATGTTTCCCAAGATGAATTGATTGAGCATAGGTCACTCTTTGATGGAAAATTCAATGATAATCATTTATTTATTATTGGTATTAATGACCATTCAATTAATGGTGCCTTTGAGCATTATTTCAATTCATTGTCACTTTATGATTATAAATTAAATTTGTTAAATTCTTATAACAAGATTAATTTAGTTCCTTTTGGGGAATTTTTGCCTTATGAGAATATTTTAAGAAAAATTGGTTTAAAGTCATTAACAAATAATTATCAATCTTTTTCAAAAGGAGAAAAAAGAAATATTATTGATCTTAATCAAGAGAAATTTTCATTAAAAATTTTACCTTTAATTTGTTATGAAATAATCTATTCAGGCAAGTTATTTAGCAATTCTGAATTTGATTTGATAATTAATATTTCTGAAGACGGATGGTTTGGTAATTCGATTGGACCTAAACAACATTTTGTCCATAGTGTTTTTAGAGCTATTGAGACTGGAAAATATGTCTTAAGGTCAGCAAATAATGGAATTACGGCAATAATCAACCCACTAGGTGAAATAGAGCAAAGAATAGAATTAGGAGAATCAGGTTATGTTGATCTTCAAAGTATAAAAAATATACAAACAACGATATTTTTTAAATATGGAAATAAAGTTTTTGGATTACTAATTTTGTTGTATATTTTTTTTATATTTTCATTTAATAAAATTAACAATGAGTAATCTTAAAAATTATCTTTTTACAAGTGAGTCTGTATCTGAAGGGCATCCCGATAAAGTTTCTGATAGAATCTCAGACATGGTTGTTGATAGTTATATATCGAGGGACCCATTTTCAAGAGTTGCATGCGAAACTCTTACTACAACCAATAAGGTTGTTTTAGCTGGAGAAACTAGAGGTCCTGAAATTAAAAAAGATGAGATAATTCAAAAAGTCAGAAATTGCATTAAAGATATTGGTTATGATCAAGAGGGATTTACTTGGAAAGAAGCTACAAAAATTGAGAGTCATTTGCACTCTCAATCAACTGATATTGCAATGGGAGTCGATTCCGCGGGAAATAAAGATGAAGGTGCAGGCGATCAAGGAATAATGTTTGGATACGCATGTAATGAAACAGATGTTTTTATGCCAGCTCCTATTCATTATTCTCACAAAATTTTAAAATTAATGGCAGAGGATAGAAAATCTGGAAAACTTAAAAATATAGAACCTGATTCAAAAAGCCAAGTAACTTTTGAGTACATTGATGGCAAACCAACCAAAGTAAAATCTGTTGTGATATCATCTCAGCATACTGCTGATATTAATCAATCTCAAGTTAAGGATTTACTAAGACCTTATATGTTAAAATCAATTCCAAAAAGTTTTTTTGAGGGATTTGATGAGCAAGAGTTTTATGTTAATCCAACTGGAAATTTTGTAATAGGTGGGCCTGATGGAGATTGTGGACTTACAGGAAGAAAAATCATAGTTGATACTTATGGTGGTGCAGCGCCACATGGTGGTGGTGCTTTTTCAGGAAAAGATCCAACTAAGGTTGATAGATCGGCAGCTTATGCTGCTAGATATATTGCAAAAAATGTCGTTGCATCAAAAATTGCTGATAAATGCTTAATTCAATTATCATATGCAATCGGTGTGTCTAAACCATTATCAATTTATGTTGATTTGTTTGATAAAGATTTAGATAAAAATAAATTTGTTATAGAAAAAATTCAAAACAATTTTGATTTAAGCCCTAGAGGAATAAGGGAAATGCTAAATTTGAACAAACCCATTTACGAGAAAACGTCTGCATATGGGCATTTCGGCAGAATTCCTGATGATAAAGGATCATTTTCATGGGAAAAAACTGATAAATTGAGTGTTTTTAATAAATAGTTTCTATTGAATTAAAAGTAAACTTTACTATATTGCCTTTACATTGTTGAAATATCAAAATGGGCTTTAGCCCATTTTTTTTTGGAGCAAACAAAAATATGTTAAATAAAAGAGCAGATAAATTAGAATTATTGAGAATTGCTGAAGCAGTTGCGTTAGAAAAATCTATAGATAAAGAGTTAATTATAAACTCGATGGAGACCGGTATAGCAAAAGCAGCAAAGGCAAAATTTGGCCAGGATAACGAGATAAAAGTTCTCATTGATAGAGAAACAGGGAATATAGAAATATTTAGAAAACTGACAATAGTTGATAAACCTGAAAATTCTAATACAGAAATTAATTTAGAAGATGCAATTAATCTTAATGCAACAAATAAAGATAAGTCTATTGGTGATGAGGTGCTTCAGCCGCTTCCATCATTTGACTTTGGAAGAATCGCAGCCCAAACAGCAAAACAGGTTATTAATTTTAATGTTAGAGAAGCAGAGAGAGAGAGACAGTTTAATGATTTTATCGATAAAAAAGACTCAGTTTTAAGCGGTATAGTTAAACGTTTAGAATTTGGTAATGTTATCGTAGATCTCGGAAGAACAGAAGCAATTATCCAAAAAAATGAAATGATACCTAGAGAAAATATTAAGGCTGGTGATAGAGTTAAGGCATATTGTTACGACGTAAGAAGGGAGCCAAGAGGGCAACAGATTTTCTTATCTAGAGCACATCCTAAGTTTATGGAAAAACTTTTTGTTCAAGAAGTTCCAGAGATTTATGACAATTTAATTGAGATAAAGTCCTCATCCAGAGATCCAGGAAGTAGGGCTAAAATTTGCGTGAAAGCTGTTGATACATCGTTGGATCCTGTTGGTGCTTGTGTAGGAATGAGAGGCTCAAGAGTTCAAGCAGTAGTTAATGAGCTTCAAGGTGAAAAAATTGATATTGTAAATTGGTCAGACGACCCTGCAATATTAGTATCTAACGCTTTATCTCCCGCAGAAGTTCAAAGAGTGAATGTTGATTTGGAGAGAAAAAAATTAGATGTAATTCTCACTGAGGAAAATTTAAGCAAAGCAATAGGAAGAAGGGGACAAAATGTTCGATTAGCAACAAAATTGTTAAATTATGAGATTAACATAATGACTGACCAAGAGGACTCTGATCGAAGGCAGCAAGAATTTAAAGAAAAAACTGAGAATTTTGTTAAAAATTTAGAGCTTGATGAAACTTTAGGTCAACTTTTAGTAGCAGAGGGTTATTCAACAATTGATGACATTAAAGATACTACATCTGAAAATTTAATTAAAATTGAAGGTATTGAAGAAGATACTGCAAAAGCGTTAATTGAAAGGGCTAAAGAATTTCATCAAAAAGATCAAGAGGATATCTCAAAAAGAATAAAAGATTTAGGATTAGCTGATGATTTAATTAATTTAAAAGGATTGACACCTGGAATGTTAGTTACATTGGGAGAGCAAAAAATATTGAACTTGGCTGATTTTGCAGATTTGGCTTCCGATGAACTCACCGGTGGATTTGATGTTGTAAAAGGGGAAAAAATAAAAATTCAAGGTTATCTTGAGGATTTTGCGTTATCAAAAAATGAAGCAGACGATTTAATTATGTCAGCAAGAAATATAATTTATAAAGATTGAGGGATGAGAAATGGAAAACAAAAAAACAAAACTTACTATTTCTGGCAAGCCCAAAAAATCATTTAAAGATTTTGATTCTTCAAAAACAAAAGGAAAAAAAACTGTAGTTATTGATAAACAATCTAATAAACCTTATGTAAAACCTACAGTAAATAAAACAAGCGGATTTAAACAATCTTCAGCTAATTTCAAAAAAGGATCTTTAATAAAAAATAATTTTTCTCCCAAGGCTCATTTAGCAACAAGTGATTTTGAAAGACGTAAACTTGCTGAACAAAGAGCGACAAAAAGATTAAAGGGAGATTCAGATAATGAGAAAAAAACTAAGTCCGGAACAAAAAAAAGAGAATTAAAACTAACAGTTTCTCGAGCTCTAAGTGATCAAATAGAAACAAGAGAAAGAAGTTTAGCATCAGTAAAAAGAGCCAGACAAAAAGAACTTAAGAATTCAAATAAAGAAGAAAATAAAGAAAATTTAAAACCTATTAAACGAGATATAAATATTCCCGAAGCAATTACAGTAAGAGAGCTTGCTAATAGAATGGCAGAACAATCTAGTAATGTGATTAAATTTTTATTTGGTATGGGCGTAACAGTTACTATTAATCAAACACTAGCAGCTGATACTGCTGAATATTTAGTTAAAGAATTTGGACATAATCCAATTAGGGAGGAAAAAGCAGAGGAAATAATAAGCAAAATTAAAGCCTCAAGATCTGAAAATTTAATCAACAGACCACCAATTGTCACTGTTATGGGGCATGTTGATCACGGCAAAACTTCTGTATTAGATGTATTAAGAAGCACAAACGTCGTATCTGGTGAGTTTGGGGGGATTACACAACATATTGGTGCATATCAAATTGAAACTCAATCAAATAAATTAACATTTATAGATACTCCTGGCCATGCCGCGTTTACTGAAATGAGAGCTAGAGGATCAAAATTAACGGATGTTGTTGTATTAGTTGTAGCAGCGGATGATGGAGTAAAACCTCAAACTGTAGAGTCCATCAAACATGCCAAAGCAGCGAACGTTCCTATAGTCGTTGCAATTAATAAATGCGATTTACCTGAAGCTGACCCACAAAAAATAAAAAATCAATTATTAGAACATGAACTGATAGCTGAGGATTTATCGGGAGACACTCTAATGGTGGAAATATCTGCGAAGAAAAAACAAAACTTAGATAAATTAGTAGAAGCAATTATTCTTCAAGCTGAAATTTTAGATTTAAAAACAGACTTTAAGTCTAAAGCAACAGGTATTGTTTTAGAATCTAAAATAGATGTTGGGAGAGGACCAGTGGCAACCATTATTATAACTGCTGGAACTCTTAAGAAAGGAGATTTCTTTGTTAGTGGATTAAAATGGGGAAAAGTTAGAGCAATTATAAACGATAAGGGTCAAAATATTAATAATGGTTTACCTTCTACTCCCGTTGAAATTTTAGGAATTAATGGAGCAGCTAAAGCTGGAGATGATTTTATAGTGCTTGATAATGAAAAAGAAGCAAAGACTTTAAGTGAAAATAGAGCTCAGGAAAGTAAAGAAGGTAAAAATCCTTTAACATTTGTAACTCAAGACTCTGCGTTTTCAGACAAGTCAGCTGAGGAATTAAATTTAATTATAAAATCTGATGTACACGGATCATCCGAGGCAATTAAAAATGCTATAAGCCAGATTAAACATGATGAAGTCAAGCCAAAAATAATTTTAGCAGACATTGGAATGGTGACGGAAACTGATGTTACCTTGGCAAAAGCCTCAAACGCTGTCCTAATTGCGTTTAATGTTAAACCAAGTAAAGAAGCAAAAAAATTAGCAGAAAATGAAAAGATAAATATTTCTTCGTATAATATTATTTATGAAGTGTTAGATCATATTAAGCAAAAAATGTCTGGATTATTAACTCCTGATGTTCAAGAGACAATAACAGGAACAGCACAAATTTTAGAGATATTTAAAGTCTCTGGAGCAGGTAAGGTTGCTGGTTCAAAAGTTACTGAAGGAGAAATCAGTAGTAATTCGGACTTACGAATAATTAGAGATGGTGCAATTATTCACACTGGCAAGGTTGGATCTTTATTTAGAGAAAAAAATCAAGTAAAACAAGTTAGTAATGGGCAAGAATGTGGAATAACAGTGAAAGATTATGTTGATTTTCAAAAAAATGATACATTAGAGGCTTTTAGTGTTACTTCTAAAGAGAGGTCAATTTAATGTCTGATAGATTAGGAAAACCAATGTCACAAAGACAGCTGAGAGTGGGCGAGATGGTGAAACAAGCTTTAAGCATGATTTTTATAAGAAATGAAGCTAAAGTTCCGAATTTAGAAACTAATACTATTACAGTTACTGAAGTTAGAATGAGCCAGGATTTAAAAATTGCAAAAGCTTATGTGCTTCCACTAGGAGGCAAGGATGCGGAAGAAGTAATTGAAATCTTAAAGGATTACTCTTTTTTAATTAGAAAAATTTTATCACAAAAAGTTGTTATGAAATTTTTACCAAAATTACTTTTTAGAAAAGATGAATCTTTCGAGTATGCAGAAAAAATAGAAAATCTTATTAAACAAACAAATAAATAGGAAAAAATATGAACAAGAAGATACAGGAATTAGCAATTCATGATAAAGATACTGGATCATCAGAAATACAAATTGCATTGCTAACAGAAAAAATTGAAACTCTCTCTAAGCATATTAAACAGTTCAAAAAAGACAAACATTCATCTGTGGGACTGTTGAGAGCGGTAAATAGAAGAAAAAAATTGTTAGAATACCTTAAAAAGAATAAAATGGATTCTTACAAAAATGTGCTATCGAAATTGAATTTGAGAAAATAGATATCAAGATAGATGGAACGATATGAATGGAATGAAATGAACGAAATGGAAATGAAATGTTTAAAGTATACAAGAAGGAAATTGAAGTAGCAGGAAAGAAAATAAGTTTAGAAACAGGTAAAGTAGCAAGACAAGCAGATGGTGCAATTATCGCAACATGCGGAGAGACAGTAGTATTAGCGACAGTGGTGGGGGCCAAAAAAGTAAATCCTGATGTGGATTATTTTCCATTATCTGTAAATTATCAGGAAAAATACTATGCAGCTGGAAAGATCCCAGGTGGATATTTTAAAAGAGAAGCAAGACCTACTGAAAGTGAAACATTAATATCTAGATTAATTGATAGACCAATCAGACCATTGTTTCCTGACGAATTTAAAAATGAAGTTCAGTTGTTACCAACCGTAATTTCTTATGATAAAGAAAATGAAGCTGATATTTTGTCAATTATAGCCTCGTCAGCAGCATTAGCTATATCGGGAATGCCATTTATGGGTCCTGTTGGAGCTTCTAGAGTTGGCTACGTAGATGGAAAGTATGTTTTAAACCCATCAAAAAAAGAATTAGAAAATTCTAAATTAGATCTAGTTGTAGCAGGTACAAAAGATGCTGTACTTATGGTTGAGTCTGAAGCAAGTGGTTTAACAGAGGAAGAAATGTTAAATGCAGTTAAATTTGGTCACGAAGGATTTGTTCCTGTAATTGAAATGATAGAGCAACTTGTAAAAGAATGTAGAAAGCCTGAATGGACTATTGAAAAGAAAGATCTATCTGAAGTAAAGAAAAAACTTGAAAAAACTTTTACAGAGGATCTTAAAAAAGCTTTTGCGACAAAAGATAAACAGGATAGATCAAATCAGATTTCTCAGATAACTGATAAAGCTAAAAAACTTTATGAGGAAGATGAAAACTATACAGATCTTGATGTAAATTCTGAGCTCAAGAAGATAGAAAAATCAATTGTAAGAACAGATATTCTAAAAAATAAAAACAGAATTGATGGTAGAAATTTATCTGATGTAAGACCAATTATATGTGAGGTTGGTATTTTACCAAGAACTCATGGTTCTGCTTTATTTACAAGAGGAGAAACACAAGCAATTGTGACTGCTACTTTAGGCACGTCTGATGATGAACAAAGAATTGAAAGTCTAGATGGATTACAAAGAGAAAGATTTATGCTACACTATAATTTTCCTCCTTTTTCAGTTGGGGAAACGGGAAGAATTGGAACTGGTAGAAGAGAAATAGGGCACGGTAAATTAGCATGGCGTGCGATACACTCATCACTACCATCAAAAGAATCATTTCCTTACACTTTTAGAGTAGTTTCTGAAATTACTGAATCTAATGGCTCGTCTTCAATGGCAACTGTTTGTGGGACCTCACTTGCATTAATGGATGCGGGAGTACCAATCAAAGAACCAGTCGCAGGTATAGCAATGGGTTTAATTAAAGAAGGTGATGATTTTAGTGTTTTGTCAGATATTTTAGGTGATGAAGACCATTTAGGTGATATGGATTTTAAAGTTGCTGGAACTAAAGATGGCATTACTTCTCTTCAAATGGATATCAAAATCACTGGTATTACATTTGAAATTATGGAACAGGCTTTAAACCAAGCGAAAGATGGAAGAGTTCATATCCTAGGAGAAATGAATAAGGCATTATCTGCTTCAAGAGCCGATGTTGGAAAGCATACTCCAAAAATGGAAAAAATTAATGTTGATAAGAAAGATATTGCTGCTGTAATTGGAAAAGGCGGAGCAACAATTAGAGAAATTGTTGAAAAATCAGGTGCAAAAGTTGATGTTAATGACGAGGGAGTTGTAACTGTTGCTGCTCCAGATGAAGATTCCAGAAACATTGCCATGCAAATGATTAAGGACATTACTGCAAAAGCTGAGCTTAATAAAGTATATTCAGGCAAAGTTATGAAGATAATGGAGTTTGGTGCATTTGTTAATTTTTTAGGGAAACAAGATGGACTTGTTCATATCTCAGAGCTTGCTGATAAAAGAGTTGCTAAAGTTACAGACGTTGTTAAAGAAGGCGACGAAGTAAAAGTAAAAGTAATTGGTTTTGATAGAGGCAAAGTAAAACTCTCTATAAAACAGGCTGCTAAATAGTAATTAAAACCCACCTCGCCAATTGTTTTTATCATCAAATTGGTCTTTTTCTTTTTTAGAGGTGGGTCTAAATAAATAGAAAATTACAAATATCAGACAAATTAAAAATATAAGTGTTTCCATAGAGTGTATAAATATTAACTGATATTTTTAGGATCTGGCATACCAACCTTGTTATATCCTGCATCTACATAGTGAATTTCTCCGGTAACACCGTTTGCAAGGTCACTTAGTAGATATAATGCTGAATTTCCAACATCATGAATATCTACATTTCTTTTAAGAAAAGAATGATCTTCGTTCCATTTATATAGAAATTTTGCATCTCCAATAGCAGAAGCCGCCAATGTTTTAATTGGTCCGGCACTAATAGCATTTACTCTAATTCCCTTAGCTCCTAAATCTCTAGCTAAGTATTTCACACTAGCCTCTAATGCAGATTTACAAACACCCATAACATTATAATTTGGAATAGCTTTAGTGGATTCATAAGTGAGAGTTAACATGCTGCCTCCTTTTTTCATTATTTTGGAAGCTTCTTTAGCAACTTCAGTAAATGAAAAACAAGAAATCAGCATACTTCTTAAAAAATTTTCTCTAGTTGTATTTAAATATTCACCCGATAACTCTGATTTATCTGAAAAAGCAACTGCATGAACTACAAAATCAATTTCACCCCACTGAGATTTGATATCTTCAAATAGTTTTACTACTTCTTCTTTTTTTTCAACATCACAACTAAATGTGACATTTGAATTCAATTTCTCAGCTAAAGGAATTACTCTTTTTTTTAGAGCATCGCCCAAATATGTAAATGCAAGTTCAGCCCCTGCTTCGGCTAGTTTTTGTGATATACCCCATGCAATAGATCTCTCATTAGCAACACCCATGATCAATCCTTTTTTACCTTTCATCAAACTCATAAATTAAACCTTTTCAAAAATTAAAGCAGCGTTTGTTCCACCAAAACCAAAACTATTAGACATCACTGTATTTAAAGTCACGCCTGTTTCAGTTTTTGAAACTATTGGAAATTTTTTTGCTTCATCATCTATTTCATTAATATTAGCTGATCCAGCAATAAAATTGTTTTTCATCATAATTAAACAATAAATAGCCTCATGAACAGATGCAGCACCCAAAGGATGTCCTGATAAAGATTTCGTTGAACTAATTTTTGGAATATTATTTCCAAAAGTTTCTTTAACGGCATTTAGTTCTGTAATATCTCCAACAGGAGTAGAAGTTCCATGAGTATTAATGTAATCCACTTTATTTTTTGAAGTGTTTATTGCCATCTTCATACATCTTACTGCTCCTTCGCCAGATGGTGCCACCATATCATATCCATCTGATGTAGCTCCATAACCGGTTAATTCTGCATATATTTTTGCACCTCTAGCTTTAGCATGTTCGTATTCTTCAAGAACTAAAACACCTGCACCACCAGCAATAACAAAACCATCTCTAGTTTTATCATAAGCTCTTGATGCAGTCTCTGGAGTTTCATTATATTTTGAAGATAGTGCTGTCATTGCATCAAACATAGCTGTCATTGCCCAGTGTATTTCCTCACTTCCTCCTGCAAACACAATGTCTTGCTTTCCCATTTGAATTAATTCCATAGAATTTCCAATACAATGACCACTTGTTGCACAAGCAGAACTCATTGTATAGTTTGTACCTTTTATTTTAAAAGGAACAGCAAGGGTTGCTGATGCTGTACTTGCCATAGTCCTTGGAACTATAAATGGTCCCATCAATTTTGGAGTTTTGGCTCTAGTTTTATCTGCTGCTAAAATTACATTTTCAATTGAGGGCCCACCTGAACCCATAACAATCCCAGTTTTAAAATTACTTACTTCCTTTTCCTCTAAACCAGAGTCCTTAATAGCCTCATTCATGGCTATATAATTGTATGCAGATCCCGACCCCATAAATCTGATTGTTTTTCTATCTATGTGATCTTCAAGTTTTATATTTGGTTTTCCGTGAACATGACTTTTTAAGTTATGTTGTTTATACTCTTCACTAAATGAAATTCCTGATTTTGAATTTAAAAGAGATTTATAAACTTCTTCTTGATTATTACCTAAACAAGAAACAATACCCAGACCTGTTATTACTACTCTTCTCATTATTTAAATAACCCCACCTTTAAATTTTCTGCTGAATATATTTTTTTATCATCTGCTAAAACTATTCCATTTGCAAGTCCTACGGTTGTTCCACCAGGTGACATAATTTTTTTCATATTAATCTCATATTTTACTAACTTTATATTTTGCAAAACTTCTCCAGTAAATTTTACCGTTCCAACACCTAAAGCCCTCCCTTTTCCTGGATTACCAATCCAGCCTAAATAAAAACCTACTAATTGCCACATCGCATCAAGACCTAGACATCCAGGCATAACTGGGTCTTCTTTAAAATGACAATCAAAAAACCAGAGGTTTTTTTTTATATCTAATTCCGCTTTTAATAATCCTTTTTTAAAAGCACCCTCATTATCATTAATTTCAGTAATTCTATCAAACATTAGCATTGGTGGAAGTGGTAATTTAGCATTACCAGGACCAAATAATTTTCCCTCAGCACAATTAATAAGCTCATCATATGAGTATGAGTTTTTTTTCATAAAATTGAGTATTCTTATTTACTTGATTTTGCCATGATATAATATAACTATAATAGTAGTTTAGAATAATTATAACTCACAACATAATTATACTATGAAATATGTAGAAAAACTAAGAAAATCTGGATTACGACCTACCAAACAAAGACTTCAGATATGTGAAGTATTATTTGATAGGGAAGAAACATTTCATTTTACAATTAATCAACTTGAACAAAAAATTAAAAATCAAATAAACGGTAAAATTTCGCTGGCGACCGTTTATAATACTGTGCATGCTTTTGAAAAAAAGGGATATTTGAAACAAATTCCTATTAATTCTAACCAAACTTATTTTGATACAAATGTAACAGACCATCATCACTTTTATGATTTAAAAGATGAAAAACTGATTGACTTAGACGATTCAGACGTAGGACCAATAAAAATTTTAAAAAAAGTAAACGGAAAAAAAATTAAATCAGTTGAAGTTCTAGTAAAATTAGAGGATTAGTTCTCATTCTCAAGCGTCATTATATACCAATTGACACTTCTTTAGAATAATTATAAACTACATACCACAAGTTTTTATTTAGGGGAACATAATGAGTACTGAAAATTTCAAAAATAAATCATTTAAAGCAAAAGAACTTAGCAAATGTCCATTTACAGGGGCAGGTACACCTGCAAAATTCTCTGCAGGCAGAGGTCAGACAAACAGAGATTTTTGGCCAAATAGTTTAAATTTAAAAATTTTAAGCCAGCATTCTAATTTGACTAATCCAATGGATAAAAAATTTAAATATTCAAAAGAGTTTAAAAAACTTAACTTCAAGGCTCTTAAAAAAGACCTAAAAAAATTAATGACCAATTCACAGGAGTGGTGGCCAGCAGATTATGGTCATTACGGGCCTTTATTTATTAGACTTGCTTGGCACGCTGCAGGCACATACAGAACTGGTGATGGTAGAGGTGGTGCCGGAACGGGCAATCAACGTTTTGCTCCATTAAATTCTTGGCCTGATAATGTTAATTTAGATAAAGCAAGGTTGCTTTTGTGGCCAATAAAACAAAAATATGGGAAAAGAATTTCTTGGGCAGATTTATTTATTTTGGTTGGTAATGTAGCTCTAGACTCCATGGGATTTAAAACATTCGGCTTTGGAGCGGGGAGAGAAGACATTTGGGAACCAGAAGATGATATATATTGGGGTTCAGAGAAAGAGATGCTTGGAGTTGAAAGATATAGTGGCAAAAGAGATTTAGAACAACCTTTGGGAGCTTCACATATGGGTTTAATTTATGTTAATCCACAAGGACCAGATGCAAACCCAGATCCATTACTTGCAGCGCATGACATAAGAGAAACATTTGGAAGAATGGCAATGAATGATTATGAAACAGCTGCATTGGTGGCTGGTGGACATACCTTTGGAAAATCCCATGGAGCTGCGCCAGAATCACATAAAGGTCCTGATCCTGAAGCTTCAAGAATACAAGACCAATCAACAGGTTGGAATAGTAATTATAAATCTGGAAAAGGTGTAGACACAATAAGTAGCGGTATTGAAGGTGCATGGACTCAAAATCCAATTAAATGGGATATGGGTTATTTGGATTGTCTTTATAATCATGAATGGGAATTAACAAAAAGCCCAGCTGGTGCACATCAGTGGACACCAAAGAAAAATGGTCAAGAGATAAAGATGGTACCAGATGCACATAATAAAAATGTTTTGCATCCTCCTATGATGCAAACAACTGATATTTCTTTGAAAGTTGATCCAAGTTATGGTCCAATAACAAAACATTTTCATAAAAATCCAAAAGAATTTCATGATGCTTTTGCTAGAGCATGGTTCAAATTAACTCATAGAGATATGGGGCCGAGAGCTTGTTATTTAGGCAGCGAAGTTCCAAAAGAGGAATTAATTTGGCAAGATCCAATTGATAAACCAAAATATAAATTAAAAACAAACGATATTAATATTTTAAAATCAAAAATATCAAAATCTAAAATTTCTATTTCTGATTTAGTTTCTACTGCTTGGGCTTCAGCATCTACATTTAGAGGCTCTGATAAAAGAGGTGGAGCTAATGGAGCCAGAATCATGTTAGAGCCACAAAAAAATTGGAATGTTAACAATCCATCGAATTTATCAAAAGTTCTTTCTGCTTTAAATAAAATTAAAAAAACTTTTGATGGTAAGAAAAAAAGTGTTTCAATGGCTGACCTTATTGTTTTAGCTGGTAGTGTTGGAGTTGAAATGGCAGCTAAAAAAGCGGGTTATAAAGTAAAGGTACCTTTCTCTCCTGGAAGAGGAGATGCAAGACAAGATCAAACAGATGTAAACTCTTTTGGTTTGTTAGAACCTCAAGCAGATGGTTTTAGAAATTATTTAAACGGTGGGGCTTCTAACGTATCTGCTGAAGAAAAATTAGTTGATAAGGCTCAACTAATGGGTCTAACAGCACCGGAGATGACAGTTCTTGTAGGTGGAATGCGTGTTTTAGATACAAACTATGATAAATCAAAATATGGTGTTTTTACTAATAGGCAGGGAGTACTTACAAATGATTATTTTAAAAATCTTTTGGACATGAATATAACTTGGAAAGAGACAGATAAAACTGAACAGACATTTATCGGATCTGACCGAAAAACGAAAAAACCAAAGTGGAAAGGTACTAGAGTAGATTTAATTTTTGGATCAAATTCACAACTTAGAGCATTAGCAGAAGTTTACGCTTGTGATGACTCACAAGATAAATTTATTAAAGACTTTGTTTTAGCTTGGGTGAAAGTTATGAACGCAGACAGATTCGATTTAAAATTAAACTAAACAATTAAAGCGGAACATTATTATTTATGACAACAGTAAGCTTTGAGGACTTTTATCAAGTCCCTAATCTTGATTTTGACATTTCAAAACTGAGGGCAGATTTAGATAAAATTTTGAAATCTAATAAATTTAACTCTCCAGGAGTAACTCATTTTGGAGCAATTCCAATAAATCAAATTCCAAATGATAGAAATTCTATTAAAGGAAACAATATAAGAGGTAGGTATTGGACTATAGCTGATGAAACTGGAAAAGAAGTATCCCGAGATGTTGCAATTAACGAGTCTGAATACACTCAATTAGTTCCTGAATTTAAACAAACATATTTTGAAGACGTTTATAAAATTTTAAGCAGAAGATTTAAGTTAGGCAGAGTTAGGTTGCTTTTAAAAGAACCGAGATCAACATTAAGTTGGCACAAAGATCCAGAATGTCGACTTCATATTCCAATTGTAACTAACAAAGGTTGCTCTATGGTAATTGAAAATGTTGCAAAGCATCTTCCTGCAGATGGTAAAGTCTGGATAACCAATAATACTAAATATCATAATTTTTTTAATGGTGGGGAACAAGCCAGAATTCATTTAGTAGCTTGTGTTTTAGAAAGCCCTTTTGAGTAAATGGAATTAACTTCAGGAATATTTAAGGCTGCAGAAAATATTTACAAGAATAACAAAGGTTCAATATTAAGAACCATAATCTATACAATCGGACATTTTGCTATAGCTATCACTGTATTAATGTTGGTTGCTGATGTGACTTTTTTAATAGCACTTACAGATGCAATTGTTGAACCATTAGCTAACGCTGTTTGGTATTTTATTTTAGATAAGTGGTGGGCAAGTAAAACAAAAAATTAAAAGATTAATTAATTTTTCCCCACAAATTTTCTTTTTTTATCCATCCTTTAAACTTTTTGGTTTTTATTTTACACCAGTTATCAACACATTTTTGAACAAATAAAACTCTACCCTTTTTAATCTTTGCTATAGGTTTAGAAAATTTCGTAGGCTTTTTAAATAAAATTTTATCGTTTAGTGATATAATTGAATTGATCTTTTTAAGTTGTGATAGGTGGATCCACCCACTGTTGTTTTTGAAATCTATAATTCTTCTCCAGTTTTCTTTTTTATCAATTTGTTTAAGTGGTAAATTTATTTTTTTATAAACAAATTTTATTGGAGACTCAAAACTAGGACCATACCTAACATTTACTTTTTCTTTTTTTAAAGACAAGAAAGCTTCCTGAGAATAACTTATAGAATAAAAAAAAATTGCAAATAAAATTGTTAATAATAATTTAAAATTTATTTGTTGAAACATTTTTTAATTTTTTAAATTTAATCTTTCTAAAATCTAGATTTAATAAATCTAAAACCAAAACATGACTATTCAAGTTTTTACCTATAGATAAAATTTTTTTTAAAATTTCGTTTGCTTGCATAATACCTACGATACCCGCAACGGTTCCCAAAACACCTTCATATTCACAATTTAAGATATCATCAGACACCTCTTTTTCTTGAAAAAAAGATCTTATGCATGGAGTTTTATTATCTTTAAAATCAAAAGTAAATATATGTCCATCAAATTTACTGATCGCACCAGTTACAAGAAATTTTTTTGATTTTTTACAAAAATCATTTATCAAAAATTTTGTTTTAAAATTATCAGAACCATCAATTATATAGTCATAATTTTTAATAATTTTTTGATAATTACTATTTGTTAATCTTATTTTATAGGAATTAATTTTTGTTTTAAAATTGATTTTTTTTAATTTCTTTTTTGCACTCATAACTTTTGATTTTTTTAAATCACTTAAATCATATAGGCTTTGTCTATGAATATTTGATAAATCAACAGTGTCAGAATCAACCATTCCTAATAAACCAATACCAGCTCTAATCAAAAATTCAGCTGCAGGACAACCTAAACCACCCATACCTATAATTAATACTTTAGACCCAATTATTTTTTTTTGACCTAAACTTCCAATATCTTTTAAAATTATTTGTCTTGAAAATCTTTCAATTTGATTTTTATTTAATTTTATTTTCATTTGCCTGTTGAACCGAAACCGCCCTTTCCTCTTATCGTCTTAGGCAAATCTAAAGTTTCCTCAAGGTTCATTTTGACAACGGGTGTTAAAATCATTTGAGCAATTCTATCTCCATTATTTATTATAAAATCATCATTACCATGATTAAAAATTATAACCTTAATTTCCCCCCTATAATCACTATCAATTGTCCCAGGCGAATTTAATACACTTATATTATTTTTTGCAGCCAATCCTGATCTTGATCTAATTTGAATTTCATAATCTTCTGAAAAAGCAATTGATAAACCTGTTGGAATTAAAGAAGATGACTTTGGTTTAACATTAACGGGCTGATCAATAAATGCAATCAAGTCCATTCCAGAAGCTCCAGTTGTTTTATACTCAGGTAATTTAACTTTAGGATCTAACTTTTTAATTAGTACTTTGACCATCAATTAATTTGTGCAATTATTCTGTCCACAATTTCTTCAGATATCTCTGATTTTTTTTTCATTGAAAGTCTCTCTTTTTTATCTTTATCACCTTTGTAGTGAATCGTTACTTCATTATAATCTGAATTAAAACCAATTTCTTTTTTAGATATATCGTTAGCTATTATCCAATCACAATTTTTACTAATCAATTTTGATGTTGCATTTTGATCTAAATCTTTCGTTTCTGCCGCAAAACCTATTACTAGTTTAGGTCTCATAGAGTTGTGATTTGAGATATAATTTAATATATCAATATTTTTTTCTAAATTTAAAGTTAATCCATCTTTCTTTTTTATCTTATCGTGTTTTTGGTCTTTTAATTTAAAATCAGCTACAGCAGCTGAAAATATAGCAACATCTGTTGGTAAATTCATCTGGGTAACTTTAAACATTTCCTCTGCTGTTTCTACTTTAATAAGGTTAATATTTTCTTCTATTTGTAAATTTGTTGGACCAGATATTAATGTTGTATCAAAGCCTCTGTTATGAAGAGATTTAGCAATTTCATATCCTTGTTTTCCGCTTGATTTATTTGTTATAAATCTTACAGGATCAATATATTCATTAGTTGGTCCTGCAGTCACTAACGCTTTGACTTTTTTATTTATTTTTTGTTTTGATAAAAAATTTTCAATTTCATTGAAAATTTCAGATGGTTCAGACATTTTGCCCTCACCGAATTCACCACAAGCCATATCTCCGACTACAGGACCAATAATTTTGTATCCATAGTCTTTTAAAACTTCCAAATTATTTTTGGTTGATTGATGCTCCCACATCCTAACATTCATTGCTGGTGCTAAAAAAACCTGTTTATTTGAAGCAAGAATCACGGTTGAGGCCAAATCTTCTGATGAACCTTGACTAAGTTTAGATATTGTATTTGCAGTAACTGGTGCGACTAAAATTACATCTGCCCATCTTGATAAGGCAATATGATCCATTTCCAGTTCATTTTCTAAACTAAAAAGATCGTCATACACTTTTCCCTGAGATAAAGATGTGACTGATAGAGGTGTTATGAATTCTTTAGCACTTTTTGTTAGGATCGTTTTAATTTCAACATTTTTTTTTTTAAATAATCTAATTGTTTCAAGACTTTTATATGCTGAAATGCCGCCACAGATAATAAATAAAATTTTTTTGTTTGTTAAATTTTTCATTCGCTGAATTAAAATACTAATAGTCCAAAAATTACAAGGATTAATATACCAATAATAGATTGGTTTTTAAAAGTATTCATCTCAGTTATCTTTGTGTTCAAAGCTGTATATGAGTTAGAATTTTGTGGTATTTGTCCACTAGCTAAATATGTCAGAGCTTGATTTGCTTTATCCATAATTTCTGGAAATTCTGGTAATCTTTTAATTACCTCTGAGGTATTTTGAATAGTTTCATTAATTTTTATCATAGGGTCCTTTGTTTCTTTTAACCAATTTTCAAGCACTGGTTTTGAGGTGGTCCAAATATTTGTATTAGGATTTAATTTTCGAGCGACACCCTCTACAACGACCATTGTTTTTTGCAACATAAGAAGTTGAGGCTGAGTTTGCATATTAAATTTTTCTGTAACATCAAATAGCTGTTTTAATAATTTTCCACCTGAAATATCTTTTACAGCTTGTCCAAAAATTGGCTCACCTATAGATCTCAGAGCTTGAGCTAAATCCTCAATGGGAACCTCTTTTGGTACCAGGCCCGCAACCAAGTGAACTTCAGCTACTTTTCTATAATCTCTTTGAATAAATCCAAACAATATTTCAGCTAAAAAACGTTTACTCATTTTATCCAGTCTTCCCATTATACCAAAATCTATAGGAACAATATGACCATTATTATCAATAAAGATATTTCCTTGATGCATATCTGCATGAAAAAAACCATCTCTAACTGCATGTCTTAAAAAATTTTGAATAATTTCCTCGGCAATCTTTTCAGTATTAAAATTTTTTTTCTTAAGCTCTTGAGTTTCTCTAATAGAAATACCATCGACCCAATCAAGTGTCATAACGTTTTCGCTTGTAAAATTCCAATAAATTTGTGGAACTCTAAATCCAACATCATTTTTGGTATTTTCAGAATATTCATTTGCAGCCGCAGCTTCAAATCGTAGGTCCATTTCAAGATTTGTAATCTCTTTTAATAAAAAAACTACTTCAACTAATTTAAGTCTTTTTGTTTTTTTAATAAAAGACTCAATCAAAAATGCAAAAAGCATCATAGCATCTATTTCATCATTAAATATTTTTTTTATTTCAGGTCTTAAAATTTTAATAGCCACATCTTTTATAGTTCCGTTATCATTTATTTGAGCTTTATGTACTTGAGCTATTGAAGCTGCCGCTATTGGCTCGCTTAGGTTGATTATAGAATTATAGGTATCATTGCCCAAATCATTCTTAATGATTTCTTTTGCTTGTAATAAAGAAAATGGTGGCAATTTATCTTGGAGATTTTCCAGTTTTTTTGAGAGTTCTTCACCAATTATATCTGGACGAGTAGCTAAAAATTGACCAAGCTTTATAAAAGTTGTGCCCATTGACTCTAGTGAACTAGATAGCCTCTCACCTTCATCTTTATTTAAATCAACTTCTTTTTTGGGAGATAAAGAAAACGACAAAATTTTAAATAATATTTTTACAGCCAGAGGAGGTTCTTGAAATTTAGATGTTATATTTAATATGTCTGATTTTGCTATTTTTCTTCCCAGTTTGAATAAAGTAACGATTTTTTTTAACATTAGATTTTCCATCCACTGTGTATTGACACAATCCCACCCGATAAGTTTCTGTAGGTACATTTTTGAAAATTATTATTTTGCATTAAATCAATTAGTTCATCTTGATTTACGAAATTCTGAATACTTTCAACCAGATATTCATATGGTTCTCTTTCTCCAACAATTAATTTTCCTAAGGAAGGTATTAATTTTGAATAATTTTTATAAATGATATCTAGTCCAGGGTTTTGTATTTTTGAAAATTCAAGACATAAATATTTACCACCAGGTTTTAAAACTCGATAAGCTTCACTTAAGGCTTTTTTTAAATTTTTTGTATTTCTTAATCCAAAGCTTATAGAATAAAAATCAAATGTGTTGTCAGGTATTGGAAGTTTTTCTGCTGACGCAATTACCCAATTTATATTTTTAAATTGACTTAATTTTTTTTTACCTTTTTTAATCATACCTAAATTAGGATCTACACATGTTATTTTAGAAGACTCATTAGTATATTTGATATAAAGCTTTGCTATATCTGCTGTTCCACAGGCCACATCAATTAATTTTTTGTTAGATGAAGGACACATTATATTTAGTAATTGTTTTTTCCATAATCGATGAACACCTAATGACATAAAATCATTCATAAGATCATATTGATCATAAACTTTATCAAAAACATCTTGAACTAGACCTTTTTTATTTTGTAAATATTGTTGCATAAAATCAATTATATATTGAATATAGTATTATATGCCAGAATTACCAGAAGTAGAAATAGTAAGACAATCCCTAGACAAAGAGATCAAACAAAAAAAGGTAAAAAAAGTAATAATAAGAAATAGAAATTTAAGATTTAAACTTCCTTTAAATTTTTCAAATTTTTTGAAGAACTTGAAAATATTAAGTGTAAGAAGGTTTTCAAAATACATTATTTTAGGTTTGTCCAATGGAAGTTATTGCATATTGCATTTGGGCATGTCAGGTACAATACATTTAGTTCATAACCTTAAAAAAAACTCTATAACAAATACTAGTTTTTATAATTCACCTTTTTTACCAAGAACACATAATCATGTTGAAATTATTTTTGATAAAGTGAAAATTATATACAATGATCCCAGAAGGTTTGGCTTTTTTGAAATTATCAAAAATAAGAAATTATTAGAAGAAAGATTTAGTCATTTGGGCCCAGAACCATTTGATAATAGATTTAATAAAGAATATGTATTTACCTTTTTTAAAGGTAAAGAAAAAAACATTAAAAATTATTTAATTGATCAAAACTTTGTCTCAGGAATTGGAAATATTTATGCAAGTGAAATTTTATATTTAAGTAGAATCAATCCACATAAAAAGGTAAATAAAATTAAAAAAAAAGATTGTGAAAAAATAATTATTAATTCAAAAAAGATCTTACTAGAGGCGATAAAAAAAGGAGGTTCTAGTATAAGAGATTTTATGAATATTTCAGGAGTGAAAGGAAGTTTTCAAAATAACTTTAAAGTTTATCAAAGAGAAGGTCAAAATTGTAAAAGATTTAAATGTCACGGAATAATTAAAAAAAAAAATATTTCTAATAGATCGACTTTCTTTTGCAATAGTTGTCAAAAATAATAAATTATTTGGTTGACCAATATAAATTCTCAAGTTATACCCCTGCGCATATGGCCAATACAAAATCAGCAATTAAGAGAATTAGAAGAATATCGAAGCAAACAGCAGTTAATAAAGCAAGAAAAAGTAGATATAAAAACGCAATTAAAAAAATGAATTTGTTAATTCAAAACAAAAAAAAAGCCGAAGCACTAAAATTCTTACCCAAGTTGAATTCTGAACTGATGAAAATTGCTAAAACAGGAATAATAAAAAAACAAAACGCTTCTAGAAACATTTCAAGAGCTTCAAAAAAAATCTCCTCTCTTTAATTAATATATCTTAAGTTGATTCAACTTAAAGCATACACTTTATGTATGTTTGCATATTTCTTTTTCACAATATTTTGATTTGGTAAATTAATTATATATTTATTTCAATTATAAATTTAATAAGTTTTGATGCACAAAAATTTTTTTTGTCAAAGAATTTTTTTTAAATCTAAAAAAAAAACACAATCCTAGATTTTATTTTTTTTATGTTTTTTTAAATTATTTGTTGCAATAAATTTTTTATGGCTCTAACTAAACTCTCCTAAGAAATGAACAACACTTTTACAAATAAAAATCCAAAAAATTTAAATTCCGAAAAAATTGATTGGAATCTAATTCAAATCGAAATGAAAAATAAATTAGGCTTAGATATTTATGAAAGCTGGCTCAAAAAGATTAATTTTGTGGAGGAATTTCATAATTATTTATTATTATCTGTTCCAACAAGATTTATTCGAGACTGGATTACCTCTAGATATTTAGACCAAATATTGCAAACAGTAAAAAATTATAGAAAAGAAATAGTTAGAATAGAGTTTAAAATAGACAATAAAAATTTGAAAAAAGATAAAAAGGAAAATTTCAATATATTAGATAATCAGGAAAATATTTCTTTTATAAAGGACTCTTACCTTCAGTATAATCGAATTGATCCTAATAAAACGTTTGAAAATTTTATAACAGGATCAAGTAATAAGCTTGCTTTTGAGGCTTCTCTAAAGGTTTCAGAAAATGTTTCTAATTACAATCCTCTTTATATTTATGGTGGAGTTGGAATGGGAAAAACCCATCTTTTAAATTCTATTGGTATTGAATTAAAAAAAAATAATAAAATTATGTTTATATCAGCTGAGAGATTTATGTATCAATTTGTAAAATCTATTAAGTCGAATGATATGGTTAAATTTAAAGAATATTTTAGGAATACAGATATTCTTCTTATGGATGATATTCAGTTCATGAATGGCAAAGAAGCAATGCAGGAAGAATTTTTTCATACATTTAATGCATTAATAGATAAAGGCTCAAAAATCATTATTTCAGCAGATAGAGCTCCAAATAAACTATCTAGAATACAAGAACGAATTAAATCTAGATTTTCAGGTGGCCTAGTTGTTGATATTCAAAAGCCTGACAATGAATTGAGAAAGAAAATTGTTGCTAAAAAAATAGAGGAATTAAACAATTTATATCCTGATCAAGTAAAAATTTCTAAAGAAATAGAGGATTTTATTAGCACTGAAATTACAGCTAGTATACGAGAGATAGTTGGAGCAATTAACAGAATCGTATCTTTTTCGAGGATCTATAACAAAGTACCAAACTTAACAGAGGCAAAAATTGTCCTTAAGGATTTATTAAATATAAATGAAAACAAAGTTACAATCGATTTAATCCAAACATTAGTATGTAAATTTTTTAAAATTAGTAAAAATGAAATGTTATCGTCAAGAAGATCTAGATATTTGGTTAGACCAAGACAAACGGCAATTTATTTAACAAAAATTTTGACATCAAAATCCTTACCTGAAATTGGTAGAGAGTTTTCTAATAGAGATCATACTACAATTATACATTCTGTGAAAACTATTGAAAAACTGAAGGAGAAAGACACAGAGATGGTAGAGAATATTAATAAATTAAAAAATCAAATATTATATAATACTTCAGAAAATGAAATTTAACGTAAATCAACAAGACCTTCAACAAGCATTAAATTATTGTCAGGGTGTAATTGAAAAAAGAAGCACTTTACCAATTTTATCAAATATATTGTTGGATGTTCAAAATTCAAAACTTACTATAACCGCAACAGATTTAGACTTAATTTTTATTCATCAGTTAAAAAATATAGAAGTATTAGAAGAAGGAAAAATTACAACGACCTCTTCTATAATGTACGATATTGTAAGAAAATTCTCACCAGGCAAAAAGATCAATCTTACTTTAAATGAAATGAACAAGTTGCATCTTGAGTCTGAAAAATCTATTTTTAACTTAAATTGTATTAATGCTTCAGAATTTCCTGTAACTGATGAAAATTTTAATCAAAATGAATTTGTTATAAAATCAAAACAACTTTTAAAACTTTTAAACAAGTGTAAATTTTCAATTTCTAATGATGAAACAAGACATTATTTAAGCGGGATATACATTCATAAAACTGAGTTCGAAGATAAAAATTATTTAACTGCTGTTGCCACAGATAGCCATAGAATGTCTATATCAAAAATAAGATTAGAAAAAGAAGTTAATTTTGAACCTATAATATTACCAAAAAAAACTATCTTCCAGTTATGTTCATTACTGGATAATTATGATGGGGATGTAAAAGTTTCTAATATAAAATCTAAAATAAAGTTTGAATTAAATAATAGCATTTTAATATCAAAAATAATTGATGGGAAATTCCCTAACTATATTCAAGTTATTCCAAAAAATAATCAGAAAAAATTAGAAATTAATCTAAAACTTTTTCTAAATTCTGTGGACAGAGTTGCTTCAGTTTCCCTAGATAAAAAAGATGGTGTTAAATTCAACCTTGAAAAAGACATTCTAAATTTATCTGTAAATAATACAAATAGTGGTGATGGTAAAGAGACATTAGCGGTAAAATTTGAACATGCTTTGGAAATTAGTTTTAACTCAAGATATCTGATTGATGTTGCATCTCAATTAGATGGAGAAAAAGTTGAAATGTATTTTAATGATACCGCATCACCAGCTCTAATAAAAGATCCAGGTGACTTTGACAGTATATTTGTTGTAATGCCTATGAAAGGTTAATCTAATAAATTAAGTTCAGAATAAATATTATTTTCTAAAATTTTAAGGAATTCATCTTTTGGTATTCCAGCGCTAATTGGTTTTAAAATGGAAATAGTTATGGTTTTTTTGGATTGTTTAGAACCTTTTTTTGGCCAAACATGTCCAGAATTTATTGCTACCGGCAAGCAGACACTATTTAATTCCTCATATATTCTTGAAGCACCCTTTTTGAATTTTGGACGCTCATTTGGCAAAACTCTTGTTCCCTGTGGAAAAATTATTAAGGGCCTTTTCGTATTATTTAAAATTTTTGATATATCATTAAAAAAATCAAGATTATCCCTTGAAATTTTATTTCTATCAATCGATATTGATCCAATTTTTTTTAAATACCATCCAAAAATAGGAATTAAAGTTAACTCTTTTTTAAGAATAAAAACTGGAGAATTAAAAATAGTTTGTAAATAGAAAGTTTCAAACATCGATTGGTGAGAGGATGCTATGAAAAATCTTTCATTCGAAACAATATTTTCTTTGCCTTTGATTTCTATTTTTATTGCTAAAAAAAACTTTAAACAAAAACCTGTCCAATAACCCATCAATTTGCCACCTAATAGGACAACTTTCTGAGGTAAAAAAAAGGATGGTAAAAAAATTAATGAAATGACTCCTATTCCACAAAAAAAGAAAATTGAAAAAATTATGTTTCTGATCATTTGTTCAAAAGCTAAATTATTTCTTCGTACTTTTGTCTTTTTTTAATCACTTTAATTTTTGATCCATCGATAAGTAGCTCTATAGGTTTCGGTCTTACATTATAATTTGAACTTAAAGATATTCCATAAGCGCCAACATCACAGATTACAACTAACTCTTTTTCACTTAATTCTTGAAATTTTTTTAAAGTTAAAAATTTGTCTGTACTCTCACAAATAGGTCCCACAAATTCGTAAGTTTTTTTTGAGAATTTTCTTGACCATAGAGATGGTAAAATAGTATGCTTAGCACCATAAAGCGCAGGTCTCATTAAATCATTCATAGCAGCATCTAATATTATAAAATTTTTTCCTACATTTTTCTTTATATAAACTACTTTACTGATTAAAATTCCTGTACTTCCAATTATAGATCTACCGGGCTCAAATATTATTTTTGTTTTATGATTTTTTAAAAATTTTGTTATGGCTAAATTGTATTTGCTATAATTTAATTTCTCGTTGTTATTATTATATTGAATTCCCATACCACCACCGAGATCAATGAATTCAAACTTATGATCTGCTTTATTTAAAATTTGATTCACTGCTTTTAACATTTTTTCATAGGGTTTATGATTTAAAATTTGACTTCCAATATGAACACTAAGACATTTTAGTTCTATATAATTTGATTTTTTACAATAATTGACAAGTTGAATAAATGTTTTGCCATTTACTCCAAACTTATTTTCTTTTTTTCCAGTTGAAATTTGGCTTAAGGTTCTTGCATCTGTATTAGGATTGAGACGAATACCTATTTGTACTTTTTTTTTTTTCAATTTTGCAATTTTTTCAATTTGTTTAATTTCACTTTCTGACTCAGCATTAATTAATAAAATATTTTTTTTAATTGCATATTTTATTTCCTCTAGAGTTTTACCAACTCCTGAAAAAACAATTTTTTTAGGGTTAATTCCAGCTTTTATGGCAATCATTAATTCGCCCATTGATACAACATCTGCTCCTAACCCAAATTTTTTTATTTCTTTTATTAGTTTTAAATTTGTATTAGATTTTATTGCAAAACAAATTAAGGGAGAAATTGATTTAAAACTTTGTTTGAAATTATTAATATTTTCTCTTAATTTTTTTAAGGAATAACAATATGATGGAGTACCATATTTTTTTGCAATACTTTCTATGGAAACCTTTTCAATTGTAAATTTTTTATTGATATATTTCATTAAGAAATTTTTATGAAAATTTTTTCAATTATTGTTTTTGTCTGAGTTTCTTTGTATTTCGGGTCACCCTTTTTGCCACAAGAGACAGCAAAAATTATTAAAATAAAGAATAAAGCAATTTTTTTAATCATATTTGTTTTTTATATTTCATTATCATTTTTTTTATATTATCAAAAGATGTTCCACCGTATGATTTTTTTGAATTTACAGAATTCTTTAAATCGAACACTTTTAATACATCTTTGGTTAGTTTTGGCTCAATAGTTTTTAATTCAGCTAGATCTAATTCGTCTAGTCTTTTCCTCTTTTTTTCTGCTAAATTAACTATAGTAGCTGTTTTTTTATAAGCCTTTCTAAATGGCATTGAATGATTTTGGACTAGGTAATCAGCAAGATCTGTTGCAGTTATATAACCTGAATTTGCAAGTTCAAGCATCCGATTTTTATTTGGATTTAAATTTTTAAGAATCTCATCAAATATTTTTAAACAATTTATCAAGGTATCATTTGATCTAAAAACTATTTCTTTATCATCCTGAAGATCTTTAAAATATGATAATGGCAATCCCTTTAAAATTGTCAGCATTGAAAATAAATTGCCATAAGATGTTCCAGATTTTCCTCTTAAATATTCCAAAAGATCTGGGTTCTTTTTTTGAGGCATTATAGAAGAACCAGTTACTACTTTATCTGACAAACTTATCAAATTAAAACCATCAGAGTTCCAAATAATAAGTTCTTCAGCAATTCTAGAAATATGCATAGCGCAAACGGATATGCTAAATAAAAAATCCAAAACAAAATCCCTATCAGAAATTGTATCTATAGAATTATTGGTTGGTGTTTTGAAACCTAGTTTTTTTGAAGTATAGTTTCTATCGATATTGAAAGATGTTCCTGTTAAGGCTACTGATCCTAGAGGATTTTCATTGAGATTATTTAGATTAAAAGAGAATCTTTTTTTATCCCTCTCAAACATTTCAATATATGCCATCAAATAGTGAGCAAAGGAAACGGCTTGTGCATTTTTAAGATGCGTAAAACCTGGCATGATAGTATTTATATTTTTTTCAGCTAATTTTAAGGAACTTTTAATTACTCTATCAATTATAGATATAATATCTTGTGTAGCAGATTTTATCCAAATTTTAAAATCAGTAATTACCTGGTCATTTCTAGACCTTGCGGTATGAATATATCCTGCTTCTTCTCCAATTATCTGAAAAAGTCTCTTTTCAATATTCATATGTATATCCTCATATTTTATACTAAATTCAAATTTTTTTTTTGATATTTCTTTCTCTATTTTTTTAAGACCATAAATAATTTTATTTTTAATTTTAAAAGAAATTATTTTCTGTTTAAACAACATTTCCACATGAGCAATGGATCCAGCTATATCCTCTTTATAGAGCCTTTTATCAATATCAATAGAATTCCCAACTTTTTGAAAAAGCATAGAATGATTGTTTTTAATTCTAGTACCCCATATTGTCTGGTTGTTTTTATTTTTTGTCATGGTAATTAATTATACCTGTTTAACATGAGATTTTTAATAATATTTATTTTTTTATTGTCTAATTCGATCGCAAATGAAATTACTGATATAAAAAATCTTATTATCAATAAAGAATTAAAGAAATACGAGAATTTATCATTTCTCGATGCTAAAAATAAACAGATTAATTTAAAAGATTATCGTGGAAATTTGATTATATTGAATTTTTGGGCCACTTGGTGTGCTCCATGTAAAGAAGAAATGCCGTCATTAGATTCGTTACAAACAAATGAAAATTTAAAAAATTTGATAATATTTCCTATAAATATAGGTAAAGAGAGTTTTGATAAGTCTGCTAAATTTTTTAAAGAGTTAGAAATTGAAAATTTAGATATTTATTTTGATCCGCCAGTAACTTTAGCAAAGAAATTTGGACTAAGAGGTATCCCTACAACAATTTTTTTTAATAAAGACGGTTTAGAATTTGCAAGAGTTATCGGTTCAATAAATTTTGAAGATGAAGAATTTATTGAATGGTTGCGTAGTTATAATTAGTTCTTAAAAAAATATGCGAAACCAACAAGAGCTATTATAGCTATGAATTGTAATAAAACTCTTAATTGCATAAGTTTATTAGAATATTTTTTACTAGTGTCACCTCCTTTGAATAAGGTACCTATTCCTAAAATAAGAACCAATCCCACTGCAATTAATAAAATTATTGAGATAGTTTTAACGATTATTCCTGAAATCATAAAAGTATTGTAGGGTGTTTTAAAAATAAAAAAACATAAATCATGCACTATGACATTTTGCCTTAACTCAACAATAATTAAACCAGATAATAGCACTGAAATAAGGAATGCAATAATTATGCTCCACGGGTATGGAGGAGACGGAAAAGATATAAGTATGCTCTCTTTAAATTGGAAGAGACACCTGCCAAATACTATTTTTATTTGTCCAGATGGACATGAAGCGTGCCCAATAAATCCATCAGGCTTTCAGTGGTTTGACCTAACTAAAGATGACCAGAAATACATTTTAGAAGAGTCAATTAAAGCTGAGGAAAAACTCAATCAATTTATTGATCAAATAAAAGATAATTTTAATTTGGAGAACGATAAAATTTGTTTGTTAGGATTTAGTCAGGGTTGTATGATGTCAATTAATTTAGGTCTCACTTCAGAAAAAGAGTATAGTTGTATAGTTGGTTTTTCTGGAAAAATAATAGACCAGGAAAATTTAAAAATAAGAAAAAAAGTTTCTACAGAAACGTTATTAATTCACGGTGATTTAGATCAGGTAGTACCCGCTAATTTTATGTTAGAGGCAAAAGATTTTCTAATAAGAAATAATGTAGAGATAGAGACACATCTAATAAAAGACTGCGATCATCATATTCCTATTGAAGCGTCAAGTATTGCATTGAATTATATTTTAAAAAAATTTAATATTTCCTAAAGATTGAAAATTTTTTTTATTTAAGTTAAACTTTAATTTATGAATAATTTTATTGAAAGCGATGTATCATTAGAAAAATGTCCAGCATTAGTTCTAAATGCTGACTACAGACCATTAAGCTATTACCCTTTATCATTATGGTCATGGCAAGATACTGTAAAATCTGTATTTTTAGATAGAGTAATAATAGTAAACACTTACGACCGAGTTGTAAGAAGCCCATCTTTTGATATGCAATTACCAAGTGTTATTGCATTGAAAGATTATATTGTGCCACAATCACAACCAAGTTTTACAAGGTTTAATGTTTTTCTAAGAGATAAGTTCTCATGTCAGTACTGTGGCAGTGGAGAAGAGCTTACTTTCGATCATTTATTGCCACGATCTAAAGGAGGAGAAACTAATTGGGATAATGTTGTAACAGCATGTTCATCCTGTAATGTTAAAAAAGGTGGAAAGTTATTAAAAAAATCAGGAATGAAACTTTTTCAATACCCTTATAGACCTTCTACAGAGGATTTACATCGTAACGGAAAAAATTTTCCTCCAAATTATCTTCACAAAAGTTGGATGGATTATTTATATTGGGATGTCGAATTAGAAGCCTAAAACTTAAATTTTTTCTGAGATGTTTATCGCTATTTTGGAACCAGTCTTGATAATCTTATCCATTATAGAATAAAGACCTTTTTTTGATGCGCCTTTTTCATAAGCAATGTCTTTATGATGTAATTCATCTTCTCTAAATTTTATAATTTTTTTTTTTAATTCTTTTTCTTCAGGCCCTAATTGATTTATTTGGTCTAAATAGTGTTTATCAATTACCTCTTCAACTGACGCAGTGCATAACATTGCAGCTTTTTTTCCTAAAATTGTTGATCCAAAACCAAGACCAACACCTAATAAATCCCACAGAGGTAAAAGTTTTGTTGGTTTAATATTTCTTTTTTTAATTTCATTTTCAAAAAACTGACAGTGTTCTATTTCATGAACTTTCATATCTTCGATGGTTTTTTTTAAATTCTCATCTTTTACGATTGTATTAAGTGCTAATAATTGACCTTCATAAATTTTAACTGCCCCACGTTCTCCAGCATGATCAACTCTAATAAATTCCTCAATTTTATTATTTGTTTTTTTCATATGAATTATAAGTTTTTATTAGTAAATATGTTATAATTAAACTTATAAGTATATTAATACTTGTAAGAGATAACCCAAAAATCATAAATGTCACATCTTTACAACTTACAGTTCTTTGACTTAACGATTTTAATAATTCATCTTTGGAAATAATGCTTGCTCCATTTTTTAGTCCACAAACCGAAGATTCTTCGAAAAAACCTTGCTCAATACCAAAATGATATATTGAAATTAAAAAAGAGAACACAAAGATCAATATCAATAATAGAATAATGAATTTTTCATCTTTCTTAAAAATATTATTGAATACTATTAAAATTATACTTAAAACATAAGGAATTCTCTCTATTAGACATAAATTACAAGGCTGATGTCCAAGAGCATATTCTATAAAATATGCAGAGATAATTGCTATTAAACTCAATATTAAAACAAGATTTAAAGTAGAGTTGACTTTTAAATTAAACATAAAATTTAAAAATTACATAAATTAAAGTTATGATTACTAAGATTAATATACCAATAATTGTAAACGTCTTAGATCCATGTTTTTCCATAAATTGTGTGAATAAATTACCAAATTTGTAAGATAAATAAGAAATGATAAAAAACCGTAATCCTCTCGATATTAAACTTATAAAGATAAAAATTAAAATATTAAAACCGATTAGACCACTAGCAATGGTAAAAACTTTGTAAGGCAGAGGTGTAAATCCAGCAAGAAAAAGGATGCCTAACCAAGCATAAAAACTGTCACTGCTTATTAGATTATCTTTGAGATTACTTAATTTATCTTCATAGCCATAAAAGTTCATTATTTGCATCCCAATATCAAAAAAGAACGCTCCAAGCAAATATCCAAACACTCCTCCCAAAACAGAAAATATTGTTGCAATTAAAAAAATCTTAATGAAATCATTTTTTTTTGAAATTACCATGGGTATTACCATTACATCTGGCGGGATTGGAAAAAATGAACTTTCTATAAATGAAACTATTGCTAAGTAATATTTAGAGCTTTTATGTGCTGCTAATTTTAAACACTTTTTATATAGAGTATTAAACATTTTTTGGTTTTAATATAATTTTAGTTCTTATACTATTTAATTAATTATTAAACAATTAAGGGCGAATGGCGGAACTGGTAGACGCGCACGACTCAAAATCGTGTTTCGCAAGAAGTGAGAGTTCGATTCTCTCTTCGCCCACCAAAAGATTATGGAATTAAATAAGATTAATAGCTTAGTAGAACTTTTTTTTAAGAAGTATAATGACAAAAAAAAATTTACAAATCAGCCATTTTTAAAGTGGCTTAAAAATAATGAAAATGATTTTTTAACATGGGAAAAAGTTAGAAATAATATTTGTTTACTTTCTACATATTTAAATAAAAGTTTATCTAAAGGAGACAGATGTATCTTATTGTCTGAAAATCGACCAGAGTGGCTTATAGCAGACATAGCAATTATGAATGCGGGTGGAGTAACAGTTCCATTATTCACCACGTATTCATCGAAAGATTATGAGTATATAATAAATGATTGCAAACCAAAGATATGTATAGTTTCTAATGATATTCAGTTTAAAAAAATAAAAAAATTTATTTCTAACGATATAAAAATAATTTCATTCGAAAATTTTAATCAAAAAATTGAAAGTATTGAAAATATTTTAGAACAAAATCTCAATGAAGAAACAATCAATATTTTCGAGAATTATAATAATAAAATAGCAAGAACAGATCTTGCTTGTATTATTTATACATCAGGAACTACAGGCAACCCTAAAGGAGTGATGCTCAGTCATGGAGGTATCTTATCGAATTGTGAGGGTGCACAAGAAATTTTAGATACATTAGTTAAAAATGAAAAACCAGTCTTTTTAACTTGGCTGCCCTTATCCCACTCATATGAACATACAGTTCAATACGTACAAATTTTACTTGGAGCAAAAATTTACTATGCTGAAAGTTTAGAAAAATTATTACCAAACATGGCTGTTGCACAACCAACTATAATGACAGCTGTTCCAAGATTTTATCAAAATTTATATAGTAAAATTTTTCTTAATTTTTCAAAACAAAAAGGCTTCAAAAAAAAAATGATAGAAAATACCATTTCATTGGGAATTAAAAATTTAAATAAAGAAAAATTAACCTTTAAAGAAAAAATCATTAACTTTTTTTGTGAGATTTTAGTAAGAAAAAAAATCAAAAACCAGTTTGGTGGAAAATTAAAAGCTTTCGTTTCTGGCGGCGGAGCTTTAGACCAAAAAATAGGTGAATTTTTGAACTCTATAGGTCTGCCAACTTTACAAGGATATGGCTTAACGGAAACCTCACCAGTTGTGAGCTGTAATATACCGGGAAAAATCAAGATAGAGACCGTTGGCCCACCATTTAAAACGAATGAGGTTAAAATTGCTGATGATGGAGAAATTTTAGTAAAGGGTGAAAATGTCATGCTAGGTTATTGGAACATGAAAAAAGAAACAGACGAGATTTTAAAAGATGGCTGGTTACATACTGGTGATATAGGAGAGATAACTCAAGATGGAAATTTAAAAATAACCGATAGAAAGAAAGAAATAATAGTAAATCTTGGTGGTGATAATATTTCTCCATCAAAAATTGAAAATTTATTGTGTCTTAATGAAAAAATTAAACAAAGTTTTGTTTACGGGGATAAAAAAACTTACTTAGTAGCCCTAGTTGTAAGTGAAAGTGAGGAAAATAAAAAAGAAATTGATTTTTATTTAGAAAATTTAAATAAAACTTTATCATTAGTTGAAAAAGTTAAAAAAATAAAAATAATTAAAGAAGAATTTACAATTGAAAATGGAATGTTAACACCAACTTTGAAACTAAAAAGAAAAAAAATTTTAGAAAAATATAAAGAAGATTTAGAAAAACTTTATTAATTAAATTTAAATATTTGATTATTAAGCGCATAAACATTAACTTTTTTACACTTTAAAAATAATAAAATATTATTTTATTCTAAATTTAATTTTGAAAATTTTTACTTTAATTAAAGAATTGACATAACGTATATAAAAAAATAAAAATAAGTTAATAACGAATCATTTTGATTCGTTTAACTAAAAAGGGAGCTAAAGATGCCTAAAAGAAGAAAAAAAGCAAAGAAGGCTAAGAAAAAAGCTAAGAAAAAAGCTAAGAAAAGAAGAAGAAGATAATAACTTAGTATTCTTTATTTAAAACGCTTCTCATAACGATTACGTGTGAGGAGCGTTTTTTTTTATTCATCTAATTGTTCAGTTTCATCAGAAATTGATTCCTCAGTTGTTGCCTTTGAGGGATCAATCTTTTCTTCTTTGATTTCAGTTTTATTTTGTGGATTTAAATTTCTTTTTAAAGCTTTGTCTAATTTTTTTTGTGTATCTTCTAATGATAAGTTAAGAATTATTTGAAATTCTGAAAGAATCCTCTCATAAGCTTTTTCAAAAAGTTGTCTTTCCGAGTATGATTGATCAACCATTAAATCATCTCCTTTGTTAAGATCTCTCACAACTTCAGCTAATTCATAAATTTTACCAGAAGATATTTTAGCTTCATATTCTTGAGCACGTCTACTCCACATAGACCTTTTAATTTTAGGTTTACTTTTCAGAATTGATATACATTTGTTAACTTGATTGATCGTAGCCAAAGGTCTTAGATGAGATTGTTTATTTACAGGTACCATACCATTAGCTTTATCTTTTTCAAAATTAATTACATATGTTTCAACATCTATTCCACCAATATTAATTTTTTTAAATTCAGATATTTGACCAACACCATGTTTAGGATATACAACGAAATCTTTAATTTTATATTCTCTTTTTTCTGTTTCCTGTTTTTTTACTTTTTTAATTTCTGGTTTAAGCTCACTAGTTTTTGGTATTCTTAAGTTTTCTTGTTTATTTTCTAATTTATTGATTTTTTTCTTGGAAGTTTTTTCACTTATTTTTGTGATTTTTTTACTTTTGTTTATTTTTTTAGTCTTGTTAGTTTTTAATTTAGTCTTAAGTTTTTTAGACTTAGCCTTGTCTTTAGATTTGACCTTTTTAATTTTTTTTTTAGATTTTGACTTAAAGGTTTTCTTTAAAATATTTTTCAAACTTATTTTGCTCATCTTTATATTTTTTGTGATCCGAGGGTGGATCTTTTTTTTCACTTATATTAGGCCAGATCTCAGAATACTTTTTGTTGATTTCAAGCCATTTATCACTTTCAGGTTCTGTATCAGCCTTGATGGCATCAACAGGACATTCTGGTTCACAAACGCCACAATCTATACACTCATCCGGTTTAATTACAAGCATATTTTTACCTTCATAAAAACAATCAACTGGACAAACATCAACACAGTCCATTAATTTACACTTAATGCACTTTTCATTTACTATGTAGGTCATTATGAATTTTGTTTTTTTATTTTTTCTTTGATATCGCCCATTATCTTATTGTCAATATACAATAATCCACCAAGTCTTCTCATTAAGTTAGTTTCATACATATCTGCTTCTTTATTTGAGTAAATAATTTTCCATAAAGCTTCTATTATTTTTATCTTTTTTATTTCATCCATATTTTTAACTTCTTTTGTAAAATCTAGGATTTGATTAGCGTTTTCCTCAATAATCTTAGCTTCATTTATGATACTGTCTATGTTCTGGTTGTCTTCGCTTATTTTACTAAGAGTTTTTTTAATAATTTCTTCTTCGTGTTTTGAGAAATTTTCATCAATTTTTGCTGCATGAATTAGTAATGCAGCGATCTTAACTATATCTTTATTTTGGATTTTATTATTTTTTGATTTGAAAAACATATCTTTATTTTAAGTTTAAATTTTTTAGAACACCAAATGGAGTTTCTTTTATCAACTTTTTATTTGTTTTTTTTATGTTTTTCCTAGGAAAATATTTAAAAAATACATCTTTTTCCTTATCTGTGACCTTATAGTTCATACATTTAAGAAGTTTTTTGAAATTCTCTTTACCACAACCCAATAAATTTAACATTTCAGGAATCATCTTTATTTCTTTGCCTTTATCTAAATTAGAATTGATTATTTGCATAAATAATCTTTCAAGAATATCAATTCTTACATATAAATTTTCAAATTTTTCAAAGCCACAAAGTAACATAAAATTTTTATTATTATTTTTTTCATCATCCAAAAAATTAAGACCAAAAGTTGGAGGCTTTAAATTAAAGTATTTTTGATGGTAATTTTTCCAAAGTAAAGTTCTAAGTGATACAGGTTCTGGTTTAATCAATCTGTATAAAAAAACATGATATCTTCCAAATTTTACACCAAGATCTCTTAAAACTTTCCTTTCGTTTTGGCCTAATATTTTTAAATATTCTGAAACCTGATCTCTCTTAAGAACACCATTGTTCTCATAAAGTTGATAAGCAAGAGCTTTAATTGAAGTGTTTTTTTCTTTTAAATTCTTTAGATCAATTAGACTTTTTAATGTTGTATGGATTTTATTTTCCAACCATTTTTCCAAAAAAATAGTTAATTTTTTTTTGTAAGTATTTTCTAAAATATCATCAACTATTAAATCTATTTTTGGATTTAAGTAGTCCTTTCCAGAAACTAATCTACCAATGGCTGATTTATTCCAGTAAATTTTAAAATCATCATTTAGTTCAATTAATCCTGTATCAATTATAACTTGAATTCTTCTTACTAATTCTGGACCAACTGTTTGTCTTGCAGCTTTTTTTAAAGATTTGATATCTGTTTCGAGAGCACCTTTTTTTAAATCTAATTCTAATTTGAGGCCATTAATTTTTCCTATAAATTGATCATCAATTAAGACATTATTGTTTTCTAAAATTTTTGTATCAAATTCCATATCTTGCTTTAAACCTCTTGCCAAAACACTTGCACGTTTATCAATAAAAGTTTTTGTGAGTTCTTCATGAAGTCTATCTGAGAGTCTATCCTCTAATAATTTTGTTTTTTCTATCCAATAATCTTGATTTTCTATCCAATTATTTTTATTTGAAACATATGACCAAGTTCTTACATTTGCAATTCTATTTGATAAAGAATCTACGTTTCCGTCTAATTTGTCCAATTTCATTAATTGAAGGCGCATATAATCATTTGAAATCTTACCTTTTTTGCTGTTTAGATATTTGAAAACGTTAAAAATTACCTCGTAGTGATTTCCATAAGTTTTTTTTACAAAATCAGGTATTTGACAACATTCCCACAAAAGAATTAATTTTTCCTTATTAAATTTAATATTTTCAAAATTTTTATCTCTTAAAAAAAATTTTAGAGCTTTTTCATCTTCGCACTCATGTATTTTTCTCAGCCAATCTTTATTAGGTCTTTCGTCAAGGGTTTTGATAAGTGAAGATGGATTATTAAAACTCAAGTTTGAGTTTCTCCAAAATAAAGCTCGAATATCCTCAAATTTATGGTTCTCTAATAGTTCAATTTCCTCAGCATTAATCTCTTTACAATCTCCAGTTACACCAAAACTACCGTCATTTAAGTATCTACCTGCTCTACCCGCAATTTGTCCTATTTCAGATAAATTTAGTCTTCTTAGTTTTCTACCATCAAATTTTTTAAGATTTGAAAAATAAACATTATCTAGATCCATATTTATACCCATGCCCACGGCATCAGTAGCAACTAAAAAATCAACATCATTGGATTGATATAATTCTACTTGAGCATTTCGTGTTTTGGGACTCAAAGATCCCATAACAATTGCTGCTCCACCTTTTTGTCTTCTTATTAATTCTGCTATTGCATAAACTTCTTCTGCAGAAAATGCGATAATTGCTGTTTTTCTATTTATTCTAGAAATTTTTTTGTAACCAGAATAAGAAAGCTTAGATAACCTTTTTCTATCTATAAATTCTATATCATCGTCCAATTTTAAAATAATGTTTTTGATTGTGTTAGAACCCATAAACATTGTGAGTTTGTTACCTCTCAAATTTAATAATCTATCTGTAAAAATATGTCCTCGTTCGTGATCAGCACACATTTGGATTTCATCTACTCCAACAAAATCTAAATATTTATCTATCGGCATAGACTCTACAGTACACAAAAAATATTTAGCATTAGTTGGTATAATTTTCTCCTCACCAGTAATTAAAGCAACTTTATCAAGTGAAGTCTTTTTTATAACTTTGTCATATACCTCACGTGCTAATAATCTAAGAGGGAAACCAATCATTCCGCTTTCAAAAGACAACATTGTCTCGATGGCCAGATGAGTTTTACCTGTGTTAGTTGGACCAAGAACAGCAGTTATTTTATTTTTTGTCATTTCTATCTTTGGTATGTATAATTTTTTACCTACTAGATATTGTTACTAGCAAAGAACAAAAATAGACTAAAACATGACCGAATCGCATGAAAAAAAGTTCTCATTTCAGTTTAAATTAAATTTACTCTAACATAATTCGAATTTTTTCGAAAACACTAATTATATTATTTTACCCTAATTTTAAAGTTAAAGATTTTAAGATTTTGGTTTCAAAATTTTCCAGACTCCAGAGGCAGACGTGATAATTTTATTATTACATTCCAATTCACAAAATAAAAAAACTAGAGTTTTAGTTTTTTTTAATATTTTTACTTTACCAAAGATCTCATCACCAACTTTTGAAACTCCTATAAATTTTAAATCCAATGAAACAGTAACACAGGGTGCATTTTCTGCAGTTCTATGTGCTGCAGTCCCAGCCCCAGCATCAATTAAAGCTGATAAGTAACCCCCATGTGTAATTCCTGCAGCGTTTAAATGATTTTCGTTTATTATCGATTTAAATTCGTACTGATTATCAGAAACATTTCTAAACAAAATACCTCCGTTATGTCTCATAAAACCTGGTTTTAAACTAATTTGTTCAAATTTTTCTGACATATCTTTTTTATAGTATAAAGGTAAGGATTAATAAAATAATAAAAATAATTATAAAAAAATAAATTACAGACGATTGTAGAGATGCTTTAAAAAACCATTTGAACATAAAAAACCTAATTGGCGCGCCTGCTAGGAGTCGAACCCAGAACCTCCTGGTCCGTAGCCAAGCGCTCTATCCAGTTGAGCTACAGGCGCTTTTTTAATTTATTTAATTATAGTATATCAAATTTTAGTGTATTTTAATGATAAGATATATTTAAAATTTTATGGCTGATAAATCTAAAGAAGTAGTTATTGTAAATGCGGTTAGAACACCAATAGGTACTTATAGAGGATCTTTAAAAAGAATAAGCTCTGATAAACTTGGATCTATAGTGATAAAAGAAGTTTTAAGAGTATCTAAATTTAGTAAAGATGAGATTGATGAAATAATAATGGGTCAAGTATTAACTGCGGGGGGTGGACAAAATCCAGCAAGACAAGCGGCAATAAATGCTGGTATACCCATTTCAAAACCAGCTTATTTGATCAATCAGGTTTGTGGGTCTGGATTAAGAGCAGTAATTTCAGGTTATCAGTCTATAAAATTAGGGGAGTCTCTAAATGTGATTTCTGGAGGTCAAGAAAATATGTCTATCGCTCCCCATTCAATTTTTTACAGAGATGAAAAAAAAATATCAGAAGACAAACTTTCAGACACAATGATTAATGACGGATTAATGGATGCATTCAATAATTACCATATGGGAGTGACCGCAGAAAATGTTGCAAAGAAATTTGATATATCAAGACAAGAACAAGATGAATTTGCCTTAAATTCGCAAAAAAAAACAGAAGCTGCTTTAAATGATAACAGATTTAATGATGAGTTAATTAAAATAAATCAACAAGGCAATATACTTGATCGGGATGAGCATCCGCGATTAGGCTTAAAAATATCTGATTTAGAAAAATTAAAAACAGTTTTCAAAGACAATGGATCAGTCACACCAGGAAATTCCTCAGGTATAAATGATGGTGCAGCAGCTTTATTATTAACTACTTTAGAGCAAGTAGAAAAAAAATCTATTACTCCTTTAGCAAAAATAGTGTCATGGTCATCAGTTGGGTTAGATCCTGGTTTAATGGGTTTGGGACCCATTAATGCTGTTCGTCAAGCAGTTAAAAAAGCAAAATGGAGATTAGATGAAATTGACTTATTTGAAGTTAATGAAGCTTTTGCTGCTCAAAGTATTGCTGTAATTCGAGAGTTAGGTATTGATCATAATAAAGTTAATGTTAATGGTGGAGCAATTGCCCTTGGCCATCCAATCGGCGCTTCAGGTGCAAGAATACTTGTAACTTTGTTACATGAAATGAATAAACAAAAAAAAAAGAAAGGATGTGCAACACTTTGTATTGGTGGAGGAATGGGTATAGCTGTATGTGTTGAGAGAATTTAGGAATTAATTTTTCCGTATTTCTCCTCTAATAAAATTTTTTGTATCCATTTTTTAGCATCTATATAGGCACTATCTTTTGGATGAATAAGTGTTTTTAATAACTTTTTAATCATTTTTGAAGCATGTACGCAAAGAGTGTCAAAAAATTGAGCAGAATGTGTTAAGATTTGCAATTATCTATATTTTTATATTGTATAAGACTAAAAAATGACTGAAAAATTATTAGTTCCTGACATCGGAGATTTTGAAAATGTTGAGGTAATAGAATTGCTTGTCAAAGAAGGACAAGAAATCAAAAAAAACGATCCCGTAGTAACTATTGAAAGTGATAAATCTAGCGTTGAAATTCCATCAACCTACTCTGGAAAAATTGAGTCTATCAAAGTAAAAGTTGGAGATAAAGTTTCAAAAGGTGATTTGTTGATTAATATATCAAACTCAAATCAAACATCTACTTTACATAAAGATGTTCCAAAAAACACCGAGAACTTAATTCAAGAAGCTGAGAGCTCTTTGAAAAAAAATCAAGAAGAAAAAAAAATAGTTCAAAAAATCGAAAAAGAAAAACCTCAAATTATTCAGGTTGTAAATGAAGGAGATATTGACCCATTAGAAACAAGTGAGTGGTTGGCTTCGCTTTCAGACGTAATTGAAAAAGATGGAAATCAGAGAGCGCATTATTTGATAAAAGAATTAATTAATAAAGCTTATATCGAAGGAGCCAATATTCCATATACACAAAACACACCATACATAAATACTATACCTACAAGTGAGGAAAAAAAATCAAATGGTGATCAAAATGTGGAGCGAAGGATAAGATCATTGATTAGATGGAATGCAGCTGCAATGGTAGTAAGGGCAAATAAAAAATTTCCTGAACTTGGGGGTCACATAGGAACTTTTGCTTCTGCTGCTACTTTATACGATGTTGGGATGAACCATTTTTGGAGAGCTAAAAATAATAAATTTGGAGGGGATCTTGTTTATTTTCAAGGACATAGTGCACCTGGAATGTATGCCAGGGCTTTTTTAGAGGGCAGACTTAATGAAAAACAATTAGATAGTTTTAGACAAGAAGTTAAACCAGGTGGTTTATCATCTTATCCGCACCCGTGGTTAATGCCAAACTTTTGGCAATTTCCAACTGTATCTATGGGTTTAGGACCAATGTTAGCAATTTATCAGGCGAGATATATGAAATACTTAATTAACAGAGGTTTGATCAAAGATGAGGGAAGAAAGGTTTGGGCATTTTTAGGTGATGGCGAAATGGATGAGCCGGAGTCTTTGGGAGCAATAGGTTTAGCGGCAAGAGAGAAACTAGACAACCTTATATTTGTAATAAATTGCAATCTTCAAAGATTAGATGGTCCTGTCCGTGGAAATGGAAAAATTATACAAGAATTGGAGGGTATCTTTAGAGGAGCAGGATGGAATGTTATAAAGGTGATTTGGGGTTCTTATTGGGATCCGTTGTTAGCTAATGATAAAACTGGTCATCTTGTTAAAACCATGAATGAGACAGTAGATGGTGAGTATCAGGCAATGAAAGCAAGGGATGGTGCTTATGTAAGAGAAAAATTTTTTGGAAAATATCCAGAAACCTCTGAATTGGTTTCTAGCCTATCCGATAAAGATATTTGGCGGTTAAATAGAGGTGGTCATGACCCTCATAAAGTCTTTGCAGCTTATGATAAGGCATCAAAAAATATTGGGAGCCCAACAGTAGTGATTGCTAAAACTATTAAAGGTTATGGAATGGGTAAAAGTGGAGAAAGTGTAAATACTACGCACCAGACCAAAAAATTAGATGTGGATGATTTAATGTATTATAGAGATAGATTTGATGTTCCTTTGACAGATCAACAGGTCAAAAATATTGAATATTACAAGCCTGAACCAAATTCCGCTGAAATAAAATATATTAAAGAAAGAAGACTTCAGCTAGGTGGCTATATACCAGAAAGAACTACATACGCAAAACCTATTAAAACTCCTCCAAAAGATATTTTTGATAACATGAAGGAGTCAACAGGTAAAAAGGAAATGTCTACAACAATGGCCTTAGTAAGAATGTTAACAAATTTATTAAGAGATAAGAATGTTGCTCCAAGACTAGTTCCTATTATACCCGATGAAGCAAGAACTTTTGGAATGGAAGGTTTTTTTCAAAAGATAGGTATTTACGCCCATGAGGGACAAAAATATGAACCAGAAGACTCAGCCCAATTAAGTTCCTATAGAGAGGAAAAAAGTGGACAAGTTTTAGAGGAAGGAATTACAGAGGCTGGTGCAATATCATCTTGGATTGCTGCAGGAACATCATACACAAATCATGATATCGAAATGATACCAATTTATCTTTTTTACTCAATGTTTGGATTTCAAAGAATTGGAGATTTTGCGTGGGCAGGTGCAGACAGTCAATCTAGAGGATTTTTAATAGGTGCAACAGCTGGAAGAACGACTTTAGCAGGAGAGGGATTACAACACCAAGATGGTCATAGCCATCTTATAGCATCAACCATTCCTAATTGTATGTCCTATGATCCAACTTTTCATTATGAACTTGCAGTTATTTTTAGAGAAGGAATGAGAAGGATGCATGAAAAAAAAGAGAATATTTTTTATTACATAACAACAATGAATGAAAATTATCCTCATCCAGCTATGCCAAAAGATAAATCCTGTGAAGAAGGAATTTTAAAAGGAATGTATAAAATAAAAGAATTTAACAAACATAAAAAAACAAAAATTCAATTTTTGGGATCTGGTACAATTTTAAGAGAAATGATTGCAGGTGCTGAAATACTTCAAAAAGAATATCAGATCGATAGTGAGATATGGAGTGTTACAAGTTTCAATGAATTAAGAAGAGATGGTTTAGAGGTAGAAAGATATAATCTTTTAAATCCAGACGAAAAACAAAAAAAATCTTATGTTGAAAAATGTTTAGGTAAGACTGAAGGCCCTATTTTAGCTGCTTCTGATTATATGAGAATGAACTCAGATCAAATTAGACCATATATAAATAAAAGTTTTTATTCATTAGGAACAGATGGATTTGGAAGAAGCGATACGAGAAAAAATTTAAGAAATTTTTTTGAAGTTGATAAAGAGCATGTTGTTGCATACGGATTAAGTATTTTAGCAAAAGAACAACTGATAACATCTAAGTATGCTAAAGAGGCTATCAAAAAATATGAAATTGATTCAAATAAACCAATGCCAACTAAATTATAATGTCAGAAATTGAGATAAAAGTACCTAATATTGGCGACTTCAAAGATGTAGAGGTTATAGAGGTTTTAGTTTCAGCGGGCCAAATTATAAAAAAAAATAATCCTTTAATAACAATAGAAAGTGATAAATCTAGTGTAGAAATTCCCTCAAATTTTGATGGTAAAATTAAAACTTTAAAAACAAAGGTAGGGGATAAAGTTTCAGAGGGAGACCTAATCTTAGTTTTAGAAAATATAAATAAAGATCAAGAAAAAATTGAAAAAAAATCTGTAATAGAAAAAGAGATTAAAAAAACCCATAAAACAAAACCAGAGACACAAAGATTATCCACTGACCAAAATAAAGTTTTTAACATATCATCTGCTAGTCCAAAAGTTCGAAAATTTGCAAGAGAACTTGGTGTAGATATTAATCAAGTTACTGGTAGTGAACGTAAAGGTAGAGTCATTGAAAGTGATGTAAAATTATTTGTAGCTTCGAAATCTAATAACTTAGTCAATAATGAGAAAAAAAGTAATGAAAGGATAAAACAAGAATACTCTCACTCAGAATTTGGGGAAGTAGAAATAAAAGAAGTACCAAGAGTTAAAAAATTATCATCAAAATATTTGATGAATTCTTGGACAAATATTCCTCATGTAACCAATCATGATGAAGCAGATATCACAGAGTTAGAAGAATTCAGAACATCGTTAACTGATATATATACTGGAGAAAAAAAAAAAATTACGCCTTTAGCTTTTATTGTTAAAGCTTTGACTGCTTCATTGAAAAAATTTCCCAATTTTAATAGCTCTATTGATGATATTGATGGTGGAAAAATGACTGTTAAAAAATATTATCATATTGGAATTGCTGTTGATACTCCTCATGGTTTAATGGTTCCTAAACTAAGAAATGCTGACAACAAAAATATTGATCTTATAAGTTCTGAACTTAAAAATCTTAGTGATCAATGTAGAAATCTTAAAATTGATAAAAAAGAGTTATTTGGTGGATCTATGACAATAACGAGTTTAGGGGGAATAGGAGGGTCATTCTTCACACCAATTATAAATTTTCCCGAAGTTGCAATATTAGGAATTGGAAGATCTGAAAAAAAACAAGTTTTCTTTAATGGAAAATTCGTTACAAGAACTATGTTGCCTATATCATTGTCTTATGATCATAGAATTATTGATGGAGCAGAAGCCGCTCGTTTTAACAATGAGTTAAAAGAAAATTTAGGAAAAAATTTTGCTTACAAATTAGCAGTCTAAAACAGATTATGTCGAAAACAGTCTCATTATTGTGTGCATTATTGTGTACATTTATTTGGGGAACCACTTTTATTGCCCAGGATACAGGTATGGACAATATAGGTCCTTTCACTTTCAACGCTGTAAGATTTTTTGTTGGGTTTCTGGCGATTGTTCCTCTTGTATTTTTATTCGAGTTAAAAAAATTTAAATCAGAGTTTAAATTAGACTTTAAAACATTTGCTATTCTCTCCTTTTTAATTGGATTATCACTTTTTTTAGGCTCAGCATTACAACAAGTTGCTCTTCTGTATACAGATGTCGCTAACGCAGCTTTTTTCACTATTTTTTATGTCCCCATGGTGCCAATAATAATTTTTCTATTTAGAAAGAAATCAATGCATTGGAGTGTGTGGCCCTCTGTAGTTCTATGCTTAATTGGTGGTTATCTACTTACTAATTTTCATGATGCAACAATAAGGCTTGGCGATACACTTGTTGTATTAGGTGCTTTATTTTGGAGTACCCATATCATTTTTACTGGTGTAATAGTTACAAAATATAATTTACCTTTAACCTTAGGTGCTATTCAAACTTTATTAGTAGCTTTATTTTCTTTTATTATTGGATTTATTTATGAAGAATTTATAATTGAGAATATTTTTAGTGAAATAGACTCAATCTTATACGCAGGAATTCTTTCAGGAGGATTTGCTTTTGTTTTACAAATTTACGCACAAAAAAATATTACTCCTGCTCCAGCAGCAATAATTTTTTCACTAGAGGGTGTTTTTGCTACAATCGCAGCTTGGTTTTTATTAAATCAAATATTGGGAGTTAATAATTTATTAGGATGTTTCTTTATATTAAGTGGAGTTTTGTTATCCCAGTTACTACCTTTAGTCAAACGTTCAGTCTAAAAATAAATTACCGATATCAAAATTAACCCAATTATTAATCTATAAATTACAAAAATATTTAATGAAAATTTATTTAAATAATCTAAAAAAAATTTTACTGTTACATAAGAAAACATAAAAGATAAAATGATAGCAATAATTACTAATACATTAATTTCCAAAACTTCATTTTGAATATCTTTTAACCCAAGAAAACTTGCTCCTGCTAATGCTGGTATAGAAAGTAAAAAAGAAATTTTCCCCGAGTCAACTCTATTAAATTTCAAAAATCTTGAGGCTGTTATAGTTATACCTGCCCTACTAACTCCTGGGATCAATGCAAGAATTTGAAATAATCCAATAAATAAGATTGATTTAATACCTAGGTTAGTTGAAATATTTTGATCAGTTTCCCTTTGATCAGAAAAGTATAAAATGACTCCAAAAAATAATGTTGTGAAAGCTATAAGTTTAACATTTCTTAAAAGATGAATTAATTCAGTAGAATGTAAAATATACCCAAATAAAATAAGTGGTAGTGATCCAAATATGATTAGTTTTAGAAGTTGTTTATTATATTTAAGATCAAATAATTCTTTCCTAAAAAAAAGTATAATTGCAAACAAAGAACCCAAATGTAAACTTATATCTATCAATAAAGAACTTGCTTTTAAATCATATAAGCTAGAAACTAAAATTAAATGTGCTGATGAGCTTATAGGTAAAAATTCTGATACCCCTTGAACAGCAGATAAGATTAGAATTTCTATAAAATCTTGAAGCATATAGCTGTCGTAGCTTAAAAAATATTCATTTAAAACACTTCCATTTAAACATATTAGGTATGCAAAAATTAAAATTTTTATATTTTATGCTAATTTTTATTAAATATAGGTCATAAATTATGACCTAAATAATTCTTTTACTAATAAAAACAATGTATATTTTGCCCTGATTCTAAAAAATATTATGACTGATAAAATGCTCAAATTTGTAAAAATAGGTCAACAAACACCACCTAAAAGAAAAGTTGGTAATAGAAAAAAGGATTTTAATGAAATTTATGATGATTTTATTAAACCAAAAGCAGAGGAACAGTCAAGCAGGTGTTCTCAATGTGGAGTACCTTTTTGTCAAGTTCACTGTCCGCTGAGCAATAATATTCCTGATTGGTTAAAACTTACTGCAGAAGGTAGGCTAAAAGAGGCTTACGAATTATCACAAAGTACCAATAACATGCCAGAAGTTTGTGGAAGAATTTGTCCACAAGATCGTCTTTGTGAGGGAAACTGTGTAATAGAACAATCTGGCCATGGAACTGTAACTATTGGTTCGATGGAAAAATATATAACAGATAATGCATGGGAGCAAGGCTGGGTAAAACCAATAGAGGTAAAAAACGAGAAAAATCAAAGCGTAGGCATTATAGGTGCTGGACCTGCAGGATTAGCAGCAGCAGAACAACTAAGAAAAAATGGGTACAAAGTTACAGTTTACGATAGATATGATCGAGCTGGAGGACTATTAATTTATGGTATTCCGAATTTTAAACTTGAAAAACATGTTGTTGAACGAAGAACAAAGCTTTTAGAGGAGGGTGGAATTGAATTTATACAAAACTTTGAGGTCGGTAAAGACTCTACTTTAGAACAATTAAGAAAAAAACATAATGCAATTTTAATCGCTACCGGCGTTTATAAACCAAGAGAAATAGATTTACCTGGAAATGATTTAGAAAATATTTTTCCTGCTATGGAATTTTTAACTGCTTCAAATAAAAAGGGACTCGGTGATAAAGTTGATTTGTTTGATAAAGGAATTCTTAATGCAGAAGGAAAAGATGTTGTTGTCATTGGAGGTGGTGATACCGCTATGGATTGTGTAAGAACTTCAGTGAGGCAAAAAGCAAAATCAGTTAAATGTCTTTATAGAAGAGATAAAGAAAATATGCCTGGATCAGCAAGAGAAGTAGCTAATGCAGAGGAAGAGGGTGTAGAATTTGTATGGTTGTCTAGTCCTAAAGAATTTAAAGGTACTAATAAAGTTGAGAATTTAATTGTAGATAAAATTGAATTAGGTGAGACTGATGAGTCTGGAAGAAGAAGACCTGAAATAAAGGAAGGGTCTGAATTTAAAATAAATGCTGACATGGTAATAAAGGCACTTGGTTTTGATCCTGAAGATTTACCATATTTATTCGACTCAAAAGAGTTGCAAGTTACTAAATGGGGAACAATCAAAACAGATTTCGATACAATGGAAACAAATTTAAAAGGAGTCTTTGCAGCAGGAGATATAGTCAGAGGAGCCTCATTGGTTGTTTGGGCTATAAAAGATGGAAGAGATGCGGCAGCAGCTATAAAAACCTATCTTGAAAATATTGAGGTGAAAAGTTCAAAAGTTGCATGATGAAAAATTACAAAAAAAATTTTAAATTACTGACTAATAATCACGTTTATTCGCCAGAAATGGAGCACGATGCATGTGGAGTTGGCCTTATCGCTTCGACAGATGGAAAAAAAAGCAGAGATGTTGTTGATTATGGAATAGAAGCTTTGAAAGCAGTTTGGCATAGAGGAGCGGTAGATGCAGACGGAAAAACAGGAGACGGGGCAGGAATACATTTAGAAATACCAAAAGATTTTTTCATAGAAAAAATTGAGGTAACTGGTCATGATTATGATAATGCAGAAATATGTGTGGGGATGATTTTCTTACCAAGAAATGACTATTCATCACAAGAGAGCTGCAAGACTATTGTTGAAAGTGAGCTTACAAAAAATAATTTTAGTATTTATGGTTGGAGACAGGTACCGGTAAATCCCAAAATTTTAGGGGATAAAGCCTCTCAAACTATGCCAGAAATTATTCAAGTTTTATTTAAATCTAATGACCCAAATTTATTAGATAAAAATTTAGAGAGAAAAATTTATGAAACAAGAAAAAGAATTGAAAACAAAGCTTTTAATGCTTCATTGAATAATTTTTATATTTGTTCAATTAGCTCTAAGTCTATAATTTATAAAGGACTCTATTTGGCAGAGGCAATATCTGATTTCTATTTAGATTTGAGAGACAAAAGATTTGTGTCAAGATATGCAATCTTCCATCAAAGATTTTCTACTAACACAGCACCTAGCTGGAGCTTAGCTCAACCTTTTAGAGCAATCGCACATAACGGTGAAATAAATACTTACAAAGGAAACAAAAACTGGATGAAAGTTCACGAGGAAGAAATGAGCAGCCCTCTTTTTGAGGATATAGAAAATTTAAAACCAGTAATTCAAAAGGGTGTTTCTGACTCTGCTGCATTAGATAATGTTTTTGAATTATTGAATAAGTCAGGTCAATCTGCGCCGTTAGCTAAACTAATGCTCATACCAGATGCTTGGTCAAAAAAAAATAAGACTTTATCAAAAAATCATCAACAATTATTTAATTTTTTAAATAGTACAATGGAACCTTGGGATGGACCAGCTGCTATAGCTGCTACAGATAACGAGTGGGTCATTGCTGCAAATGATAGAAATGGACTTAGACCATTAAGATATGCAATAACTAAAGATAATATGCTTTTTGCTGGTTCAGAAACTGGCATGATAGAATTAAATGAAAAAAAAATTTTAACAAAGGGTAGATTAGGCCCTGGAGAAATAATCGGAGTTAGAATAGAGAAAGGAAAAATTTTTTCTAATAGTCAAATTAAAGATTACCTTGCCAAAGAGTTTAAACATTTTAATTCACAAATTATTGATTTAGACGAAAAACTTTCTATTTCAAACGAGAAACATCATTTTGATGGAGAAAATCTAAGACGAAGACAATACGCTTTTGGCATAAGTTTAGAGGATCTAGAACTTATTTTACATCCAATGGCTGAAGACTCAAAAGAAGCAACTGGTTCGATGGGTGATGATACACCATTAGCAGTGCTTTCTGACAGATATAGACCACTTTACCATTTTTTTAGACAAAACTTTAGTCAAGTTACAAATCCTCCAATTGACTCTTTGAGAGAAAATAAAGTCATGAGTTTAAAAACTAGATTTGGAAATCTAGGTAATATCCTTGATTTTGATACTCTTACAAAAGAAAATATTTATGTTTTGAATAGTCCAATTTTATCTAACTCTCAATTCAACAAGTTTTTAAATTTATTTGGGAAAAGTTCTTTAGTTATTGATTGTTCTTTTTCGCAAAATGAAAACTTAGCAGACTCAATAGCAAGAATTCAAAAAGAGGCTGAAATTGCAGTCAGAAAAGGCATAACTCAATTGGTTTTAAGTGACAAAGATCTTTCATCTGAAAAATTACCAATGCCAATGTTGTTATGTGTTGGGGCAATAAACTCATTTTTAATTAAAAAAAAATTAAGAGGATATGTTTCCATCAATGTGCAATCAGGCGAAGCACTAGACACTCATTCATTTGCAACATTAATTGGTGTTGGGGCAACAACTGTAAATCCTTATTTGGCTTTTGATAGTTTATATCAAAGATATGAAAAAAAACTTTTTGGACAATATAATTTTGATGAATGTATTAAGCGATATATTAATTCAATCAATGCGGGTTTACTTAAGATAATGTCAAAAATGGGCATTTCAGTTTTAAGCTCATATAGAGGTGGATGTAATTTTGAGACCGTTGGACTTAGCAGGACTATTGTAAACGATTATTTCCCAGGTGTAATATCTAAAATTTCAGGCATTGGTCTATCAGGAATTGAAAAAAAAATAAAAGAAATTCATAAAGAAGCTTTCGAAAGTTCTGAAACTATCTTACCAATTGGAGGTATTTACAGATACAGAAAAAATGGAGAAACACATCAATATCAAGGAAGGTTAATTCATTTACTACAAAGTGCAGTAGGCTCTAATTCATATGAGGCATATAAAAAATATGCTGAAGGTATATATAATTTACCACCAATTAATTTAAGAGATTTAATAAATTTTAGAAAAAAGAAATTAGGCCCGTCTATAAATCTTAATGAGGTTGAGCCATTAGAGAAAATTTTAAAAAGATTTGGCAGCGGAAGTATGTCTCATGGAGCTTTATCTAAGGAGGCACATGAAACACTAGCAATTGGGATGAATAGAATCAAAGGAGCTTCATGCAGCGGTGAAGGTGGTGAAGATGCTAATAGATTTAAGACAATGGAAAGTGGCGATAGTGCTAATTCAAGAGTTAAACAAATTGCTTCTGCAAGGTTTGGAGTGACAGTAAATTATCTTAACAATTGCAATGAAATAGAAATTAAAATGGCCCAAGGAGCAAAACCGGGAGAAGGAGGACAATTGCCTGGCTTTAAAGTAACTAAAGAGATTGCGAGATTAAGACATTCGACTCCTGGAGTTACATTAATCTCACCGCCACCTCATCATGATATCTACTCAATAGAAGATCTTGCACAATTAATTTATGATTTAAAACAAATAAACCCGAAAGCAAGAATTGGTGTAAAATTAGTTGCATCATCTGGTATTGGTACGATTGCAGCTGGAGTGGCTAAAGCTAAAGCTGACATTATTTTAATTTCTGGTCATAATGGAGGCACTGGAGCAACTCCTCAAACAAGTGTTAAATATGTTGGAATACCATGGGAGATGGGTCTTACAGAAGCTAATCAAGTTTTAACTTTGAATAACTTAAGACACAAAGTTACCCTAAGAACTGATGGTGGAATTAAAACAGGTCGAGATGTAGTCATTGCTGCTATGATGGGTGCTGAAGAGTATGGAGTTGCAACTACAGCATTGGTCGCTATGGGATGCATTATGGTAAGACAATGTCACTCAAACACTTGTCCAGTCGGTGTTTGTACTCAAGACGAAAAGTTGAGACAAAAATTTAATGGTACACCAGATAAGATTGTCAATTTGTTCACTTTTATAGCATCAGAGGTAAGAGAAATTTTGGCTGAATTAGGATTTAAATCATTAAATGATATAATTGGTAGAACTGATTTGTTAATGCAAGTAAATAAAGCCTCTCCAAATTTAGACGATTTAGATTTAAATCCATTATTTGTTCAAGCAGATCCAGGGAACAACAAACGGTATTGTGAATCTCCGAAAATTAATGAAGTGCCAAGCACACTAGACCAAAAGATTTGGCCTGAGATTGAAAAAAGCTTAGATAACTCGGAAAAAATTATAAATGAATTCACTATCAAAAATACAAACAGAGCTGTTGGAACAAGAATCTCTCATTTGCTTTATAAAAAATATGGCTATGAAAAATTAGATGAAAATTTTCTCACTTTAAATTTTAAGGGTTCAGCTGGACAATCTTTTGGGGCCTTTTCTTTAAAAGGTTTAAAACTTTGCTTGAAAGGTGATGCAAATGATTATGTTGGTAAAGGATTGTCGGGTGCAACTATTTCAATAAAACTTCCAGAAGAAAGTAACTTAATTTCTAATGAAAATACAATTATTGGAAACACTGTACTTTATGGAGCTACATCTGGGAAACTTTTTGCTGCAGGACAAGCAGGAGACAGGTTTGCTGTAAGAAATTCAGGTGCGTTAACAGTTATTGAGGGATGTGACTCAAATGGATGCGAATATATGACTGGAGGATCAGTTGTTGTTTTGGGGAACGTCGGAGATAACTTTGCGGCGGGTATGACAGGAGGTATGGCTTTTATTTATGATAAAACTAAAGAATTTGAAAAAAAAGTTAATCCAGAGTCTGTTATTTGGCAAAATGTTGAAACAGAATATTGGATAGAATATTTAAAAAAACTTATTTTGGAGCATACAAGAGAAACAGAGTCTAAATTATCAAAAAAAATAATAGATAATTTTGAGGATGAACTTGAACATTTTGTTCAAGTTTGTCCAAAAGAAATGATCGACAAGATTCAAAATCCAATTACCTTAAAGTCAAAAATAAACGTTGCTGGTTAAATAATTAATCTGATTTCTTTTTTTATTAATTTTAAATGTTTAGATGAGGACAAACTATGATCACCATTATTTATAATCAGCAATTTTTTTTTAGCATTTCTAAAAATTTTTAATACTTTCCTAGAATAAGAAATTGGAACAACTTCATCTTTTTTACCATGCACCATTGTAACATTAATTTTAGATTCTAGAGTTTTATGTAAAACTTTATTTTTTCTACCATCTTTTATTATCTGTAAAGTAATAGGATATGTATAATTACCATGTTTTAAGTGATAAATTCCTTTTTGAACTATTTCCTTTTTGATTTTTTTTGAAAATTTTTTCCACATTAAATTTTCTAAAAATTCTGGCGCAGAACCTATTCCTAAAAAACTTTTGATTTGGCTTTTAAAAAAATTAAATTGATTTAAAGCGATCCAAGCACCCATACTTGAACCAATAAAGATTATCTTATTTTTTTTTACTATCTTTTTAATTAATATGCTTGTTTCTTTTGTCCATTTAGTGATATTTCCATCAGTAAATTTTCCAGATGATTTTCCATGACCTGAATATTCAATAGCTAGAAAACCAAGTTTATTTCTTTTAGCAAAATTTAAAAAAGTCTTAGGTTTCTTACCCTCAAGATCAGACATGAAACCGTGTAAAAAAACAACATAGTCACTATTTTTTTGAGTATGTTTTAAATATCTAATCTTTTTATTATTTTTCAATTTATGATAATAGTAGTTACTCATTAAAGTTTATAAGTTTCATTGATTATTATATAATCTTTATCAATGTCGTCTAATATAAAAGTTTTACAGGTAATACCAAAATTAGGATATGGGGGTGCAGAGACAGGTTGTTATGATATTGCCCATTATTTACCAGAAAAAAAATGTAAGTCCTTTATAGTAACTAGTGGAGGTCAATTATTAAAATTTATTGATAAAAAAAAGGTAAATTTAATCAGATTACCCGTGCATAGTAAAAATCCATTACTAATGTTTTTAAATACAATATTTCTTATTGGAATAATTTTATTTTTTAATATTACAATTGTGCATGCTAGAAGTAGAGCTCCAGCTTGGTCATGCTGGTTAGCAACAAAGTTGACTAGAAGAAAATTTGTAACTACATTTCATGGCACTTATAACTTTAGCGGTAAACTTAAAAAATTTTATAATTCTGTAATGGTCAGATCTGATTTAATTATCGCTGGATCAAATTTTATATTTTCTCATATTAAAGAAAATTATTTTGAATTTTTAGAATCAAAAAAAAAATTTCTTGTAATATTTCGTGGAATAAATATTGATTACTTTGACTCATCAACAAAATTAGAAACCGACGAAAAAAAACTTCTTGAAGAATGGGAGATAAAAAAAGAGAAAAAAATTATTTTAGTACCAGGAAGGCTCACTTCTTGGAAAGGACAGGAAATGTTGATAGAAGCAGTCAACTTAGTTAACATTGAATTAGGCTATGAAGCTTTTCATGTTATTATATTAGGAAGCGAACAGGGCAGAAGTTTATATAAAAAAAAATTAATTCGTTTAGCTGAACAATATCGTCTGACAAACCAATTTAAATTTATAGAGCATTGCAAGGACATGGCTTTAGCTTATCAGGTTTCAGATATTGTTATTTCACCTTCAATTGAGCCAGAGGCTTTTGGAAGAGTTGCAGTTGAAGCTCAGTCTATGGAAAAATTAATTATTGCAAGTAATATCGGTGGTTCAAATGAAACAATCATAAATGAAAAAACTGGTCTTTTATTTGAATCAGGTGACCCTGATTCTTTAAGAAAAAAAATAATTCAAGCTTTAACAATGGATGAAACATCCATTAAATTAATGGGTAAAGAAGGAAGAAAAAACGTAATCAAAAAATTTAATGTTGAAAAAATGTGTTTTTCTACTTATTCAGAGTATAAGAGGTTACTAAATTAAATGCCAACAATTACATTACCTGATGGGAAAAACTTAGAATTTTCAAAAAAAATTACAGGATTAGAAATAGCCGAAAAGATTAGTAAATCATTAGCGAAACAAGCCTTAGTAATTAGTGTCGATGGTGAATTAAAAGATCTATTTTTTTCGATAAATAAAGATTGCTCAGTCAAAATTTTCACTGCAAAAGATCAAGAAGGATTAGAAGTTATTCGGCATGATGCAGCACATATTATGGCTATGGCTGTTCAGGAGTTGTATCCAGGCACACAAGTAACAATTGGACCAGTAATTGAAAATGGTTTTTATTATGATTTTGCCCGCAAAGAACCATTTACAGAAGATGATTTAAAAAAAATAGAGAAAAGAATGTCAGAAATAATTGATAAAGATTTAAAAACAAGAAGAGAAGTTTGGGAGAGAAATAAAGCAATTAGTCATTTTAAAAAGATTGGTGAAAAATATAAAGCAGAAATAATTGAGAGCATACCTGAAAATGAAGAGCTTACTGTTTATTATCATGGGGATACTTGGCATGATTTATGTAAAGGGCCTCACTTATTATCCTCAGGTAAAATTGGTAAAGCTTTTAAATTGACAAAAGTTGCAGGTGCTTATTGGCGAGGAGATTCAAAAAATGAAATGTTGCAAAGAATTTATGGAACAGGTTGGGCATCTCAAAAAGATTTAGATGATTATTTAAAAAGAATTCAAGAAGCTGAGAAAAGAGATCATAGAAAACTTGGAAGAGAAATGGATTTATTCCATTTCAGAGAAGAGAGTCCAGGATCAGTTTTCTGGCATGAAAAAGGTTGGGCTTTATTTCAAAAATTGGTAAATTATATGAGAGCTCGACAAGATGCAGCAGGATATCGAGAGGTTAATACGCCTGAAGTATTGGATAGATTGTTATGGGAAAAATCGGGTCATTGGGAGAAATATGGAGAAAATATGTATACTTCTGAAACTCCTGACGAAAAGGTTTTTGCGATAAAACCAATGAATTGCCCAGGTCATATCCAAGTTTTTAATCAAGGTTTAAAAAGTTACAGAGATTTGCCATTAAGAATAACTGAGTTTGGTAAAGTTCATCGCTACGAACCATCTGGAGCTTTGCATGGACTTTTAAGGGTAAGAGCATTTACACAAGATGATGCTCATATTTTTTGCTCTGAGGACCAAATTACAAGTGAATGTTTAAATGTAACAAATCTAATTCTAGATATTTATAAAGATTTAGGTTTTAAAGATGTGGTCTTAAAATACGCTGATAGACCAGAGGTAAGAGTTGGTGAAGATAAAGTCTGGGATAAAGCTGAGGCATCGCTATTAGAAGCGGTGAAAGCGTCAAAATTAGAATATAGTATAAACAAAGGTGAAGGAGCTTTTTATGGCCCAAAAATAGAATTTATTTTAAGGGATGCAATTGGTAGAGATTGGCAATGTGGAACAGTACAAGTTGACTTAAATTTACCTGGAAGGTTAGATGCTTCCTATGTTGATAAAGATGGAACAAAAAAAAGTTCCAGTTATGTTACATAGAGCATTGTTTGGATCTCTTGAGAGATTTATTGGAATTTTGATTGAGAACTACGCAGGAAAATTTCCATTTTGGATCTCTCCGCTGCAAACTGTTGTTATTCCAATTTCGGAAGATTTTGAAGATTATGCTAAAAAAGTTTCAGATAAAATTAAAGAGGCTGGGATGAGTTCATTGGTTGATTTAAAAAATCATAATTTGAATTATAAAATTAGGGAACATTCACTTGCAAAAGTCCCAATTTTATTAATTTGTGGTAAAAAAGAAGTTGACAGTAACTCAGTAACTATTAGAAGATTGGATTCTAACAAACAAGAAAATATGGAATTAAATAAATTTTTAAAAACATTCTCTGCTTTGAACAAAGCATCTTCAAATTAAGTGGCAGATTTTAAACAAAATTATTTTCAGAGAAGAACCAAAGACAAAGGTCCTCGTTCTAATAATAGAATATCATCACCTGATGTTCAGGTAATAACAAGTGATGGTGAAAATTTAGGAGTTCTAAATACTAACGAGGCTATCTCGATGGCTAAAAATCAAGGACTTGATTTAATTGAAATTGCACCAAATGCAAATCCTCCAGTTTGTAAAATAATGGATATGGGAAAGTATAAGTATGATGCTCAAAAGAAAGCAAATTTAGCAAAGAAAAAACAAAAGATTATTTCATTAAAAGAAATTAAAATGAGACCTGTAACAGAAACTCATGATTATGAATTTAAAGTAAAAAATGCTAAAAAATTTATAGCAAAAGGAGACAAGGTAAAATTTACCATAAGATTTAAGGGCAGAGAACTCCAACATTCTCATCTTGGGAATGAACTTATGACCAAGATAAAAGAGGATATGAAAGATATTGGTAAAGTGGAATTGCATCCAAAATTTGATGGTAAGCAAATGATAATGGTAATTCAGCCTTTATAACCTTTAATATTAGTTGTAAATCAGCAACATTCTTTGTATAACCTCGCTCAATTATGCCAAAACTAAAAACAAAAAGTTCAGCAAAAAAAAGATTTAAAATATCTGCTAAAGGCAAAGTAATTATGGCTCAGGCTGGTAAAAGACATGGTATGATCAAAAGAACAAATTCCCAAATAAGAAAATTAAGAGGCACTACAACAATGTCTAAACAAGACGGTAAAATTGTAAAGTCGTATATGCCTTACAGTTTAAGAGGATAAAATGGCTAGAGTAAAAAGAGGTGTAACCGGTAAAGCAAAACACAAAAAAGTTTTGAAGGCTGTAAAAGGCCAATGGGGTAGAAGAAAAAATACTATCAGAGTTGCTAAACAGGCAATGGAAAAAGCTTTGCAGTATGCTTACAGAGATCGAAGGAATAAAAAAAGAGATTTTAAATCTCTATGGATACAAAGAATTAATGCTGGTGTTAGAGCAGAAGGCATGACTTACTCCAAGTTCATTAATGGGTTGAATAAAAGTGGAGTTAAAATTGATAGAAAAATTCTAGCAGAGATAGCGTATGATAGCCCAGAAGCCTTTAAAACTATAGTTCAAAAAGCACAATCTGCTTTAAATTAATCTTCACTATTGTTTTATTTAACTGAAGAAATAATCTGTAAAGATGTCAGATCTTAAAAAAATTAAAGAAGAGTTTTTATTAAAACTTAATCAAAAACTTAATCTAACGGATATAAATCAGATAAAATCTAATCTATTTGGAAAAAATGGATTAATTTCTTCTCAATTTAAAAAAATCGGATCTCTTGCTGAGAATGAAAGAAAAAAGTTCGCTTCAGATCTAAATATAACTAAAGATGAATTACAAAATCTAATAGATACAAAAATAAAACAAATTCAAGATGCAGAAATAATCGAAAAACTAGAAAAAGAAAAAATTGATATAACTTTACCTGAAAGAACTTTTGTAAGAGGTAAAATTCACCCTGTTTCCCAAACTATTGATGAAATTTCCTCAATATTTTCTGAGATTGGTTTTTGTGTTGAAGAAGGTCCAGATGTTGAAAATGAATACAATAATTTTACTGCATTAAATACTCCTGACAATCATCCTGCGAGGGATATGCATGATACATTTTACCTTGATGAAAAAAAAGAAAAACTTTTACGAACCCATACTTCTCCAGTCCAAATAAGAACTATGCTTAAAGACAAACCACCTTTCAAAATTATTGCGCCTGGAAGGACTTATAGGTCTGATAGTGATCAAACACATGCGCCGATGTTCCATCAGGTTGAAGGTCTTTATATAGATAAAAATGTTAATATGGGTCATTTAAAGGGATGTTTAAATTATTTCATAAAAGAGTTTTTTGAAGTCAAAAAAATAAAAATGAGATTTAGACCTAGCCACTTTCCTTTTACCGAACCTTCTGCTGAAGTTGACATTGGATATGAAATAAAAGATGGAAAAATAATAATAGGTGAAGGTGATAAGTGGCTTGAGATTTTAGGATGTGGAATGGTTCATCCAAATGTACTAAAGAATGTGAAAATTGATTCAACAAGATTTCAAGGTTACGCTTTTGGTATTGGAATTGATAGGTTGGCAATGTTAAAATATGGTATTAATGACCTAAGGGCATTCTTTGAATGTGATTATAGATGGTTAAATCATTTTGGCTTTGATCCATTAGATGTACCTTCAAATTATAGAGGTCTAAGTCGATGAAAATTACATTTGATTGGCTTAAAGATCACTTAAGAACTAATTTAAAAGAAAAAAATCTTTTAGAACAACTTACCAATATAGGACTGGAAGTAGAAAGTGTAGAGAGTCTCTCTGCAGAAAATAAATTATTCAAAGTTGCAAAAATTATCAAAGTTGAAAAACATCCAAATGCAGATCGACTAAAAGTTTGTGATGTAAATATTGGAGAAAAAGAATTTAAAAAAGTTGTATGCGGTGCTTCAAATGCAAAAGAAGGATTGATCACTATATATGCGCCTCCAGGTGCGATTATTCCTAAAACTAAAACAAAATTAGTAGTAGCTAAAATTAGAGGTGTTACTTCTTACGGAATGCTTTGTTCTGAGTCTGAGCTAAATTTATCTGATCAGAGTGATGGGATAACCGAATTATCAATGAAATATGAAAAAAATATTGGTAAGAGTTATTTTGTAAAATCAAAGTCTAATCTTATTGATTTATCAATAACACCCAATAGACCAGATTGTCTTGGGGTAAGAGGAATAGCTAGAGATCTTGCAGCATCAGGTTTTGGAAAATTAATAAATTTTGAAAAAAAAAAAATTAATTCTAACATAAAACAAACTTTAAAAGTCAAAATTAACAAAGAAAGAGAACAGGGATGTACTGCGTTTGGAAGTTGCTTAATTAGAAATGTAAAAAATGTTGAAAGCCCAAAGTGGCTCAAAGATAAATTAATTTCCGTAGGTCAAAAACCTATTTCAGCAATAGTTGATATTACTAATTATGTCATGCTTGATACAAATCGCCCATTACATGCATATGATGCTGATAAAATTGAAAAAGGTATTATTGTTCGAAACTCCAGATCTGGTGAGGAGTTTACTGCTTTAGATAATAAAATTTATAAACTAGAGAAAGGCATGTGTGTTATAAGTGACCATAAAGGAGTTTTAGGATTAGGTGGAATTATTGGAGGAACTAGATCAGGTACAGAATTTAATACTAAAAATATACTATTAGAGTCTGCTTATTTTGAGCCAAGATCAATTAGAAATACAGCAAAAAAATTAAATCTTGATACAGACGCGAAGTTTAGATTTGAAAGAGGTGTAGATCCTTTATCAATTGAATCTGGTTTAGAAAAAGCCTCATCATTAATTCAAAAAATCTGTGGTGGCGAAATCAGTAAAATAGATATTCAAAAAATTAAAACTTATAAAAACAGAATAATTAAATTCAATTTAAACTTATTTGAAAATATAGCTGGATTTAAAATTTCTTCTAAGCAAATGACCAAGATTTTGGAGGATCTTGGCTTCAAATGTAAAAAAGATAAAAAAAATTTAAAATTAATAGTTCCATCCTGGAGACCAGATATTTTACAGGATATAGATATAGTTGAAGAATTAGTAAGAATAAGTGGATATGATAAAATAAATATCATAAATCCTATCAAAGAGAGAACTAGATCGACTTTGACCCAAACCCAAAAGTTATTTCATTTTTTACAAAGAGCAGTTGCTTCAAAAGGTTATTTGGAAGCAATCACGTGGTCTTTTGCTGACTCTAATTATAACGATTATTTCAAAGGTAAAAATAAAGATATCAAAATTATAAACCCAATAAGTTCTGAATTGGGGGTTTTAAGAAATTCAATATTTTCAAATTTAATTATGTATATAAAAAAAAATTTAGACAGAGGTTTTAAAGATTTATCAATGTTTGAAATAGGCCCAATTTTTACTGGTCCTAATCCAGGTGAACAAAATACTGTAATTTGTGGATTAACAGCTGGAAAAAAATCTAGATTGTCGTGGATCGAAAAAGAGAGAAATGTAGATGTATTTGATGTAAAAAAAGATGTAATACAAACTTTAGTAGAAGCAGGTTATAACTCTGATAAATTTTTTATAGATACTCAAACACCAAATTATTATCATCCTGGAAAATCAGGTAGATTATTTATTAGTAATGATAAGGATAAAGTGGCAGCCTTTTTCGGTGAAATTCATCCTAATATTTTAAAAGGGATAGATGTAAAAACAGAGTCTTTAGTCGGATTTGAAATTTTTTTAGATAATTTGAAATTACCAAAAAAATCTTTGAATGATCAAAAAAAAAACTATTTGGTTTCAGATTATCAAAAATCTGAAAGAGATTTTGCATTTATTATTAATAAAGACGTTAAATCTCAAGATCTTAAAAAGGCTATTTCTGATATTGATCAAAATTTAATCAGTAATATAAAAGTTTTTGATGTATACGAAGGAGAGAATATTCCTGCAAATCAAAAATCAATAGCAATTAGTGTAACAATTCAATCAATTGAAAAAACATTAAATGATAATGATTTGGAGAAAATTAATAGATTAATTATCGAAACAGTAGAAAAAAAAACTGGTGCAAAAATAAGATCCTAAAAAATAATGAACACAATTGATAATATTAGAAATTTTGCAATCATTGCTCATATAGATCACGGTAAATCAACAATTGCAGATAGAATTATACATAAATGTGGTGGCTTAGCTGAAAGAGAAATGAAAGCACAAGTTCTAGACTCTATGGACATAGAAAGGGAAAGAGGCATTACAATTAAGGCTCAAACTGTAAAGTTAAATTATAAAGCAAAAAGTGGAAAAGATTACATTTTAAATATAATAGATACTCCTGGACATGTAGATTTTAGCTACGAGGTAAGTAGATCTCTTTATGCATGTGAGGGCTCTATACTGATTGTAGACAGCACTCAAGGGGTTGAAGCTCAAACATTAGCAAATGTTTATCAGGCTCTTGATATAAATCATGAAATTATTCCTGTGTTAAACAAGATAGATTTGCCAGCTTCTGATTTAGAGAGAACTAATAAACAAATAGAAGACGTAATTGGCATAGATACCTATAACGCAGTTTCTTGTTCAGGAAAAACTGGTGAAGGGATAGAAGAAATTTTAGAACAGATAATTGAGTCTTTGCCCTGTCCAAAAGGAAATCTTAATGAAGATCTAAAATGTTTATTGGTTGATAGTTGGTATGATACTTATTTAGGGGTAGTTATTTTAGTCAGGGTTATTAATGGAAAAATTACAAAAAACATGAAAATTAAGATGCTGTCTACAAATCAAGATTATATTGTCGAAAAGGTTGGTGTATTTACACCCAAAGCAAAAGATATTGACGAGTTAAAGGCAGGAGAAATTGGTTTTATTACGACTGGAATAAAGGTTTTATCAGAAACAAAAGTCGGTGATACAATTTGTGATGCAATTAAACCAAAAATAGAACCATTACCTGGATTTAAACCTAGTAAGCCTGTTGTGTTTTGTGGACTTTTTCCAGTAGATAGTTCTGAATATCAAAAACTTAAAGATGGTCTTGCAAAACTTCAATTAAACGATGCAAGTTTTTCTTTTGAAGCCGAGTCTTCCTCAGCATTAGGATTAGGTTTTAGATGTGGGTTTTTAGGGTTGCTTCATTTAGAAATAATCACAGAAAGACTCGAGAGAGAATTTGATGTTAATTTACTTACTACCACTCCTGGTGTGGTTTACAAAATTAATCTCAACGATGGAGAAGTTATAAATCTTCAGAACCCTTCTAGTCTTCCTGACCAAACATTAATAAAATTTATTGAAGAACCATGGATTAAGGCTACAATAATCACGCCTGATCAATATTTAGGTTCAATAATAAAATTATGTCAGGATAAAAGGGGAATTCAAATAAATTTGGCTTATTCAGGAAATAGAGCAGTTTTGACTTATGAACTGCCTTTGAACGAAGTGGTTTTTGATTTTAATGACAAGATTAAATCAATGACTAGTGGCTATGCAAGCTTTGACTATGAGATAATTGAACATAGGGAGGGTGACTTAGTTAAGCTAGGAATTTTAGTAAATGGGGAACCAGTCGACGCTCTTGCGATGATGATACACAAAGATTTTGCTCAAAGAACTGGAAGAGAAGTTTGTGAAAAATTAAAAGATTTAATACCAAGACATAATTTTATGATACCTGTTCAGGCAGCTATTGGAGGAAAAATAATTGCTAGAGAAACAATTAAAGGATTTAAAAAAGATGTTTTGACTAAAATCCATGGAGGTGGAGCAACTGATAGGAAAAGAAAATTATTAGAGAAACAAAAAAAGGGTAAAGCAAGAGCCAAACAATTTGGAAGAGTAGAAATTCCTCAAGAAGCATTTATAGGTGTATTGAAAATAAATAAAGATAATTAAATGAAAATATACGATTGTTTTTCTTACTGGGATGAGGACCTGTTATTAGATTTGAGACTCAATATTCTTGATGATTTTGTAGATTATTTTGTCATAGTAGAAGGCAATAAAACATGGCAAAATAATTCTAAAAAACTTAAATTTAACAAAGATAATTTTTCTAAATTTAAAGATAAAATAATCTACATTCCAGTTGAGGATATGCCCGATGGCGACAATCCGTATATCAGAGAAAATTATCAAAGAAATGCTATTTCTCGTGGATTAAATCAAGCTAGTGATGATGATTATATTATAATTTCTGATTTGGATGAAATCCCTAATCCAAAAAAAATTCAGTCTTTCAATAAAAATATGAAATTTGCAGTATTTAAACAAATGCATTTTTATTACAAAATAAACCTTCAAAGCCAAAAGAATCCTTTTTGGTTTGGCAGTAGAATTTGTATAAAAAAATACTTAAAATCACCTCAATGGCTTAGAAATTTGAAATTTAAAAAAAGACCATTTTGGAGGGTAGATAAATTGAGACTGAATAATATAATTGATGGGGGAGGTTGGCATTTCTGTAACTTAAAAATACCTGAACAACTTTTATATAAATATAAAAATCTTTGTGAAACAAATGATCCACATGTTTTTAATGAAAAAATTGACGAAAAGTATCTAAACTTAGATGAAATTAAAAAAAGAATAATTGAAGGAAAAGATATAATTGGAAGAGATGAAAGCTATAATTATGTAAATTTAGATGACAAATTTCCAGAGTTTATTTTAAAAAATAAAGAAATTTATCAAGATTGGATAATTAAAAAGTAAGATTATATTGTATTAAAAGTATATGAAAAAAAAAATTATAGTTACTGGTGGGTCAGGACGGTTTGGTAAATTTTTAAAAGATTATTCATCTAAGTATAAATTGTTATTTCCAAACAAAAAAGAATTAAATATTCTAAACGAAAAAAATATAAGAACTTATCTTGATAAAAAAAAAGTTGACATATTGATTCATTTAGCAGGTTTATCTAGACCAATGAAAATTCATGAAAAAGATATTATAAAAAGTATAAATCTTAATATAATTGGCACTGCAAATATTACGAAGGTGTGTTCAGAGAAAAAAATTAAATTGATTTATTTTTCGACAAACTATGTTTATCCTGGCTCAAAAGGAAATTATAAAGAGCATGATCCAGTTCTTCCAATAAATAATTATGCCTGGTCTAAACTTGGTGGCGAAGCATCTGTTCAATTGTATAAAAATTCACTTATTCTGAGGGTTTGTATGACTGAAAAACCTTTTGTACATAAGTCGGCTTTTGCAAATGTTAAGACAAGCTTTATGTATCACGAGGATGTAGCAAAAATACTTTTCAAAGTATTATATAAAAAAGGTATAATTAACATTGGAGGAAATCCTCAATATATTTATGATTTCGCCAAAAAAGAGAATTTGAAAATTAAAAAAAAGTTTTTAAAAAAAATGAATAATTACGGAGTCCCAATGGATTCATCTATGAATTTATCAAAACTTAAAAAAATAATATCTTAAAGATTAAAAGAAATTTATCTACAATGGAAAAATTAAGAATTTATTGTGTAACTAATAAAAAATTAGATTTCCTTAATAATTCTTGTTATCAAATTGCCTGGGTTGGTAAAGAAAAACCTTTATCAAATTATATTCTCTGTAATCAAGGAGATAATATTTTTCATAAAGAAAAATATTATTCAGAGTTGACCTTTCATTACTGGTACTGGAAAAATTTATTGAATAAAGAATCTGATAACCAATGGGTAGGTTTTTGTCAAAAAAGGCGTTATTGGTTAAAGGATAAAAGTCAAAATTTTATTTCAAAAGTGAATCTAAATGAAAATTTATTAGTCGAGTTAGATATAAATAATCGCAAAATTAATTCTATCATTTGTGATCCAATAGAAATTTCTGGAGCAAAAAAAATCAAGATGATAAAGAGAGGCTGGAAAAACTTAATAAAAAAACCAAGTATATTATTTAACAAAAATGAGCAAAATATAAAATTTCATTTTGATATGCACCATGGTTTTGGCAACTTAACTAAAGCCATAGATCTTCTGGATGATCAGGATAAAAATGAATTTCTTTCTTATGTTGAGAAAAATACAAAATATAATCCACATATTATGTTTATTGCAAAAAAAGAAATTTTAAAAAAATGGTTTAGTACATTATTCCCATGGTTAGAGAGATGTGAAAAAGTTTTTGGATTTGACGATTTGCAAGGTTATGATACCACAAGGCTTTATGCTTATCTTGCAGAAAGATACCTTTCTTTTTGGTTCAAAAAATATACAGTTTTTAAGGAACAGCAATGGGTGCTTATTGATGAATAAATAATGAAAATTTTAATTACAGGATGCTCAGGTTATATAGGAAGTTGTTTAAGTAATTATTTAAAAATAAAAGGTAAGATTTATTTTCTTGATAAAGATAGACCAAAAAGCTTTACAAATATAAAAAAAAATTTTTTTAAATGTAATTTAAACAATCTTAAAAATACAGAGAGAGTAATTAAAAAAATTCGACCGGATGTGGTAATTCACCTAGCTGCTAAATCTACAGTAAATCACAAAATTAAAAAAAGTTCATACATATTAAACAATATCAAGGCAACCAAAAATCTTATTAAAGCTATGAATAAGTTTGATGTTAATAAAATTATTTTTTCAAGTACTGCGGCTGTATATAATGAAAATAAAAAATTGATTAAGGAAAATGATTATTTAAAACCAATTAGCAATTATGGAAAAACAAAACTTTTTGCAGAAAAAGAAATTATTAAAAATAAAAAAATCAATTATATTATTTTAAGATTTTTTAATGTTGCTGGGAGTCTTACAAATAGTTCTATTGGAGAATTTCATAATCCAGAGACACATTTAATACCCATTTCTGTCTTTAGTGCGCTAAAAAATAAATCAATTAATATTTTTGGCTCAAATTATAAAACAAGCGATGGGACGTGTATTAGAGATTATGTACATGTAAAAGATATTTGTTCAGCAATTGAGAAATCTATTTTTTATTTTAAGAAAAAAAAATCATTAGTTGTAAATATTGGAAGTGGAAAGGGCACATCTAATAGAAGGATGCTAGTTACCTTATCAAAAATTACAAAAAAAAAAGTTAAAATTTCATTTTTAAAAAAAAGAAAAGGCGATCAGGCTATTTTAGTTTGTAGTATTGATAAAGCTAAAAAAATATTAAAATGGAAACCTAGGTATTCAAAAATAGAGAATATTTTAAAAGATGAAATCAGTTGGTCAAATTTTTTGATTAAGAAAAATATAAATAGAAAATTTTTAAGTGTACAAAAATAGAAAAATTGTATTTGTTGCATTTGCATCATTAGATCTAAAATTAAGTGCAGAAAGAATTAAAAGTCAAGCACTTGAAACAAAATATTATGATGATATCAAAATTTTTGACTCTAATGATTTTGATTCTCAAATGAGGGAAACTTACAGAAATTTAAAATCTAGTCAAAAAAAAAGAGGTCATGGTTACTGGTTTTGGAAACCCATTATATTAAAAAAAGTAATGGAAGAAATAGATGCAGGAAATATAATTCATTATGCAGATGTTGGATGTCATATTCAAAATAAGAATAAAAGGTTTTATGAATATCTTGACATAATGATTGATAGCAATATCTCTATATTACCTTTTCAGTATCATCTAGAAAATGTGAGTAATATGAACGAAATTATTTTTCAGAAAAGGGAAGAATTTAAATATACAAAAGCAGATTTATTAGATTATTTTGGATGTCTTCACCAAAAAAATATTACCCATACCCCTCAATTTTGGTCAGGAACATTTTTTATGGAAAAAACAAATGATTCAGAAATTTTTCTAACAGAATGGGATGAAGTTTGGAAAAATAATTTTGAATTAGTCGATGATAGTGTTTCTAAAATTGAGAATTTTGATGGTTTCATAGAAAATAGACATGATCAAAGCATTTTCTCAATTTTATGTAAAAAAAAGGGCATAAAATCTCTATCTGCATACGAATGTGAATGGGGTGAAAAAAATGGCGCTAGAACTTGGGAACATAATAAAGATAATCCTATTTTAGCAAAAAGAGATAAACGATATAATTTTTTAAAAAGATTCATCAACAGACAATTAAGAAATTATAATAGATATAAAAAAAAATTATTAGGTTAATTATGGAGAGGTGGCCGAGTGGTTGAAGGCGCACGCTTGGAAAGCGTGTAAAGGGGAAACTCTTTCATGGGTTCGAATCCCATCCTCTCCGCCATGAAATAAGCCTTATTTTTCAAGCATAATCTATTAAATTTACTACTATTAGCAAAAGATAAATCAGCAATTTTCTTAAAAAATGTTATAATTTTCTTTCTCCAATATTTAAAAAAATGACAAATAAAAATACATATCAAGCGGACTCCATTAAAGTTTTGAAAGGTCTTGAAGCAGTTAGAAAAAGACCAGGAATGTATATTGGAGATACTGATGATGGAACTGGCTTACATCATATGGTCTATGAGGTAGTTGATAATTCCATAGACGAAGCACTAGCTGGATATTGTAAAAATATAAATGTAAAAATAAATTCAGATGGAACAATAACTGTAAATGATGATGGAAGAGGAGTTCCCGTTGATATTCATAAAGGAGAAAAAAAATCAGCAGCAGAAGTAATTATGACACAACTTCATGCTGGAGGTAAATTTGATCATGATTCATATAAAGTTTCTGGAGGTTTGCATGGAGTTGGAGTTTCAGTTGTTAATGCATTATCAGAAAAACTAAAGTTGGAAATTAATCGAGATGGAAAAAAACATTATATTGAATTTAAAAATGGTGAAGCCAAAGCACCACTTAAAGTAGTTGGGAAATCAAAACATACTGGCACTGAAATAACTTTCTTACCATCAAAGGAAATTTTTTCATCTATAAAATTTAATCCAAATATTCTTATTAAGAGAATGAGAGAACTAGCCTTTTTAAATAAAGGAATTAAAATTATTTTTACCGATGCTAGTCAAAAAAAGGAAAAAATTTCTGAGTTCAAATTTGATGGAGGGGTGCTTGAATTTGTTAGTTTTTTAGATGAAAAAAGAGAAAAATTACAAAATAAAAATGGAAATGAATTATTTAAAAAACCTATTTATTTTGAGGGTAAAAAAAATAATATTGAATTAGAGTGTTCGTTAAAATGGAATGCTGGATATTCAGAGGATATATTTCCTTATACAAATAATATTTATCAAAAAGATGGTGGAACTCATTTATTAGGATTTAGAAGTGCATTAACTCGTGTTATCAACAAATACGCAAATGAAAATAACTTATTAAGAAAGAATAAATTAGCAATTTCTGGTGATGATATCAAGGAAGGTCTTACATGTGTACTTTCAACTAAAATTCCTGATCCAAAATTTTCTTCACAGACTAAAGATAAACTTGTCTCTTCCGAAGTAAGAATGATTGTCGAAACATTAGTAAATGAAAAATTATCTATTTGGTTTGATCAAAACCCATCCATTGCAAAGATAGTTTTAGCTAAAGTTATACAGGCAGCTATGGCCAGAGACGTAGCTAGAAAAGCAAGAGAAAACGTCAGAAGAAAAGGAGCCTTAGAATTAAGTGGTCTTCCTGGAAAATTAGCTGATTGTCAAATTGGTAAACAAGAGGGTACAGAGCTATTTATAGTAGAAGGTGATTCTGCAGGTGGTTCGGCAAAACAAGGAAGAAATAGATCAAACCAAGCAGTTTTACCCTTAAGAGGTAAAATATTAAATACTTATGTAGAGGATTTGAAGTTAAAGAAGAATGGCAATGGAAATGGTTCTGATCAAAGAACTAAGGCATTATCTAAAATGATATCTTCGAATGAAATTGTTACATTAATCAATGCCTTGGGATTGGATCCTAAAGCTCATGAGATTGATTTAAAAGATTTAAGATATGGAAAAATAATTATTATGACTGATGCTGATGTTGATGGATCTCATATTAGGGCTTTACTTTTAACTTTTTTTAATAACAAACCTTTTAATAAATTAATTGAAAATGGTCATGTATATTTAGCGCAACCACCATTATTTAAAATAAATAAAGGCTCAAAAGGAATTTACATCAAAGATGAGAAAGAATTAGAGAATTATATTATAAGTAACAATAAAAATTTAAAAAAATATAAAAAAGGCTCTAAAGATTTACAAAAATTGTTAGATGAAGAAAAATCTAATTTGAATATTCAGAGATTTAAAGGATTGGGAGAAATGAATCCAGAAGAATTATGGAATACAACTCTAGATCCAGATAAAAGAAATTTACTCCAAGTACAATATTCAAAAGATTTAAAAAAAGATCAAAATTTAATTCATACCTTGATGGGTAATGATGTAGCATTACGTAAGGATTTCATTACATCTAATGCAATTAATGTAAAAAACCTTGATGTTTAGGAAATGAAGTTTTTTGAAACTTCAAAATATCATTCGTTTAAAAAATCGACTTATATAACACTCAGATGGATTGGCATTATTGGTCAATTAATTGCAGTAAACTTTGTATATTTTATTTTAGGATTTGAATTTGATTTTTTCACATCAAATTTTGCTATATTCTTAGGTATTTTAAGTAATTTATATTTAATTTATATTTATAAAAAAACTCAGTTATCAGATAGATCTGCTTTTTTATTTTTACTAATTGATATTTTACAATTGGGAATATTACTCTATTTGTCTGGAGGAATTATTAATCCATTTATTATTTTTATAATTATTCCAAGTGTATTTTCCTCATCTAACCTTAGTTTTAAAACTAATACTTTACTGGTAATTTTAACAACTGTAATAATTGTTTTTCTTACTTTTTTCTCAGAAGATTTGCCAGCACCATTGAGTGATCATTTCCATGTAAGTCCTTATTATTTCTATTCGATACCAATAGCTCTAATAGTAGCATTAATTTTTTTAAATTACTTTGCGATGACATTCGGAACTCAATCAAGACTCAGGAAAGAAGCTTTAGCAAAAATGGAGGAAGTCATGGCAAAAGAGCATGAAATGCTCTCATTAGGAGGCCAGGCAGCAGCAGCAGCACATTCACTTGGTACACCTTTATCAACAATAAAGATTATTACTCAAGAGTTATTAAAGCAGTTAAAGGATAATAAAGAAGTAATTCAAGATATTGAACTATTAGAAAGTCAAGTTGAGAGGTGTAATCAGATATTAAAAAGATTATCTTTAAATCCAAATCAAGAAGATGATTTTATAGATGAAGATTTAACAATGAGAGATTACATTAAAGAAATTGTTTATTCATTTAAAGAAACTAGTGATAAGAAATTTATCTTAAATTTTGATCAAGACTCCAATAAAAAAAAAATTACCAAATCAATAGAAATTGTTTATGGATTGAGAAATTTTATTGGTAATGCAAATAAGTTTAGTGAAAAGAATATATTTATTACCTTAAAAAGTGATAATCAATTTACTGAAGTAATTATAGAAGATGATGGTCCAGGTTATCCTTATGATATCATTTCAAAAATAGGTGAACCATATCTCAAGTCTTTAAAAAAAATAGAAAAAAATAAAATAGGGCTTGGGCTAGGATTATTTATTGGAAAGACATTACTTGAAAAAAATTTTGCTTTTTTACAGTTCAGAAATTCAGAAACACGAGGAGGAGCCGAGGTCATAATTAAATGGAAAAATAAAGATTTATTTAATATTTAGTGATATTTCTTTTTAGTTTCAAATAAAGAACTTAATTGTGAAACCATTACGTCACCAAGTTCATTTACATCGGTAATTTTAATTGCTTTATTATAATATCTTGATACATCATGACCAATTCCAATAGCAAGTATTTCTATCTCTGACTTTTCCTCAATAAATTTTACTATTTTTTTTAGATGTTTCTCTAAAAAGTCACCTGAATTAACAGATAAAGTTGAGTCATCGACTGGGGCTCCATCCGATATAACCATTAAAATTTTTCTTTCCTCTCTTCTTTTTTTTAATCTGTTATAAGCCCAAGCAATAGCTTCTCCATCTATATTTTCTTTAAGTAATCCTTCTTTTAACATTAATCCCAAGTTATTTTTTGCTTGTCTCCAATGAGTATCTCCACTTTTATAGATAATATGTCTTAGGTCATTTAACCTTCCTGGATTTTTCGGTTTGTTATTTTTGTTCCATTTTTCTCTACTTTGGCCACCTTTCCAGTTTTTTGTAGTAAAACCTAAAATTTCTACTTTTACAGAACATCTTTCCAAAGTTCTTGAGAGAATATCTGCACATATAGCAGCTATAGTAATTGGTCTTCCGCGCATAGAACCAGAGTTGTCAATCAGTAACGTTACAATTGTATCTTTGAAATCCAAATCTTTCTCCTTTTTAAAAGATAGAGAATTATAGGGGTCCATAATAATTCTAGTTAATTTCGAGCTATCCAATAAACCTTCCTCCAAATCAAAGTTCCAAGACCGATTTTGTTTAGCCAAAAGTTGTCTTTGAAGTTTATTTGCTAATTTTGTTATTATATCGTGAAATCCTATTAGTTGTTGATCAAGATTTTTTCTAAGCTTAAAAGACTCCTCTGTGCTTTCAAGATTTTCAGCTTTAATTATTTCATCAAACTCATTCGTAAAAATTTTATAATCAAGATTTAATTCTTTGCTGGATTTTTGAACTATTTGTTCAGAATTTTGTTCATTTTGATCAATTTCGCTCAGTTGATCATCTAAATTAAATTCGTCTATATCATAATCAGAGTCTATTGAAGACTCTGTATCGTCTTTAGCACTTTGTTCTTTCTTATCCTCTTGTTCAGATTTATCATCTTCATTAGAAGGGTTCTCTTTTCCATCTTCACTATTTTCTTCCTTGTTTTCTTCAATTTCCTCAGTATCGAAAATATCCATTTCTTGAAGTATTTCTGAAAATTTAGAACTATAAATATTTTGATTTTCTAAATTGTTTTTTAAAAAATCAAAATGTTTTTTGACTGATTTGTCAAAATCTTTTTCCCAATAGCTCAATTTTTTCTCTGAAATTGAGTTCAATTGAATTTTTTGGAAATTTTTAAGCATATATAACTCAAAAGCCTCTGTTACTTGGATATCTTCTCTTGAATTAATTTTTTGATCTTTTTTTAAGTTGATTTTTTGAAAATAATTTTCATTAAGATTCTTTTCAATTCCTTTTAACATTTGGCAACCCAATAATTCATATCTTGTTTTTTCTGCAATCGTGTAAAGAGATCTACACGAAGAGTTTTTTGGCAGATTGTTTTTAAATATGTCAGGGTTAGAAAATTTTTTTTCTAAAGCCTTCGAGTCAAATTCTGCTCTAAGCCTAATAAAATCTTGAGGGCTTGATAAAGCGTCAATAGCAGCTATTCCAGAATTATTAGAACTTGTTTTTTTTGAATCTTCATTTTTTAGCTTAAAATCTTCAGATATTACCTTCATTGTAGAAGTTAATGCTTGTCTCATTTTTTCTTTAAGAGAAGATATTTTACTATTCATTTATATTTGAATATTAATCAATGATTCTGGTAATTCTTCTCCAAAACATCTCTGATAATATTCTGCGATTGTATTTTTTTCTAAATCGTCACATTTATTTAAAAAAGTTACTCTAAAAGCATACCCGGTGTCTTTAAATATTTCTGTGTTTTCTGCCCAATGCAGTACTGTTCTTGGACTCATTACTGTAGAAATATCTCCAGCAATAAATCCTTTTCGAGTTAAAGATGCAACCTTAATCATATTTGAAATTTTTTCTTTACCTTTAGGATTGTTAAAACTTTTGTTTTTTCCTAAAATGATTTCCATTTCTTTATCTAGGCTCAAATAATTTAAAGTTGAAACAATATTCCACCTATCCATTTGACCTTGATTGATTTGTTGTGTCCCGTGATACAATCCACTGGTGTCTCCCAATCCAACAGTGTTTGAAGTCGCAAACAATCTAAAATATTTATTTTGCTTAATTACTTTATTTTTGTCAAGAAGAGTGAAGCTTCCTTCAGACTCTAAAACTCTTTGAATTACAAACATCACATCAGGTCTTCCAGCATCATATTCATCAAAAACTAAAGCAACAGGATTCTGAATAGACCAAGGTAATATGCCTTCATTAAATTGAGTTATTTGTTTTCCATCTTTCAAAACAATGGCATCTTTACCAATTAAGTCTATCCTAGAAATATGGCTATCAAGATTTACCCTTATGCACGGCCAATTTAATCTTGCAGCAATCTGTTCTATGTGAGTTGATTTCCCAGTTCCATGATATCCTTGAATTAAGACTCTTTTATTAAATGCAAAACCAGAAATAATTGCCAAAGTTGTATCTTTATCAAATTTATAATTTTTATCAATTTCAGGAACATATTCTGTTTTTTTGGAGAAGGCATCTACTTCCATCGTAGAATCTATACCGAATGTTTGTTTAAGTGATAACTTAATATCTGGTTGAATGTTTAAATTAGGTGTCAATTTTTTCTCTATAAGTATTTTTTAATTGTGTATAAGCTAAAGTAATTAGTTTTAACTTTTCTTCGTATTTTTTATTTCCGGAATTCATATCAGGGTGAAATCTTTTGACAAGTACTTTGAATTTATCTTGAATCTTAGCCCATTTAATACCCACAGAAATGCCCAAAATACCAAATGCTTTAATATCTTTATGGTCAAATTTAAATTGACGCATATGATTTAAGTCGCTTTTAAAATTTTTATTATCAAGCTCATTTTTAAGAGTGTTGTTCCACAAAACTTTAAAAAAATTATCTGAAGAACTAAAACTTTGTGTAGGTTTATGCCAGATCATATCTGATTTTAAAAAGTTAATTACTTGTTGATCATCCATCCCCGAAAAATAGTTCCAATTTTTATTAAATTCTTTCACATGTTCTAAACACAAAAGTCTATATTTTTTACTATTATCTTTTTCAATAGGGGCTTTATATTCACCGATCTTATTGCAATTATTCCAGTCACATATATTTTTCATGATATAATAATTATAGTTATGAATATAAATGATTTAATTTCAATAATAAAAAAAAAAATTAAAGATAATATATCTTGTGAGAATATAAAAGTTGAGGATAAAAGTTTTTTACATAAAAATCATAAAAACAATGATGAAAGTAAATTTCATATTAAATTATCTATAAAGTCTCAAGAGTTAAAAGAAATGGATAGAATTGAGAGTAACAAAAAAATTTACAAAATTCTTGATGAAGAAATTAAAAATTCAATCCATTCTTTACAAATTTTAATTCAGTAAGTTTTTATTTATAAATGATTTAATTTGCTTACCATTAAATTTTCTTTCTAAAGAAACTTCACCAATTTTTTTTAAAAGCACTAAGTTGATTTTTTCTGAAATATTTTTCTTGTCTTTCTGCATATAAGACACAATTTTATTAGTATCTTTTTTAGAAAAAAATTTTTTTATGTCGTAGTTTAATTCAGCTTTTTTTAAATGAGATACTATTAAATTAAAGTCAGCTTTTTTTAAAATTTTATTTTTTAAACTAAACTTTAAAGCAGAATAAATTCCCAAAATAACAGCCTCACCGTGATTTAATTTTTTTGAATAATTCATAGAAGCTTCATAAGCATGAGCAAAAGTATGTCCAAAATTTAATATTTTTCTTAAATTAGTTTCATTCTCATCTTTTTGAACAATTTCTCTTTTAATTTTACAACTCTCAAAGATTGCTTTTTCAATAAATGGGGATTTGAGATTAAGAATTTTTTTTACATTTTTATTCAAATAATTAAAATTTTTATTTTTTGAAATGATTGAATGTTTTAAAATTTCTGCATAACCACATATTATTTCTCTTTTTGGTAAACTTTTTAAAAAGATTGTATCTGCTAAGACTAAATTTGGTTGATAAAAACTTCCAATTAAATTTTTGCCATAAGTCGTATTTACTCCAGTTTTTCCACCAACAGATGAGTCTACTTGAGATAAAAGCGTTGTAGGTATATTAATAAATTTTAAGCCTCTTTTGTATAAACTTGCAGCAAAACCACCAGTATCGCCTGTTATTCCTCCACCTATAGTTATGAAGCAATCATTCCTATTAAAATTGTTTCCTTGAAGCAAATTTAAAATTTTAATGACAGTATTTATATTTTTATTTTTTTCGGAAGAGTGAAATTTATAAATTATTTTTTTTTGTTTTATAGAGTTTATTAATTTCCGAGCAATTTTTTTTTGTATTTTACTATCAATGAGTATAAAGCATTTATTTAAAGAAATTGAATTTTCTTTAAGAATTTTTGATAATTTATGAGATGTATTTGTCCCAATTATAATTGAATATCTACCATTTTTTGTTTTAACGTTTAGTCTATTTTTTTTCATTTAATTCAATTATTTTTTTTGTTATTTCTAATTTTGAAAGCTTATCACATTTAATTTGATAATTAGCTTTTGCATAAATTTTGGATCTTTTGTTAATTAATTTGTTTAAATCACTTTCATTCAATTGTATTGCAATTGGCCTTTTTTGGCTATTTTTTATTCTATTTATTAGATTTTTATTTTCCCATCTCAACCAAATTGAAATATGATTTTTCAAGACTTCACTTTGTATTTTTTTGTTAATAAAAGCTCCACCTCCTAAAGATATTACTGAATTTGTTTTTTTTAAATTTTGAAGGGAAATTTTTTCTTCCAATTTTCTAAAAAAGGCTTCTCCTTTTTTTATAAACAATTCAGAGATATTCATGTTTTCATTAATTTCTATTTCTTGATCAATATCAATAAACTTTTTACTAAGTTTTTTTGAAACTATTTTTCCTAGAGTTGTTTTACCAGACCCCATCATACCTATAAAAACAAGATTTTTATTTGATTCCATATGTTTATTTATTGAAAAAACACAAATATGTCTTAATTTGAAAATACTTAAAGATATATGCAATTTTATAAAAAAACAAGATCAACAAGTTTTAACTTTTTTAGCTTAGCGATAAAGATGCTTATTATTATGATAATTTTTGCTGGTATTGTTTTTTTATTAAATAAAGTAAATTTTCCAGCTCCTAATAAGACAATAGAAAAAATTATACCAAATGAAAATTTTAAGATTGTTAAATAAGATATTTTTATCAATTTTAATATTTTTTTTTTTAATTTCTAGCAATCTGTATTCAGAAGATCAGCCAGTAGATATATGGAATATTGATAAAACAAAAATTGGTCAAAATAAAGAAAATCAAAACACAGGTCAAAAAAAAGAAAATAAAGATTTAAATGAGAGTTCGTCTTCAAATATTTTAAAGATTGAAATTCAGGACTCAATAAAAGAGATAGAACTTGATCAAAATCTGGATTCAAAACAAATAAAAATTTTAGGATTATATGATCCTGAAGATTTTGGCCTTGATATTAATATGTGGTTAAAATCTGATGGCGACCAACTAAAAAATATTTTTGCTAAACTAAATAAAATGAATCTATCCAAAGATGCTAAAGAATTAATGAATATTTCCCTTCTAACAAATGCACATCATCCAGAAAAAAATATAACAGATAAAGAATTTATTAAAATTAAATCTGACTGGTTGAAAAAAAATTCCGATCTAGATTTAATAGAAAAATATATTACAAGGAATCAAATTTTTGATAGTCATTCAGAATTAACTAGATTTTTAGTAGACCAACATCTATCTAAAGCGAATGTTGAAAAAGCGTGTGAAATTTTTTCAAAAAAACAAGAACCAATCATGGATGAGTATCTCTCAAAATTTAATATATATTGTTTAGTTGAAACTGAAAGAAATGAAGAAGCTCAGTTATTGTTAGATTTAAAAAAAGAACTTGGTTTCAAAGATATATATTTTGAAGAAAAAATATCTTACCTATTAGGGTATTCTAATGAAGTAGATAAAACTATTTCAGAAAAATCTATTCTTGATTTTCATTTAGCACAAAAAACAAATCCAGAATTTCTATTTGAACCAAAAGAAAGTACAAAAAAAATAATTTGGAAATATTTATCTTCATTTAATTTACTTAGCTCTTCTTTGGAAATTGATATTTCTGAATTAGATAAGATTTCTATACTTGAAAAAGCAACACATGATAAAAACTATTCCGAGGAAGATTTATTTGAGTTATATAAAAGGTTTCAGTTTAATTTAAATCAACTTTTAAATGTGAGAAAATTTACTCAATCAATGTCTAATATTGAGGGAAGAGCCTTAATATATCAGAAGATTTTGCTTGAGTCTGAAAAAATTGAAAGATTAAAATTATTAAAAATTTTAAAAGACTCATTCAAAAAAGATAATTTGGAGAATGCTTTTGACACAGAACTTAAAAAATTTTTAGAAGATATTAATCCAACAGACATTCCAGATAATTTGACCAGTTTTTACTATACAAATATTGAAATTGAAAAAAATAAAGAAAAAAAAATCAAATATAATAAAGATATTATGCATCAGTCAAAACTTATTAATTATTTCAATGGAAACTATCCAAAGACAAAAATTGAAAAAGATTTAGAGAATTTTTTAAAAAAAATAAAAAAAAATAAAAAATATTTTTTTTCTAAAAAAGACAAAATATTTTTAGAATCACTTAAATCTGATGGAATTGAGATTTCAAAAAGATATGAAAATTTATATGAAGTAAATCAATCAGAGATTCCAACAGATATTCAAATTATGATTAATAATGATGAAAAAGGTGCTGCGTTATTAAGAATAGCAGAAGTGATTGGACAAGATAATCTTGAAAGAATTGATGATGATACTATATATTTTATAATTTCTACTCTAAATCAATTAAATATTGATCAGATAAGAAATAAAATTTTATTAAAAGTTCTACCTTTAAAAGTTTAAAAATTAGTTTATCTATTTATTTTATGAGTATTAAAGATATCATAACTGTACCTGATGAAACACTTAAAAAGATTTCAGAGCCTGTAGAAAAAATTGGGGTTAATGAAAAAAAACTCATTAACGATTTATTTGAAACAATGTATAACTCTAAAGGAATTGGACTTGCAGCTGTACAAGTGGGAATTCTTAAAAGAATTTTAGTTATTGATGTTTCATCTAAAGATGAAAAAAAACAACCCTTAAGTTTTATAAATCCAAGTATTAAAAAAGTTAGTAACGAAATGTCAATTTATGAAGAAGGATGTCTATCAATACCCGAAACTTTTATTGAAATTGAAAGACCTAAAATATGTGAGGTTGAATACATTGATTTAAATGGAAAAAAAAGAAGTATGAAATGCGATGGTCTTTTATCAACTTGTCTCCAACATGAAATAAATCATTTAGATGGAAAACTAATAATTGATCATTTATCAAAATTAAAAAGAGATATTATTATAAAAAAAATTTCAAAATCAAAAAAAAATCCTGATAGAATATTAGTTTAACAATGTCTAAAAAGATTATTTTCATGGGTACACCACTTTTTGCTGTACCAATACTGAAATCTTTATATCAAAATGGATACTCAATATCAGTAGTTTACACGCAACCTCCACAAAAATCTCATCGCGGTCAGAAAATAAATAAATCACCAGTCCAGGGTATTTCAGAAACTTTAAATATAGATTTTAGATATCCACAAATTTTAAAAAATAATATTGAGGAATATGAATTCTTAAAAAAGCTAAACGCAGATCTTTCGATTGTTGTTGCTTATGGGCAAATAATACCTAAAGAATTTTTGAATTTAACAAAAAAGGGTTTTATTAATATTCATGCATCTATACTTCCAAAATGGAGAGGTGCGGCTCCTATCCAAAGATCAATTATGAATTTAGATGATGAAACAGGAATAAGCATAATGAAAATTAATGAGGAACTAGACAGTGGACCAGTGAGCAACATATATAAAATAAAACTTGATCAAAAACTTAATGCTAAAGAAGTTTCAGAAAAACTCTCACTTTTAGCAGCTGATAAAATTTTAGATAATGTTGATGATATTTTTGATGAGAAATCAAATTTTATTGATCAAGATCACTCCAAAGCGACCTATGCCAAAAAGATTACTAAAAACGAAGGAAAAATCGATTGGAGTGGAGATGCTTTGAGCATTATTGGAAAAATTAATGGCCTGTATCCTTCTCCAGGAGCTTTTTTTAATTTTAATGGAGAGAGATACAAAATTTTAAAAGCAGAAATAGGTAATGGCATTGGTAAAAATGGTGAAGTTATTACTGATAATCTTGAAGTAGCTTGTAATAATGAAAAATCTATTAAAATTCTTGAAATTCAAAGAGAGGGAAAAAAAGTGCAAAAAATTGGAGAATTTATGCTTGGATCTAAAATTAGAAAAGGCTCTGTAATATCTAATGTTTAGGTATCAGATATTAATAGAATATGTAGGAACTAATTTTAGAGGTTGGCAAATTCAAACTAAAGGCAAAACTATACAAGGGCTTATTCAAACCAAAATTTCAAAACTATTAAAAGAAAAAATTATTTTAGTTGGTGCTGGTAGGTTAGATAAGGGGGTTCATGCGATTGAACAATCTGCACATTTTGAGTGTAAAACTAAAATTTTAAATTTAGATAAATTTCTAAAATCTCTAAACTTTTTTTTGAATAAAGACATGGTGACAGTTCTAAAACTTAAAAAACGAGGCAAAGATTTTCATGCACGATTTTCAGCAAAAATGAGAATATACAGGTATGTCATAATCAATAGATTTAGTACACCGGTATTAAACAAGAATAGGGGATGGCATATTATTAAAAAGCTTGATTTAGTTATGATGAAAAAAGCAGCAAAAACATTGGTTGGTACCAAAGATTTTTCAACTTTTAGAGCCTCAACTTGTAGAGCTAAAAGTCCTATTAAAACAATGAAACTTGTAAAAATAAAATCAAAAAATAATCAAATAGAAATAGAGTTTCGATCTCAATCTTTTTTACAACAACAAGTCCGTTCAATGGTAGGTTGTTTAAAATACGTAGGCGAAAAAAAATGGACCTTGGAAAAATTCAATTTTGTTATGGGCTCAAAAAAAAGAACTTTATGTGCACCGCCAGCACCACCTGAAGGACTTTATTTAGTGAGAGTTATTTATTAATTTTTTTTTGTTACCCATTGCAAACTTTTTATTAATTCTCCATCTAGACTCTTCTCTTATAATATATCCACAGCAATTTTTTGAACCACATCTGCAAGGAAATTGTTTATAGTCTTTATCATAACCAAATCCATAGTCACACGTAAACTCCTCGCCTTTTTTAATATTACGAATTGCAGTAATCCATACTTTTAAACCTTTGCCATTATAATCACAGTTATTGTTGCAACTATGGTTTACTAGACCCGCAATATTCCATGAAAAATCTCCATCGAGGGTATATTTTTTGTTTAATGTGAATAAGTATATCGGTTTCTTATTATCAAACTTAACTGACTCTTCCACTTCCTTATTTGTGATAATTTTTCCAACGTAATCTATTATTTTTGTTCCTTTTTTAATATCACGTGCAGCGTAAAGACCTCGTCCTTTCTTATCAATTTTAGATTTTCTAATTTTAAACAATTTCATAGAATCGATTTATAATGATCTAGAAATTAATCAATTGAATTCAATAAGTGCGTTAACGTGTTCATTGGCACTTTCAGCTAAAGCATTTAAATCATATCCACCTTCAAGTATTGAAACAACTTTGCCTTGAGTGAACTCTTTTGTAGCAGCTAGGGTTCTTCTTGTTATCTCATAAAAATCTTTTGAAGTTAATTGAAATTGGGCTAATGGATCATCTTTATGCGCATCAAAACCTGCTGAGAATAAAAGAAAATCAGGTTTATATTTAACTAGTCTTTCTAAAACTCTATCGAAAGCATTAAAATACTGTTCAGAGTTAGTTCCTGCAGGTAATGGAATATTTAGAGAATTATTAAAGTCTCCCTTATCTTTATCTGTTCCTCCTCCTGGGTAAAACGGATATTGGTGAGTGGATATATATAGTGAATTCTTGTTATCGCGCATGACATCATAATTTCCATTCCCCCAGTGAACATCAAAATCTACACAAGCAATCCTTTTGTATTTATACTTTTTTATCAAATAATTAGCTGCTACCCCAGCATTTGATATACAGCAGAATCCCATGGCTTTATTTTTTTCCGCATGGTGTCCTGGTGGTCTTGCTAAGCAGAAAGCATTTTTAAATTGATTATTTTCTATTCCATCTATTGCTCTAATAGTTGATCCTGCAGCATCAAACACAGCTTTTTTGCTATTTGGTGATATGACTGTATCACCATCCAAAAACTTAAGACCTTTTTGGGGAAATGAGTTTTTCAAATTATCAATATAGTTTTTAGAATGTGTCATTGCTAGAATATCTTCAGGTACATTGTCAGGTTTTTCCCAAATAAGATCTTTTCTCTTTTTTAACTTTTGTTTAATAGCTATTACTCTTTTAGGTTGTTCAGGATGACCGTCTCCTGTATCGTGCTTTTCATAAGAATCAGAGTTTATGATTGCAGTTTTCATTTAAAATAATTTCGCAGAATATTAAAATAAATTTTCTTAAGATTTTTTAAATCTTTTAAGGATACTGCTTCATCAACTTTATGCATAGTTTTTCCAACTAGACCAAATTCAAGACCGGGTGATATAGTTTTTATAAACCGTAGGTCTGAAGTTCCTCCAGTTGTAGACAATTTAGGTTTAATTTTAGTAATTTTTTTTATAATTTTTTGTATCATAAATGTAGTTCTATTAGGCTTTGTTAAAAAAGCCTCACCAGAAACACGATAATCAATTCTAAACTTCGATTTATTTTTCTTAGACATCTTTTTGAAAATTTTATTTAGTCTTTTTTTAATAGAATTTGAAGAATGTTTATTGTTAAATCTTATGTTAAAAGTAGCTTCTGCTGATTTAGGAATAACGTTATCGGCGGTATTATCTATATTTATTTTTGTAACCTCTAAATTTGTCGGTTGGAAATCTTTTGTGCCTTTATCAAATTTTATATCTTTTAATTCTTTTAAAATTTTTACAATAATAGTTGAAGGATTATTTGCTCTATGAGGATATGCAACGTGACCTTGTTGACCAAATATAGTTAACTTACCAGTTAAACTGCCCCTTCGACCAATTTTAATCATATCACCTAATTTATTTGGATTAGTGGGCTCACCAACTAGGCAAAAATTAATTCTCTCTTTTCTTTTTTTTAAATATTCTACAACTTTTTTGGTGCCATTTATTGCATCACCTTCTTCATCACCTGTAATTAATAAGCTAATTGATCCATTAAATTTTTTATTTTCTACTAAAAAAGTGCTTACAGCTGAAACAAAAGCTGCAACAGAGCTTTTCATATCATTTGCACCTCTTCCAATTAGATGCCCTTTTTTTATAGATGGTTTAAACGGATTCACTGTCCAATCTTTTACATTGCCTGGAGGCACAACATCTAAATGACCTGCATAACAAAAGTTAGGTTTTTTTGTACCTAACCTTGCATATAAATTTTTAACAGGTTTAAAGCCTTTCTCTTTGAACTCTAGTATTTTTGTTTTGAAACCAAGTTTTTTTAATTTTTTTTCTAAAAACTTCATCACACCTGCATCAACTGGTGTTATTGTTGGAAATCTGATTAGCTCTTTGGCTAATTTTAACTCATTATAAGTTTTCATTTCTAATCTCTTAAAAGGTCGTTTATGGATGTTTTTGATCTTGTCTTTTCATCAACTTGTTTAATTATAACAGCACAATACAATGAAGGCACAGATGAATTATTTTTATCAGGCAATGAACCTGGAACAACAACTGAGTAAGGTGGAATTTTACCATAGGTAATTTTTCCTGTTTTTCTGTCGACTATTTTAGTCGATTGACCAATATACATTCCCATACTTAATACTGAACCTTCTCCTACAATCACTCCCTCGACTACTTCTGACATGGCCCCTAGAAAAACATTATCCTCAATTATTGTAGGTAAGGCTTGCGCTGGTTCTAAAACTCCTCCGACACCTGAGCCAGCTGAGATATGACAATTTCTTCCTATTTGACAGCAGCTCCCTGCTCTTGCAAATGTATCTATCATTGTTCCTTCATCAATGTATGCACCAATATTCACGTAGCATGGCATTAGTACAGCATTCTTACCGACAAATGATCCTTTTCTGACTGGTGAATTAGGCACCATTCTAAAGCCAGCCCTTTCGTGATCTTCTTTTGACCATCCAGCAGTTTTACCTTTTAACAAATGAGATTTATCGTACCAGCTACTGTAAGGACCATTTAAATTTTCCATTGGATAGATTCTAAAACTTAACATAATAGCTTTTTTTAAATGTTGGTGTGTTACCCAATTTCCATTAATTTTTTCAGCAACTCTGGATTTGCCACTATCTAAGTCACTAATCACCTGGTTGATAGCATCCTTAATCTTTTGATCTGAGTTTTGGTTTATTTGATCTTTGATTTCCCAAGCATCATTGATAATTTTTTCTAAAGACATAATCTATTGACTTTTTAATAACCTTATTTCTTTCAGAAATAAAGATAGATTTTCAATTTTATGAGAAATATAATCTTTATCAGAGTCTATCATTCCAAAGTGCTCATCATTGATTAACCAAACAGTTGTACACCCTCTTGCATAACCAATACTGAGATTTTTAGCGATATCCTCTATATAAATGGTTTCTTTCGGATTAATACCAAATTTTTTGACCATTAAATCAAAAGTTTTTTCTTCAGGTTTGGGTATGTATCCGGCATCTTTGATATCAAAGATTTTATCTCTACCAAAAAGATCATAAATACCGAGATGTGTTAAGATATTTTCTGCATGTTCCGCGCTTCCATTGGTGAAAATAAATTTTTCCATATCTAGTTTTTTAAGTTCATTTCTCATTACTTTATCCTCTTTCATGAATGAAAGATCTATTGTGTGAACATATTCTAAGAATTCTTCGGGTGGTATTTTGTGATGTATCATTAATCCATTTAAACTTGTGTTATATTTATAAAAATAATTAGTTTGAAGTTCCTTGGCTTTTTGGGTATTTATTTTTAATTTCTCTGAGATAAACATTGTCATTCTTTTGGAAACCTGACCAAATACTCTCTCCAATGAATAGTTATTATGTTTTCCATAACAAACACCATCAAGGTCTAAAAGCAGATATTTCATGTTTTTAATATTTTTCATTTTCTTATTAACGTTCCAGAACCTTTGTCAGAAAAAATTTCGAATAAAATTGAATGTTGTTTTCTTCCATCAATTATTCCAACAGCTGTAACTCCATTATTAACTGCATCTAAACAAGTGTTTATTTTTGGGATCATACCTTCAGTAATAGTTTCATTTTTTATCATTTCTAAAATTTCCGACGAAGATATTTCTTCTATTAGTTTTTTTTCTTTACTCAAAACTCCTTCAACATTTGTCATAAGAAGTAATCTTCTTGATTTCAAAGATTTTGCTACAGCTCCTGCAGTAGTATCTCCATTAATATTGTATGTTTGATTATTTTTTCCAAGACCAAGTGGAGAAATTATAGGAATCTGATTTTTTTTAATTATATTTAACAAAAAAGTATTATCTATTTCACTTGGTGTTCCAACAAAACCAAGCTCTTCTGTCTCCGGCACCACTTTAATGATATTATTATTTTTTGTATGAATTGAAATTGCTGAAGTTTTTTTTTCAATTAGAGAATTTACAATGTCATTATTAAAATCAATTAAAACTTTTTCAACTATATCTATAATTTTTTCATCAGTGACTCTTAGTCCTCTAATGAATTTTGATTGAATATTAGATTTTTCTAATTCTTTTTTTATTCTTGGACCACCACCATGAACTACTACAATAGATATTCCTAAGCTATTTAATATACTTATGTCTGTTATAAAATTATTGAAAATATTTCTGTCAATAAAGACATTGCCACCGTATTTAATTACAATTAATTCATTTTTATATTTTTCAATATATTTAGAAACTTCGTCAATCGGAGGCCCATTTTTAGGTAATATCTTTTTAATATCCATTGTATAAATTTTGACTGATTACTAAAATATTATGTTACAGTTTTAACCGTTGTTCTCTTCATAATAAACACCTGTTGAGCCATTGTTAAAATATTGTTAATAGTCCAATAAATAACTAGTCCACTCGGGAATGGTGCAAGTATAACAGTTAAAAATAGTGGAAAAAACATGAATATCTTTGCTTGCATAGCATCTGTAGGTGCTGGATTTAGTTTTTGTTGTACCCACATTGAAACACCCATGGCAACAGGCCATGCTCCGATTACTAAAAATGAAGGGACATCATAAGGCAACAAACCAAATAAATTGAATATACTTGTAGGGTCTCTTTCAGAAAGATCTTGAATCCATCCATAAAATGGCATTTGTCTCATTTCAATTGTAACAAATAAAACTTTATATAAAGCAAAAAATACCGGTATCTGAACTAAAATTGGCAAACACCCTGACATCGGATTTACCTTTTCTTTTTTGTATAGTGACATCATTTCTTGCTGTAATTTCATTTTATCATTTTTATGCAGCTCTTTAAGTCTAACCATTTCTGGTTGAAGTGCTTTCATTTTGGCCATACTTCTGAATGAAAAGTTAGCTAACGGAAAAAAAGCTAATCGAATACAAATTGTGATGGCTATAATCGCCAAACCATAATTCCCTAAGAGTTTGAAAAAATAATCGATTCCAAAAAATAGTGGTTTAGTGATAAAGTATAAAAAGCCCCAATCTATAACTAAATCAAATTTGTCTATCTTAAGAGATTCAGCATAACCATCTATTACATCTACCCTTTTCGCAGCCACAATAATTTGCAGCTCTTCTTCAATTGAACCTTTCTCATTTAATAATTGAGGTTTAGTAGTTATAAAATTAGCTCTAAACTTATCTTTATAATCGAAAGTGGTCTTAAATTCTTTATTTCTTGGAGGAATTAATGATGTAATCCAATATTTATCTCCAATACCAAGCCATCCTTTTTGAGCTATTTTAGTAAACTTTTTTTCTTGTATATCATCATAATCTTCCTCTATTAATTCATCATCAAGTGTTGCTATTAATCCTTCATGAAGAATATAAAAGTCAGTTATATCAGGAATTTGATTTCTTATTATTTGTCCGTATGAATAAAAATCATATTTTTTATTTGTTTTGTTAATAATCTTTTGTTTTATATTAAATAAGTATTTTTCATCTAAAGATATAATCTTTTCAAATGTAATCCCTTGATTATTTGTCCAAGCCAGTTTAATTGGGGATTGACTAGTAAGTTTATCATTACCTATTATAGACCATTCAGTCTCTGAATTCGGAATATCAATATTTTTATCATTTGTAACAAATCCACTTTCAATTAAGTATCCCTCGCTAAAAGTTCTTGGCCCAAGTAAAGTTACTTTTTTTTCATCATTTAAATTAATTTTATAATTTTTAAATGTTAAATCATCTATAGATGCCCCCTTTAATGATATTGAACCTTTAATATTATTGTTCTCAAACCCAATCCTTTTACTCTGATTTAACGCCTCGTCTCTTGATATATTTTTTACAGTTTCACTTTGGTCTAAACTTGGTGTATCAGAATTTTGCTCTATCTTTTTTTTTTCAGTCAAATCTTGGTTTTTTAAGGTTTGTTCTGGAATAAAAAATAATGAATATAATACGATTACCGCAGAGGATAATGCGATTGCTGCAATTACATTCTTTGTGTCCATTATTTCCTAGTTTTCATTTTTTTATTAACTGGATCAAAACCCTCACCCCCACCTAAAAACTTTATTGGATGGCAAGACAAAATTCTTTTTGAACTTAAATATAAAGCTTTAATAAAATTGTGTGTTTTAATAGCGTCAATGCAATAATCAGAGCAAGTTGGCATATATCTGCAAGAATTTCCTAAGAAAGGGCTAATCAAATATTTATAACCTCTTATTAATTTTATTAATATTGATTTAAAAGTTTTCATCATTTAATTTTTTTAAAGCTCTGAAATAAGGTTTCTTTTATATTTGTATAATCATTGTTTAACATAGTTGACTTAGCAATAACAAGATATGAATAATCAAATTTTATTGATATTTTTTTTACAGCATCATTTACAATACATCTCAAACGTCTTTTTATTTTGTTTCTTTTTACCGCATTACCAATTTTTTTTTTTGTTACAAAACTGATGTTTAGTTTTTTATTACTTTTATTATTCAGAGAACCAAAAAAAATCGTCACATATTTATTTGTTAATTTTTGCTTACTTAACAAGTTTTTAAATTCTGCATTTTTAGAGAGAGCAAGTATTTTGCTTTTCATTAATTAACCAGACACAGTAAGTGATTTTCTACCTCTTGCCCGTCTTCTAGCTAAAAGTTTTTTTCCACCCTTAGTTTTCATTTTTGACCTAAATCCATGTTTTCTTGCTCTTTTAATTTTTGATGGTTGATACGTTCTTTTCATAAATGTGGTAAAATTTTAATTAATTTCGCTCTTTTATAGTAATTAAATATATAAATAGCAAATAGAAGATTTTATTAATACGATAACTAATAATGGAAAAAGCTAAAAAAATTAAATTAATTATAGGTTTATCATACTTAATATTGATTACAGCGTTTCTATTTTTAATTTTTTCAAAATTTAGCCTTCAGGAATTAACGTCTTATGATTTTATTAAAGATAATAGACTATACTTTCTTGAATTAAGGCAATCTAATTTGTTTTTAATTTCAATAATCTTTTTATTATTTACAATATTATGGGTATTTCCATTTTTAGGTTTTGGATCTCCAATAGCAATTATAGGTGGATTTATTCTTGGTAAATGGATAGGAACTTTAGTTCTAGTATTAGGCTTAAGTATAGGTGCAACCTTTTTGTATATGTTTGGAAACTATTTTTTAAAAGATTTAATAAAGGAAAAATTTTTAGATAGGTTCAAAAATCTTGAGGTAAAATTCAAAAAATCTGAGTTTATTTATCTATTAGTGTATCGTTTTGTAGGAGGTATTCCTTGGCAATTAAGTTGCATTTTGCCAACATTGTTTAACGTTAAAATAAGAAATTTTTTCTTTGCATCATTGATAGGAATCATTCCTCAAATTTTCCTTGTTGTTTCTTTAGGAAGTGGATTAGAAAAAGTTATTGATCAGAATTCTGAAATACCTAGTGTATATGATATAATTTTTTTACCAGATGTATATATTCCCATTTTAGCTTTTTTGGCTTTGATTTTGATTACAATTTTTCTTAGAAAATTGTTTTATAAAAATTAATGGTGCTCCCACCCTGTACTGACCAGGGAATTAGTCCTTACCAAGGACTTGTTATACCATTTAACTACAGGAGCAATTATCACAAATTGTATTTTATTGATAATAGAGCATTTTTTACAAATTATTGCCTTAATTTTTTGATCAATTTGATTTATATCTATCTTAGGAAATTTTATGGGCATTCATTACGATTATAAATCAACTAGAAGTGCTAAGTTAATGGAAAAGCAGGCTAAAAGAGAAAAAAAACTTGCTGAAAAAAAAGCCAAAAGATTAGCCAAAGAAGGATTGAAAAAAGAGGATGATAGTGCAAAGGCGCTGGATACTTCTAAACCAATCACACTAGATTTTCTCACTAATCCTGACAAAAATGACCAGTAAAGACAGAAACGAAAAATTAAGTTTAGCATTAAGAAAAAATTTAAAAAAAAGAAAGTTTTTTCAAAAAAAAAATAAGAAAAAAAATAAGTAATGTCAGTTCTTTCAGATAAATGGATAAAGAAGATGTCCAATGACCAAGAAATGATCACACCTTTTGAGGAAAAACAAATTAGAGGAGATAGTATATCTTATGGACTTTCTTCATTTGGCTATGATGCAAGAGTCTCAGATGAGTTTAAGATTTTCACTAATGTAAATTCTGAGATTGTTGATCCAAAAAATTTCAAACCAACTAATTTTGTTACAAAAAAAACTTCTGAATGTATTATTCCTCCTAATTCATTTGTTTTAGCAAGGACTGTTGAAAGATTTAAAATACCTAAAGATATTTTGGTAATTTGTTTGGGAAAATCCACTTATGCAAGATGTGGAATTATAGTTAATGTAACACCACTAGAACCAGGATGGGAAGGTTACGTAACATTAGAGTTCTCAAATACTACACCCTTGCCAGCAAAAATTTATGCAAATGAGGGAGTAGCACAATTTATATTTTTAAAAGGAAATGAAAAACCAGAAGTGACTTATGCTGATAGAAATGGAAAATATATGGGTCAAACTGGAGTAACTTTGCCTAAAGTTTAACTATGCAAAAACTAGAAGTTTTTGGAGCAAATAAGCTTAAAGGACAAATCAAAATATCTGGTTCTAAAAACGCCTCTTTACCAATATTAGCTGCAACTTTATTATCTGATAAAAAAATTTACTTAAGAAATCTTCCAAAAGTAAAAGATATCGAAACAATGATTTACTTATTAAAATCTTTGGGATCAAAAATTAAATTTGAAAAAAAAAAATTAATTATTAACAATTTAAATCAAAATAAAAAGTTTGCTTCATACAATTTGGTCAAAACAATGCGAGCTGGTATATTAGTGCTTGGACCTCTTCTTGCAAAATTTGGGTATGCAAAAGTTTCGTTACCCGGTGGGTGTGCTATTGGCACAAGACCAATAGACATACATTTAAAAGCTTTATCGAAACTTGGTGTCAGATATAAAATTATTGATGGTTACGTTCATGCTTCTGCACCTGAGGGATTAAAAGGGTCAAAAATTAGCTTTTCAAAAATTTCCGTCGGGGCAACAGAGAATTTAATAATAGCAGCGAGTCTCGCAAAAGGAGCCACAATTTTAAAAAACTGTGCTATTGAGCCAGAAATCAAAGATTTAGTAAATTTTTTAATAAAATTAGGGTGTAACATTGAGTGGATTTCGAAAAGAACAATTAAGATTGTTGGAGTAAGTAGTGTAAGACAAACATCTTATTCAGTTATGTTTGATAGAATTGAGGCTGGTACATATCTAATCGCAGCTGCCGTAACTGAGGGGAATTTAAAAATTAAAAATATAATTCCAAATATCATAAAAACTGAAATTAAAACGTTAAAAAAAATAGGTGTAAAAATAATTGTAAAAAAAAAGGAAATTCAAGTTGTTGGAAACAAAAAAATCAAAAGTCTCAATATTAAAACGGCTCCTTATCCTGGGTTTCCAACTGATCTGCAAGCACAAATTATGGTATTGTTGTGCAAAGCAAACAGTCGATCCTCAATTAAAGAAAATATTTTTGAAAATAGGTTTATGCATGTGGCAGAACTAAATAGAATGGGAGCACAAATTTCAATTGATGGAAACAAGGTTGTGGTAGAAGGAAATATTAATTTTGCATCGGCTGAATTAATGGCAACAGATTTGAGAGCTTCAGTTTCATTAATTCTAGCAGCATTAACAGCGAAAGGAAAATCAACAATTAATAGAATTTATCATTTAGATAGAGGCTACGAAAATATAGAAAAAAAATTACAGAAAGTTGGTGCAAAGATTAGAAGGATAACCTAATGGAAAAAAAGTACTTAGCACAAATCATCGCTACAGATAATGAGGGCTTACAAATGATTTCAGCTTGTAGTTCGGGGGCAAAAGTAAGGGTATCCGATATTAAATACCTTTCTTCAAATAAAGTTTTTTTGTTATCAATCGAGCGAAATAAAAAAGAAAAAGAACAAGCAAACAAAAAAATTAAAAGTATATGCAGATTTGACTTTGTCGATAAGGTAAAATCTAAAAATATAGATCAGAAAAATGAAAAATTAGTTTTAGAATTGATAGCTATTGATTATTTAAAAAATAAAAAAGATTATGAAATTAATTTAATTTTTGATAATAATGCCCATATATCTCTGACTACTGAGACAATAGAGGCAAGACTTGAAGATCAAAATGAAATTTAAAATATATGAAAATACTTAATTGTAAAAGCAAAAAATTTAATCAGCAATTTAATGCTTTGCTTTTGAATAGGAAAAATAAAGTTAATTCTTCTTCTGTTTCAGTGTCTAAGATTATCAAAGATGTTAAAAGAAATGGAGACAAAGCTGTCTTAAAATTTGAAAAAAAATTCAATAAAAATAAAACAATTAAACCTAGTCCTAAACAAATTTCAAAATTAATTAAATCTCTAGATCTAAAAATAAAAAAAGCAATTGATCTTGCATACAGTAGAATTTATAAATTTCATTCTCTTCAAAAATTTAAAAATATTTCATACACCGATAAATTTAAGAATAAAATAGATTACAAATATACACCTATAGAGTCTGTGGCAATTTACGTGCCTGGCTCATCAGCATCTTATCCATCAAGTGTTTTAATGAATGCTATACCCGCACTAGTAGCAGGAGTTAAAAGAATAATTATGATTAACCCAAGCTATAAAGGTAAACAAAACCCTGCAGTTTTGTATGCAGCAAGAAAATGTAAAATAAAAGAAATTTATTCAATTGGAGGTCCATCTGCTATTGCTGCAGCAGCCTATGGAACAAAAAAAATTAAGAAAGTAAATAAAATTGTTGGACCAGGAAATCAGTATGTAGCTGCTGCTAAAAAAGAGGTTTTTGGGGATGTTGGAATTGAGGGTATGACTGCAGGACCGTCTGAAATTACTATTGTTGGTGATAAATATTCTAATCCCGAGTGGTTAGCAAGTGATTTAATTGGTCAAGCTGAGCATGACATATTGGCTCAATGTATTTTAATTACGAAAGACATAAAATTAATAAAAGAAGTTAAAATAGAAATTACCAATCAATTGAAAGAAATTCCAAGGTTATCAATTGCTAAAAAAAGTTTAATTAATAATGGTATTTTGATTTATGCTAATTCAGATAAAAAGATAGTTGATATTATCAATAAAATTGCACCAGAACATCTAGAATTAAATGTAAAAAATTATAAATCATTTATTCCTAAAATTAAAAATTCAGGATCTATTTGTTTAGGCAAGTATGCTGTTATGGCAATGACAGATTATAATGTTGGATCAAATCATATTTTGCCCACAAATACCTCTGCTAAATACTCAAGCGGTATAAGTGTTAACGAATTTTATAAAAGAATTTCTTACATAAACCTATCAAAAAAGGGTATTGAAAGTCTTGGACCATCAGTTATAACTCTTGCAAATTATGAAGGGTTAGCAGGACATGCTCAATCTGTAAAAAAAAGAATTAGGAGAAAATAAATTTGTCAAAGCAAGACTTACTTGAATTCAAAGGAAAAGTAACTGATCTATTGCCAAACGCTATGTTTAGAGTTGAGTTAGAGAATGGACACGTCGTTACAGCTCATACAGCGGGAAAATTGAGAAAAAATAGAATTAGAGTATTGCAAGGTGATAATGTGACAGTAGAAATGACACCTTATGACCTTACAAAAGGCAGAATAATCTTTAGAGGTTAGAATTTGCCTCGGTAGCTCAGGAGTAGAGCAGAGCCCTGAAAAGGCTTGTGTCGGAGGTGCGAATCCTTCCCGAGGCACCATCAAAACACCTTGAAATTCATTAAAAAGAAATTAACTTCTATAAATTATAAATAACAAAAGGACGATAAAATAAGATGAGTACACTAAAGGGAACAGTAAAATGGTTCAATGGCAAGAAGGGATTCGGGTTTATTGAAAGAGAAGACAAAGAAAAGGATGCTTTCGTTCATGCAAGTGCAGTAAAAGCAGCTGGTATGAGATATTTAAATGAAGGCGATAAGCTAGAGTTTACTCTAGAAGATGGACCCAAAGGTCCATCAGCGGTTAATTTAAAAAAGATAGATTAAATTAAAATTTTAAAGGACGTTTTTTGATGAGATGAAAAACGTCCTTTTTTAAGCTTGAATAATTATGATTTTTGTCTAAAAGAATTTTAATGAAACAAAACAAGATCAAAAACATCTGTGATTTAGGTACTCTTAGAGCAACTCTGGGAGGAGCTGATAAAGGTGTGCATTCTCATTTCCATGCTGGCTAAAGCTAGCAAATAATCGTTTATATTATAATTTTAAAACAACACAAAATAAGATAAAAACAAAAAAGGATATGCCTTGATGGTGAAATAGTATCACGTCGGTTTGTGGATCCGAAGTCGTAGGAGCGTAACCTACTCAAGGTACCAAAAAATGAGTGAAAAAAATAAATTAATTCCTGGACTACCTCCAGGTTTCGAAGATAGATGGAATAAAAAATTACTTCTCAAAAAGAGACTATTAAAAGTCATTGAGAAAAATTTTTCAATGTATGGATTTGATCCATTAGAAACCCCATCATTTGAAATAAGTGAAAATATAGGTTCCTTTCTTACAGAGGATGATAGCAATCCTATGTCTGATGTTTTTTCTTTTAATGATGGTGAAAAAAATATTACTTTGAGATATGACTTGTCAAGTCCATTAGCTAGGTTTGTTGCTCAAAACAATCAACAGCTTCCCTCAACATATAAAAGATATGCTATACAAAATGTCTTTAGAAATGAAAAAGCTGGCAATGCTAGATATAGAGAGTTTACCCAAGCTGACTGTGATATCGTAGGAAATTTTAATCCTGCACAGGCTAATGCTGAACTATGTAATTTAATTGCAAATACACTATTAGACTGTGGTTTAAAAAAGGATCAGTTTATTATTAACATAAGCAATAGGAAAATTGTTCAAGGAATAATCGAAGATTTAAGGATTTCAAAGGATAAACAAATAAAAGTAATGAGAGCAATTGATAAACTAGATAAACCTGGTTTTGGATTTAAAGGTGTTGAAGAATTATTAAAAAAGGAAAGGAAAGATAAAAGTGGAGCTATTACAAAAGGGGCTAATTTAAATGATGATCAAGTAACAAAAATTTTAAATTTTCTAAAGATTAAAGATTTGAAAGAATTAAAGCAAAATTATAAAAATCCTATTACTCAAGAAGGAACCAAAGAATTGGAGCAACTTTTTGAAGTTTTAAGTTACAGTAGCAATTCTGACCAGATCAAAACTAATTTTACAATAGTAAGAGGTCTTGCTTATTATGATGGTTTTTGCGTTGAGACCAACCTAAATTTTAAAGCAAAAAACAATAAAGGCAAAGAGGTTGATATTGGAAGCATTTGTTCAGGGGGTCAATATAATAAGTTAATCTCAAGGTTTAAGGGTGTTGATATCCCAGGTACAGGTATGAGCATTGGCGTTGACAGATTACTTTTTGTAATGATGCAACTAGACCAAATAGAAATTAAAGATCAGAAACCAGTGATAGTTTGTGTGATGGAAGAAAAATACTTAAAAAATTATTATGAAATTTTGGAAACTTTAAGAAAAAATAATATTAATTCTGAAATTTTTTTAGACAGCAAAAAAAATCTAGGCAAACAATTAACATACGCTAATAAAAGGGAGTGTCCAGTTGCAGTAATTTGTGGAGAAAATGAATTTAAAGATAATAAAATTACATTAAAAAATCTCCAAGGTATTAAAGGTGAAAATAATCAAATCTCATTTTCAAAAGAAAATTTAATTAATGAAATCAAAAAATTTATCTGAAAAAATTCTTAGATCTGTAAAGTCTAAAGGATTTAAACATATTGAATTACCTTCAGTAATTGAGACAAATCATATTGTTCAAAGATCAGGTGAAAGTTTTAGAAAATTTATTTTTTCATTTATTGATCAAACAGGCAATGAGTTATGTTTAAGGCCTGATTTGACGATCGCTTCTTGTCTTAGATATTTAGAAAAAAATTTAAAAGGGAAAGAAAAAATATATTACAGCGGGCAAGCTTATCGAAAGGCACAAAATATAAAAGACTCTATTATTAGAGATCAGATTGGTTTTGAAATTATAGGATCTCAGGATGAAAAAAATGATGATAAAGAAATAATAAATACCTCTTTAAAATCACTTAAAAATTTTAACTATTCATCAGGAAATATTACAATTGGTAATGTAGAAATTTTTAATCTTTTAATTTCCAAATTAGATATACCAAAAAGATGGAAATTAAGACTTGCGAGACATTTTTGGAGAGAAAACTATTTTAATGACTTATTAAAAAGAATAGAAACAAATTCTGATGTAGACCCAACAATTGTTGAGGTTGATAAAAAACGCTACCTGAGAATGTTGAAAGATGATCAAACAACTGTTGTTGCAAGCAGAACATTTAAAGAAATTTTAGAACGATTTGATAAAAAGATTAAAGATCCTAGAAGGGCAAGTAAGGGAAGCAATATATCAAAAATTATAAAAGAATTTTTAAGAATTAAATGTCCAATCAATAATGCTGCGAAAGAGCTAAATAAGTTTTTTAAAAAACATAAGATTAATCTTGTTGTTGATCAAAAATATTTTCCAATCTCAAAGAATAAGATATCCAAAGTAAATGTAGTTTTTTCAACTGCTTTTGGTAGACAACTAGAATACTACACTGGAATGGTTTTTAAGATAGACATCAAATCAAAATCAAAAATTATTAATTGTTGTAATGGAGGCCGTTATGACAAATTAATCTCTGATCTTGGCTCAAAAAAACAAACATCAGCTGTTGGAGCTGCTTTTAACCTGAATTATTGATTATGAGGAGTTTAATAAATGTAGGTATACCGAGTAAAGGAAGATTAAGAAAAGATGTTTTAGAAATTTTTAGTAAAAAAAAGTTAAAGCTTATTTCTGAAAGAGGAGAAAGAGATTTAATAGGATCAATTAAAAATAAACCCAATATTAAAATTTTATATTTACATGCCAGGGAAATTATCGAGAGACTAGGTGATGGTTCTCTAGATATTGGTTTTTCAGGTTTTGATTTATTAAAAGAAAGTGAAATAAATATTCAAAATAAAATTACTGTTGTAAAAAAACTTAATTTTGGAAATGCTAATCTAGTTGTGGCTATCCCAGATCCTTGGATTGATGTTCAAACAATAGCTGATCTTGAGGAAATTGCTTTTGAATTTAGAGATAAAAAGAAAAAAAGATTAAGAGTTGCAACCAAGTATCCAAATTTAACTAGAGATTTTTTATTCTCAAAAGGTGTTACCCAATTTAAGTTAGTGAATAGTTTGGGGGCGACAGAAGCTTATCCTTTTACTGGTTCAGCAGAATTTATTACAGACATAACATCAACAGGTGAAACTCTAAGAGCAAATAATTTGCGTATTTTAAAAGATGGAGAAATCCTAAAATCTCAAGCTTGTATTTTTATTTCAAAAAAAAGTAGTAAAAAAGGTTTAAAATATTTTGTGAAATTACTTTCTAAATAACTTATCTTTAAAGTATATGAGAATAATTTTGATTATATCTAAGTTGCGAATAATTGCATAAATAGCAATTAAAAAACTTGTTACAAAAAAAATTTTCAAAATAAGATAAAATTCCATAAAAATCCCTTATAATACAAGTTGCGAATCATGGACACAATTTTATTAATTATTTTAATTTTAATATTCGGAGCAACTCTTGCAACTTTGTATTTAAATATAAAGTCTAAAAATAAGGGATCGGATGAGGAAACAAATGAAATAACAAATTTAAATGCCGAAATAGTTAGATTAAAAGATAGCTTAAATTCGACAATTAATTCATCAATTAGTTCAATGTCTACTTCATTTAATTCATTATCAACAGGGGTTACTAAGGATATGACTGAGGCCCTTACTAAAGTTGATGAGAAGGTTGGGAATTTTAATGAACAAGTAAAATTACTTAATCAAAGCCAGGAGGGAATTACTAAAATTTTAGCGGGTGTCAAAAAGTATGGAACTCTAGCAGAGTATTCTTTGGATGCTTTAATAAAAGATTTGCTTCCGGCATCTCAATTTTTGATTAATGTAAAAATGAAAGAGGACACTGGTGAAAATGTAGAATTTGCAATAAAGCTTCAGGATAACGTGCTGGTTCCGATAGACTCTCATTTCCCGGTAGAAAAATTTAAAGCAATTACTGATGCCTATGAAGCAGATGATAAAAAGGCAGTCTCAGACGCCAGAACAAAATTAGCTACTGCATTTAAGACCAAAGCGAAAAGTGTGATGGAAAAATATATTGTTCCACCAAAAACAACCGATTTTGCGATTGTGTATGCTCCTACAGAAAGTTTATATAAAGAACTAACTGAGTATCAAGATCCAAGTACAAAAGAATTATTAACTCAAGAATTAATGAAAAAATTTAAAATAGTGATTTGTGGTCCAAATACTTTATCAGCGTATTTGCAATCTTTGCATATGGGATTTCAGTCACTGAAGGTACAAAAGGGAGCTACAGAAATTTATAATCATTTAAAAACAATAAGCACAAGATTTACTAAACATTTTGATAATGTAATAGTTTTGAGAAAAAAACTTGAGGAGGCAATGAACGTTGTGGATAAGTTTGGAACTGACGCAAGGTCAATTTCAAGAACTTTAGAAAATATAAAAGATCCCGAACAAGTTGAAAAAGCTGTATTAACAGAGAACGTAGAAAAATTTGTTGAAAGAAATAAACAGCTTAAAAAATAATTTCTTTTTTCAGATAATACCGACTATAAGAAATCACATGCGTTGGAACAAGAAATATAACTATCCTTCAAGTTCAAGAGCTATCGAAGATGGAATAAGAAGATATGTTTTAGGAGAAACAAAATTACCAAGTGTAACGTCTATACTTGATGCAACGAAGTCTGAAGAAGATAAAGCAGCTTTGGCGAATTGGCGAGAAAGAACTGGTTATAAAGAAGCTGAAGCTATTACAAAAGCAGCAAGTAGCAGAGGCTCTCAAATGCATAGTTATTTAGAATCTTTTCTTTTAGGTAGAGAAAATTTAAGTTTTTTTGATGATAATGAACAATATAAAAAAATGGCAAAAGAAATAATTGATAAAGGTTTAACAAATAGACTTGAAGAAATATATGGTGTTGAGTGTACATTGTATTATCCCGAGAAATATGCTGGTACCGCAGATTGTGTTGGTTTGTTTGAGGGAAAAGAGGCAATAATTGATTTTAAGCAATCTAATAAACCAAAAAAAACTGAATATATAGACTCCTGGTTTTTACAAACCGCAGCCTATTCCTTAGCGCATAATGTTGTATATAATTCAAATATTAGAGCTTGCGTTATTCTTGTTTGCACCGTAGATAATTTGTATCAAGAGTTTAAAATTCAAGGATCTGAGCTAGTAACTTATCAAAATTTATTTTTAGGTAGATTAAAAAAATTTAATGAACTTACAAATTTTAGTTAAAAAATGGATAAAATAGTAATTTACGACACAGAAACGACTAATAGTACAATTTGGGGGTCCATAATTGAAGTTGGAGCAGTTGTAGTTGATAAGAATTTAAATGAAATTGGAAAATTAAATATCAGAGGCAGAATGCCTGAAGGAGAGGTTCCAAGTGCAAAAGCATTACTTGTTAATTCAACCAGTATAGATTTACTCACTAAAGGTAATTATTCCCATTATGATTTTTTAGGGGCTGTTGAGAATTTTTTTTCTAAATGTGCTCCGGCAATGTTTATGGGTTGGTCAAATCTAAATTTTGATCGAAGGATGTTCCATTTTAATTTTTTTAAGGGTAATCGCTATCCTTATTCTACTCACTCATCACCTAACAGTGAACATGATGGTTTACATATAGCTAGAGCTGCCCAAACGCTGAACTCTGAGACTCTTAAAACTGAATTAACAGAAGCAGGGAATCCAAGTCTTGCTTTAGAGTCGTTATCTAGAATGCAGGGTTTTGATACTTCAGCAAGCCACACTGCTTATGTTGATGCTCAAAATTCATTAAAAGTACTCCGGATTATTAAAGATAAACATAAAGCAAATTGGCAAAAATTTTTAAAAACATCAACAAAATCAAGTGTAGAGACTATTTTAAAAACTGATGGGATATATTCAATTTTTGAGAATGTAAAGGGAAGGAATATGATGTATTTGGCTAGCACATTACATCCAAATCATTGTTTTCATCCTTCATATGCATCATGGGGATATTTATGGGATTGTCGTAGAGATCCAGAGCCATTATTGAATTTACCAATTAATCAACTTAAAGATGTTCTAAAAAAAATGAGTCCGAAGGCTTTAAGAGTTTTAAAAACAAATAAAGCTCCGGTAGTTTTAGATAAAGAGTTTGCTTTTAAACAAAAGCCATATTCGGATATAGATTTAGAAACAATTAAAAAAAGAGCAAATTTAGTTAGAAACAATGAAAACTTTTGTAAAAATATTCAAACTATAAATAGAGAGGTGGCAGAGGAAAAAGAACAAAACAAAACCCAAGAAGATTTACTGCCAGAGGAAACTTTATATGAAAAATTTGTACCTAATAAAGATACAGCGCTTTTTAAAACTTGGCATAGTTCTTCTTGGGAAGAGAAGTTAAGATTATTAGATAAATTTCAGGATAAAAGATGTAGCTGGTTCGGTCAAAAAATTATCTATCAAGAAGCTCCTCAAATTTTGCCACCAGATTTATATAAAAATATCAAAAGTGAAATTGCGAGAAGGATACTAAGTAAAAATAAAGAAAAGTGGCAAACAGTTAATATGGCTTATACAGAAATTGATTATTTGAGAGACCAAGCTTCTAACAGAGATGACGAAGAAGAATTAAAAAAACTAGACGAAATTAATCAATTTATTATGTCAATTGAAAAAAAATACGAAATAGCATAGTTGACTTTGAAGATAATAATTATAGATAGAATATATGCTTATAAATTTTAAAGATGACGATTTTGACAGCAAAATCAAAAATGAAGATATTTCAGTAATTCAGTTCAGTGCTGCGTGGTGTGGTCCTTGTAAAGCCTTAAAACCAATTATGGACAAGTTGGCTGATGAATATAAAGATAAAGCAGGTTTTTATTATGCCGATATTGAAGATGGTGGAATAAACACTGGAAGTGCTGCAGGGGTAAGGGGAGTACCAACAGTTATAATTTATAAAAAGGGTGTAGAGGTAGATAGAAAAGTTGGTGGTGTTCCTGAAAGCAATATGAAAGAATTTTTAGATAAAAATATTTAATTCAAATTTAAAAATTCTCCGCTTAGATATAAAGACCCTGTTATAATTAATAAATCGTTTTTTTCAAGAGGTACTGATTTTATAGCTGTTTCTAAACTTTCTTTATATTGAATGTTTGGAAAATTTTGAAATTTTTCTTTTAATTTTTTTCCACTCATTGCATTAGGTTGATTAGGTATATCAATTGTTGTTAGAGAAGAAATATCTTTAAAATAACTTATATATTTTTCATGATTTTTATTAGCCATCATTCCCAAAATGACATGTTTTTTGCAATTCAAAGTTTGAAGATATTCATTCAAAACTCTTGCTCCATCTTCATTATGACTACCATCTAGTAACAAACGATTATATTTTACAAGTTCTTTTAGTTTTCCAGAATTAATCTCTTGAAGTCTACCAATGCTTTTTATTTTTGTTATACCCTTTTTAATATCATCATCTTTGATTTTAATATTAGTCATCCTCAAGGTTGCTATTGCAGTAGAAATATTTTCTAATTGAAATTCCCCCAGGATATTAGGTAAAGGAAGTCTTAACCCTCCAAATTTATCTTCATAATAAAAAAAACCATTCTCTTTATTTGAATAACTAAAATCTTTATTGAAAAAAAACTTATTTGAAAGGTTTTTTGAAATTGTTTTCTCTATACACTTTGTAGTTTCTTCAGAATTTTGTTTAGATACAATAATATTTGAATTCAAAAGTGTTGATGTTTTTTCAAATACAATTTGTTTGATTGTTTGTTGCTTTTTTGGTAACCAGTCAAGGTGATCTTCGCTTATTGAGCACACAACACTAGCTAAATTATTTTTTAAAACATTAGTTGCATCAAATCTATGAAACAAACCAGCTTCTATTAAATTTATATTATTAGAGAACTGAGCTGCCTTATAAAAAAAACATGCTGATAAAATTTCAAAAAAAGTAATAGGTTCATCGTTATTTATTTCCTCTACTTTTTCAAAAAGATCTGCTAGTTCGTCATCATTTAATTCTTGGTTATTAAAGATAAATCTTTCATTAATTTTTTGAATATGCGGACTTGTATAAATATTACATTGAACTTTTGCTTCTTTTAAAATTGAAAAAATTGCATTTATTGTTGAATGTTTGCCATTTGTACCGACTACAGAAAATGCTCTTATTTTATCTTGAGGATTTCCTAACTTTTTGCAAAGACTTTTAATACGATCTAAACTGAGATCTATTTCTTTAGGATGCAACCTTTGAAAGCGGCTGAGTATTTTCTGTAGTTTCATTGTCTACAGTGCTTATAACAGAATTTTTCTTTAACAATATTGATAATAAAGTTCCTATTTTTTCCGAAAGATCTTTTCTTTCCACTATTAAGTCAACAAATCCAGTTTTTTCTACATATTCACTTTTTTGAAAACCTTCAGGCAATTCTTCTTTTACAGTTCCCTGAATGACTCTGGCACCTGCAAAGGCAATTAAAGCACCTGGCTCAGCGATGTGTATGTCACCTAACATTGCGTAGGAGGCTGTAATTCCACCGGCAGTTGGATCAGTTAATAAAACCAGGTAGGGTAGACCTTGAGATTTAATTTCATTAATCGCAAGAGTCGAACGAGTCATTTGGGACAACGAAAATAACGATTCTTGCATTTTCATTCCTCCTCCAGTCGAAACTACTAAGAGGGGTTGTTTATGTTCAAGGGCATGTTGTGCTGCAAATAAAAAAGCCTCACCTTCCGCAGCTCCAATGCTTGCACCCATAAATTCAAAGTCTGACGCTATAGCAGTAATTTTAATATTATTAATAGATCCTGATGCGACAACCATACTACAATTTAGTCCAGTTTTTTTTCTAGCACTTTTTAATCTATCTTTATATGGTTTTGAGTCTGTCCAATCTAAAGGATCATCTTTTGGAATTGGAGTTTTGAATATTTCATAATTATTTTTTCCGAAAAGAATATCAAATCTTTGTTTTGGTTTTATACGATGATGTTTATTACAATCAGGGCAGACCCAAAGATTTTTTTCTAAATCCTTTTTTAAAATTGGTCCTTTACAACAAGATGTCCAGTCACTGCTGGCTATATCTTCCTTAGAAGCTCTTTTATGAATAGCAGATTTAATTTTTTCACCTGCTTTAATTATTTTAGTTATCCAATTCATATAATTTTATTTTTTAATCTTTTCACAATATTAGTAACATTTGTGACGACATTTTGTCTTCTTTTAATTGATCTAGTTATTTCTTTACAAATCGCACTTCCTACTACCAATCCATCAGCTTTTTTAAGCGATTTAATAGTTTTTTCTGTGATCCCGAATCCTATAACAACATTCTTAGTTTTATTATGATTTTTAATTTTACGATATTCAGCGATTATCTTTTTTGAAGAAACTTTTAGTTTTCCACCAGTTGTAGATAACATGCTTATATAATAAATCATGTCATGAGAATCGCTGATTATTTTTTTTAATCTTAATTTTGAAGTGGTTGGTGAAATAAGTTGTATAAAATTAATCCCACTTTTTTTGCATTTAATTGCAAAAGATTTGTTTTCTGGATGAGGCAAATCTACAACAATTAAACCGTCAACTTTTGAATTTTTACATTTAGCTATAAATTTATCCTCATTATATTGATAAATCATATTATAGTAGCCCATTAAAATAATTGGTTTATTTTTTTTAAACTTTTTAAATTTATTAACGATTGAAAAAATATCATTTATCTTAATTCCATTTTTAATTGCACGGTAGGCACTAGTTTGAATTTGACCACCATCTGCAATGGGCGTGTTATGTGGAAATCCTAACTCACAGATATCTGCATAATTTGAAATAGATTTCAAAATTTCTAAAGATTTTTTTTTAGAATTATCACCAGCAACTATATATGTTAATAAAGCTGGTCTTTTTTCTTTTTTAGCGTTTTTAAATGATTGACTAATTAATGAATTTTCCATTAATTTTTACCTAATCTTTCTTTTAAAATATCTCTATCTTTTTTAGCATCGCCACAAGAATTAACTATTATAATTGTATCTTTACTAAATTTTGGTGCGATCCTTATAGCTTCAGCGAATGCGTGGCTTGGTTCTAAGCTAGGATTAATTTTTTCAAATTTAGTTACTAACTTATATGCATTCAGAGCTGCCTCATCATTTGCATAAGTATACCTTGCTCTTTTGGTATCTTTTAAAAAACAATGTATTGGACTGACACCAGGATAATCTAATCCAGCACTTATTGACTCTGTTTCATGAATTTGACCCTCATTATTTTGACAAACATATGAAGCTGCACCATGCAGAATTCCAATTTTTGCATTTTTACTTAAGGGTGCTGCATGCAATTTTGATCTTTGAGGTCCTCCAGCCTCTACTCCTATCAATTCTACTTGTTTCTTATTATAGTCAATAAACTCACTCCAAAAACCATAAGCTGAACTCCCTCCGCCCACACAATTTATAAGCTTAATCTTTTTGGGTATTCTTTTAAATTCCTTCATTAGTTGTTTTTTTAACTCTCTTGAAATTTGGGTGGTAGACCATCCACAAATTTTAACAAAAATATTGGGGCCAACTGTAGATCCTACACACATGTGAGTATTATCACAATTCGAGACCCAATATCTCATACACTCACTCACTGCGTCCACTAAAGTTTGACTTCCAGAATAAACAGGTACAATTTCTGCACCATTTTTTCTCATTGCATCGCAGTTAGGTTTTTGACGCTTGATATCTTTTGCGCCCATAAAGATTTTACATTTTAGACCAAATTTTTTTGCAGCCATACTTAACATTTTTCCTGCATATCCAGCACCTGTATCTCCAACTATGTATTTTTTACCCATAGCTTTACAAATTAATGCATGCACTGTCGCATTGTATATTTTATGAGCTCCACCATTTGCCTCAGAAACAATTTTAGCCCAAATTTGAGCCCCTCCTAAATGATTAGATAAATTTTCCAATTTGACAAATGATGTAGGAGAACCAATATAGTTTTTAAAATAATAGTCTCTTTTTTTAATAAATTTTTTGTTTTTTCTTAGCCTTTGGAATTCTTTTGTAAGATCTTCTACAGGTTTTTTTAGAGTTTCAGGAATAAAACTTCCACCAAATTTACCTCCCCAAAATCCAAATTTGTCATGTTGATCTATTAGGGGAATATTTTTTTTAAGTTTCATCATTCATTCTTTTTATTTTAGTTAAGAAAATTTCTATTTTGGAAATATCTTTTAATCCTAAGGTCTCTAGTCCTCCTGATATATCAATAATATCTGCTATTTTTTTAATTTTTTCAAGATCATCATTAATTTGTATGTTTCCTGCTAGCATAACTTCCTTACCAAAATTAATATTTTCAATTAATGAGTGATCAAAAGACATACTTTTTTCGTAACCTTTGCTGTCAAACAGATAAATATCAGTTACATCTTTAAAACTTTCAAAATTTTCAAAATCTTTATAATTATTAATAGTAAAAGCTGTTATTATTTTTTTGTTATACTTTTTTTTAATTAATTGAATTTTTTCAAAATTGCAGTTGTAGAGTTGATAATAATCAAATGGAAAATCTTTAATTTTTTCAAGAAATTCATTTTGAGGGTTAACTAATACCGCAACATAAAAGGATTTCCTTTTGTTAATCTTTAATAATTCCTGAAGTTTTTTTATTTCAACATACCTTTTTGATTTTGGGTAATTTATAACAAAACCTATAAATTGAGGTGGATAATTATGATTAACAATATAATTTAAAGTTTTTGAATCAGAGACTCCACAGATTTTAGTTTTTAAGATCATCGATTTAAATGATCAATTAATAATAAAATATTTTTCTTTATATTACCTTTGGTAATAGGTCTTCCTAAAACTAACCAGTCACTTCCATTCTTATAAGCTTGTTTTGGTGTTAAAACCCTTTTTTGATCGTGAGTTTTAGAATTTAATCGTATTCCAGGGGTAATAATTTCTTTTTTGAAAACTCTTCGGACTAGAGATACTTCTCTAGGGCTGCACACAATAGCATCAAGATTTGCTTTTTTGGCTAATTTTGCCTGATGAAGAACTAATTTTTCTATTTGTTTGTTGAATCCAATTTCTTTGAGTGATTTGTTATTTAAAGAAGTTAAAATTGTAACACCAGTTAATTTAATTTTTCCTGAAACTTTTTTACATGCTTTTAAAGTATTTAGTCCACTACTTATGTGAATAGTCAAATAATTTATCTTTAAATCTTTTATTGCTTTTATTGTTGAAACACATGTATTAGGTATATCGTGAAGTTTAAGGTCTACAAAAGTAATTTTATTCCTTAATTTAGATAAAAAATTTCTCCCATTTTTTGAATTTAGAAACTCTAATCCAAACTTATAACCAAATTTAATTTTAGAGTTTTGTGTCTTTTTTATTATTTCTTTTACTTTGGAAACTTTTGATGTGTCACATGCAACAAAAATTTTATTCTTTTTCATTATTTAATTTATTAAACATTTCTTTAGACATTTTAAAGTGAATAGTTTTTTTTGCTGGTGTATTAACTTTTTCTCCTGTTTTTGGATTTCTTGATATTCGCGCTTTTTGAATTTTTGATGAAAAAATACCAAAACCTCTAAATTCTACTCTTTCACCCCGTTTGAGAGTATCTTTGATTTCTTTTAAAATTATATTGATAAATTTTTCTAAATCTTTTTTTAAAAAATTTGGATAATTTTTTGATAATTGGCTTAAAAGTTTAGATTTAACAATAGACAAAATTAAACTCTATTTTAATTATTTATTTTTTATCTTCACCTTTTTTTTTTAGTTCTTCCGATAGAGATGAAAAAGGAAGGTTTTTTCCAGATCCTTCTGCACCATATTTGTCGAGAGCTTCTTTTTTCTCAATTTCTTCAAGAAGTTTCATACTTAGTGAAACCTTTCTTTTAGACATATCTAGCTCAGCAATTGCACAATCAACTTTTTCCCCTCCTGTAAATCTGGAAGGACGAGCATCAGCTGCATTAATTGCAATTTGAGATTTTTTTATTATAAAATCCATCTCACAACCCTCAGGTCTTACTATTAATCCCTTATTATCTGTTGATATAATTTTAACTGTTATTGTTTGATTAATCTTTTTATCTTTAAACCAGTCAAAAGGATCAGATTGTGTTTGTCTCAATCCAACCCTTATTTTTTGTTCAGAGGCCTTTATTTCTAAAACTTTTACTTTTATTTTATCCCCCTTTTTGAATTTTGATAGTTCTTCCTCACCATTATTAAAATATGTTAAATCATTACAATGCAAGAAAGCATCTACATCAATATCTTTGACTTTTACAAACAGAGAGTATTCATTTTTATTTACAACTTCAGCTTCTACAATAGTATCAACAGGGTGTTTTTTTTCAAAAGTTTCAAATGGATTTTCTTTTGTTAATCTGTGAGAAATAGCAACTCTTCGCTTATCTTTGTCTATTTCTGTAATAACACAATCTATAACATCTCCAATATTAAACATTTTTTTTGCCGATACATTCTTTTTTGACCAACTAAGTTCACTTGAGTGAAGCAGAGTAGTTAACCCCGGTTCTAATTCACAAAAAGCACCAAAATCCATAATCTTCATAACTTTAGCCTTATAAATTTTATTTAGTTCATAATTTTCAATATGTTCAAAAGGATCTGGTGATAATTGTTTTACAGAACAACCAACTTGAAGTTTTTCCATGTCAACTGAAATCACTTTAAGATCGTGTTTTTCTCCTATATTAAAAACCTCATCTGGATGATTAACTCTTGAATAAGAAATTTCTTGTAAATGAACCAAAACATCTAATTCATCGTTTACATTGAAAAAACATCCAAAGGTACTATAGCCTTTAACTTCTGCATTTTTTATAATGTCACCTACTTTGTATCTTTCAATAATTTTTGCTTTATCTTCCTTTTTAAAATTTGAGATGATTTCCCTACGAGAAACACATGCATTACCTCTAACTTTATCTAACTTAATTAATGCAAATTTTTGTGGTTCGTTCATTAGATGACTTATATCTTTTAGTGGTTTATCACTTATTTGAGACCCAGGTAGAAACATCAAAGATCCAGTATCTATATGTTCAACAATACAACCACCTTTACATTTAGATGTAATTTTTCCCATTATAGGTTCATTTTTTTCATATGCTTCAACAAGCTTATCCCAGCCTTTTATTTTTTGAGCTTTGGAAGCAGAAACAATTACTTCACCATTTTTATCTTCAATTTTTTCTAATAACACAGAAATTTTTTCACCAACTTTAATCTTCTCTGATAGGCCCATGTTTTTTAATTCATTTATATCTAAGACCGGTTCACTCTTTAATCCCTCAACAAATAAAAAAACAAACTTTTCAGTTATTTTATTAATTTTGCCCTCAATAATTTTTCCCTCTTCAATTTTGGATTTAGATAATTGACTGTTGAGTAATTTTTCGAATTCTTTTGATGCTGGGCTTGATAGATCTTTATAAATTTCCATTAATTTTTTAATTTCCTGTCTATAATTTTTTTAATTTTTAAAAAACAGGAACTTTTAGATAACTTTGTTGTGTTAATCAATACCGAATCTTTGGTTTTCTTAAGTGGAGAAACTTTACGATTATAGTCACTTTTATCGCGTATTTTGATACTTTTTAGTACTTCGCTGTATTTGATTTTTTTATTTATCTCCTTTAATTCTTTGTATCTTCTAAAAGCTCTTGTTTTAAGACTGGCTGTAATAAAGAACTTAAAGTCAGCATCAGGAATAATTTTATAAGTAATGTCCCTTCCATCGAGGCAAGATCCATTGAAATTTCGTGGTGGCTTATATGCACAATTTCTTTGAAAAGAATATACCATTTTTCGAATATTTTTTTTTTTTGAAATTATTGATGCTTCAGTTCCTACCTTATCTGAAATTAATTTTTTGCTATTAAGATCATTTCTTTTAAGTTGTTGAATACTTTTTCTTATAAACTTATCATTAAACTTTTTGGGAAATTTAATTTTTAGATAGGCAATTAGCCTATAAATTTTACCTGTATCCAAGTAATATAAATTATAATGGGCTGATATTTTTTTTGCAAGAGTACCCGCACCAGCAGCAGCAGGGGAATCAATTGCAATCTTAATTATTTTTTTTTTTTTAACTTTCATTTTTGAATTTCCCCTAAAATTCTCAAAAAATTTGGGAAAGAAGTATTGATTGAATTTTTGTCATGTATATGCCAATGACCACCAAAAGACAAAGCAGCGATAACCGAAGACATAAATACTCTATGATCTTTTAGATAATCTTTAATGATTATCTTTTTTTTAATATTAATTTTTGGATTTCCAAAAATTTTGATAGAATTATTTGATAGTTTTGTTTTAATACCCATTAAGTTTAATATCTTAGAACCCCATTTTAACCTTGGGCTTTCTTTTTTATTTAGTTCACTTAAACTTTTAAAAAATGAAACACCATTTGCTTTAGCGGCTACCAAAAAAATTAAAAGAAATTCATCAATTGAACTACTGTTTAAGTTTTCTGGACAATTAATTGGTTTTAGACTGTTTGTGCCCTTTACAAAAATATCAGCTATCGTCTCGCCTTTATATTTTCTTTTATTTTTAAAAATAATTTTAGCACCCATCCTTTTTAATATTATAATTACACCAATCCTTGAAGAATTTATATTGACATTTTTTATTGTCATTGAGGAATTATTTTTTAAACAAGTAAGAACTATAAAAAAAGCAGCAGAGCTAATATCTGCAGGAATGTTATAATTTAGTGGTTTAATTTTTTTTGCTTTTTTTATTTTTATTATGTCAAAATTTTTTTTTCTTAAGACTGTAACAGGAAGATTAAGATATCTGCATAATAATTCTGTATGGTTTCTAGATTTTTTCGCTTTTATAAAAGTAGTGCCGTTAGTTCTTAAGGCAGCAAATATCAAACTACTTTTCACTTGAGCAGATCCTTTTTTCTCATAATAATTTATTGGTTTCAAATTCTTAGTCCCCAAAATTCGTAACGGTAGATATTTGTTTTTTGTAAGTTTAAATTTTGCTCCAAATTTTTCTAAAGGTTTAGAAATTCTTTTAAAATCCCTCTTTGATAAACTTTTGTCGCCTATCAACTTAATATTTTTATCAGAGTTGACCAAAAGTCCTAAAATTAATCTTCCTAACGTTCCAGAATTTTTTGCATTTATGATAATATTATTTTTATAATTATATCCACTCAAACCTTTTCCATGAATTTCACAAGAATTCTTCCTTAGTCTTGTTTTTATTCCTAGTTTTTTAATAGCTTGAATAGAAGCTTTAACATCTTCTGAAACAAGCAAATTTGATGATTTTGATTTTCCCTCTGCTAAAGATGCAAAAAGAACCCATCGGATGCTTAGGCTTTTATCCCCACTTACAGTAATAATTTTGTTATTAAAATTCTTGATTTTTTTTTTAATTACGAAAATATTTGGCATTAAGATTAATTAAATTTAAATGAATCACCAAAGTAAGCATTTTTTGCCTTAACATCACTTACTAGTTCAGCAGGAGTTCCTTTTGCAATTATTTTGCAATTAGATAGAATGATGGCACTATCAACGCATGATAGAAGATCACGAGCTTGATGATCACAAATGCAGATACTTATTTTTTCTTGAGATTGAAGGTTTACAATGAGTTCTTTTAGCATTTTGATTGTCAATACATCTAGAGCCGCAAATGGCTCATCTAGAAGCAAAACCTTTGGATTATTTAATAATGCCAAAGCAATTACTAATTTTTTCTTTTGTCCACCTGATAAAAATTTTGCAGGAATATTTATAATGGAGTCAAATTCAAACTTTGATATCATTTTTTCTATTGTATTAGTCCTCGTCTTGTTATCTGCGATTTGAATTTCACTAATTGCTCTAAGATTTTGCATTAAAGTAAGATCATGAAAATAACCACCATATTGTGGCACATAACCTAATTTAAATGTGGTAGCCCTCTCAGCAATTGGATAATTTAAAACATCTGTATTATCAATTATAATTGAACCAAAATTGGGTTTTAAAAGTCCAGTTATTAGATTAAAAATAGTAGATTTTCCAACACCATTTGGACCCAATAGTCCTAAAATTTCACCTTGGTTAAGTTTAAAACTTATTGAGTCAAGTATTGGTCTTGTTTTAAAAGAAAAGCTAACTTTTTCTAGTTTGATTATTGGTTTTATATTTTTAAAAGATTTAATTCTAAATTTCTTAATTATTGCCATTCGATTTTTTTTTTATTTGAACTTTATTCTCATTAAAATTAAATATTCTTGAATTTTTTGTTAATAAATCAATTTCTACTTTATCTGCTTTCATAATAATATCTAAGTTTTTATAAGTTAAATTTTTATATGCTTCAAGTAAATTGTCTTTAAAAAAAATATTCAGATTATCACAATGAATTTCATTCTCCAAAAACCTCAATCTTATATTATTTTCAAATTTTGTGTCATAATTAACGTTATTGTATTCAGCTTTAAGAGAATTAATATAAATTACACTTTTATCTAGGAGAATGATTTTTGCTCTTACATCAGACATATAAATTATTTCTGGTTTATCATCGTCAAGAGTACCGGTTTCTGCGTTGATTATATATTTCCTGCCAGCACCATCAATTGACTCATATGTTATATTTATTAGCTTATTCTCACTTTTAATATTTTCTTTTTTGATTGTTTGATTTTTCCTTTCAGGTATTTCTTTGAAATATTTTTGATAGATAAATAAAAAAAGTAAAAGAATTAATAGTAAAAGTAGTATTTGAATAAAAATTTTTTTTTTCATTTACTCAATGTTTGCGTCAAGTATATGATGTATATGAATTAATCCTGTAGTTTTATTCTTATTTGTATTTTTATAAACACAAAGTGAAGTAATCTTTTTTTCATTCATTATTCTTAAAGCTTTGATTGCCAATGTGTCAATATTGATATTAATAGGGTTTTTTGTCATCACATTCTTTACAATAGTTTTTTGAAAATCTATATTTTTTTGTCTTAATTTTCTTACATTTCCATCTGTAATTATGCCAGTTGTAATTTTATTTTTATCTTGAACAATTACTACTCCAAGTTTTTTTTTCGAAATAATTTTTAAAGCTTCTTTCATATTTTTATTTTCATTTATAAATGGAATTTTATTTCCTGAAGTCATTACATCGCCGACCGTTTTAAGTTGTTTTCCTAAATTGCCTCCTGGGTGCAATCTAGAGAAGTCGTATTTACTAAATTGTTTCTTTTTTAGAGCAGCAATCGCTAAAGCGTCTCCTATAGCTAATTGAATGCTTGTGCTTGATGTAGGAACTATACCAAGGCCAGACTCTCTTACTTCTGGGAGTAAAATTTTAATATCCGATGCTTTATAAAGAAAAGAACTTTTTTTCGATACAATACCAATCAATTTTATTTTATTTCTATTAGCAAATTTAATAATAGGAATTATTTCATCAGACTTGCCAGAGTTGCTAATTAGTATTAGAACATCTTTCTTTGTTATGCTACCAAGATCTCCGTGTAAGCAATCATTTGCTGATAATGAGAAAGCCGGGCTACCGACAGATGAAAGAGTTGATGCAATTTTTGCTGAGATTAATCCACTTTTACCAACACCACATAGAATAATTTTTGACTGACACTCAACTATTGCATTTACAGCTTTTTCAAAATTTTTATTGATGGATTTTTTTAATATTTTTAAAGAATTAATTTTTAAATCAATTACCTCTGTGGCAATACCTTTTAAAGATTTTTTATTCATTTTTAGTGAGACCATATATCTTCTTTAAACTGAGCAAGATCTAAATCAACTCTAGTTTTCAAAAATTTTAGACATTCGTTATAAAGATTTATTCTATTTTCTCTAATAAGGATCTCTTCTAATTTTGTATGGATTTCATGAAGATAAATAACATCATTTGCACAATATTTAAGTTGAGCACTATTTAACTCACCTCCGAAATCCGAGTTTTGAAACTGTTTACTTATATCTATATTTTTAAATTCTTTAATAAGTGTTTTAAGGGAATGATTATCAGAATATGATCTAGCAAGTTTAGAAGCAATTTTTGTATCTTGAATATTATTTGTATCTATTTTCAAATAATATTTGATATGTGCTAAATCTGCTCTACCATAATGAAAAATTTTTTTTATTTTATCATTTTCAAGAATTTTAGTTAAATTTGGTGCCTTATAATTTGATCGATCAAGTTGAACAATATGTGCGTCGGAATTTCCAGTAGAAATTTGAATTAAACAGAGCGGATCTCTTTTTACATCAAGCCCCATGAACTCACCATCTACAGCTATTACATTGCCTAATTCTAAATCATCTGGTAAATCAGTCTTATGAAGCTTAATATCAATATTCATTTTTAGTTATATATATATGAAAGCAAAAAATTGTCTAATTTTTGGCGGGACAGGTCAAATAGGTCGGAATTTGATTAGAAAGTTGGCTAAAAATAATTATAAAGTTACTGTAATTACCCGCAATGCACACACTAAAGGAAATTTTATTAAAACCCAAGCCAATGCTGGATATATTGATATTGTTGAAGCAAATCCGTTTGATGAAAAAGAAATTAATCTACTTTTAGCAAAGGCGGATATTTGCATTAATTTAATAGGAATTTTGTTTGAAAAGGGTAAAAAAAATTCTTTCAATAATATTCATGCTAATTTTCCCATGATATTAGCAAAATTATGTCATCAAAATAAAATTAACCAATTTATTCATGTTTCAGCTTTAGGTATTGATAAAGCAGTAGACTCAAAATACGCGATCAGTAAATTGACGGGTGAGAGAAATGTATTTCGACATTTTAATAAATCTGTTATTCTTAGACCATCAGTTGTTTATTCTGTAGATGATAATTTTTCTACAACCTTTATGACTCTTTTAAATAGACTACCAATTTTTCCTTTATATTATAATGGGAACACAAGATTTTCCCCTATTCATTGTTCTGATATGACAGATATTATTTATAATATAATTAACAATAATATTAATTCAAAAATAATAGAGTGCGTTGGGCCTGAAATTCTTTCTTTTAGAGAAATATTGACTATCCTACTAAATTCTATTGGTAAAAAAAGGTTTTTTCTACCATTTCCACTTTTTGTAGCAAAAATAACTGCTAAAATATTTGAACTTATGCCTAATCCATTATTAACCACTGATCAACTAACACTTCTCAAGTATGATAATGTTATTTCAAAAAATTATGCTACAAATTCAAGCATAGGTGTTCCGGCAAAAAAATTTTTTAAGATAGAAGTTGAAAAGTACAGTTATATGTGGAGAGAAGGTGGTCAATTCTCAAAAAAAACCAACTTATAAATAAAATTTAAGCAGATTTAATTTTTTTTTCTATAAATTCTGGCACATCTTCTTTTTCAGTATGGTCATCTTTTTTGCCTTTTGGTTGATATGCATATAAGAGATGTAATTTGCAATACGAAAAATCTTTGAGTGATGAACGTCCACAAAAGTAAAAATTTTTTTCATCAGGATGCCCAATCGGCCATTTGCATGAGTTTTCATCAAGTTCCTCAAGTTGTTTTGGATTTTCAGGTTCAAAATCTTTTTCAATAATTAAAGATTTAAAACGACTTCTTCTTCCTCTTTTTTGTTTTTCATTATGATTTAATTCTGAGCTGTCACCAATTTTTTTAAAATTGTGAGGTCTATTCTTAATTTTTGCAGATAAATTTAATCTATGCGCCTTACCAATTACAGCATTTCTGCTAATTCCACCAATTATTTCAGCGATTTGACTTGCTGTCTTTCCCTTACCCCATAATTCCTTAAGCTTATTTACTTTTTCATCAGTCCAGCTCATAAATATCTACATTATGTGTTAAATTATTTTATAAACACAATATACTGTTATAAATTTTAAATAAACAAGTAATTATTGATACTTATCAACAAGAATAGATGGATAAAGTTATTATCTTTTCAATCCTAACTTGTATTTAATAATTTAATAAATAGAAGTTTTAATTATTTTAAAATTATGAGTTATTTGGCAAAAAATTATAATAGAAAAAAAATTTCTTTTGAAAGAGGCAAAGGCAGTTATCTTTATTCTGTTAGTGGTAATAAATATTTAGATTTTATACAAGGCATAGCAGTTAATTCATTAGGACACGCTCATCCCAAGCTAAATAAAACAATAAATCAACAATCAAAAAAGCTTTGGCATGTTTCAAATGCATTTATAATTCCCGAAGGTGAGATTTTAGCAAAAAAATTAGTAAAAAATACTTTTGCAGATTTTGTACTTTTTCAAAATAGTGGAACAGAAGCGACTGAGGCTGCAATTAAAGTAGCTAGAAGATATTTTTTCTCGATAGGAAAAACAAAAAAAAATAGAATAATTTGTATAAAAAATTCGTTTCATGGAAGAACTTTAGCTGCAATTCACGCGAGTGGTTCAAAAAAAATGACAGAAGGATTTGGCCCTAAAATTGGTGGTTTTGACCATTTTAAATTTGGAGATCATAAAAGATTAAAGAAATTAATTACAAAGAACACTGCAGCAATTATGGTTGAGACTATTATGGGAGAAGGTGGAATTAAAACAATACCTGATTGGTGTTTAAAAGGATTAAGAAAATTATGTGATAAAAAAAAAATATTATTGATACTTGATGAAGTTCAATGTGGTATTGGAAGAACAGGAGACTTTTTTGCTTTTGAAAGATCTAAAGTAAAACCAGATATAGTGCCTATAGCCAAGGGTATTGGAGGTGGTTTTCCAATTGGTGCGGTTTTAATGAACAAAAAAGTAGCGTCAGGTATGACCGCAGGGTCTCATGGTTCAACTTTTGGAGGAAATCCGCTTGCGATGAAAGTTGGAAGTACAGTTATAGATATAATAGCAAAAAAAAACTTTTTAAAAAACGTCAAAAAAAATTCTCAATATTTTCACAAAAAGCTAAATCAACTTAAAAAAGATTTTCCAGAGATTATTAAAGAAATAAGAGGAAGAGGTTTTTTAATTGGTTTGCAATTATATAAAGATCAAACAGATTTTATAAAAAAACTTATGGATAATAAATTGCTTACGATTAAAGCTGCTGAAAACGTAATAAGAATTTTACCACCACTTAATGTAAAAAAAAGTGAGATCGATCATGCATTAAAGATAATCAAAAAAGTTTGCCAAGAATATTCTTAATGAGACATTTTATAAATATCAAAGACATACCATCAAAAGATTTAAGAAAAATTTTATCAGATGCAAAAAAAAGAAAAAAGCTTAGAAAAAATCTTAATAATTTAGAAGTAGATAAAAACCCACCTCTAAGAGGAAAGCTTTTGATTCAAATGTTTGAAAAATCCAGTCTGAGAACAAGATTAAGTTTTTATCTTGCAATAAAACAACTTGGAGGCAGCACTTTAACACTCAGACCTGATGAGCTGCATTTATCTAAAGGAGCCGAAAGTATTGAGGATACAGCAAAAATATTGTCTAATTTTGGAAATGCTTTCATGTTAAGAACAGATGATGATAAAAAATTAGAAGAATTTAAAAAATATTTATCGATACCAATTATTAATGGTTTAAGCCCGACTTCACATCCAACACAAATTCTATCAGACATTTTTACAATAGAAGAGATTAAAAAAAAACCGATATCAAAATTGAAAATTTCTTGGATTGGTGACTCAAACAATGTATTAAATTCATTAATTGCCGCATCAATTAAGTTTTCATTTGAATTAAAAGTTGGTAGTCCAAAAAAATATTTACCAAATAGAAAAATTTTGAATTATATCAAAGGTAATAAAAATAAGATTTCTTTTTATGTTGATCCTAAAAAAGCAGCTAAGGACGTTGATGTTATCTTTTCTGATAAGGTAATTTCAATGAATGATAGGGTTAATAAAAAGAAAAAACTAAGTCATTTCAAAAAATTTAGAATTGATGAAAAATTAATGAGTTTTGCAAAAAAAGATTGTATTTTTCTACATTGTTTACCAAGAGGAAAAGAAGTCGATGAAAAAGTTTTTTTAAGTAAAAAGTCGAAAGTATGGCAACAAGCTCTGAATAGAGTGCATGTTCAAAAATCTATACTACTTTATTGTTTTGGGAAATTAAGGTAATGGAAGAGGATTATCTGAACTTTGATTCAAATATAAAATTACGGAAGCTCTATCTTTTTCTTTTCTTAATCCAGCAAAAGCCATCTTTGTGCCTTTAATCCATTTTGCTGGTTTAATTAAATAACCATTCAATTCTTCAAAGGTCCATTTTTTTCCATATTCAGAAAGAGCCTTTGAATATTTGTAATCATTTATTGCTCCAGTTTCTCTTCCCACAACATTATATAATGCTGGGCCAATATTATTTTTTCCACCTTTTACAATCGAGTGACAAGCTGCACACTTTTTGAAAACTTTTTCTCCAGTTGCTAAATCTCCTAAAGCCATTAAAGCAGCTATATCAACTTTTTCTGCAGTTACTTCGGAGGTTGATTGAGTATTTACGGCCACTGCTTGCTCAACTTCTACAACATAACCTGGTGTTTTTGGCTTTTCTACATAAAATATTATATCAGAGAGCTTTCCAATACCAATCACAAGAAGCGCCACCATTAGCACGGCAGCTATTATTTTATTAATTTCAAAAGAATCCATTTTATATAAAATTATTTTGAACGTATAACACTATAAACATAAAATTGCTTACATATTTTAATGTACAATTTTGCCTCTGTTTATATTGTAATGATAAATAAAAAAGACCAATGAAAACATTAGTTATAATTCCTTCAAGGCTTTCAGCTACCAGGTTACCAGGCAAACCTTTACTTAAAATTAATGGTTTATCAATCATTTCTCATGTTTTTAAAAAAGCTGAAGAGGCAAATATTGGAGAAGTAGTGGTTGCTACAGAGGATCAGGAGATTATTGATGATGTCAAAAAAAATGGTGGTCAAGCAATTTTGACAAAAAAACATCACAAAACAGGTACAGACAGAATTTACGAAGCTTTACAAAAATTTGATAATTCAAAAATTGATTTAGTAATGAACCTTCAAGGAGATGAGCCGTTAATGGATACAGATGATATAAAGAATTTAAATAATAAAATGATAAAAAACAAATCTCAATTGGGAACTTTAGCTTCAAAAATTTTTGATAATAAAATATGTAACAATGAAAATGTTGTTAAGGTCACTACAAAAGAAAATTTAAATAATTTTAATTTTCCACTGGCACTTAATTTTACAAGAAAAGTATTAGACCATAATGAAAATATCTATCGTCATCTAGGTATATATTGTTATCAAAAAGATACACTAAAAAGTTTTGTTTCTTACGATCAGTCTTCCAATGAGTTAAAAAGTAAACTAGAACAACTACGCGCTTTAGACAACAATATCTCAATTAATGTGGCCCTTGCAAAAACATCTCCAATAGGTGTAGATACTAAAGAGGATTTCGTAGCTATAAAAAAAATAATGGAATATAAAGCACTATGACTAAAATTTTTTTTCAAGGCACATATGGAGCATACTCACATATGGCGGCTCTATCTATTGAGCCAAAATCAGAGATTATTCCATGTAAGACTTTTGATGAATGTTTTTTAAATGCTTCTAAAGACCCGACTTCAAAAATTATTATTCCAGAGTCGAACAGAATAACTGGAAACATAGGAATCGAATATCTAATATTTGAATATAGATTAAATATTTATTCAGAATATTTTCAAAAAATTGAACATAATTTGTTAGGTATTAACGGTGCTAAAATTTCAGAAATTAAAGACGTATATTCACATGGTCAGGCACTTTCTCAATGTTCTAAATTTATTAAGTCTCATAATTTTGTTCAACATGTAAGAGCAGATACAGCTGGATCAGCAGAGATGGTATCAAAAAATAAAGATAAAACGAAAGCAGCAATAGCATCATCATTAAGTGCAGAGACTTATAGTTTGGAAATAATTAAAAAGAATATTGAAAATGCGAAAGGTAATCAAACAAGATTTTTAATAATGGGAAAAAATATTTTTCAACCAGAATATGAAAGGAAAAAAAAATATATTACTTCTTTTTTATTTAAATTAAAAAGTAAACCCGCGGCGCTTTATCAATCATTAGGTGGTTTTGCAATTAATGGTGTAAATCTGACAAAATTACAAAGTTACCCTGAAAAAAATACTTTCGACTCATTCTTTTTTTTGTGTGATCTTGATGGACATATTGAGGAGATTAAAGTCCAAAAATCTCTGGAAGAATTAGGATTACACTGTCAAGATTTTCACGTTCTAGGTGTTTTTGAAGCTGACAAATTAAGAGAAAAATAAAATTTAAACTTTTCTTGTGGATCTGAAATTATTACTGCTATAATACTTTTGGAGGCTAGAGGTGGATGCTGCTTGAACCCGACCAGATCTTAACGGAAGCAATCGTAGAGACAGTTATTCAGGTTCTAGTCTCCTATAAAAACATATGAATAAAAATAATAAAGTTTTAGCACTTAAATATCGACCGCAAACTTTTAAAGATTTGATAGGCCAAAAGACTATTGTTGAAACAATAGTAAATTCCATCAAAAATGACAAAGCACCTAATGCTTACTTATTCACTGGAATAAGGGGTGTTGGAAAAACAACCATTGCTAGGATAGTTGCGAAATCATTAAATTGTTTAAATGGCATAGATAATATCTGTGAGGAAAATTTCTGTGATAATTGTTTGTCAATATCTAATTCTAGACACATAGATGTTTTGGAGATGGATGCAGCAAGTAAAACTGGTGTGGATGATGTAAGAGATTTAATTGAATTTTCTAGATATGGACCAAGTTCATCAAAATATAAAATTTTTATAATTGATGAAGTACATATGTTAAGCAAACAAGCATTCAACGCTTTATTGAAAACTCTGGAGGAGCCACCAGACTATATAAAATTTATTTTTGCTACAACAGAAATAAAAAAAATCCCAATAACAGTAGTTTCTAGATGTCAAAGATTTGATTTATCAAGAATAAAATCATCAGAATTATTTCAGTTTTTACAGGAAGTTACAAAGAAAGAAAACGGCCTTGCCTCAGATGAAGCATTAAAATTAATTGTTAAAATTTCAGAGGGTTCTGTTAGAGATGCGCTCTCTTTATTAGATAGAGGTTTATTATCAAAAACTGAGGGTAAAGAACTTGATTTAAAACAAGCCCAAAAAATATTTGGTTACTTTGATAAGTCGCAATTGATTGATTTATTTAAACTAATTGTTGAGGGTAGACAAAATGAAATATTAGTAATTTATCGAAAAATTTACGATCAAGGAGTGGAACCAAAAGTATTTATTAATGATTTTTTAGAGATTTTATATTATCTAAAAAATATTAATCATTTATCTTCTGATAATAATAATTTTGATTTAAATGATAGGGAATTTGAAGAAATAAAAAATTTGTCTAATAAGTTAGATAATAAAACTCTTATAATTTTTTGGCAGTTTACTATTAAAACTTTGAATGAATTAGATGTTGTGGCGAATCAGAATTTGTCTATAGAGATGTTTTTAATAAGATTGATTTATTTAGTTGGATTAAAAGACTTAAATGAAAAAGTAGTTTCAGATAGGGATAAGATAGATTTAAACTCTAAAAAAGAAGATAATGAAAAAATAGTTAGAAATTCTCAAATTGAAAAAAAGGCTATAAGCCAGATGAAGAATGTAGCTCAGCAGAAAGAAGTAAGTAATAAAATTATTAATAATGAAAACAAAATTCAAAAAAAAGATATTAAAATCAATTCATTTAATGATTTAATTTATTTATGCTCTAACCATAAAGAAATTAAATTAAAATATGAATTGGAAAATCATGTCAATTTAGTGAAGTTTGAGAAGGAAAGATTAGAAATTTCTTTTAATGAAAAGTTAGATAAAAATTTTGTTAAGGAGCTTTCCGCAAAACTTTTAGAATGGACAAATCAAAGATGGATTATTTCCTTTTCTAAGACTGAGGGGAATTATTCAATTAAAGAACAAGAAAAAATGAAACAAAAAGATAAATTAATTGAATTTAAAAATTCTAAATTTTTTGGTGATATTAAAAAAAAATTTACCGATATAGAATTAGTTGAATTTAAAGAGATTGATGGAGAAAAAGATGACTGATTTTTCAAAAATTTTAGATAAAGCAAAAGAACTTGAGCAAAAAATGAAAGATAGCCAAGAAAAAATAAAAAAAATAAGAGCAGAAGGAATATCTGGGTCGAATTCAGTAAAAGTAGTATTAGATGGCGAGGGAGAGATGTGTAAAATCGAGATTTCAAAAGAAATACTTAAGGAAGAAAAAGGTATAGTCGAAGATTTGATTTTAGCTGCGCATAATAATGCAAAATCTCAATTAAAGACAAAAACCAATGAAGAAATTACAAAAGCCACTGGTGGATTCGGTATCCCTGGTTTTAAATGGCCTCTTTAATAAATGCAAGATATTAAAGAAATTGAAGAGTTAATTAAAATTATTTCTAAGCTACCAGGTCTTGGTCCTAAATCAGCCAAACGAATAGTACTTAAATTAATTAATGAAAAAGATACACTCGTAAAACCACTAGCTAATGTGCTTGCTCAACTATTTAAGAATGTAACTAGATGTCTTTCATGTGGCTCTTTGAAATCTAATATATCAGGCTGCTTGAACTGTGAAAATAAAAGTGAAAAATTGAATAAAATTTGTGTAGTCGAGGACATTGCAGATAAATGGTCTATAGAAAATTCTAATATTTTTAAAGGATATTTTCATATTTTAGGAGGAACTCTATCTTCAGTAGGAAAAAATAAAGAAGAATTGCTAATAGACTCTCTTGTAGAAAGAGTAAAAAATGAAAAAATAGATGAGGTAATTTTAGCTACAAGTGCTACAGTTGAAGGGCAAACAACTGCGTATTATATTCAAGATAGTTTAAAAGGCACAAAAACAAAAATTACTAAACTTGCACAAGGTCTTCCGGTGGGAGGTGAAATAGAAAGTTTAGATGACGGCACTTTATACTCAGCATTTAAATTTAGATCAAATTTAAATTCTAATTCTGATTAGATTTTTTTTTTAACCGATTTAAATGTAATAAAGGCTCAGTATAACCAGATGGTTGTTGCTTTCCTTTAAAAATTAAATCACATGCAGTTTTAAAAGCTATTGAATTTTCAAAATCATCGCTCATTTTGACATAATTTTTATCTCTTTCATTTTGTTTATCTACAACCTTGGCCATTTGTTTCATTATTTCAGTAACTTGAATTTTTGTAGTTATCCCATGATGCAACCAGTTAGTAATATGCTGAGATGAAATTCTAAGCGTAGCTCTATCTTCCATTAGAAAAGTATTGCTGATATCAGGAACTTTTGAACAACCGATACCTTGATCAATCCATCTTACAACATATCCTAATAAAGTTTGAGCGGAATTAGAAATTTCAGAATTTATTTCATCAACTGACCAATTAGGTCTATTAGCAATTGGAATTGTTAAAAGGTCATCCAATTTCGCTGGTGACCTTGAGGCAATCTTTTTTTGAACTTCAAAAACATCCACTTGGTGATAATGTAGAGCATGTAATGATGCTGCTGTTGGAGATGGGACCCATGCACAATTCGCTCCAGCTTTAAGGTGACCTATTTTTTCTTCCATCATTTTTTTCATTTCATCTGGAGCAGCCCACATGCCTTTTCCCACTGCTGCGATTCCAGAAAATCCACATTTTAAACCAATATCTACATTATTGTTCTCATATGCTTGTATCCATTTAGATGTTTTCATATCACCTTTTTTAATCATAGGTCCTGCTTCCATTGATGTATGCATTTCATCACCAGTTCGATCGAGAAAACCCGTGTTGATAAAAAAAACTCTATTTTTTAAAGCTCTAATACATTCTTTCAAATTAGCAGAAGTTCTTCTTTCTTCATCCATAATACCACATTTAATTACATTCTGAGTAATTCCCAATACTTCTTCAACTTTTGTAAATATTAAATCTGTAAATGCACATTCCTCAGGGCCATGCATCTTTGGTTTAACAATATAAATAGAACCAGTTCTTGAGTTTTTTTTTTTCTTTAAATCATGTAATGCAGCAGCAGAGGTGATAAATGCATCCATAATACCTTCAGGCACTTCACTTCCATCTTTTAAAAGAATAGAAGGGTTAGTCATAAGATGACCTACATTTCTAACTAATAATAAACTTCTTCCATGTAATTTTAAACCTTTACCATCTTTTGATATATAGCTCCGATCGGGGTTTAATTTTCTTTCTAAATTTTTACCATTTTTTTCAAATTGTATTTTTAAATCACCTTTCATTAATCCTAACCAATTTTTATAACATACAATTTTATCTTCACCATCAACAGCAGCTACACTATCTTCGTTATCACATATTGTTGAAATAGCAGACTCAGCTATAACATCACTTATTCCAGCTATATCGTGAGCAGCACTAAATGCTTTTGGGTTGATTATAATCTCAAAATGAAGGTTGTTATTCTTTATTATTATCGCATTAGGTTTATTGGCTTCACCCCTGTGGCCAATAAATTTATCTTTATCTTTTAATTTATATTCATAATCATCCTTCGAAATTATTAAATTTTTATTAACTATTTTAAGTCCTGCAATATTTTTCCAGCTTGTGCCTTCTATTGGGATGATTTTATCTAAAAATTCTCTAACATATTTAATCACTTCTTGACCACGAAGTGGGTCGTATCTTTCGCTTCCCCCCTCATCTGACTCAATTATGTTTGTTCCATACAAACTATCATATAAACTTACCCACCTTGCATTAGCAGCATTTAAGGAATATCTTGCATTCATTATAGGCACCACTAATTGTGGTCCAGCTATTTTTGAAATTTCTTCATCAACATTTTTAGTTTCTATTTTAAAATCTGGTCCTTCTTCTTTTAAATAACCAATCCCCTTTAAAAATTTTTTATATTCATTGATTTCAATATTGTTACCTTTATTTTCAATATGCCAATTATCAATTTTTTTTTGTAGAGCCTCTCTGATTTTTATTAACTCATTATTTTTTGGAGTTAATTCGTGAACAACTTTATCAAATCCGTCCCAAAATTTTTTAGGGGTAATTTCTGTATTTTTAAGTAATTCATCATTTACAAAAGAAAGTAATTCTTTTGAAACTTTTAGATTATTAACACTCTCATAATTTTTAGTCATAAAATATTATTTAAAACTACAGTAAAATTAAGTCAAATAATTAATAGTAGCATTGACATTTTGTTGTCATTTTTCATACTTATGCAATAAGTATTTAATATGAAAAATTATCTCAATTTTGAAACAGATATAAAAAATTTAGAAAATGAGTTAGAAAAACTAAAAGACCCTTTTAACGAGGAGGGACTTTCTGAAGTGGATACTCAAAAGATTTCTAATATCCAGCAAGAAATTGATTTAAAATTAAAAACAATTTACGATAACCTCGATCCTTGGCAGACCACTATGGTTGCTCGACACGAAGATAGGCCAAAATCAAAATTTTTTATTGATAACTTGTTTGAAGATTTTATTTCATTATCTGGTGATAGAAACTATGGAGAAGATAAATCTGTAATTGCAGGTTTTGCAAAGTTTGAACAAAAATCTGTTTTAGTGATCGGTCAAGAAAAAGGAGACAATCTTGAAAATAGAATCCAAAGAAATTTTGGAATGATGAGACCCGAGGGTTATAGAAAAACAATTAGACTCATGAATTTAGCTAACAAGTTTGGAATTCCAATTATATCTTTTATTGATACTCCTGGCGCTTATCCAGGTGTTGGGGCCGAGGAGCGAGGACAAGCAGAGGCGATAGCGAAATCAATTGAATGCTGCATGAACTTAACGGTACCCACTATAGCAATTATTATTGGCGAGGGCGGTTCTGGTGGAGCCATAGCATTGGCTTCATCCAATAAAGTTATCATGTTAGAAAATTCAATCTATTCGGTAATTTCTCCAGAAGGATGTGCTACAATACTTTGGAGAGATCCAAAAAAAATGCTAGAGGCTGCAGAAGCGATGAAGTTATCAGCAAAAGATTTATTGAATTTAAAAATTATCGATGAAATTATTAATGAACCAGTTGGAGGAGCTCATAGAGATAAGAATAAAATACTGGAAAATGTTAAGACTTCATTAAGTCAGAATTTAAATTTATTTGATGGGATGAGTGGAGATGAAATCTTAATACAAAGAAAAAATAAATTTTTAAAAATTGGAAGAGAAAAAGGATTCATTGATAATCCAGAAGAAATCAGTGATTTAAATAAAACTACGAACAAGTTTAGTTTTGATGTTCAATTTTTAAAAGATAATAAAATAAAAGTTTTTATAACTTTAGCCATAGTAGCTATTTTATCTTTTTTAATACTATAGAGCGCCACAACAACGTTTATATTTTTTGCCTGAGCCACAAAAACATGGCTCATTTCTACTCATTTTTTTTCCAATATATTTAGGATCAACATTTCTTTGTTTGATTTCACTCTCTTTTTTTAATGGGGCTATATTAACTTTTAAATTAAGAAGTATAGTAATAAAATCTAATTTAAGTTTAGTTAATAAATTTTCAAATAATTCAAAAGCTTCTTTTTTATATTCAATTAAAGGATCTCTTTGACCATATGATCTTAATCCAATTACTTGTCTTAATTGTTCTAAATATTGTATGTGAGATTTCCAATTTAAATCAATAGATTGTATAAATATTCTTTTTTCAATTTCCTTAGCTTGCTCAAGGCTTAATATTTTTACTCTTTCTTCTCTTAAAGTCTTGAACATTTCTTTCAGTTTTTCACTAATTACATTACCAGACATTTCATTTAAAGATTTAATTTCTTGTAAATCAAAATTTTTGCCCATTATAGATCTAATTTTATTATCAAATTCATTATTTTTTGGTTCACTTATTTTTTTTGATTTAAGTTTTATTAAATCATCAATTATTTCTTGTAAAAATTCATCGGAATATTCAAATATGTTTTCACTAGAAATTACCTTTTTTCTTTGTGAAAAAATTACATGACGTTGGTCATTAAGAACATTATCAAATTTGATTAGAGTTTTTCTTATATCAAAATTTCTTGCTTCAACTTTTTGTTGTGCTCTTTCAATAGCTTTATTTATCCAAGGGTGATCTATGCTTTCCCCATCTTTAAGACCCAACTTTTCTAAAATATTATTCATAGACTCAGAACCAAAAATTCTCATTAGATCATCTTGAAGACTCACAAAAAACAATGAACTTCCTTCATCACCCTGTCTTCCAGATCTTCCTCTTGCTTGATTGTCTACTCTTCGAGACTCCATTCTCTCAGTTCCTATAACAAATAAACCTCCTAAATTTTTTATTTTGTTTTTATTTTCATTTATTTTGTCATTAGAAAGTGAATCTTTTTTTCCACCAAGCTGAATATCAACCCCTCTTCCAGAGATACTTGTTGTAATTATTACAGAATTTTCTTTTCCTGCATTCGCAATTATTTCAGCTTCATTTGCGTGATTTTTAGCATTTAAAACTAAATGTTTTATTTTTTCTTTTTTAAGAAGATCAGAATAAATTTCGGATTTATTTATACTTGATGTAAAGATAAGTAATGGCTGTCCAATAGAGTGACATTCTTGAATCTTTTTTATAATAGCAAAGTTTTTTTCTTTTTCTGTTCTAAATATTTGATCATTTAAATCTTTCCTGATCATTGGATTATTTGTTGGAATAACGATCACTGATAGATCATAGATTTCAAAAAATTCTTGAGACTCGGTTAATGCAGTACCTGTACATCCAGATATTTTTGAGTAAAGTTTAAAGTAATTTTGATATGTGATTGATGCTAAAGTTTGATTTTCAGCTTGAATTTCAATTTTTTCTTTAGCCTCTAGGGCTTGATGTAGACCATCTCCATATCTTCGTCCTTCTAAAATTCTTCCAGTTAATTCGTCAATTATTTTTAATGAGCCATCTTTTACTATGTAATCTTTTCCTTTTGTAAATAAATGATTTGCTCTTAAGGCTTGATTAACATGATGGACTAGAGATAAATTTTCTGGATCATAAAAATTATTATTCTTTAAAATTCCTGCTTTTGTAAAAATTTTTTCAACATTATTAATACCAGTATTTGTAAGTAAAACATTTCTATCTTTTTCATCTATTTCAAAATCTTTACTATTTAATCTTTTTATCAAACCATCTATTGCTAAATATTGATTTGTTTTATCTTCAGCAGCACCTGAAATTATCAATGGCGTTCTAGCTTCATCTATTAAGCAAGAGTCTATTTCATCTACAATTGAAAAAAAATGTTCTCTCTGAACCATTTCATTATTAGAAAATTTCATGTTATCTCTTAAGTAATCAAATCCAAGCTCGCTATTAGTAGCGTATGTGACATCACAATTATAATTTTTTTTCCTTTCATAATCGTCTTGATCATTATTTATATAACCCGATGAAATACCTAAAAAATTATAGATTTTACCCATTTCTAGTGAATCTCTTTTTGCAAGGTAATCATTTACAGTAACTACATGTACACCTCGTTCATGTAACGCATTTAGATAAGCAGCAAGTGTTATTGTAAGTGTTTTACCTTCACCAGTTTTCATTTCTGCAATTTTACCCTCATGTAAAACTATCCCGCCAATAATTTGAACATCAAAGTGTCTTTCGCCCCTAGTTCTTCTAGAGGCCTCTCTTACTAAAGAAAAAGCTTCAGGAAGCAATAGATCGATATTCTCACCTTTCTTAAGTCTATTTTTTAGATCCTTAGTCTTTTCTGGAAATTCTAAATCTTTGAGTTTTTTTACCTCGTTTTCAAGTGAATTAATCTTTTTTGTTATTTCTGAAAGCCTATCTAGCTCCCTCTGATTAGTTGATTTAAATATTTTAGAAACAAATTTGAGTGGATTAATCATTAGTTTTTGATTTATTATATAATTATAAACGTTTATATAATTATTAAATTTATATTTTAAATACAATGGGAATAAATTTTAAAAATTTTTTATCCTCTCAAAAAAACAACACTAAGATGGGAGATTACCAGAATCTTGACCATTTAGATGGGGTTGCAATATCAACAATTTCAGCAAATTTGTATAATAACTCAAGAGATGATTTGGTTATGTTTTACTTTAGAGATGGTGCAAATTTTGCTTCTATATATACCCAGTCAAAAATTATATCTGAAAATATTAAATGGAATTTAAGTCAAAAAACTAAAAAGATTTATTCGTTGGTTATCAACACTAGAAATGCAAATGCTTTTACAGGAGTCAAAGGATACCAATCTATGCAAAAAATTGCAGACATTGTTTCATCAAAATTAACAGACAAACAGAGGGAAGATGACAACAATCCAGAAAAAATAAGCTCACAACAAGTTATTTTTGGATGCACAGGAACGATCGGAGAACCATTTCCTTATGAAATAATAAAAAAGAATATACCAAATCTTATTAATCAAATTAAATATACTCAAAATAAATACATCTGGACTAAAGCGGCATTGGGAATAATGACTACAGATACCAAGCCAAAGTTAGCTATGGAAGAGTGTAAAATTGGAAACACTAGGGTCAAGATATATGGCGTTGCAAAAGGATCTGGAATGATACAGCCAAATATGGCAACCACATTGGGCTATATATTTACTGATGCAGACCTTTCTAATGAAATTTTAAAAAAATTATTACAAAAAAATGTTACTACAACATTTAATGCTATAAGCTGCGATGGTGATACAAGTACGAATGACATGATATCAATTTTTTCTACTGGTAAAGCAAATAATCAACAGATTAATAATTACACAGATAAAAAATTAAATGAGTTTGATATATCTTTGAACAAACTTTTATTAAATCTAGCAAAAAGAGTTGTTTCGGATGGTGAGGGCTCATCTAAATTTGTAACAATAAAAGTAAAAAATTCTAAAACAGAGGAAGATGCAAAGCGTATAGGATTTTCTATTGCTAACTCAAAATTAGTTAAAACAGCAATTGCTGGGGAAGATCCGAATTGGGGAAGAATAATAATGGCGGTTGGTAAAGCTGGAATTGAAATTAATGTCCAAAAATTATCAATAAAATTCGGAGATTTGATAATTGTAAATAATGGAAAATTATTTGAAAAATACGAGGAAGATATTGTTAAAGAGTATATGAAAAATTATTCAATTGAAATTGAAATAGATATTTCAGTTGGTAAAAAAGAATTTACTGTTTATACAATGGACCTTACAAAAAAATATGTTGAAATAAACGCTGACTATAGAAGTTAAGTAATATTGAAATTTATAATTTAATATTTACAATAATATAATGATAAAATATCAGCTTATTTGTAAAAATTGCGAACTAACATTTGACTCTTGGTTTGCGTCTTCCGAAGAGTTTGAAAAACTTAAGAAAAAAAAATATTTAAATTGTCATGGTTGTAATTCATTTAAAATAGAAAAATCACTCATGAAACCGAATGTTTTGAACAAAAAGTCAGAAATAGAAAAAATCAATCTTAAAGAAAAAAACTTTCACATTAAAAAAACAATAAAAGAATATCAAAAATTTGTTAAAAAAAATTTTGAATATGTTGGAGATAACTTTACCTATGAGGCAAGATCTATTCACTATAATAAAAAAAAAAAGAAAAAAGGTATTTTTGGAAAAGCATCTAAACAAGATCTGATAGAATTAAGAGAAGAAGGTATCGAGACACAGTCAATACCATGGTTTAAAAACGAAGAAAATTAATTTTTAGAGAATTTAGAAATATAATTAACCGAGGTATCAGAATCTAACCCCCATTTGTTTGACAAGATATTAAATTTTACACCATCTAATTTAGTTAAGGTGAGATTATTTTTTTTTAATATTTCTGTTAATTCATCTGGTTTTACAAATTTTTCCCAATCATGTGTTCCAATAGGTAGCCATCTTAAAATATATTCCGCTCCTATAATTGCAAATATATAAGATTTTAAAGTTTTATTAATTGTTGCAACAAACATAATTCCATCTTTTTTTAATAAATTAGTACAACATTCTAAAAATAAATTGATATCTTCAACATGTTCAACAATCTCCATATTTAAAATTACATCAAATTTTTGTGAAACTTTCATTTTTTCTGGAGAGATGCAAAAATAATCAATTTTAAGATTCATTTTTTTTGCATGAATTTTTGCAACTTCTATATTTTTTTCTGATGCATCGACGCCAGTTACTTCGGCACCTAATCTACACAATGGTTCTGATAAAAGCCCTCCTCCACATCCTACATCTAAAATTTTAATTCCTTTTAACGGCTTTTCCTTTTTTTCTAAGTAAAAATCTTTTAAAATATTTTCCTTAATATATTCAATCCTCACTGGATTAAACTTATGAAGTGGTTTAAATTTTCCTTCAGGATTCCACCATTCTTCAGCAATTCTAGAAAATTTTTCTATTTCTTTTTTATTTATTGTGTTATTTTTCATAAGAAAGTTGACTTTATAATCAACATGTATTTTATCAATACATTTTAATTTTTTAGAGATTATTTATCATGAGAATTGTAGTACTAAAATTTGGCGGAACATCAGTTGGAACAATAAAAAAGATTAAAAAAGTTGCTGATATAATTGAAGAATATAAAAAAAAGAAATTCAAAATAATTGTAATTTCTTCAGCTATGAGTGGTGTGACAAATGAGTTAATAAAAAAATCCAGACAAATAAGTAATAATTTTTCTGGTGCCGAGTACGATGTACTTGTATCATCTGGAGAACAAGTGGCATGCTCGTTGATAGCTGGAAGACTTATTCATAAGGGTTTCAAAGCTAGATCCTGGTTGGCGTGGCAAATTCCAATTTTTACAGAGGGCTCACATAAAAATTCAAGAATAAATCAAATATATAAAAATAGAATTACTAATTATCTAAGGGAAGATGGGATACCAATTATAACTGGCTTTCAAGGGATAAATAAAAATGAAAGAGTATCGACTATTGGAAGAGGAGGGTCAGATGCAAGTGCTATAATGTTTGCAAAATTTTTTAAAGCAGAAAAATGTATCATCTACACAGATGTTGAGGGAATTTACACAACAGATCCAAATACATTAAATAAAGCAAAAAAAATTAAGGTAATCTCTTATGAAGAAATGTTAGAAATGGCATCATTAGGTGCAAAAGTTATGCAGCCTGTCTCCATCCAAGACGCAAGATTAAGTAGAATTGATATAGAAGTAAAATCTTCATATGTAAAGAGATCAGGTACAATAATTACAAAAAGATCTAATATTGTTAATAATAAAACTATAACTGGAATTTCATCAACCCATAATGATGCAAAAGTAACTTTAGTAGGTGTAAAAGACAAACCAGGTGTTGCAGCATCTATTTTTAAACCATTATCGAAAAATTTAATTAATGTAGATATGGTTGTGCAAAACATTTCTGCTAATGGAAAAGAAACAGATTTAACTTTCACAATTAAAACTGAAGATTTAAAAAAAACGAAAAAAATTATTGAATCAAATAAAAATATTAAATTTAGAAAATTATTGTTAAAAAAAGATGTTGCTAAAATTTCAATAATTGGTGTTGGCATGATAACAACACCCGGGGTGACTTTTAGAATGTTCCAAACACTCGCAAATAAAAGAATTAATATTCAAGTAATTTCTACATCAGAAATAAAAATTTCTGTTTTAATTGATAAGCATAATACAAAAAAAGCTTTAATCGCTTTACATAAGGAATTTAAATTAGATAATTGAGAAATGAGTATTAGACCCTTTAGAGACATTAAAAGAAGAAAAACAAAAGTAATTAATGTTGGCGCTGTTAAAGTTGGTGGCGATAATCCTATTTCAGTTCAATCTATGACTAACACCCTTACTACAGATATTAAAGCTACCATAAACCAAATAAATGAAATTCATAGAGAAGGCGCAGACATAGTAAGAGTCTCTTGTCCAGATGAGGCATCTTCTAAAGCTTTAAAAGAAATTACTAAACATGTTGACATTCCAATAGTGGCGGACATTCATTTTCACTATAAGAGAGCTATAGAGGCTGCAGAAAATGGAGCAAGCTGTTTGAGAATCAATCCTGGCAATATTGGTTCTAAGGATAAAATTAAAGAAGTAATTAAAGCAGCAAAAAATAATGGTTGTTCAATTAGAGTAGGAGTCAATGCAGGTTCTTTAGAAAAAGATATATTAGAAAAATTTAAAGAACCATGTCCTGAGGCTTTAGTTCAAAGCGCTCAACGAAATATTCAAATTTTAGAAGATGAAGATTTTTTAGATCTTAAAGTAAGTGTTAAGTCTTCAGATGTATTTTTATCTATAGCAGCTTATAGACAATTATCAAAAGCAACGGATTATCCGTTACACCTAGGAATTACTGAGGCAGGAGGTTTTGTACCAGGTAGTGTTAAATCTTCTATCGGATTAGGATCATTACTTTTAGATGGCATAGGTGATACGATAAGAATTTCCTTATCAGACAATCCCGTTGAAGAAGTTAAAATTGGAAACGAAATATTGAAATCTCTTAACTTAAGAAATAGAGGTGTAAGAATTATTTCTTGCCCATCATGTGCAAGGCAAGGTTTTAAAGTAATTGAAACAGTAAAAATTTTAGAACAAAAACTTTCGCACATAAAAACTCCTATAACTTTATCTGTAATTGGATGTGTGGTTAATGGTCCTGGGGAAGCAGCTATGACAGATGTAGGCATAACGGGAGGTCAAAAAGGAAATAACATGCTGTATTTATCAGGAGTTCAAACTACAAAAGTAATGACAGAAGACATGATATCAAGAGTAGTAAGTGAAGTCGAAAAAAAAGCATTAGAGATAGAAAATAATTGAAATGATTCCACAAAAAACGATTGAGGATCTTATACACAAACATTCTACTTTAGAAAAGGATCTATCTTCAGGTAATTTAGACAAAAAATTATTTGCAGAAAAATCAAAAGAATATTCTGATTTGAATGAAATTGTTGAGGACGCAAAAAAATATATTTCATTTGAGAAAGATAAAAATGAATTAAAGAAAATTTTAGACGACCAAAACAATGATGAAGAATTGATTACTATGGCTGAAAAAGAATTAAATAATTTGCAGTTACAATATGAAAAAAATGAAAAAAAATTGAAATTATTTTTACTTCCAAAAGATGAAGCTGATAAAAAAGATGCAATTATTGAAATCAGGGCAGGTACAGGAGGGCTCGAGGCAAGTTTATTTGCTGCTGATCTTTTTAAGATGTATGAAAAAGTTAGTCAAAAAAAAAAATGGTCACTTGAATTGATTTCAATTTCAAGAAGTGAGGCTGGTGGATTGAAAGAAGTCATTGCTTCAATCAAAGGTCAAAATATTTATTCAACTTTAAAATATGAAAGTGGTGTTCATAGAGTTCAAAGAGTTCCTGACACCGAAACTCAAGGAAGAGTTCATACTTCAGCAGCTACGGTAGCCGTTTTACCTGAGGTTGAAGAAGTTGATTTAAAAATAAATGAATCAGATTTAAGAATAGATGTATTTAGAGCAGGAGGACCTGGTGGGCAGTCAGTAAATACAACAGATAGCGCAGTAAGAATTACTCATATTCCTTCAGGGATATCAGTTTCACAACAAGATGAAAAATCTCAGCATAAAAATAAAGCCAAAGGTATGAAAATTTTAAGAGCTAGGATTTATGAGCTGGAAAGATCTAGAATTGAAAAAGAGAGATCATTAGATAGAAAAAATAAAATTGGTACTGGTGACAGGTCAGAAAGAATAAGAACTTATAATTTTCCGCAAGGAAGAGTTACAGATCATAGAATAAATTTAACTTTACACAAATTAGAAGAATTTTTAGAGGGAGAAGCATTTGATGAAATGATAGAGTCTTTAACATTACAGGCTCAAGAGGAAAGTTTGAACAGTTTATAAAATTATGAATATAAATACTGCGATTAAAGAGGGAGCTAAATTTTTAAAAAAAAATAAGATAAAAAGTCCAGATTTAGATAGTGAGTTATTGTTATCAAAAGTATTAAAAAAAAAAAGAGAATATGTAATGCTTAACTCAAATGAACTTCTAGATGATGAAAATTTTAAATATTATTACGATTTAATTAAACAACGATCGTTTGGAAAGCCAATTGCATATTTAATTGGAAAAAAAAGTTTTTGGAAGTCAGAATTTTTAATAAGAGAGGGTGTATTAATACCAAGACCTGATACTGAAATCTTAGTTGAAGAAACATTAAAAGATTATAAATTTAAAAAATATGCAAATATATTAGATATCGGAGTTGGATCAGGATGTATATTATTATCAATTTTAAAAGAAAAACCTTTTTTTTATGGGATTGGTATAGATATTAGTAGTAAATCAATTGATTTAAGTAGAGACAATGCAAGAAAATTGGGAGTAAAGAATAGATTAAAATTAATTAAAACAAATGTTGACAATTTTTGTTTCGGAAAATATGATCTAATTATAACTAATCCTCCTTATATTAAAAAAAATAAAATTAAATATTTGGAGAAAGATGTAAGTAATTTTGAGCCTAACTTAGCGCTTGATGGTGGATTAGATGGTACATTAAAAATTTTAGGAATAATTAAAAAATCATCTTTTCTTTTAAAAAAAAATGGCAAATTGGTTTTGGAAATATCAAACAATCAAAAAATCGTTGTCGTTAAATTATTAAAACAAAGAGGTTTCTATATTAATAAAATAATCAAAGATTATGCACAAAATGATAGGTGTATAATTTGTACAAAAATTTAAAAAATATTATGGTTACATTTCGTAATAACAGTAACAGAAGAAATAATTTTAGAAGAGGTGATAGAAACTTTAAAAGTAATATTATAGATAAAAATAAATTTGGAAGTAATTTCTCGAATAATGAAAATTTTCAAAGAAAAACACCTGGAAGAAACAATCATAATGCTGCAAAGCTACATGAGAAATACAATAATCTTGCACGTGAAGCTTTATCATCTGGAGACAAGATATTATCTGAAAACTATTTTCAGCACGCAGATCATTTTAAAAGAATTCTAAATGATCAAGCAAATATAAAAAAAAATAAATTCAATGATTCAAATGAGTCTGAAAACAAAAAAATTCAATCAAATGATGATAAAGAAAACAATGTAGATTTACATACTGATAAAGCTCAACCTGAGGTAAATTAGTTTAAACCAATTATTTTTTCGGATTTTAAAACATCTAATTTGATTTTAACAGTTTCAAATAATTTTCTATCATTACCTTTTAAAACTTTACCTGAAGGCAATTTAAGTGTTTGAGAATTTATTTTTTTTCCATTTTCTATTACCTCATAATGCAAATGAGGTCCTGTTGATTTTCCTGTTGATCCGACGTAACCAATTATTTGACCTTGTTTAACTCTTACACCACTTTTAATTCTATTTGCAAACTTTGACATATGAGCATAAATAGTTTGATAAACAGAATTATGTTTTATCTTTACACAATTTCCACCTCCACCACACCACCCAGCTTTTACAATGATGCCATCACCAGATGCCATTATAGGTGTTCCTAATGGTGCAGCAAAATCTGTGCCCTTATGCATTTTATTAAATCCATCGATTGGATGTTTTCTCATTCCAAAAGGCGAAGATAATCTGGCACCGTTTATTGGTGTCTTCATTAAAGTTTTAATTATACTTTTACCACTTTCATCATAATGACCTTCCAAATTTCTTTTATTAAAGAAATATAGAGGATAATCTATTCCTTGCACATTTAGATTTGCAAATAAAATATTTCCTTTTTCAATTATTTCCTCGTCCTCATCGCTAAAAATTTCGTACATTATCTGAAAAGTATCTTTTTTTCTAATATCTCTTTGGAAATCTATTTCAAAGCCATAGATTCGTGCAAATTCAACGATTATACTATCTGGTATTCCAACACTTGATGCAGATCTATATAAGCTATTCATAATCGTATTTTCATTATATATGATTTTTTTTATAAGTTTTGTTGTTAAAATTTTTTCATTAAAATTTTTTAAATCATTGTCCCTTTTTAAAGATATCTTTTTTGTTTTTGAAATTGGGTAAGATAATTCAACAATTTTTTGTGACGACCTATCAATAGTGAATTGTAGTAAGTCATTTTCTCTTAGATTTGTTATTCTACCTTTTTTAAAAAGTTTTTTTTTTACAACTTCAAACTCTCTTTTGTTAACAGAGTATCTCTCAAAAATATTACTTAAAGTTTCACCTTTGGATATTAAGTGATCAATTTTTTCATATTTTGGCTCTAATTGGTCAAAAATATTAGTTAATGTTTTTTTAAAATAGATATTATTTATTAAATTCTTTACATTAGTTTCATTGACATTTTTTTTATAATTATAATAATTTAAAATTACTATTGTTATGAATACTGAAAATGAGAGAAGAAGAATTGACTTATTTATTCTTTTGAAAATTTGAAATTTGATTTGCATTTGCATGAATTTAAATAAGTAATTTAACTCTAATTATCAAATTATCAAAAAAAACGTTGGTATTTAATGCTTTTTTATACCTTTTTTTATCTTAAACGCTTGATTTCCTATAATTTTAGCCTATAAGCATCAAACTTTCTCAAGAAATTATTGTTAATACAATAAATTAGTGAGGATTATTGAGCCTTTTTAGCTCAATTAGCTATAAAAAACGTTAAAATTTAAGAAGAGAAGTGTGGACGGTTAAGGTTACCAAAATTTGTCGTACACACTTCAACATTATATAAATTTTATTCTTAGAATTTATATAGAAGCTAGTGTGCGCCGTTTTTAAACTTGAGAGTTTGATCATGGCTCAGAACGTACGCTGGCGGCACGCCTAACACATGCAAGTCGAACGAAGTAGCAATACTTAGTGGCAGACGGGTGAGTAACATGTGGGTATCTACCCTTTGGCCTGGAATAACACGAGGAAACTTGTGCTAATACTGGATAAGTCTTTACGGAGAAAGCTTTATGCACCATTGGATGAGCCCGCACTTGATTAGTTTGTTGGTAGGGTAATGGCCTACCAAGACTATGATCAATAGCTGATTTGAGAGGATGATCAGCCACATTGGGACTGAGACACGGCCCAAACTCCTACGGGAGGCAGCAGTGGGGAATCTTGCACAATGGAGGAAACTCTGATGCAGCGATGCCGCGTGAGTGAAGAAGGCCCTTGGGTTGTAAAGCTCTTTCGTCGGGGAAGAAAATGACTGTACCCGAATAAGAAGGTCCGGCTAACTTCGTGCCAGCAGCCGCGGTAATACGAAGGGACCTAGCGTAGTTCGGAATTACTGGGCTTAAAGAGTTCGTAGGTGGTTGAAAAAGTTGGTGGTGAAATCCCAGAGCTTAACTCTGGAACTGCCATCAAAACTTTTCAGCTAGAGTTTGATAGAGGAAAGCAGAATTTCTAGTGTAGAGGTGAAATTCGTAGATATTAGAAAGAATACCAATTGCGAAGGCAGCTTTCTGGATCAATACTGACACTGAGGAACGAAAGCATGGGTAGCGAAGAGGATTAGATACCCTCGTAGTCCATGCCGTAAACGATGTGTGTTAGACGTTGGAAATTTATTTTCAGTGTCGCAGCGAAAGCGATAAACACACCGCCTGGGGAGTACGACCGCAAGGTTAAAACTCAAATGAATTGACGGGGACCCGCACAAGTAGTGGAGCATGTGGTTTAATTCGAAGATACGCGCAGAACCTTACCAACACTTGACATGTTCGTCGCGACTTTAAGAGATTAAAGTTTTCGGTTCGGCCGGACGAAACACAGGTGCTGCATGGCTGTCGTCAGCTCGTGTCGTGAGATGTTGGGTTAAGTCCCGCAACGAGCGCAACCCTCACTTTTAGTTGCCATCATTTAGTTGGGCACTCTGAAAGAACTGCCAGTGATAAGCTGGAGGAAGGTGGGGATGACGTCAAGTCCTCATGGCCCTTACGTGTTGGGCTACACACGTGCTACAATGGTATTTACAACAGGAAGCAAGACGGCGACGTTTAGCAAATCCTTAAAAAATACCTCAGTTCGGATTGCACTCTGCAACTCGAGTGCATGAAGCTGGAATTACTAGTAATCGTGGATCAGCGTGCCACGGTGAATGCGTTCCCGGGTCTTGTACACACCGCCCGTCACACCATGGGAGTTGGTTCTACCTTAAGGCAAGGTTTAAAACCCTTGACCACGGTATAGTCAGCGACTGGGGTGAAGTCGTAACAAGGTAGCCGTAGGGGAACCTGCGGCTGGATTACCTCCTTTCTAAGGATGAATGAAATTTAAATTTCATTCTAAAAAATATACAGGTTAATGTTGACCGTCCTCATTTCTCTTCTTAAACGTAGTGTTTCTCTTGAATGGGGGCCGGTAGCTCAGTTGGTTAGAGCACACCCTTGATAAGGGTGGGGTCGAAAGTTCGAGTCTTTCTCGGCCCACCAATTATAGATAATGGGGGATTAGCTCAGCTGGGAGAGCGCCTGATTTGCATTCAGGAGGTCAGCGGTTCGATCCCGCTATCCTCCACCAAACACTTAGCTATAAAAAATTGTGAATTTAAAAAATAATAATTATCAATATCTATATCCGAACATTAGTTGTGTTATTAATTTTGACTAATGTTCTAAATAAAAAT
>CACOGI010000001.1:140000-301976 GCA_902626725.1 uncultured Pelagibacteraceae bacterium
GTTCGGTCCCTATCTGCTATGCGTGTAGAAGAATTGAGAGGAGCTGTCCCTAGTACGAGAGGACCGGGATGGACGTACCACTGGTGGACCGGTTGTAGCGCCAGCTGCAGTGCCGGGTAGCTAAGTACGGACGAGATAACTGCTGAAAGCATCTAAGCGGGAAACTCACCTCAAAACTAGTTCTTCCCATAGAGCCGTGGTAGACCACCACGTTGATAGGCTGGGTGTGGAAGTGCGGTAACGCATGTAGCTGACCAGTACTAATAGCTCAATTGGCTTGATTTATGCACTGAAAAAAATTTTTATTATTGATACAAATAAAAAAAACCTTCAAATAATTTTTTTATCTTAATTTTATTAAATTTTTTATTGTATTTTGAAAAATTATTTTTTTTATCAACAAGATCTTTGGATCTAATTGGCTCATTCTTTTTTTGATGTAATCTACTTTGACTAAAATAATTTATTCCTTTTCTTAAAAAGGTTTTTAAATTCTTAATTGCTAAATCTGTTTTTTTTAAATCGAAATCAGTTTTATCAATATTTATTTTTTTAATTTCATTTAAAATATTATTAGATGCTAAATTTTCAGACATCTTAAAACGAATTTTAAATAATTTATTATTAAACTTTTTTATTTTTTTATGTGAGCCACTATTTAAAAATTTGGTCAACAATTTTTTATTATTAATTTTTTTTGAAATAAGAGTAGGAATATTTTTTCTCACCCCTTTTGGCAAATTTTTACCTCTGTTAAACGGTGCATAAGTTATTACGGGTTTTTTTAAACCAAAAGCTTCAAGGCCAGTTTGACATCCGTTTTGTATAACTGCTGAGGATCCTTTTATCCACGGAACTATATACCCTGAATTATCAATTATTATATTTTTTTTATTTTTTAAAGAGCTTTTATATTTGTCGACATTTTCTACTGGGTGAGGTCTTAAAACAATTTTGTATCCTTTCAAATTTTCATCTAAATACAAAAGGAGCTCGATAAATTTTTCATGCATTAATTTATCCTCCCTAAAAAAATTCATTTCATTCTTGATGTCTTTTTCTGTTTTAATGTAATCCCTTATTCTTTTTGTTTTAATCTGTTTCCTTATATCAATAAGAGAATTTCCATAAACAAAGTTCGTAGTGACCAAAATATAATTACCAAACCTTTTCTTGATTTTTTTTATCTCGTTTCCATAGCACAATGAAATTTTTTTACTCCACAAATCAATACGCGGAGATCCAGTTATAACAAATTTTGAAGAATAATTCTTATATTTTTTTTTCCAAGAAATAAAATCGAACTTTCCCCAACAAAAAACTTTTTTAACTTTTGAGATATTTAGTTTTGAAGATCTAAGTTTTAAAAAATTTGAATAATCTTCAAAAACAAGCCCCCCCTCTTCATCGATAGAAAATATTTCATGCGAATTGTTTTTAAGGAAGTCCAAAAAAGATGTTTTCGCTTTGGCAATTGAATTTTCAATAATTATACTGCGTTTTATTAATTTTTTTTTAATAGCCCATTCAATTTGTGAGGCATTTCCAATGAAAACTCGATAGCCCTTCAACGCTGCTAATAAAGATAAAAGAAATCTGGCTTCTAAATCCCTTTTTTTAATTTCAATTCTGATGACTAAATTTTTTTTCTTCATAAAAAAATACTTTTGTTTTGATAAAACTAATAATATAAGTATATGCAACAAGCGTTTCTATTATATTAAATGAACAAATTAAAATCATTTTTTACAAAAATCAACTTAAGATGATTGATTTTCTTAAAAAAATAACACTAAATAAATTAAAGGTATCTTTTTACACTTTTTATTATTCTTTATTGAATCAAGACACAAAGTATCCAAAATATTTAACGAAATTTGAAAATGATATTTCTAAATACTTCAATAAAAAATTTGCTATCACCTTTTCAAATGGAACTACTGCATGTAAGGCAGCATTGTATTCAATTGGTTTAAAAAAAGACTCAAAGATACTTTTGTCCAGAATTACATTTCCCTCAATAATATCAGCAATTCTTTTAACAGGGTGTAAACCAATTTTTATGAGTTTTGATAAAAATCTTCAGTTTATTTTACCAGATAGGGAAACAATTTTAAGCTGTAAGTATTTTTTAATAACGCACGCTTATGGATATCCTGTCGATAGGGAAATTGTCGAAAAGATAAAAGAAATTAATCCAAAAATTAAAATTATTGAAGATATAAGTCATTCGCAAGGTGCTAAATCAGGAAATAACCAGGTTGGATCTTTAGGTGACGTAGCGTTTATGAGCATGCAAGGGAATAAAGCGATATCAGCAGGAGAAGGAGGGTTAGTGCTCACTGACTCTGCAAAAATAAAGGAAAAAATTACATACTTATCACACTTGAACAAAAAAAACCCTATTGACGAAAAGTTAGAAAATTTAACAAAAATAGGATTTATTGGTAAAGGTAGAATGAATCCACTTGGAGCTATTAAGGCATCATATAAGTTAAAAGAACTTGATGAAAGAAATAAGAAAATAAGAAATAAATTTAAAATTATTTATAACCATCTTGATAACAACAAAAGCATTAAACTACCAAATGTAGTTGATTTTGATAAACTTGGTGGATTTTTTTATGGATTACCTTTTTTTGTTGAAAGCGAAAAAATATTAAAAAAATTGAGCAAAAACTTCGTAATATCTAAATATGACTGGCTTGCTCTTGATTTGAGTGAAAACTTTAATAATCCCGAGAAATTTTTAAATCTAATATACTCAGCACATATAGAATTGGAGGAGTTATTGACAAAACCTAACGACGATAGACGGTACTTGTATTTTTTTTCATTAGAGCATTTAATTAATACTTCTGAAAAAGATATTAATGATAAAATGCAAAAATTTTTCAATGATTTATAACTTCCATAAAAAAAAAACCTTACTTCAATTTAAAAAAAAATTTGTTTTTGACTATATTATTATTGGCGCTGGGCCTGCAGGGATAATATGTTGTAACGAGTTAAAAAAAAAAAACCCTTTAAAAAAAATTTTACTTGTTGAAAGGTCTGATTTTTCCAAAAACGAACTTCCTAAGAAACAAAATAATTTTGTAAAAAGTAAAAATATAACTATTAAACCAGACTCAAGATATTTTGGTATCGGTGGATCATCAAATGTTTGGGGGGGTATAAAAACATATTTCGATGATATTGAACTTTTGAATAAAGAAAATAATAAAAATTTGTGGCCACTGAAATTCGGAGAATTGATTAAAATTTATAAAAAACTTAAAAAATACGATTTAGATGTCCATAAAACTAAAAGAAATTTTTCGAGCTCTCTTCTTGAAAGAAAATTTATTTACAGAAAAAGACCATTAAACTTCAAAAATAAATTAGTTTTAAGAAATATTGATGTTGCTATTAATTGTAAAATTGAAAATATTTGTATGGAAAAAGATAGTTATTGCCAAGTCAAAAATGTTAAAATTTTTGGAAAAAAAATTATACTTTCAACTGGAACATTAGAAACTATAAAGATAATTTTAAAATCTGTTAAAAAAAAATCTTTGAAATGTAACAAAAAAGTTTTAGGCAGGTATTTTATGAACCATCCTAAAATTACTCTCAAAAATTTCAGATTAAATAAAAATGTTAATGCAAAAAAGTTTATAGAAAAAAAAGAAAATAAATATCTTGTATCGTATATTGGTTTGAGTCTTCCCAAAAAAATTCAAATGAAATATAATTTATACAATTCGTATATAAAAATCTTGAAGCATGAGCCTAGAAAGTTCAACCTAATTCGTAAAATAAGATATAAATTATTTAATGAAAAAAAATTTGATCTTCAATTATTTTGTGAAATGGAGCCCGTCTATGGAAATAGAGTTTTTTTAGATACAAAGGAAAATTTAGTGGTTGATTATAGATTGTCAAAGAAAGATACTGATACTTTAAATACTTTAGCTTTATTCTTTAAAAGTTATTTAACGAAAGACGATCATAAAAAACTAAAAAAAAATATAAATAGAAAAAATTTTGCACACAAGCTTTTAGATGCATCTCATCATTGTGGAGGTACAAGCTTTTCTCACAACAAGAAAAATGCTTTTGTAGATAAAAACTTAAGAGTGATTGGCGAAAAAAATTTATACATTTGCTCTGCATCTGTTTTTCCAACCTCAGGTAGCGCTAACCCCACAGCAACCATCGGTGCACTTTCATTCAGATTAGCAAATCATCTATCTAAAAATGAAAAATAAGATAAAAAAATTGTTTTTATATATAAAGGAATTTGGATTTTTAAGTATTTTAAAATTTATTTTTTTTTATCAAAAAAAAAAGATAATAAAAATAAATTTCAAAAAGAGTAATTTTTATATTCGTCCTAATTTTATTGACTTGAGGCAATCCTATCAAAATTTATTTGAGGAATATGATGAGCTTAAAGATTTAATAAAAAGTGATTTTTCTGGCATTATATTAGATGTGGGAGGATTTATAGGATCATCGAGTTTGAAGCTTTTAACGTTGTTTCCAAATGCAAAAATTATTGCAATAGAACCTGATAAAGAAAATTTTGAATTAATGAAGATAAATTTAGGAAACAAAAAAAATATTAAGATATTAAATTATGCTTTATCTTCCGAAAATTTAAAAAATGTTCATTTATATGATAGGGGTACAGGAGATTGGGGTTACACCACAATCGATAATTTAAATAGCGGACCAAAAAAAAAATTATTAGTACAAACTATTAATATAAAAGAAATAAAAAAAATTTTTGTAAATCATGGAAAAATTGATTTAATGAAAATAGATATAAACGGAGGAGAGAAAGAAATCTTGGAAAAATGTCAAGATGACTTAAAAATGATTGATGTAATTTATATTGAATTACATGAACGTATAGTATCTGGCTCTTTAAATTTATTTAGAGAATTTACTAAAAACGAAAAAAGAAAATTGATAGAAATAAGGAAAAATAGGACATACATATCTTTAAAAGTTTAATTTTGGAGGTTTGTAATTAAAATAACTTATTTCTTCGGAAAACATTTCTTGAATAATTTCAATAGTCTGTAAAGTTTGTTTTACTGAATCATTTTTTATCTTAAATTTAGGAAAATTTGAGGTTTCAGGATAACTAAATTTTTTCAAAATTTTATTGAAATCTTGATTTAGGTTTTCATATTTTATTATATAGTCGACACATATTTTTCCATTAATTTCATAATAATTTCTACTATCTAATCCTTTGAATGTATCCCTAAAATTACTATCACTGTAAAGTTTTTTAACAAATCTTTCAAATCCAATTTCTTTTTGATCAAACCATTTGTAGAACGACTCAATCCTTTCCCAAGGATTTCTTACAACACAAAATTTAAAAAAATTATTCCATTCGTAATTAAAATATTTCTTAATTTCAGTTGCGTAAGCATTTTGAGGTTGTATTGCAAATTTTTTGCCAAAACTCTTTTTATTCGAGCCCTCAACGAATTCTCTAAAATTCTTACTTAAAATAGCATTCTTAATAGCACTTAAAGATGGATTTTTTAGGGAATTAAAAATCATCTTTTTTGAGAACTTAAGAGGCGTCGTTTTATTGTTGTCAACTAAACTCCCAATATGAAAATCATCTGCCTCACGTAACTTTGATAAATGAACTTCTATTGAAGTACCTGCTGTTTTAGGATTATGTATAAATATAAATTTTTTTTTATAATTTATAATCATTAAAAAACTAAAAGTTGTAATTTTAAACAATTAAACTATTAATTTAGAATGTCAAAAAATTTAAACATTTTAACAATTTATGAATATCATAATTCGTCAGCTTGTATTTCTCAAAATGGTAAAATTATGGCAGCTTTTAATGAAGATAGATTTGTAAAAAAAAAAAATGAAGTTTCTTTTCCATTAAACTCAATAAAAGCATGTCTAAAAAAAGCAAAATTAAAACCCAAAGATATAAATTTCTTTGGAATAGTAAATGATAAAAATAGTTTAAAAAACAAAAATTCAATTTTAAATTTTTTGTTCAAAAGACAGTCTAGGTATAGCGTTTCTGATTGGAAAAAAGAAAATGAGCTTTATTGGAAACCAACATTACTTGAAAATAAAAAAAAATTATCTTTTTTTAAATCAATGGGTGGAAAAAAAAAAATTGCTAAAGACCATCACTTAGAAACAAAATATTATGATGATAATAAAAATTTTAATAAATTAAAAAAAGATTTTTTTGAAAAAAAAATTAAATTTATAAAAAAACTTGGATTTAATGAAAATACTATTGTATTTATTCCTCATTATATTACTCATCATTATCATGCATTTTATTCATCTCCAAACAGATATTATAAAAACTCGTTGATTATTCATTGTGAAGGCGATGGTGGCAAATATAATCACGCCATATCCAAACCATCAGAAAAATCTGGAATAAAATTTTTAAACGGTACAAATAAATTTAATTTAGGAAGACTTTATCAATGGACAACCTTAAATTTAAATATGTTGCCTTATCACGACGAATATAAAGTAATGGGATTAGCCCCATATTCCAAAATAGATAAAAAAAACCCACTCTATTTAAAATTTTCTAAATATTTCTCTTTGAATAAAAAAAAATTTTTAATTGAATTAAAAAAAAAACCAAAAGATTTATATTTTGAATTTAGAAAATTCATAATTAATCAAAGATTTGATAAAGTTGCAGCGATACTCCAAGATTTTTTAGAGACAAAGCTTATTGAATTGTTCAGTTATATTTATAAAAAAAAAAAAATTAAAAATTTTTATTATGGTGGTGGCGTGGCTATGAATGTAAAAGCAAACTTGGCAATAAATAAAAAATTACCTAAGATAAATAGTTTTTTTGTTCCATTGTCTCCTGCTGATGAAACCAATGTGTTTGGTGCTAATTATTACTTGATGGAAAAATTCTTCATCAGAAATGGTACAAGTTTAAGAAATATAAAAAGCTTAAATAGTGTTTATTTGGGAAATAGTTACAATTTCGACGAAAAAAAATACAAAAAGAGTAAAAATTATAAAATAGAAAAAGTAAATCACAAAAAAATAGCCAAACTTCTAGCTTCAGGAAAAATTATTGGAAGATTCACAGGTAGAGCTGAATTTGGCCAAAGAGCTCTGGGCAATCGATCTATTTTAGCTTCGATTTCATATCCGAATATAGTTGATAAAATAAATCAAAAAATAAAATCTAGAGATTTTTGGATGCCATTTGCACTAACTATTTTAGACATAGAGAAAAAATACTTTTATAAAAATAGTTTTATCAATCCCTTTTACATGACATCATGTTTTGATTTGAAAAAAAAGTATAAAAAAAATTTTATTAATGTAATTCATCCAGCAGATCAGACAGCGAGACCACAAATTCTTAAAAAATTCAATAATCCGTCTTATTACGATTTAATAATGAAAGTTAAAAAAACTTCAGGTATTGGTGCAGTGCTAAACACCTCTTTCAATGTACATGGAAAGACTATTGTTGAAAACCCCTCTGATGCAATCAAGGTCTTAAGAGAGACTAATTTAGATGGATTAATAATTGATAATTTTTTTGTAGAAAAAAAATAATTCAATTTATTTGATATACTTTTTTAAAACTTTAATCATAAGTTTTGAAAAAAAAAGTATTCCTTCTCTATTATAATAACCGTATCTTTTGTGTAAAAATAATTCCTTTTTTGGAAATTTTATTTCAAAATTATGCAATTTAATTTTTTGGTTTTTACTTATATCTTTAAGGTATTTAATCTCTGGTAAATCTGATAATTTGTAGCCCAAATCATGTTTTCTATAATTTTTATAATTATTAAAACTTTTTGAATAATGGTAGGAAACAAGATTCCTACAAATTACAAGTTTGGTTTTATTTTTTTTTGACTCATTTTTCCATTTTAACAATATATTTTTGAACACTTTCCAGTGATAAGGATAATTTTTAAGATTTACTGGATATTTTTTTTCTAAATTTCTAATATCATTAATATAATTAAACTCTCGTAATTTATTACCTGTAACAATAAAATCATCTATTTTTGAGAAAATAAAAAAATTATCATATAAAAATTTTCTAAAGTAAAATTTTTTCAAGTATTTCTTGTGAATTATTTTATTATTTTCATCTAAATAAATTAGATCATTTTTATGATAAGGCTTAACTTTTCTTTTTAAAAATTTTAAACTTTTAAAATTAAATGGTCTTTGTGTGAAAATATTGTTTTTTAAACTTTCATGAATAGTAATGTTTCGTCTAGGATGATTTGAGTTAAAAATATAAATTATATATTTTGGTTTAAATTTTTTCATAAACTTCTTATAAAATCGATAAAAGTGGATTGTTGAATAATTTTTTATAAAACAAAAAATTAATTCAACATCTTTGTCTTTAAATTCCTCGTTTAAAAATTTTTGAATTGAATGAGAATATCCAAAATCTAGGCCAGCAAAATAGGTATCTCCAAAAATAATTATTTTAGTCTTATTATTTTTTGACGTATAATTTTTATTGTCTAAAACTCCTAAGTTATTTAATTTAATTTTGGTTTCTTTTCCTAGGGTATATCTATGATAATAATAAAGTTTTGAATTACTTTTTTGTTTCCAACCTATAGCATCATCCTTCACACATAAATTATTGTCATTAAATTCATTTTTATAAAGAATTTTTGGAAAAAAAATTATTATTATTGCTTCAAACAACACATATAAAATAAAAGTTATTAATATAATTTTAAAAAAAATAAGCATATTATTTACTAGATAAATAGTTTACTTTCATCACCCTGGTTAAATAACAAGTCTAGAACCGATAATCCAGGAACATAATCTATTTTTTCTCTTTTAAAAAATTGGCTATATTTTCTTATTTCGTATTTTGGATATATTAATTCAATCTCATTTTTTTTAAAAACTTTTGGTTCATTGTATGCTTTTGAGCCTAAAAAGGATAAATAAGTTTTACAATTTCTTGATTTGAGAATATCTAAAATATAGTCTAATTTTTTTAAATTTTTATCATTTGAAATATCAGAACTTTTAATTAAGGTAGTTTTACAATTAATAATTTCTAAAAAAAAATTCAAAAAATATAAGTTTAGATCTAACAAATTTTTTTTTATACCAAAATTATAGCTTAATATTTCAAAGTATTTTTCAAAATAAGGAGTTTTGTAGTAAACTTTTCTGATTTCTTTCAAAAAAGATTGATCATTACTTAATTTACATTGATTTATCAATAAATTATTATTTTTTTCAGATAATTTTAATTTTAAGTTTTTAATTTTTGGTTTTTTTATGTGAGATCTAAAATTTGATGATATTTGCCAATTTTTATTATGATTTGATTTTTTGACATCATCTAAAATTACGAATTCATCACAATTTTTGATAATCTCAAAAAAACCTTGCCAAGGAAGAAAGTGTGGTTGACATATTCCAACAATTTTTCTCATTTTAATTATACTTCAAAATATTTTTTTTAAATTTTTTTATATTATTCAATTTTTCTTTTTTGTAGTTTTTTTTATCTGTTTTAGAGAATTTCTTTAGTATTTCTAGTTTATCTATACTTTTATTTCTGACAAAAATCTTTTTCACTCTAATCAAGTCTTCCATATTATCTATACTACAATTATAAAAATAAAAATTATTTTTTTTAATTTCCTGGTAGTGAATCTTGAACTTTTTTCTATTAACAAAGCAAAAATTTTCTATATGTTCCAAATATTTTTTATCATTAGTCAATCTATTTATCTTTTCTAATATTTTTTTTTTAAATATAACTGCACTTAATCCAAAAGGTATAGAATTAGAAAAAGCATATGTGCTCACATCATAATTTCCTTGAATTGTTTCCCTTAAGCTCTTTCGAATAATTTTTTTTGATACGAATGGATTATCAGCGTTTAATCTTAGCAAAAAATCGTAATCAAAATTTTTTGAGGCTTTGATTAGTCGATCCAGAACGTTATTTTTTTTTCCAAAAAAAACACTTATTGAGTTTTTTTTTGCTATTTGCGCTATTTTTCTTTTATTTTTGTCTAAATTAGGTGATGCGATGATCAATCGATCAATGAATTCAAAACTTTTTATATTTAAAATGAGATTTTCAAGGACAGTTTTGTTGTTGATTTTTTTGAATATTTTACCGTTTAACCTTTTCGAGTCTGATCTGCACAAAATTACAGCAAGAATTCTTTTTTTAAAAACCATTATTGATCGTCCAAATCAATAAAATCATCGCAATTATTAATTATAGATTTGTTGTGACTTATTATAATAATTGTTTTATTAGATATTTGCATAATTGTTTTAAGTAAGTTGTTTTCAGTAGTTTTATCTAAACCAGCTGTCGCTTCATCAAATATTATAATTTCTTTATCGTAATAAAGACATCTTGCAACACCTATTCTTTGTCTTTGTCCACCTGATATATTCATTCCATTTCCAGTTATAAAAAAATCTAATTTTAATTTTTTTGAATTTACAAATGTTTCTAATTGAGAAAATTTTAGAGATTGTTTTAAGTTATCGTTTTTGATATTATTTTTCTCTTTATCTCCTAATATAATGTTATTTTTAATTGTTTCATCAAATATAAAAACTTTTTGAGGTACATATGAAAATTTGTTTCTCCAAGAAATTATATTATTAGATTTTAATTTAGATTTATCCATAACGATATTTCCTCTTTCAGGGACTATTAGACCAGAAATCAAATCAGCCAAAGTAGATTTGCCCACTCCAGATTTCCCTTTTATACCAAATATTGAATTTTTTTTAATTTTCAAGTTTAAATTTTCAAATATATAATTTTCGCTAGAGGGATACTTAAAATAAATATTTTTTAAGATTATATATTTTTCGAATTTTAAATTTTTTTTACTATTCTTTTTTTTATCTATATCTCTATATTTTGTTGAGCTTAATTCACTTAAAATTAAATTAAAACTTGGAAATGAATTATTTATCTTACTAATACCTGAGTAGATATTTTGAAAAGCTGGAAACAACCTTGAGCTTGCAACAACAAATACAGCTAAAGTAGATATTGTAGAAAAATTATTAGTTTTGTCTTCAAAGGTTAATAATATAAAAACAATAAACATTGAAACTATAACTATTTCGACTAGATACCTTGGAAGCGTAGTAATTAAAGATGATAATGATCTATATTTATAAAATTTGTCCAGAGAGTATTTAAGATTATTTATCGTAATTTTTTTGAGATTAAATAATTTTATTTCTTTTATCCCAAAAAGAGTTTCTTGAACAATTTTGTATTTTCTAGCGTTTTCAAAAATTAATTTTATTCCTAAATATGACAGTTTTGACTTAAAAAATAAATATATTATTATATAACTTGCTGACAAAATGATAAAAAGTAATGACGTTACTTTAAAACTATAGAGAAATAGAAAAATAATGATTATTAGTGTAGTAACAACTTTAGAGATTAACAAAAAAATTGGAAAAATTATGTTATTAATTACCGTGTGAGTTTCATTGATAATATTTTTTGTTAAATTTGGTAAATTTTCTTTTGTAAAAAAAAAATAATTTTTTCCTAAATATTTTTGAAATAAAGCAGTAGATAAAAATGAAACATATGCGTTGGATCTTTTAGTGATAAAAGAAAATATGTATGCATTTAAAACATTAATTAATATGAACGAAAAAATTATTATATAACCAAAAATTCTAAACAATTCATTTCTACTTTCTATTGAAAATAATTTTTTAATCGTATCTAATAAAATATTATTTTCATTCAAATCTGAAGATAGAGCTGAAAGAAAAGTACCTATAGCTGAAAGACCAAAAATTTCTAAAAAAGATGCAATTAATGTAAATATTAATATTAATTTAATATCATGAGAATTTTTGAATTTATTTAATTCGTCAAATATGAAAAATATTTTTTTTAACATTCCTGGATTTAATTATTCAATAATTGAGTTAAATTAAATGTAGATTTTGACAAAACAAAGGTATAAAAGATCTATTTTTAAGGGATAAATTCATTTATCTCTTGATATTATGAAATTAAAATCAAAAAAAAAAGTAAAATTTGGATCAAAAACCATTGGCGAGGGTGAGAAGATTCCTTTTATAGCAGAAATAGGCGTAAATCATCTTGGCAGTAAAAAAAAAGCTTTTGAATTAGTAGATGCTGCAATAGAGGGTGGTAGTGATTATCTTAAATTTCAGACATATATCGCAGCAGATAGATATGATAAAAAAAATCCTAGGTATAAGGAATTTACAAAACTTTTGACTGATTGGCAATTGACAAAAGAAGAAGAAAAAGAAGTTTGGAATTATGCCAAATCAAAAGGAGCAGAAGTATTTACATCTGTGTATGATTTAAATTCAATAAAGTTTGCTGAGGAATTAGGCACTATAGGATATAAAATTGCTGCTTTTGAGATGAATAACATGCCATTGTTAAAAGGCGTTATTGAAACTAAAAAGCCAATAATAATTTCATGTGGTATGACAAATTTTTTTGAAATAAAAAAACTGTGCGATTTTTTGAGCGAAAAAAATGTTAATTATATATTATTACACACAGTTTCATCTTACCCTCTTCAAGAAATACATAGTAACCTTCAAAAAATCAGAAACCTCATTGAACTTTTTGATTGTCCTATAGGACACTCAGACCATACACCTGGTGTTTTAATACCACCATTAGCAGCAGCATGTGGAGCTCAGATTATAGAAAAGCATTTTACGATAAATCCTAAATACCGTTTATCAGATAATTTTTTTTCTGTTACAAAAGACCAGGTGAAGGAAATTAAATTTAGTTTGGAAAAAGTTTATCAAATTATATATTCACCTGATTTTGAAAAAAATAATCCAGAAAAATATATGAAAGATTTCAAAAAAATTATTTCATGAAAACAATCTTTCTTCGGACTTCAGCTGGTGGAAAGCTTGGGTGGGGAAATCTTCATAGAGTCTTAATTTTTTATGATTATTTTAAAAAAAAAAAATCCTTTAATATTCATTTATTTGTAAAAGGTAACAAAGATGTTTTTGATTTTTTAAAAAAAAAAAAAGTTAAATTTTCGAAAATAAATAATTTTAATTTAAAAAAAGAAGAGTCAAAATTAAAAAAAATTGGTAAAGCAAATCTATCATTTATTGAAGTTTTAAATCCAACATTAGGTTTGCAAAAAATTTATAAAGATAATTCAAAAAAACTTGTAGTTTTAGATGATATATTGAAGAGTAAATATATTTCAGAAATTTTATTTTCTTGTCAAACAAATAAAATTTCAATTAAAAAACGTATTAAACAAACAATTTATAATGATTTTAAGTACTTTCCATTAAGAGATAATTTTAATCCTTTTTTGAACAAAAAAAAAAGGATTAGGAAAAAAATATCTAAAGTAGTTGTTTTTTTAGGAGGAGGAAATTATAGAAGTATTTATTTAAAAGTTGCAAAAATTCTCAATAATATGAATTTTAGAGTTGACTTTTTAGTTGGCAGCGAGAGATGTGGCGATATTAAAAGAAAAGTTGAAAGTTTAAATAAAAATTTTAATTTATTTATTAATTTGAAGAATATTCCCAAAAAAATTTTTGAGTCAGATTTAGTTATTTGTGGAGGTGGTTATACTAAAATTGAAACTGCTTATCTTAAAACACCTTTAATAAGTCTTAGCGTTCAAAAACATCAAAATAATCTCGCCAAAAATTTTAGAGCTCAATTTGGTATAGATTTTATTAGATTTAAGGGAAATTATGATCCTACTTTAAAAAAATTGATTATTAAACAAAACTTTAAAAAAAGGATGAGTATTAGCAACAAATTTTCTAGATATTTTTCTGTAAATGGTTTACACAGAATTATCAGAAAAACAATGCATTAACTTGTTTTAGAATTAAAATAAAGGATTTTTAAAATGTATGGATTTAATGGCAGACTTTCAGAATTATTCCCATCGCAATTGATGGTTGATATAACCGAGGTATGTAATCTTGGCTGTATTCATTGTACCCATCCAGTATTTAAAACCTCGAAAGTATATGCAAAGTCTATGCTTGATCCAAAATTAAATCAAAAAGCAGTAGACGAAATTGAGAAGCATGGAAAAAATTTAACTAAATATATAAGATATACAAGTAATGGAGAACCCTTAGTTCACCCAAAATCTTATGAGATGATCCAGTATGCTGTTGATAATTCTGGAACCAAAGTAACATTAACTACGAATGGAACACTTTTAAATGAAAAAAAAATGACAAGATTGTTAGACACAGGTCTTCACATGATTGATATTAGCTTAGATGCATTTGAGGAAAATACCTATGAAAAAGTAAGAGTTGGTGGTGATCTTAAAATTACAAAAAAAAATGTTTTAAAAATAATCGATCTAAAAAAAAAGACTAATAGTAAAACAAAAATTATTGTAAGTTTTGTGGAACAAAAACAAAATTCAAATGAAATAGAAAATTTTAAAAAATTTTGGAGGGAAAATGGAGCTGATGAAGTTTTAATTAGAAAACTTCATACTAATAGCGGTGATAAAGTTGACCATTTAAAAAATGATACGAAAAAGGATGTAATACAAAAAAGAAAACCATGCTTATATCCATGGGAAAGAATTGTATTGACTGCAAAAGGTTTTTTGTCTTTTTGTCCAACCGATTGGTATGGTAAATCAGTAATAAACGATTATAGGAAAACTACAATTAAAGATTTATGGAACTGTGATTTTTATAAAGATTTAAGATCTCAGCATTTAAGTAATAATTTCACCAATAAATTTTGCATCCAATGTCCCGACTGGGCAAATACTAGTTGGCCAATGGATAAAAATAAAAGTTATGCTGATTTGGTGGAAAGACTACTTTATGAGAACTAAAAAAATATTTGTGACAGGCGCAATGGGATTTATCGGCCTCCATTGGTGTAAAAAACTTTTAAGCGAAGGTCATAAAGTTTATGGTCTTGATATTAAAAATCACAATACTGAGATAAAAAAAAATAAAAATTTTTTTTTTTTCAGGGAATCCGTATTCAATTATGATTTAGTCAAACGACTTGTAAAAAAAACTGATATAACTTGTCACTTTGCAGGAATTGCAAGCCCAAAGGAATATTTAATTAATACAACAAAAGTTATAAATCTTACAGTAAACCCATCTCTTAAAATAGTTGATTATTGCAAGAAGTATAAAAAAAAACTTTTTTTTACATCAACATCAGAAATATATGGGAAGTCCAAAGAGGTACCTTTCTTAGAGGAAGGGAATAGGTTGTTAGGTAGCACCAGTGTAAAGAGATGGTGTTACAGTACTTCAAAAGCACTTGTTGAACATTCAATTTTTGCAAATTTAAAAAAAAAATCTTCATTCGTAATTTTTAGGTTGTTTAATGTTTACGGGCCTGGATTAGAAGGAAGGGTTGTCGACATCTTTATAAAAAATGCAATCAAAAATAAAAATTTAAATATATTTGGCAACGGTAGTCAAAAAAGGTGTTTTCTGTATATAGATGACTGTATTGAGATATTTTATGAAATATTTAAAAAAAAAAGTTTGCCAAACGAAGTTATTAATATAGGAAATAATGTAAGTACCTCTGTACAAAACTTAGCAAAAAAAATTATAAAAATTTCAAACTCAAATTCAAAAATAGTTAGACAATCAAAAAGAAAGATAAGCCAGATGAAATCAAAAGGTTATGAGGACATTTTACTAAGAGTGCCATCTCTTCAAAAACTACATAAAATGGTTAGTTATAGACCTAAATATAATTTACAGAATGGTTTAAAAAAATATTTAAATTCTATTAAATAAAAGATGAAAAATAATCAGAATTTTTATTATGGAAAACACTATATAGACTCAAAAGATATAAATAATGTAACGAAAAGTCTAAAATCATTTTTGAGTCAAGGACCACAATTAATTAATTTTGAAAAGAAAGTAGCAAAATATTTTGGTTCAAAATATTGTGTCGCAGTTTCAAGCGCAACTGCAGCACTGCATATATCGATAACAGCAATGAATTTAAAAAAAAATTCAAAAAGCTATACAAGTAATATGACATTTGTTGCAACGACCAATGCATGTTTATATAATAATTTAAAGATAGATTTGATAGATATTAATTTAGATAACTTTAATATTAACTTGGATCAACTTGAAGCTAAATTAAAAAAATTATCCCCAAAAGAGAAAAAAAAAAAGAAATTAATAATTCCAGTTCATTTTGGAGGCTTATCTGTAGATATGAAAAGGATTCATGATTTAAAAAAAAAATATAATTGTTACGTCTTAGAGGATGCATCTCAATCTATGGGAGCTACATTTCACAAAAAATATGTTGGAAGTTGTAAATTTAGCGATATTGCTGTTTTTAGTTTGCATCCTGTAAAGTCTATTACTACAGGAGAGGGCGGATTAATATTGACTAATAACAAAAAATTTTATGAAAAATTATTACTCTTAAGATCTCATGGTCTTGAAAAAAGTAAAAAAAATCACTGGCAGAATAATATGTTGTTTTTAGGATATAACTATAAAATTACAGATTTTCAATGTGCCTTAGGTATATCACAATTATCCAAATTAAAAGGTTTTATATCTAAAAGAAATAAGATTGCCGTTTTTTATAAAGAAAAACTAAAGAGTTTAAATATTAATTTTCAAAATTTTGATAAATCTAGATATACTAATGCATATCATTACTTTATAATAAGTTTTGTAAAAGAAGTTTCCAACAAAAAGAATAAACTTTTTCTAAATTTATTAAAAAAAAAAGGGATTTACTTAGGAAAACAATATTTACCAATTCATATGCATAATTTTTATAAAAAAAAAATTAGTAATAAATTTGTTAACTCCGAAAAATACTTTAAGCAGTCTTATCAGTTACCCATTTATCCAAGTCTCTCTAAAAGAAATCTTGAATATATTTGCGATAACATAATTTCCGCATCAAAAAAGTTGAATATGTGATTGATGTTATTTTTTTGCAATAAAGTAAAAACCGCTAGTTTGCAAAATATTTGTTTTATCACTTAAAAATTTATCAATTAAAATATGTATTGATATTTTTTCAAAAATTCTCTTCCAATATCCACCAAATAACATGTTAAAAATTGTTGAAATTTTTCCTCTAACTGGAAATATTTCAACACTATCAAAATCCTTTAAAAGATAGCTTAAACCATCTTTTGAAAATCTATAAAAATCGTTAAATTTAGAATCTTTTGGTGCGTGATAATTATATAAAAATGGGACATATCCAAAAAATTTCCCATTTTTTTCCAACAAATTTTTAATATTTTTAACTGCCTCAAAAGGGTCATAGCAGTGTTCTAAAACAGCAAGACATACTATTACATCATATTTTGTATTTATTGAATTACTTAAATTTTTTTCACATATATCTGCTTGGATGTCTGGATAATTTTCAAATTGGTTTATATCCAACGTGTCTTTAATTTTATTTTCTAAATCTTTATGAAAGTGTCTTAATGATTTTCCTATATCTAATATTTTTTGATTTTTAGATATATTTTCAAAAACATATTTTCTAAAATCTTTATTGTTTTTGATATAATATAAATTTACTTTTGTTTTATTTAATATTTCTTTAATTTCAAAGTTATTTTTATCTGGATCATTTATTTTCATAATATTATTAATATCACTTATATATAAGGTATACTAATTAAAATATAATTCTTAAAATATGAAAAATCATTTTGATTTTGTTGTTATTGGAAGTGGCCCAGCAGGTTCAATAATTTCAAAATTTCTTTCAGAGCAAAAATATCAAATTGCCTTAATAGATAGGGCATCAGATAAATACAAAGGTAAAAAAAACTTTATATTTAATCCATATGTTAATAATTGTCCTAGCCATTACACACCATCATTTAGTGACCAACTAGGAGGCAATTCAGCTTTATGGCACAAAAAAATTTATTTAATATCAAAAGAAGAGGTTACAAATGGGAAGTGGTCTATAAAATATTCTGAGATATTCAAATACTCAAATATTCTAGCTAAGAAATTAGGAATTAAACACAATGAATTAATTTATAATAATAATAAAAAAAAAAAATTATTTAAATACTCACAATCTAAAAGAGCAGAGTTTTCAAACATTTATAATTTTTTGGATTTGAAGAATAAACAAAATATAAAAACATTCAAAAATTCAAGTCCTATAAAATTATTTTTTAAAAATAAAAATAGAATTAAGAGTGTGAGAATATTAAATATGGAAAACAGAAGTGTTAAAACACTTGTTGTTAAAAAAGGATTAATATTTTGTGCTGGAGGACTTGGTAATACTTTTTTATTAAAAAATTTAACGCCAGGTCTTGATAAAAAAACTGGCAATTTTTTATGTGACCACCCTCATATTCAAATAGTTAAACTTAATTCAAGATTAGCAAGTTCTTTCAAAAAAATTTCTAAAGTGTTTCTTTTTCATAAAAATAAAAAAAATACTGAAAAAAAAAGAGAATTAAATATATATACGAATATCAAAAATTATTTTGCTGGTATTCAATTATCTACAAATATTGATCCATCACTTATTTTAAGTAGAATATATCTAAAAACTAGTTTTTTTAATTTTTTTGGATATCCAATAAGGTTTATTGGTAAAATTATAAAAATTTTAATTTTTTTCGTAAATATTTTTTTTAAAATTTATTATAAGATCTTCGATATAATTGGTGTTAATGGGAAATATTCTTTTGAATTTTTTTTCTCTCAACAAAAAAATCCTAAAAACAACCTCAAACTTAATAGAGATAATAAGGATTTATTTGGATTAAATAAAATTGATATTAATTGGTCAATAAGCAAGAAAGATTTGAATATTTATAATAGGATAATAAATGAATTTCTTAATAGCTCAAAAAAATTAAAAAATAAAAAATTTACGTTAAAAAAAATAGATCAACAAGTATATGTTGGTTTGCATCCGAGTTGTTCAAACTCTTTTGGAAAAGATAAAAAATTTTTAGTTGATGAAAACTTAAAAATAAAAAAATTTTCTAACTTGTTTATTTGTGGTTCAGATGTTTTTCCATCCAATGGTTTTACCAATCCAACTTGGACTATTATGACATTAGGTACTAGACTTTCCTACCATTTAAGAAAAAAATTTAAGTGATTAAAATTTTTGATTAATAAAAAATTTTAATTTTCTATAGATTTTACTATAAATATTTGGTTGTTTAAAATCATCAATTTTTCTCTCAATATAGTCAGTATCATCTCTTACACCAAAATATACTTTAGGTTTGATTGGAGAATAATAATATAGTGCTATAGAGTTCCTAAAAACATTTTCAGGGCAATTCACAGGATCTGGATGACCATGAAAAGAAATATCATTAGTCGAAAAAATTACAGTTTTATTAAAAATGGGTATTATTTTTTTTTCACAAGTTTTTACATCTTTGGACCAAAGCTCTAAATGTCCACCCCATTTATCATCCCATTTTTTATTTAGATAAACTAATAAATTTAATTTTCTATAAAGTTTTAATCTTTTGTTCCAATTAAAATCTGCATGAATTTTTAAAAAACCACCTTTAACAGTTGAGTGTATTCCTCCACCTACTAATTCTGGATCTGGTAGGATAATTTCCTCTCCAGTAAAACTTTTGAGCCAATTTAAAAATTTAATACTATAGGCCTCATCAATGAGTTTTTTAATATTGGGAGGGAAATCCTTATAATTGTTTGAGTATCTTTTTTTTTGAGATCCATAAAATTTTTTTTCTCCTTGCCATTTTTGAAAATTATTAACTTCATTTGAACATTTTTCTAAAAATGAATTTTCCCATAAATCATTTATTTCGATGTGAGAAAAAGGAAAATTATTCAAATATTCATCTTGATGAATTGTTTTATATTCTAAATACTCCATATCTAAAATTATAATTGAAGAAAAAATTTAAACAATAACATTGTTTATTGTACAGTAAGGTGATTTGAAAAAAAAAATATTAGATCAGTTTGTTTATGGGATGGGGAGTTTTTTTAATATATTTAACTCTGAACATAAAAAATGTTTTGACTACGTTATCAAAAGCAATATAAAAATACATTCCTCAATTTACTATTCCGGCTCAGCTTTTTTTCTAAGAAAATTTACAACAAATAATGAGAGAAAAAATCTTAATTTAATTATAAAAATAGCTGGTTATAATTTTGATCAATTTAGATTTGAATTGGATCAAAGTATAAAAGAATTTGGTATTGATAATCTTTATGGCATACAATTCTGGGATGAAGTCCCTCTAAATATTGATAAAAAAATTAACTACAATGAACTAGATAAAATAATCCAATTTTTGGAAACACTTAAAAATAAGAATTTTTTAAAAAAGATTTTTTTACAAATAAGACCAAATCAATTTAGGCTTTCAGAAACAAATCTTTTGAACTTCTTTGATGGCTTTGCTTTTTATGCATATCCTAATGAAGCTCAATTAGATAGAGATAATTATGATTACATGAATGAAAATAAAAAAATTTTTTTACAACTTCAGTTTTTTGGAGGAAGATATAAAGAAAACTTGAGAGATAGTTTTTTAAGAGAAAAAAATAGTTTAGACAAAGAAACAGAATGGATTAAAAAATGTACAAAATATTCCTTAGGAAATTTTGGTTTTAATTCACTTTTTGTGGGATCTACAAGAAAATTAAAAAGACTAGAGATTCTCACAAATATTTTGAAAGAAAGTGAATTTAATATGACTAAAAATACATCTTTTTCAGATAATTGTACAATAATTGATAAAAGAGATTACAACATAAAAAGCCATAAAAAAAACTTTAAAGTTCTCACTAGTAAAACTTACTTGTTCAAACAATATTTAATTAGATTTATCAAATTTATAATAAATTTTAAAAAAGATTAAAAAAATATTATTTTATCATCCCTTAATTCAGGATTATTTGGCATATCTAAATTATGAGGTAGTTCAAAATTTTGTGATTGATAATTTTTTTTATTATTAGCAGTATAAGAAAAAGTAATTTCTAATTGAGTGGGGTATTTTTTATCTTTAATCGGGCCACAATTATTTACATGACAGTGAACTATAGTCAGATTAAAATTGTTAATAAATTCTTTTATTTTTTCAATATGTAAATCAATATCGTGAAATTCAATAATACATCCTGTTAAATAATTTTGATATGACAGAAGTTGATTTAAAATTCTATACTCAGATCCCTCAATATCTATCTTAATGAAATTATCTCTAATTTTATCTTTTTTTTGAAAAATTTGATCTAGATCTGTTACTTTTAGCTTATATATACTTGCATGTTCAAGACTGTCTGGTGAGATCATGTAATATTTCAAGGTACATTCTTTATTTTTAAGAAATTTTTTTAACTTAAAAAATTTTGAAATATAGAAAAAAAATTTTTTTTTAAAACGTAATAATTCAACAAAACTGATAACTATGTTTTTAAACCAAAAATAGTTACTTATTGAATGGTCATACATAAAAATTTTGAATGGTTTATTTTGAGATTTTTTTAATTTATAAATATGATTTTCAAACTCCCAACTTAATCCAATTCCAAAACTATAAAAAAAAGTTGCTTCATCTATATTTTTTAAATTAAGCAAATAGCCCCCATCATTTTTATCACCAATTCTTTGGAGCTCAATATCTTGAGAGGGTTTGAATATTTTATTTAAGTAAAACATTTTTTTTTATTTTATTTTTTGGTAATAACATAGCAAATTCTTTTTTTAAAATTGGAACACCTTCAATGATTGGGTAGATTAAACTTGAAGTTTTTGAATATACATAATTTGAATTAATCAAATTTATTGATTTTTTTGTGATTGGCTCAACCATAATAGGACATTTAATTTTTTTCTTATTTAGACTTATTATATAAATAGAGCTCTTATTTTTAAAACTTAAAAAATTTTTCATTGGGATCTTTTTGTATTTAAAATTTTTTTTAATTAAAATTTTTTCTAATTTTTGCGTATAGCCATATTTTTTCATTCTCTGCTTTTGCTTAATATCTGCTAATTTATAATCAGGTTCTATTAAAACTAAACCCCTTGAACTTACTCTTGATAATTCTTTGATAATTTGTTCCTCCTCACCGTTATTTGGTTCAATTGCATGCATAGTTACTGAAATCTCAAAAGAATTATCTTTAAAAGGTATATTTTTGAGTGTTGCACACACAAAGTTGAGATTTTTGTTCTTTAAATTAAAATATTTAATTCCAGCTAAGATTCTATTAAAACTAAAATCCAATCCATAAACTTTAGTATTTTTGATACCTTTTTTAAGTAAATTTGTATTAGTTAATTCTCCACATCCACAGTCTAGTAAGTAGGATAATTTTCCAAAATTTTCATTGATAACCTTAATAATTTCCTCACTAAATGATCGATATGCTTGCCTTTTTTTCTCCCAATCTCTAATGTAATTTCCTGCTTGCAAATCGTATGCAAAATTAATTATTTTCGTTTTGTCTAATTTGCTAAATTTTTTAAGCGATAATTGGAAATTTGTTTTCTTTTTGGATTTGAGCTTATTAAGCAGTTTTATTAAACTATGATTCATTAAATGTTTAAAATTTTATATAGTAAATAGTAATTTAAATGAAGGAAAAATTTAAAGAAATAGTATATATATCTGAGCTGAATCTACCTAATATTTCTGCTCAGTCAATTCAAACCCTTAAAATGTGTTCAGCTTTTGCTTTTCAAAAAAAAACTAAGCTAATAGTTTTTTATACTAAAAAAAATTTTAATTTTTATAAAAGAAACTTTCTTTTAAATAATAATTTTGAGATAAAAGGTATTTTTAGAGAGCCCAAAAAACATAGTTTAATAACTAGATTATTTTTTTTTTTCAAACTTATTAAATTATTGAGAAAAAAAAAAAAGACTCTCTTTATTACAAGAAGCGTTTTTGTTAGTTCTTTATTTGCATTATTTGGATTAAAAAATATTTTAGAAATTCATATAGAAAACTATGGATTAACAAGACTTTTTTTTAATCTTAAGATGTTCATAATTAAATCAAAAAATCAAAAATTTATTTTAATTTCAAAAAAATTAAATGATGTTTTTAAATTTAATAATAAAGATTTTATTGTTTTAGATGATGCATCAGATTTTGAAAGTTTTAACTTTACTTCAAAAAAAGCAACAAAAAAAAGGTCTTGTGTTTATACAGGAAGCTTTTTTAAAGGAAAAGGTTTTGAAATGATTTTTGAAATTTCAAAAAAAATGCAAAACACAAATTTTTTTCTTTATGGGAACGATAAATTTCTTCCATCAGCCCAAAAAGAAAATATGCCTAAAAATATTTTTTTATGTGGTCATGTTTCTTACAGTAAAATACCGCAAGTATTATCTGAACATAAAATTTGTTTAATGCCTTATTCCAAAAAGGTATTTATTGACTCTGGAAAAATTAATAATGAAAAATATATTTCACCTTTAAAATTATTTGATTATTTATCGTCAGGAAAAATACTAATAGCATCAAATTTACCCTCATATAATCATATTCTCAAAAATAAAAAAAATTGTTTTTTAGTTGAACCAGATAAAATTGATGCATGGGTGAAAACAATTAATTATGTGATTAATAATTACGGTAAGTTAAATAATATTAGAAAGGAAGCAAGACAAACAGCTAGATTATATAATTGGAATAAAAGAGCACAGAATATAATTACTTTTGCTAATTCTCTATGAAAAAAAAAATTTATTATTGGGGACCATTTTTAGATAATGTCGCAACTATTAAAGCAATTTTGAACTCTGCCTATTCAATAAATAGATACTCCAATTTTTTTGAATCATCGATAATTAATGCTGTTGGAGAATGGGATGAAATAGATCTAGATAAAAAAAAAAAGCATTTAAATTTCATTAGTTTCAATGAAAAAATATATAAAAAATTACCAAGATACGGTTTTTATTTTAGTAGAATTTCCTATTTGATAATATTTTTTAAGTCCTTTTTGCCTTTAAGAAATTTGATTTTAAAAGATAAGCCAGATTTTTTAATAATACACTTAATAGTTTCACTTCCACTGATACTTTTTAAATTATTTAATTTTGAAACAAAATTATGTTTAAGAATTTCTGGAAAACCAAAATTAAATTTTATAAGAAAAATAATTTGGAAATTTTCATCAGATAAAATACATTTAGTTTTTTGTCCAACTCAAGAAACTAGAGAAATTTTAATAAAAGAAAAAATTTTTAATAGTAAAATTTTAGTTTTACACGATCCTATTATTGATCAAAAAGTCTTAACAAGAAAAAAAAAAGAAAAAATTTTTAACAACAATAATTTTAAAAAAGATAATATTATTATGCTTGGTAGGCTTACTAAACAAAAAAATTATCCACTAATTATAAATATATTTCAATCTTTATTAAAATCAAATCCAGGCATATGTCTTAATATTTTTGGAAAAGGTGAATTAAAAAATTATTTGTTAAAATTAATTAAAAAAAAAGGCTTGGAAAAAAATATTATTTTTCACGGTCATACAGATAATGTTTATAAATATTTAAAGGCCAGTAAAATTTTTTTATTAACATCACTATGGGAAGATCCAGGATTTGTTTTAATTGAAGCAGGTTATTGTGATACTTTAATTGTTTCAAGTAATTGTCCCAGCGGACCTAAAGAATTTTGTGATGGCAATTCAGGGTTTTTGTTTGATAATAATTCAGAAGTATCTTTGCTTGAAACATTAAAATTAGCACTGCATACAAATGAAAAAGAAAAAAAATTAAAAATTATAAATGCAAAAAAAAAGATAAGATCATTTAGTATATTCTATCACTTCCAAACTTTAGAAAAATATTTACTAAACTAAAAATTATAAATGTTGAAAATAATAAACTTATAATGGCAAAACAAAATAAACAATTATCAAACTTAGTAATTTTTACTCCAAATATTGATCATGGTGGAGTAGAAAAAAATTTATTTTTACTTTCAAATTTTCTAAGCAAAAGATTTACTAATATAAGTCTAATTACATTTAATCACACTGATAAAAAGTATTTTGATAAAAAAATTAATTTTATTACTCCAAATATTTTAGGTAATTTTAAAAACAGAATATTAAAAAATTTTGTTTGTACAATATTATTAACAAAGTTAATTCTTTCTAGAAAAAAGACATTAATTTTATCATTTAATTCAAACTTGTATGCAACCTTTTTGGCGAAAATATTTAGAACAAAAATAATCATTAGAATAAATGCTTCACATAAATTATGGGCAACAAATTTTTTTAAAAAAAAAATATTTGAATTTTTCTTTAAGCTACCAGATGCGGTAATTGTAAATTCAATTGATTTAAAAAAAGAAATAGACAAAAAATTTAAAATTAATTCTAAATGTATTCTTAATCCATTAAATAAAAAAAAAATTTTAAAAATAAAAAAAAATAATCTTAAACTTTTTAACGTCAACAGAAAAGTTTTTAAAATTCTTTTTTTGGGGAGACTTGTAGATCAAAAAGACCCTTTTACTTTTTTAGAAAGTATTAAAAGAATAGAAAAAAAATTTAAATTTAAAGCACTTATAGTTGGAAGCGGATATATGAAAAAAAATATTTTAAAATATATAAAGGAAAATTCACTTGAAAAAAAGATTAAGCAAATTGATTTTACTTCAAAAGGAATTCAATATCTAAATCAGTGTGATCTTTTTGTTCTAACATCTAAGTTTGAGGGTTTGCCAAATGTTCTATTAGAAGCTCAATTTTTAAAAAAATATATTATTTCGTCTAATTGTCCAACAGGCCCAAGAGAAATTCTTTTAGGTGGAAAAGCAGGTGATTTGATCAAGATAAACGACCCAGAATTATTCTCAAAAAAAATAATTAATTATTATTTAAATAGAAAAAATAAAATCTACAAAAGGAAAATTCAATTAGGTTTTAAAAGTTTATATAGATATGATTTTAAAACTAATTGTGAAAAATATTATAATTTAATTAACAAAACATTCTAATTTTATGAAGAAAAGAAATCTTGTATTTTTTCTACCTAATTTTGCTGCTGGAGGAGCAGGAAATTCAATTGTTAATATTTGTAAAAATCTTAATAAAAAGAAGTATAATATTTTTATTTTATCATTAAAAAAAAACTTTTATAAACATGAATTATATAAATATTGTAAAGAAATTAGAGAAATAGATAGATCAAGCACCATATTTTCATTAAATAAAATAGACAATTACCTAAAAAAATTTGACAAAAAGAATACCTTAATAATTTCAAATATTAATTATGCAAACTCATTATTTGTACTTTATTTTAAAATATTAAAACATTTTAAGCTTATTGTAATTGAACGAACACCCTATCAAGAACTCAGTATTTACTATAATTTTATAGATTTTTACAAAAAGTTAATAATAAAAATCATAATTAAGTTCTTTTATAAATCAGCGGATGCCCTGATAGCAAACTCAAGGAAAACTGCTAATGATTACAGAAGAAAAATCAACAATAATTGTTTTTATGTTTATCCATTATCTTTTAAGTCAAAAATAAATATTAAAAAAAAAAATAAAATTAACAATCAACTAAAAATTTTAACGATTGCAAGGCTATCTAGAGAAAAAAGAATCGAGGATCAAATTTATGCTTTAAAAAAAATAGGAAATATAAAATACAAATTAACTATTGTTGGTGATGGATATTTAAAAGAATTTTTAAATAATTTAATAAGAAAATTTAATGTGAAAGCGAAAATAGTAAATTATTCGGATAAAAATAAAATTAAATATTTAAAAAAATCTAACTTATATATTTGTTCCTCAGATTTTGAGGGTTTTCCTAATACTGTTATTGATGCGATAAATTATGGTTTACCTGTAATTTCTTCAAATAACCATGGTGGAATAAATGAAATACTATTAAATGGATATGGTGGAACTTTTTATAAAACAAGAGATATAAATGATCTCGCTAATAAAATAAAAAATGTTGATAAATATTATAAAAAAGAGCTAAAAAAGAATATAACTGCTAAAAAAAAATTGAATAGATTTTCAGAGTTGAATATTAAAAAATATGAAAAAATATTTGATAGAGTTTTAATCAAATAAATGTTTATTATTTTTAAACCAATCAATAGTATTTTTAATTGAAACTTCTAATTCTGTAAATTTAAAATTTTTAATTTTTTTTAAAATTTTTTTATTATTCCCATGTGTTTTGTATATATCTGCTAACTGTTTTTTTCTTCGAACCATTTTTGTTTTTGGTGTGAATTTGCCTATAAAGTTTACCACTTTTTTCAAACCAACAGGTTTATTAGAACAAATATTGTATAATTCGTGATTATTATTTTTGAGTTTTCTCAATTTTATGATTAAAGATATAACGTCTTTAATATATGTAAAATCTCTAAAATGATTTCCATTATTATTTAGATAAAACTTCTTTTTCTTAAATGATGCATTTAGTAGTTTAAACATAAACATATCCGGTCTACCCCATTCACCGAAAACTGTAAAAAATCTAAGTCCAATCGATTTAAATTTATAAATTTCAAAAAAATTTTGAGCTATTTCTTCATTAAATTTCTTTGACAAACCATATATATTTTTAGGATAAATACTTTCCTTTTCAAGAAGAGGAAATTTTTTACTATCTCCATAAACTGAGCTAGAGGACGCATAAAAAAATTTTTTAATTTTAAAATTTTTTGCTACAGTTATTAGATTACTAAAGCCTGAAACATTAGTATCTATGTAAACTGAAGGATTTTCCATGGAATATCTTACCCCTGCTTGAGCTGCAAAATTATATACTTCATCAAATTTATAAGTTTTAAAAATTTTGATAATTTTTTCTTTTTCTAGCAAATCTATTTTGAAAAATTTGAAATTTTGATTTCTATTTAATATTTGAATCCTTTTTTTTTTTAATTTAATTGAGTAGTAATCACTATAATTATCAATACCTACTATTTTAAGATTTTTGTTTTTAGATAATTCTTTTGCAAAATTAAAAGCTATAAATCCTGCTATACCTGTGATAAGTATTTTCATTTTTGAAAATATATATATTAAATTTATACAAACCACAAAGATGAATAATAAAATAAAACCTTGTGTAATTGGTCTTGGTTATGTGGGTTTGCCATTATTCCTAAGGCTTCAGACTAAGTATTTTTCTATTGGTTTTGATAATGATAAAAGTAGAATTAAGAATCTTCTTAAAAAAATTGACACAAATAAAGAATTTAAAAAACAAAATTTATTTTTAAAGAATAGGTCAATTTTTAGTTCAAATAAAAGCGTATTAAAAAAATCAAATTTTTTTATTGTTACTGTTCCAACTCCTGTTACAAAAAATAATAAACCAGACATTTCATTCCTTAAAAACGCATCAATTTTGATAGCAAAAAATTTGAAAAAAGGTGATATAATAATCTTTGAATCTACAGTTTATCCAAGCACGACCAATTTTCTTATAAAGCATTATTTGAATAAATTTTCAAATTTAATTGAGGGGGTACATTATTTTGTTGGCTATAGCCCAGAAAGAGTAAATCCTGGTGATGGAAAGCATACAATTTCAAAAATAAAAAAAATTTTGGCTATCCCAGGAAATTCTCAGATAAAAAAAAAGGTTAAATCAGTTTACAAGCATGTATCAAAAAAATTGATTTTAACAAATTCTATTGAGTCGGCTGAAACAGCAAAAGTCATTGAGAATATTCAAAGAGACTTAAATATTGCATTTATAAATGAAATATTACTTTTTACAGATAAAATGAAATATAATTTTAATGAAATTTTAAGACTGGCATCATCTAAATGGAATTTTTTAAATTTTAAACCAGGTTTGGTAGGAGGACATTGTTTGCCAGTGGATCCACATTATTTAAATTACATAGCTCGATTAAATAAAATGAAACTAAGAACTCTTATAGCAGGAAGAGATGTAAATAATTCTATGCAAAAATTTGTTTCAAGAAAGATTGAGGAAAAAATTATACTAATCCGAAAAGAAAAAAAAATCGAACCAAAAGTTTTAATATGTGGACTTACATATAAAAAGAATGTTTCAGATGTACGAAATTCTTTATCTTTGAAAATTTTTGTTAATTTAAGAAAAAAATATAAAAATATTTTTGGTTACGATAACGTCTGTGAGGATAAAATTTCATCGAAATTTAAGATCCAAAGAAATATTGAAATGATAAAAGATAGCTTTGATTTAGTTGTTTTTTTAGTTGATCACAAAAAGAATAAATCGTTATATGATTATTTTAAAAGACAAAAAAAAATTATTATAGATCCCTTGAAACTTTATAAATAAGTGAAAATAAATAAAAAACCTTTTTTCTCAATCATAACTGTTACTAGAAATAGTGAAAAATTTATTGAAAGAAATATTAGAAGCTTAAAAAATCAAACCTTCAAAAATTTTGAGCATATTATAATTGATGGTGACTCAAAAGACAGAACATCACAAATAATAAAAAAATATAGAGAGAATGTTGATTATTTTATCTCAAAAAAAGATAAAAATATGTGGCAAGCAATAAATAAGGGTATAAGAGTTGCCAAAGGTGAAGTTATAGGAATTCTAAATTCAGATGATATTTTTTATAAAGATGGATTGAAAATAGCAAGAAAGTACTTTGTCAATCAACGTTTAGATTGTTTGTTTGCTTCTGTCCAGAAAACAAAAGTTCATCATGGTTTTGATTTAAGTAAAATTAATTATAAATTTAATATATTTCCATCTCATTCAGTAGGGTTTTTTTTAAAAAAAAAAATTTATGATAAAATTGGGATGTATGACGATAATCTAAAATATTGTGCAGATTATGACCTGATATATAGATTATCTAAAAAAAATTTTAAAATTGGAAAAACCTCTAAAAGAGAAATTGTCGGAAAATTTTACCCAGGAGGTATTTCCGAAAATTTAAACTTTGTTTCAAATATGTTTTATCAGTCAAAAGTAAGAATTAAGAATAAACAAAATATATTTTATGTAATTTCTTTATCAATATTAACTATTATTTATAAATACTTATTAAATATATTTAGATTTAAAAAAAATTAATTATAAACTATAAAACAATATGTCGATTCAGAGTTTTTTAGAGAACAAAATTAAGCACAATCGATATCTTGTAAAAAAATTAAAAAATCTAGCTAAATATTTTGGTTTTAATTTAGAGTATTGGCATAGATATGCATCTTATAAATTGATTAAAAAAGATATAAGTTTTTTAGAATTTGAAAATTTAGATGTTTTAGAAATTTCAGCTGGAGAATATTGGAAAGAAAATTATAAGTTTAAATCTTTTGATCAAATGAATTTTCCAGAGCATGATATATGTAAAAATGCTTATGGTGAAAAAAAATATGATCTGATCATAGCAGACAATGTTTGGGAACACTTAAAATATCCTTACAGAGCTACAAAAAATGTTTTTAACATGCTAAAGGAAGATGGATATTTTTTAGTTATTACACCTTTTCTGATAAGGGTTCACGAAGTTCCAATAGATTGTACAAGATGGACAGAGGATGGATTGAAGTATTTTTTAAATGAAAATGGATTTAATTTAGACAAAATTTTTACTAATTCTTGGGGAAACAAAAAATGTGCCAAATCAGATATTAGAGAAGATTCAACATGGACAAGAATTGGTATTTATAAAGACATGACTAATAATAAAACTTTTCCACTTCAAGTTTGGGCTTTAGCTAAAAAAAATTGATGGAAAAGAATAAAAAGTTAATTTCAATTATTATTCCATATTATAAAAAAAAATTTTTTATTTCTAAAACAATTAAATCTATATTAAATCAATCTCATAAAAATTTTGAGATTATAATTATTTATGATGACAATGATAAGTCAGAATTAAATTATTTAAAAAAAATAGTAAGAGGTGATAAAAGATTTAAAATTTTGATTAATAAAAAAAATTTAGGTGTATCAAAATCGAGAAATAAAGGAATAAAAAAAAGTAAAGGTAAATACATTGCATTTATTGATAGTGACGATATATGGAAAAAAGAAAAGTTGAAGATACAGCTTCGATTTATGGAAAAAAATAATTATATGATTTCACACACTAATTACGAAATTATTAATAAGATTGATAAATTGATAGGTTGCATGCCTATTAAAAAATCACTTGATTACAATGATTTAATTTACTCCTGTGATATTGGTTTATCTACTGTGATGATAAATAGTAAAATAAAATCTATAATAAAATTCCCTGACATAACCACTAAAGAAGATTATATATTGTGGTTAAGTCTTTCAAAAAAGTTCAAAATATATGGGATTCAAAAAAATCTTACTTTATGGAGAAAAGGCGATACGTCCTTTAAATATATTATTAGAAAATTTAAAGATGCCTTTTCAGTTTATTCAAAGTACGAAAAATTCAATTTTCTAAAATCAATATTTTTTGTTTTACTTCTGTCAATTAACTTTTTAAAAAAAAGCATAATTCAAAAACTAAATAGATGATTAACTTCTTATCTTTTTTTGTTATTCATTTTTTTATAAATAAAATTTGTTTAAAAACAAATTGCTTAATTGATAAAAAGGATACATCTGATCATAAGAAAAAAATAACAACTGAGGATAAAACACCTTTATCTGGAGGCCTTGTTTTTATTATATTTTTTTCTTTTGTTATCCCTCATGAAAATTATATATTATTAACATCTTTAGTCCTACTTTATTTCATAGGAATACTTTCAGATATAAATTATCTTTCATCCCCCTCTAAAAGAATAATTCTTCAGAGTTTGTTAGTTTTGAGTTTTATATTAACCAGCGATCTTACAATCAAAACACTTTCAGTAGATATACTAGATAAATTATTAGATTTTAAGGTTATAAAAATTTTATTTATCTTAGCTTGTTTTTTAGTTTTGATTAATGGTTTCAATTTTTTGGATGGTATCAATACGTTAGTAGTAGGTAATTTTTTAATATGTTTATTATCAATCTATTATGTTTCAATCGAATTTGATCTTTCTTTAAATTTTAATATTATAGAAAAATTAATAATCATTTTATCAATAATTTTCATATTTAATTTTTTTGGAAAATCTTTTTTAGGTGATTCAGGAACATACTCAATAAGTCTCCTTATCGGTTTTATTTGTATAAATTTTGTTTATATAAATAATCCTGTCGTATCACCATATTTTATTGCATCTTTATTATGGTACCCTGCAATAGAAAATTTATTTTCAATCATAAGAAGATATTTTTCTAAAAGTAAAATTTCAAAAGCAGATAATAATCATTTACATCATTATTTGTATTTAAGTTTAAAAAAGACAAGATTTTTAGAAAATCATTTATTTTTAAATACATTTACAGGTTTACTGGTAAATATTTATATGATTTTGTCGGCTTATATTTCGTTAATAAATTTTAGCCACACTAAAACATTATTAATAATTATATTATTTAATATATGTCTATATTTAATTATTTATTTTTTAATAGATAAAAAAACTCTTTAAGCTAAAAAAAAATTCAAATTAATTTAATTTTTTTTCCAAAAAAATAATTTTATCATAGAAAGTAAAATTAAAAATCCATCTTTAAAAGCATTTACTTTTTTTTTACCACCAATTCTTTTTCTTTCATAAGAGTTTGTGGAGATAATTTTAAGACCAAATTTTTTTGCTTTAATTGGTAGTTCTACACAAAAACCAAAATCTTTTTGACTTAATTCTAAATTTTTAGTTTTTTCTGTGTTACCTAAAACAAAAGTGTAAAGGATATCAGAGATAGGTAATAAAAAAAAAATTTTTCCAAAAAAAGAAAAAACTTTATTACCTATAAAAGTTATTATTGTATCGTCTTCACTTCCAGCATTTTTTTCATACCTGCTTCCAAACACTAAATCATTATGATTTATCTCAGCCAGGGTTAACATTTTTTCTAATTCTGCGGGGTTGAATGAGCCGTCAGCATTAAAAATACAAAAATATTTTGAGGTCACATTATGAATTCCTTCTATAAGAGCATTTCCATAGCCACGATGCGACTGGTAAATTAATTTGCAATTGAAATTTTGGATAGCCTCTATGGTTTCGGTGTCCTCTTTTTCCAAAATGACAAAGATTTTTAAGTTGAATTTATCCAATTCTTTTAAAACACTTGGGAGAGATTCTTTCTCATTTTTGGCGGGTATTATTAGTGTAAGATTATCCATAAATTATAGAATTATTTGATACAATTTTTGTGTATAAATATTATAAACCTTTAACAACTATTTTTTAAATATCAAATTATAATTATAATAAAATATCATGAATTTAATAATCTTTTTAACTTCATACTTTATAATAATTTTATCTATATTTGGTTATAGTTTAGCATTGCACGATATTTTAAAAAAAAAAATTAATTTAGAATTTGAGTTTAATTTTCTTGGTAGCATATTTTTTTTAATTTTTTTATCTTTTCTTACACATTTATTTTTCAAACATAATTTTTTGCACAATCTTGTTATTTTATTTGCTGGTATATCGTTATTTCTATTTTTCTTTAAAAAATATAAAAAATTAGTGAAAGACTATTCTAAGATTTTATCTTTAATTTTTATTATATTAATTCTAGCACTATTATCGGCTAAAACACATGATGACTTTCCTTATTACCATTTTCCCTACACTTTTTATTTAACTCAAGAAAATCTGATAATTGGCATAGGAAATTTAAATCATGGATTTAGAACTCTTTCATCAATTTTTTATTTAAACTCATTATTTTATTTACCGCTAATAGAATACTTTTCATTCAATATTGGACAAATATTATTGTTAGGTGCCTCGAATTTAATTTTAATTTTTAAATTAAAAAATGATTTTAAATATAAAAGATATGATTATATATTTTTATTAACACTTTTATCATTTTTATTTATAAATTCATTTTTCTATAGATTATCCGAACATGGCACTGATCGTACTGCACAAATTTTAATTCTAATCTTATTTGTTGAAATATTGAATTTATTTAGAGAAAATATTGTATTAAAAATTTTTTTTTCCAAAGTATTTATTTTGCTTGGAATTATAATATCTTTAAAAGCATTTTATGTACTTTACCTCATAATTCTAATTCCAATTTTTTATATTATCTTAAATAAAAATCTCAAAAATTTATTTAATGACTTATTTGGTAATTTTTATTTTTATATTTTTTTATCAGTCGGGCTTTTTCTTATGATGAATAATATTTTTAATTCTGGTTGTATTTTATATCCAGTGAGCTTTACATGTATCTCTCAATTCGATTGGTCACTTTATAAAGAAGCACAACAAATGAATAACTGGTATGAACAATGGTCCAAAGCAGGTGCTACTCCAAATTTTCGTGTAGAGGACCCTGAGAATTATATAAAGGGTTTTAATTGGGTTAATAATTGGATCGAACTTTATTTTTTTAATAAAGTAACTGACTTTTTACTAGGTGTTTTGCTTTTAATTATTATTGTTTTTGCAATTTTATATTCCAAAAAAAGAAATAATTTAAAGATAGATAAAAAGGTTTGGATTGTTTATTCAATTTTAATATTTCTATTTTTTGAGTGGTTTTATAATCATCCTAGCTTGAGATATGGGGGTTATAGTTTAATAGTTTTAATTACACTCATTCCTTTTAGTATATATTTTTCAAGATATATCTCAAAAAAGAATTTAAAGAAAAAAGTTGTTTTTTTAATATTATTATCTTTAGTTATATTCTCAGGCAGAAATTTAAATAGAATTTACAATGAAATTCATAAATATGATTATCAATTCATTTTAAATCCTACTTATAAAGTAGATGATAATCATTTTAGAATAGATATTCTTATTCAAGATTTGAAAAAACATCATGAAAATTGCAATAAAGATACTTTGACTTTTTGTAAAGATTACAAAGGAATATATATAAATAGGAAATTTTCTTATTATTATTTAATGAAAAAAAATGATTAATTTTTTCGCAACACATTTATTGGGTTTTTTTGATTTTTTTCATAAAAAAAAGATTATTAAAAAGTTAAAAAATATCATTAATCAAACAATTCTTGAAAATGTATTCGATATTGGTGGTCATAAAGGTGAAACCCTTGATTTATTATTAAAAAATTTTGAAATAAATAATATTTATTCTTTTGAACCGTCAAATTTAAGTTTTGAAATTCTTTCACAAAAATCAATATTGCTAAAAAAAAAATATAGTAAGACAAATATTTTTTTAGAAAATGCTGCCGTAGGAGAGACAAGTAAAAATATTGATTTTAATTTTCTAAATGAAACATCTTCTTCGACAATAAAATCATTAAATATTGACTCTAAATATTATAAAAAAAAGGAAAATTTTTTTGGAAAATTAGTTAATAAGAAAATTAAAATCAAACAAATTGAATTTAATGAATATCTCAGTCAAAAAGATATTAAAAAAATCGATTTATTAAAAATTGATACTGAAGGTTATGAGTTTGAAGTTTTAAAAGGGTTAAAAGAACAGATATCTAACATTTCAATAATTCTTTTTGAACATCATTATGACAATATGATCATCAAAAATTACACTTTTAGTGATATACATAAACTTCTAGTTAATAAAAGTTTTGAGCGCGTCTTTAAAATTAAAATGCCATTTAGAAAAAGTTTTGAGTATATTTATGTAAAAAAATTAAGTAAAAAGATTTAAAGATGAAAAATAAAATAGCTTTAATTTTTGGCGTAACTGGACAAGATGGGTCATATCTAGCTGAAATATTATTAAAAAAAAAATACGTCGTTCATGGTGTAAAAAGAAGATCATCTAGTATAAATACTTTTAGAGTAGACCATATTTATCAAGATCCACATGAAAAAAATTATAGGTTTCGATTACATTACGGTGACATAACTGACTCTTCCTCAGTTTCAAGTATAATAAAAAAAGTTAAGCCAGACGAAATATATAATTTAGCTGCACAATCACATGTTGCGGTTTCATTCGAAGTTCCAGAATATACCGCAAATGCTGATGCCCTAGGTGCTTTAAGAATACTTGAGGCAATAAAGTTTCACAAACTTGAAAAGAAAACAAAATTTTACCAGGCCGGAACATCAGAAATGTATGGAAAGGTTCAATCAAAACCACAAAATGAAAAGACTCCATTTTATCCTCTAAGCCCTTATGGTGTTGCAAAATTATATGCTCATTGGATAGTTAAAAACTATCGTGAGGCATATAGAATATACGCATGTAATGGAATTTTATTTAATCACGAAAGTCCGAGGCGTGGTGAAACATTTGTTACAAAAAAAATAATTGCAGCATTGTGTAAAATAAAAGAAAAAAAACAGAAAAAATTATTTTTAGGAAATCTTAATGCAAAAAGAGACTGGGGCCATGCAAGAGATTATTGCTATGCAATGTGGAAAATTTTACAACAAAAAAAGCCAGATGATTATGTTATTGCTACAGGCAAACAGTATTCAATTAAAGAATTCATTAATCTAACAGCAAAAAAATTAGATTTAAAAATAAAATGGAGAGGAAAGGGGCTTAAAGAAAAAGCATACGACAGCAAAGGGTTTCCAATAATTGAATGTGATAAAAATTACTTTAGGCCATTGGATGTAAATACTTTATTAGGAGATGCCAAAAAGGCACGAAATAAACTTAAATGGAAACCTACTGAAAATGTTAGTTCTTTGATAGATGAAATGATTGAAGCTGAATATCAGAATTTCTAATGGGATTAAAAAAAAATACAAAAATTTTTTTAGCAGGTCACAATGGTATGGTTGGATCTGCAATTTTAAAAAAATTACGTGAAAGTGGTTTTAAAAATGTTATCTTAAGAAGTCGAAAACAATTAAATCTTTTAAATCAATCTAAAACACTAGCCTTCTTAAAAAAGAATAAACCAAAGTATGTTATTATAGCAGCAGCTAGAGTTGGTGGGATAGTAGCTAATATTAATTTTAAAAGTCAATTTCTATATGAGAATTTACAAATTCAAAATAACTTAATACATGGTTCATACTTAGCTGGTGTAAAAAATTTATTTTTGTTAGGATCAAGTTGTATTTATCCAAAACATTGCAAACAACCAATGAAAGAAGATTACTTATTGAGTGGAAAGTTAGAGGAAAGTAATGATGCTTATGCACTTGCAAAAATAGCAGGGGTCAAAATGTGTGAATATTACAGTAAAATTTATAATTTAAATTTTAAAAGTTTAATGCCACCAAATTTATATGGTCCAAATGATAATTATGATCTTAATAATTCACATTTTTATCCTGCACTTATAAAAAAAATTCATAACGCAAAAGTAAAAAATAAAAAAAAATTAACAATTTGGGGAACAGGAAAAGCTAAAAGGGAGTTAATGTTTGTTGATAACTTTGCTGATGCGGTAATTTTTTTTATGAATAAAAAGATAAAAGAACCGTTTTTAAATATCGGAACTGGCAAGGATTACATGATAAAATGGTATGCGAAATTTATAATGAAAAAGCTTAACGTAAATCTTAAGATCGTTTATGACAAATCAAAACCCGATGGCATGCCTAAAAAATGTTTAAACATTGATAAAGCAAAAAAATATGGCTGGAAACCAAGTAATAATTTTCATGAAGCTTTCAAAATAACTTACCGTAATTTTTTAGAAAAAATTAAATAAAAGTCCTTCCAAAATTTATAAGCAACAGAAAAAGATAAAACGAATAAATATTTTTTACTAACTGTGAATTGATAATTTTTTCTATTTGAAAGTTAAAATTAAAGAATAAAAAAAATAGAATTATAAGAAGTGGATCAAAATATTTATGATATATCGAAAATTGTGGATTAGAAATAATCAAAACAAAAAATAGCAAGACATTGTTAAAATCTAATTTAAAAATATTTGTAATAAATAGAAATGATAAAAATGTAATACAAAAAAATAAGTATGAATTATCAAATAAGAGATAAGAAATTTTAAAGAAAATTCCACCTCCGGTGTAATTAATCGAATAATCGAAAAAATATAATAATAAAAAAAATATGACAGTTGAAAAATATAAGTGTTTTATTTTAAAATTTTTTTTAAAAAAAGTTACTGATAGTTGATTATAAATGAATGGTAGCATGTAAAAGAATATTAAAGTCGATATTATAAATATTTTATTTGATGGATTTAGTCCATCAATAGCACTTAAATGACTTACTACTTTTATAGAGAGAAAATTTATGTCAAAATAAAATAAATATATAATCATTGGTAGGGACAAGAAGATATTCATTAGAAAAATAGCTATTAGCTTTTGGGAAATATTAAAAATTTTGAAATAGTAGAAAAAATAATATAAGAAAAAAACTGAAAAGTTAGGACTAAAATATGCAGAGAGTACAAGAAATAAATTACTATAAATACAATTTTTATAGCTATGATTTTTTTTAAAATTTAAAAAAAAGTAAATTGAAAATACGAATATCAATAAACCAATTAACCTACTATCCGGCCAAATTGCTGTAGATCTAATTGAAGGTGAAATAAAAAAAACACAGCAAATTAAAAAGATAATTTTTTTATCAATATTAGGAAATTTTAATATTAGGCATTTATAAATCATTAAAATTAATAATGGCAAAATATTTAAGTGAATAAATCTAATTACATCTATTTCGATTCCTAAAACACTTAAAAAAGATAGAAGCATCATTAAAAGTGGTGAGTGTCTGTCACCAAAATCGTTATAACTTAAAAATGTTGCTATAAAATCGTTTTTAAAACTTTCAATGAGTTTGATTCTTAAGATTGTAAAATCATCATATGCACCTCCAGAGGTGTTCTCTCCAAAATAAAAACCAATTAACAAAGAAAAATAAAGTACTAAAGCAATTAATGTTTTATTTGTGTTATCTGAAAGATGCATGTAAGTAATAATAATAGTTAATTACGAAAATCTTTAAATGAAGTCAAAAAAAAAATTTTTACACAATATTTTGCTACCAAAAAAAGAAAATTATTTTTATCCATTATCAGACGATAATCTAAGCAAAGATGACTTAAATGCTGGTATTAAAGTTTTAAAATCTAAGAAAATTACAATGGGTGACCAAACTAGTTTATTTGAAAAAATTTTTGCAAAAAAATTTAATTCCCAATATGCTTTAATGGTTAACTCAGGTTCATCAGCAAACTTACTGTCAGTGTTTGCATCATGTAACCCAATGAGAAAAAATAGATTCAAGAGAGGAGACCATGCGATAATTCAATCGTTGTGTTGGCCAACTTCTTTGTGGCCATTAGTTCAGGCAGGATTAAAAATAAATTTTGTAGATGTCGATCCGAAAACTTTAAATGTAAGAGCTGATGAGGTTATTAATATGATTACAAAAAAAACAAAAGTTATTTTAATAATCAATGTTTTGGGATTATCTACTGATATTAAAAAAATAAGAAGATTTTGTAATTTAAAGAAAATAATTTTGATAGAAGATAATTGTGAAGCTCTTGGAGCAAAATTTGATAAAAAATATTTAGGAACTTTTGGAGATTTTTCAACTTTCTCCTTTTTTTATTCACATCAAATAACGTCTGGAGAAGGTGGCATGATAATGTGTAAAAATAAAGAAGATTTCGAAATTCTTAAATCTTTAAGGTCGCATGGTTGGTCTAGAGATAAAAAAATTGCAAACAAATATCCAAACTTAGACCCAAGATACATTTTTATTAACTCTGGCTTTAATTTGAGGCCAACTGATATTCAAGCTGCAATTGGGATAAGTCAATTTCAAAAATTAGAAAAATTTAAAAAAACAAGAGTTGATAATAGAAATAGAATTATTAAAAGTCTCAAAAGTAACCCTAAGTGGAATGATCAATTTTATTTTATAAAAGTTCCAAAAAAAACTTTACCTAGCTATATGGTTCTACCTATTATGATGAATTCTTTTTATGCTAATAAGAAAAAAGAATTTATAAATTATATTGAGTCTAAAGGTCTTCAAACAAGACCAATTATAAGTGGTAATTTTACAAAACAACCTTCATCAAAATTATATAAATTAAATAAAGCAAAAAAATTTCCTGGTGCTGACGAAGTACAAAAACTTGGATTTGTCATTGGTCTTCCATCAAAGAAAATTGAAAAAAAAAAAATTGATTTTATTACTAAAGTTCTTTTATCTATTGATACTTTTTAGATATTGACTAAAAAAATAAATTAATATTTTTAGTCCATCTGTAAAAGCTTTAACTTTTTTTTTATCCGCAAATCTTTTTCGTTCAACACACGGTAGTGTTGCATATTTCAATTTTGATAATTTAGCTTTAAAAGGTATTTCAACACATAAGCAATAATCATTAGAATTCAGTTTCATATTTTTTAAACTGTCAGTTTTTGCAAAAATATAAGTAAAAAGTAAATCTGAAATTTTTAAGCGCATAAAAATATTTCCAAGTAAGGTGAACCCAAAATTTCCAATTCTTGTTATTAAATCATCATCATAACTGTGTGCACTCTTTTCATATCTTGATCCAAAGATTAAATCCAATTTTTCATTCACAAGTTTCTCTTTCATTTGATAGATATATTTTGGATCTGTAGATCCGTCTGCATAGAAGATACAAGAGTATTTTGTTTTTACACGATTAATTCCTTCAACTATTGCATTACCGTATCCTCTCTTAGATTGAAATAATACATCACAATCATAATCGTTAGTTGCTTTAAAAGTATCTTCGTCTTCTTCTCGAATTACTACTAAGATTTTTACAGATAGTTGCATCTTTTTAATTTCATTTAAAACCATTGGAAGCGCATTAGGCTCATTCTTTGCGGGTATTATTAGTGTAATTTCTTCCATTAGATTTATGCTAGATTAATTAAAATTAATAATTTTACTAATTATTTACAATTATTATATATTTGTATAAACAATTTTGAAATGAAAAAAATATTAGTTGTTACAGGTGGCGCTGGTTTTGTGGGTTCTAATTTAATAGAATTTTTAATTAAAAAAACAAATTTTAAAGTGATCAGCTTAGACGATTATTCATCAGGAACAAAAAAAAATCATTTAAGACATAAAAGAGTTAAGTATTTAAGAGGACATACAAAAGATATCAATAAAATTCTAAATAAATTTAGTTCAAAAATTAATACGATTTTTCATTTTGGAGAATTTTCAAGAATATATGAGAGCTTTAATCAGATGAACAATTGTATTCAGTCAAATACCATTGGTACCAATGCAGTATTTAACTTTTGTTTAAAAAACAAAATTAAACTTATTTACTCAGCAACATCCGCCACTTTAGGAAACAAAGGTAAAGATAAAAACTTATCCCCATACGCTTTTACAAAGTCAAAAAATATAGAATTCTTAGAAAATTTAAAAAAATGGTTTAATTTTAGATATGATGTAATTTTTTTTTACAATGTTTATGGCCCAAGACAAATTTGCAAAGGAAGAATGGCCACTGTAATTGGTATTTTTGAAGATTTTTATTTGAGAAAAAAAGCCTTACCGGTTGTAAGACCTGGGAGCCAAACAAGACGATTCACTCACATACAGGATACAATTGAAATATGCTATAAAGCTTGGAGGAAGAATAAGTGTAAATACTATAGTATTTCGAGTAGGGAAAGCTTTTCTATTTTAAATGTTGCTAAATTATTTGAATCAAAAATAAAACTTTTACCTAAAAGAAAAGGTGAGAGGTATGCGTCAGCCCTAACTAGTATGAGTTTATCTAACAAAGTTTATAAAAATTTCGGCAAGATTAGATTAAGAAACTACATAGCAAATTTCCTTAAAAACAATAAAAAAAAGTAAAATATTACTTACAAAAGGTAGTTTACATTTAATTTGATTTAGGTATAACTCTAGCGCCGGTGATTATTGCGAAAGTGTTATACCCGATCCCATTCCGAACTCGGAAGTCAAGCCTTTCTGCGCTGATGGTACTTTGTCTTAAGATATGGGAGAGTAAGTCGTCGCCGGCTTTAAAAATTTATTGGTTATGAAAATTAAAAGTTCACTTAAATCTGTAAAAAAAAGAGATCTTAACTCAAAGTTAGTTAGAAGACGAGGCAGAGTTTATATAATTAATAAAACTAATCCAAAATTTAAAGCCAGACAAAAATAATTTTTATGGATAATGAGAACCATAAAAATACCTGGAATAACTTTACAAAATTTGTGTTGTGGGGAACTGTCGCTGTTGTGCTAATTCTTGTATTAATGGCAATATTCTTGTTGTAGGTTCAATCATGAAAATAGTTTCTGCAACTGAGGAAAAAAATTTTGAAAAAAGAGTTGCTATTACACCTGAAACAGCAAAAAAATATATTTCAATTGGTATGGATGTATCTTTACCAAAAAATTATGGTTCACATTTAGGTTTTGATGATGATGAATATAAATCTTTAGGGGTGAAATTAGCTGAAAATGAAAAAGATTTATTTGATCAATGTGATGTAATTGTTCAATTAAATTTACCCTCAGATGATAAACTTACATATTTGAAAGAAAATCAAAATTTAATTGGTGTTTTAAATCCATACTCTAATAAAGAAAAATTAGACGCACTTATAAAAAAAAAGATTAACAGCTTTTCTTTAGATTTATTGCCACGAATAACAAGAGCACAATCAATGGATATCCTCTCATCTCAAGCTAATTTAGCTGGATATAAAGCAGTGATAGAATCATTTGCACATTTTGAAAAAGCAATCCCAATGATGATGACCGCTGCAGGTACTGTCCCAGCAGCAAAAGTATTAGTTGTAGGTGCTGGTGTTGCAGGTTTACAAGCTATAGCAACAGCTAAAAGAATGGGTGCAATTGTTTATGCTACAGATGTTAGAATGGCCTCTAAAGAACAAGTAGAAAGTCTGGGGGGTAAGTTCTTAACTGTTGAAGGTTCAGAAAATCTTGAAACAGAGGGAGGTTATGCAAAAGAGGCTTCAGAGGATTTTAAAAAAAAACAAGAAGATTTACTGAGTGAAACGCTTAAAAAAATTGATATTGTAATTTGTACAGCTTTGATACCTGGAAAAAAAGCACCATTAATTATAAAAGAAAATATGATAAAAAATATGCATCCCGGATCAGTAATTTATGATTTAGCTGCTATTCAGGGAGGAAACGCTGCATTTACTGAAGTAGATAAAGTAATTGAAAAAGACGGTATTAAAATTTTAGGAGAAAGGAATATTCTTAACAGACTTCCAATCTCTGCCTCTTCTTTATACGCAAAAAATGTATTTAATTTTGTTTCAAATTTACTAGATAAAGAAAATAATAAAATTAATATTAATTTAGAAGATGAAATTATTGAAAAAACACTATTAAAATAGACATATGGAAATAGATCCTTTTATATTTAGACTAAGCATATTTATACTTTCTATATTTGTGGGCTACTATGTTGTTTGGAGCGTAACACCATCATTGCACACACCTTTAATGTCTGTTACTAATGCAATCTCATCAGTGATTATTGTTGGGGCAATTATTGCTGGATTAGCAGGTGACACCGAAAGTGTTTTTAATACATCAAGCATCTTTGGATTTTTAGCTATTTCATTAGCGGCAATTAATATCTTTGGTGGGTTTTTAGTAACTCAAAGGATGCTTGCAATGTACAAAAAAAAGAAGAAAGACAAATAATGATTTCTGCAAATTTATCTGCTGTTTTTTATTTAATTTCAGGAGTATTATTTATCTTGGCATTAAGAGGTCTATCTTCTCCAGAAACATCAAGACAGGGAAATTTCTTTGGAATAATGGGAATGGTTATTGCTATTTCAGTAACATTTTTATCAATAGGAAATTTTTCTACAGGTTTTATTTTTGTTTTGATTTTTCTATTAATCGGTGGCTTAGTAGGTGCATTTATTGCTTATAAAATACCAATGACAGCTATGCCAGAACTCGTTGCGGGTTTTCATAGTTTGGTTGGTCTTGCCGCAGTTTTTGTTGCAATTTCTGCATTTTTAAATCCTTCAGCTTTTGGCCTAGGCTTTCCAGGAAATATTAAGCTCGCAAGTTTGATTGAAATGTCAATAGGAGCTGCTATAGGAGCAATAACTTTTTCAGGTTCAGTCATAGCCTTTTTAAAACTTCAGGGTATTATGTCAGGATCCCCAATAACCTTTAAGGGTCAACATGCCTTAAATGCTTTAATATTAATTTCTATAGTAATTTTAATATATTTATTGTGTTCAACACAATCATCGAACGTGTTCTGGATATTATTAGCCATTTCATTCATTGTAGGTTTTCTTTTAATTATCCCTATTGGCGGTGCAGATATGCCAGTTGTTATTTCTATGCTTAACTCTTATTCTGGTTGGGCTGCAGCTGGAATTGGATTTACTTTAGAAAATACAGCATTGATAATTACCGGAGCATTAGTTGGTTCGTCTGGTGCAATTTTATCTTACATAATGTGCAAAGGTATGAACCGATCATTCTTTAACGTTATTTTAGGAGGATTTGGTGCCACAGAACAATCCTCAAGCTCCCAAAATAAAGAACAAAGACCAGTTAAAAATGGTAATGCTGATGATGCAGCTTTTTTAATGAAAAATGCCTCATCTGTAATAATAGTTCCAGGATATGGGATGGCTGTTGCTCAAGCACAACATGCACTCAGAGAAATGGTTGATACTTTAAAAAAAAATGGAATCAAGGTTTCTTATGCAATTCATCCAGTAGCGGGTAGAATGCCCGGGCATATGAATGTTTTGTTAGCTGAGGCCAATGTACCATACGATGAAGTTTTTGAATTAGAGGAAATAAATAATGATTTTGCAAATGCCGATGTTGCATTTGTAATAGGAGCAAATGATGTTACTAACCCTGTTGCAAAAACTGATCCTCAAAGTCCTATTTATGGAATGCCAGTTTTGGATGTTGAAAAATGTAAATCTGTTTTATTTGTAAAAAGAAGTTTATCACCAGGTTATGCTGGTATAGATAATGAGTTATTTTATCGAGAAAATACTCTTATGTTATTTGCAGATGCAAAAAAAATGACAGAAGATATCACAAAAAATCTATAGGTAGTTATTTGAAAACTAAAATCTTTTGTGACATTGCTGAATTAGATCAAATCAAAAAATTTAACAAAAAAAAAATTGTTAAAGGCTTTACTACAAATCCAAGTTTAATGAGAAAAGCTGGTGCAAATGACTATAAGTCTTATTCCAAAAAAATTTTGAAAATATGTAAAAATAAACCAGTCTCACTTGAAGTTTTCGCAGATGATTACCTAGAAATGAAAAAACAAGCATTACAAATAAATACTTGGGCTAAAAATGTGTATGTTAAAATTCCAGTATCAAATTCAAAAGGAAAATTTATGGGAAAAATTATCAAGGAACTTAATAATAAAAATATAAAACTTAATATCACAGCTGTTTATAGCGCTCTTCAGACAAAAAAAATATTAGGAGTAATAAATAAGAAATCAAAGGTAATTATATCTATATTTGCTGGAAGAGCAGGAGATACAGGAAAAGATCCTGTTCCAGAATTTAAGAAAAGTATTTCTTTTGCTAAAAAATTCAAAAACGTAGAAATACTTTGGGCTAGCGTGAGAGAACCCTATAATTATTTACAGGCAAAACAACTTGGTTGTCATATTATAACAATTCCACCATCTACTATTTTAAAAATAGAGAATTTTGGTAAAACATTTGATCAACTCACAAAAGAAACTGTTAAAGGTTTTTTAGCTGATAGTAAAAAATCTCAATTTAAAATTTGAAAAATTGGTTGCGGGGGACGGATTTGAACCGCCGACCTTCAGGTTATGAGCCTGACGAGCTACCAGACTGCTCCACCCCGCGATATTCTTAAATTCTGTTTTTAAGTTTGTTTAACTTTTTAACTCTTTTAATGTTTTCTTGAAGAATTCTTTTTTTCTTTTCCGAAGGTTTTTCATAAGTATTTTTTAATTTTATCACCTTAAAAAAACCATCTCTTTGAAGCTTTCTTTTTAAAACTCTTAAAGCTTGTTCGACATTATTATCTTTTACTTCTATTTTAATAACTACCTCCAAAAAAGTGAGTAAGTAGCACTTTTATATTTTTATGTCTATTAGTTTTAATCATTAATTACTATCCTGTTGAGATTTTTGTTGTTTTTCTCTTTCTTTTTTTTCTCTCTTAATTCTTCTTTCAGCCTTTTCAATGGCTTCTATTAAATCTTTTTGTGTAAAGAGATTAAGGGCCACTGGGTCTTTAGGACTTAAATTATTGTAATTCCAATAACTCTTATTTCTTATTGAGGTTACAGAGTTTCTTGTAATACCCACTAACTTTGCAATCTGCGAGTCTTTAAGAATGTTATGTTGCTTAACTAACCAAAGAGCAGAATCGGGCTTGTCTTGTCTTTTAGATAAAGGAACGTACTTTTTAATTTTTTTTTCACTATTTGAAATTTCAATATCTGTACTTTTAATTTGCAATGGTCTACTTTCATCTTTTGATGAAAGATCAATTTCATCTCTTGACAATTGCCCAGATATAATTGGATTATAAGCTTTTATTCCTTTAGCAACTTCGCCATCAGCAATACCTTGCACTTCAACTTCGTGAAGCTTACAAAAATCTGCAATTTGTTTGAATGTTAAAGTAGTATTTTCAACTAACCAAACAGCAGTTGCCATTGGCATTAAGGGAGCATCTGACATTTAATTTTTTTTATCTGATTTAAAGTTTTGAAATTTTTTATTAAATTTACTTATTCTACCTTTATCCATCAATTTCTGTTTTCCACCAGTCCAAGCTGAATGGGATATTGGATCAATTTCTAACTTTAAAGTCTCCCCTTCTTTTCCCCAAGTCGATTTAGTTTCAAACTGGCTACCATCGGTCATTTCTACTTTTATCTTGTGATAATTAGGATGAATATTTTTTTTCATGACCAGCTTTATAACAAAAGAATTTTTTAAAACAATTAAAAGTTACTAAGTTTTTCAATTAATTTAACGTTAATATTAGTACTAGAAGCAATAATCTTAATATTCTTATAAGTTGAAAGATTTATATCATTAATATTTCCACCTGCTTCCTTAACTAAAACAATTCCAGCAGCTATATCCCAAATATTTAAATCATTCTGGAAATATCCGTCATATCTTCCTGATGCCACGTATGCCATGTCTAAAGCAGCGCATCCAGATTTTCTATAGGGAAGATCTAATTCTTTTTCGATCCTACCTCCAGTAGCAAATAAACAATTATTAATATCATTTTTTTTTGAGACTCTAACTCTTTGGTTATTAAAATAAGCTCCATTATTTTTTTCTGCATAAAACATTTCATTTTTAATAGGATCAAAAACTATTCCAGAAATTATTTCTTCATTAGATTTAAGTGCTATAGAAATTGCAAAATGTGGTATACCATGTAAAAAGTTAACAGTGCCGTCTATAGGGTCAATTATCCAGGTATTTTTTTTGTCCTTATTTACCTCAATACCATTTTCTTCACTTATTATTGAATAGTGAGGCTTGGCTTTTTTTAATTCTTCAATAATTATTTTTTCAGTTTTTATATCTGAGTTCGTAACAAAATCAGATGGTCCTTTTTTAGAAACCTGTAGTTTTTCAATTTCACCGAAGTCTCTAATTAAAATTTTTGAAGCTTTCTCACAAGCTTTGATCATTACATTTAGATTTGCTGAAATTGAATTCATGAAACTAAACTTTTTTTATATATTCAAGATTTCGAGTATCAACTATTATCTCATCTCCAGCTTCAACAAAGGGTGGAACTTGAATATTTAAACCATTACATAGAGTTGCTGGTTTATAAGATGAAGAAACTGTTTGACCCTTTAAAGCTGCATCTGTTGTCTCTATTTTGCATGTGACTTGATTTGGCAAATCAACTGAAATAGCTGAGTCATTATAAAAGTTGATAGATACTTGTAAGTTTTCACTAAGCAATTTACCTTTTTCACCAATAATATCTTTTCTGATTTCTATTTGTTCAAATGATTTAGGCTCCATAAAAAAATAATTATTTTCGTCTTCATATAAAAAGTTGTAATTAGCTTCTTCTAACGAAGCTTTTTCTACAGTTTCGCTTGATCTAAATCGTTCGTTTAGTTTGGTATTTTTATTTAAACTCTTCATTTCAACCTGGGCAAAAGCACCACCTTTACCTGGTTTTACATGTTGTGTTTTAAGTACTATCCACAAATCATTATTATGTTCTAAAAGCATACCCACTCTTATTTCACCAGCATTAATTTTCATTTTAATTTATTTATTGCTTCGATTGGTTTTAGTTTTTTATTTTTCCAAATGTAGCCTGAGATAGCTAAAAAGTTGGCTTTATTCAATAGAAGTTTTTTATAATTTTCTGAATTAATACCCCCAATAACAACAATGGGAGTTTTTGTGATCTTTCTAGCTTTTTTAAGTAAATTTATTGATGCTTTATATTTTACTATTTTAGTTTTTGAGGAATTGAAAGCCCCGAAAGCCAAATAGTTTGCTTTATTTTTTATAGCTATTCTTGCTAATCTTATAGAATTATGACAAGTAATTCCTATTATCTTATTTCCAATTAATTTTCTTGCTTTAGAAATACTCATATCTTTTTGACCCAAATGACAACCATCAGCACCTAATTTTTTTGCAAGGTGAACATCATCATTTATTAAAAATTTGACATTAAATTTTTTACATATTCTTTTTATCTTTCTTCCAATAACTAATTTTTTTTTTAAACTTCCATGCTTAAGTCTAAGTTGAAAAAAACTCACTTTTTTTTGTTTTAAAACTTCAATTAGTTCAGTATGGAAAGAGTTATTAATCTTTGTTGGTGAGATGAGGTAGATAAATTTTTTTCTGTTAAATTTCAAGATCTTTAGACCATTTTCCTTGAGCAGCTAAAGTATTCATTTTAGCTCGGTGGTTAAAAATCTTCTGAGTCCCCTCGATATTTTGAATATTTTGTGACCAAAATTTTAAGGCGCTTTGTTGAAGAGCTCTTCCGTAGGAAAAGCTCATTATAAAATTAGTATCATTATACTTATTTATTAAATCTAAATTTTCTGTTGCTTCTATTTCAGATTGACCTCCAGACAAAAAAGCAACTCCGGGAACTTCTGACGGAACAGAATTTTTCAGACATTTTAAAGTCAATTTTGCAACCTCATCATTGGAAATTTGTTCTTTAGATTTATTTCCTGCTAATATCATATTTGGCTTAAGTATGATTCCCTTTAAATCAACTTTATGAATAATTAACTCTTCAAAACATTTTTTTATAACTTCAGATGTCTTTTCGTAACATTCTTTTGCAGAATGTTCTCCATCCATCAAAACTTCAGGTTCCACTATTGGAACCATTTTACATTCTTGTACTAATGCTGAATATCTTGCTAATGCATGTGCATTAGCATGTATCGAAAGTCTGCTTGGGTAATTTTTGGATATACTGTAGACTCCTCTCCATTTTGTAAATTTTGCACCGAGTTTATAATATTCTTTAAGTCTTTCTCTTAATCCATCCAAGCCTTCAGTTATTTTTTCATCTGCAGAGCCTGCTAAGGTTTTGGCGCCTGTATCAACTTTGATTCCTGGGGCACTTCCCATTTTTGTAATTAATTCTGGTATAGTATTTTTTTTCGAGGAAACTTGTTTTATTGTTTCATCATACAAAATTACTCCTCCGATACATTCAGTCATACCTGACGCACTGAATAACGTTTCTCTAAACAACAATCTATTTTCTGGAGTTGATGGAACTTTTACGGCATCTAATCTTTTGGTCATCGTTCCGGTGCTTTCATCTGCAGCAAGAATACCTTTTCCATTTTCTAAAATTCTAATCGCTATATTATTTAATTCAGACATATTAATTTAAGGCTTTTATACCAGGTAGTTCTTTTCCTTCAAGATATTCTAAAAATGCTCCACCAGCAGTTGAAACGAAGTTAAAATTTTTTAAAGTTTCGATTTGATTTATAACAGCTATTGTATCTCCACCTCCTATAACAGAGTAAACAGATTTATTTTTATTCTTTCTAATAATTGCTTTTGCTATTTCATAACTGCCGTTAGCAAAATTAGAATTTTCAAAATAACCTGCTGGACCATTCCACAAAACAGTTTCACTACTTTCAATAATGTTTGTTATTTTATTTATAGTTTTTGGTCCTATATCTAAAATATAATCATCATCTTTAACTTCATTAAGCTCTTTTACTTCTGAAGTACCCTCTAGATTTTTTCCAACCAGAACATCTTCTGGAAAAGTAATCTTACATGAATAATTTTTGGAATTTTCAAATATTTGTTTTATAATTTCCTCACAATTTTCCTCTTTTATTGATTTACCTATTTTATTTCCTTTAAAACTAATAATATTATTGGCCATCCCCCCAACAATTATTATATTATCAAATCTTGGTAGAAGATTTTTTATTATACCAATTTTTGTTGAAATTTTTGATCCTCCAATGATACAAGTAATCGGCTTTTTAATTTCAGTAGTTACTTTCTTTAAAGCATTTATTTCTGATTCTAATTGTAATCCTGCAAAAGATGGAAGAAATTCTGTAATTTTACTTATTGATGAGTGAGATCTGTGTGAACAAGAAAATGCGTCGTTAACATATAAATCAGCTAACCCAGCTAAATGTTTTGCAAAAGAAGTATCGTTTTCCTCTTCTTCTTTGTAAAATCTAATATTTTCTAAAAAGATTATTTGATCATTTGGATTTTTAAATAAATCCTGTTTTTTTAATTTAAAAATATCATCATCAATTAATTTAATTTTTTGATTTATTTTTTTTTCTAAACTTCTGCAGATTGGTTTTAGAGAAAGATTTTTATCTATTTTACCTTTTGGACGTCCAATATGGGAGACTATTATAATTTTGGATCTTTTTTTAAGTAAAAAGTTGATTACAGGTAAAATCTTTTCAATTCTTGTTTCGTCGATTATAAGTCCATTATTTAATGGTACATTCAGATCTAATCTTAATAAAATTTTTTTTTGATTAAGATTTTCTTGATCTTTAATATTTTTCATTAAGAAATTTCGTGAAGATATTCTACTATATCGCACATTCTATTTGAAAAACCCCATTCATTATCATACCAAGCAGAAATTTTACCCATGTTTTTTCCAACTACATTTGTTAAGTTTGCATCAACGATTGATGATGAAGAATTATGATTAAAGTCAATTGAAACTAGTTTTTCTTTTGTGATTTCAAGAATCTTATTTTTTTTACTAAATTTTTGAAATGCCAAATTTATTTTTTCAACACTTAATTCTTTTTTTGTGCAAAAAACAAGCTCAATTAATGAAACATTAGGAGTTGGAACCCTCATTGCTACACCTTCTAATTTTCCTTTTAGCGAGGGTATAATTTCACTAATTGCTTTAGATGCGCCAGTTGAGGTTGGCACAATTGATTGGCTTGCAGACCGAGCTCTTCTTAGGTCTTTATGAGAATTATCTAAAATTCTTTGATCACTCGTGAAAGCATGAATTGTTGTCATAAAACCCTTCTCAATTTCAAAATTTTCATGCAACACATGAGCTACTGGTGCAAGACAATTAGTTGTGCATGATGCAGCAGAAATAATCTTATCATCTTTTTTTAATGTTGACTCATTGACACCAAATACAACTGTTTTATCTGCATTTTTACAAGGCGCTGACACAATAACTTTTTTTGCTCCATTTTTAATATGTGGTTTTAATTTATCTTTTGAATTAAATTTACCTGTGCATTCAAAAACATAATCCACACCATATTTTTTCCAATTTATATTATTAAGATCTGTTTCTTGAGTGAAAGAAATTTTATTTTTGTTAATAATAAGGTGCTTATTATCAAAACTAACATCTGCTCCAAATTTTCCATGAATTGAGTCATATTTTAATAAAGTTGAACAAATTTCAGAATTTGTTCTATTATTTATATGTTTTATCTCAATATTCTTATTGCCATTTTCAATAATAGATCGAACTATCATTCTTCCTATTCTACCCATTCCATTTATTCCAATTTTTATTTTCATAATTTTTCTTTAATCTTTTCAATTATGTTTTCCGAATTTAAATTAAAGTAGTCATAAATTTTCTTGTAAGGAGCACTTTTGCCAAAATCGTCAATTCCAAAATTTAATCCATTTTTACCTGTATATTTTTTCCAAAAATTTGTTTCTGACGCTTCTATCGATACGACGAGTCTAGTTTCACTTAAAATTTTGTTCTTATAATCTTCACTTTGCTGATCAAATAATTCATGACAGGGCATTGATATTATTTTTGAATAAATACCATCTGTGGCTAATTTATGTCCTACATCACTTGCTAAACTAGTTTCGGATCCAGTTGCTATGATTGTAACACTTATATTATCACCTGTTCTTAAAATTTCATAAGCACCTAAGGAGGTTTCATTTTTGGAAGTATCTTTTAATCTAACAGGATCAATTCCTTGTCTAGTTAAAGCTATTACACTTGGTGTACTTTTACTTTCAAGAGCTAATTGCCAACATTCAAAAGTTTCAATTGTATCCGAAGGTCTAAAAACATTTAAATTTGGAATTGATCTTAAACTCGCTAATTGTTCAATAGGTTGATGAGTTGGGCCATCTTCACCTAAGCCAATAGAGTCATGTGTAAAAACATATATTACTCTTTGCTTCATCATTGCTGCTAGTCGGATAGAGGGTTTACAATAGTCACTAAATATTAAAAAAGTTCCACCATATGGAATTAAATTACTGTGTAAGGCAATTCCATTCATTATTCCGCACATTGCATGTTCTCGAACTCCATAATGAATGTAGTTTCCTGAAAAATTACCTGGTTTAATTATTTTATGATATTTGGTTTTTGTATTATTTGATCCAGCTAAGTCGGCTGAACCACCAATCATATTAGGTAATTTAGCCACAATATCTAAAAATATTTCAGATGATTTTCTTGTAGCCAGTGGTTTTAAATCTTTTAAATAATCATTTTTTGCTTTTTCAATTGAACTTTTTAATGAGTTTAAATTTTTAAAATTAGAAAAAATTTTTTTGTATTTAAACTCATGTTTTTTTGCCTTTTTTCTTGCTACATCTCCAATTTTTCTCCATTCTTTTAATAATTCATCTGGTATCTTAAAGGGTTCATGATTCCATTTTAGTCTTTTTCTAACGAGCTTAATTTCATCTTCTCCTAAAGGACTACCATGCGACGAAGCTTTACCACCTTTGTTCGGAGATCCGTAGCCAATTGTTGTTTTACAAGAAATTGCAACAGGCCTCTTAGACGATTGCGCTTTTTTTAGTGTTTTCTTTATTTCTTTATAATCGTGACCATTAATTTTTAGATAATTCCAACCATAGCTTTTAAACCTTTTTTCATGATTGTCTGAAACAGCCAAACTAGTTGGTCCATCAATTGATATGGAGTTGTTATCAAAAAGGAGAATAAGATTTTTTAATTTTAAATGTCCAGCTAAACTTAATGCTTCGTGACTTATTCCCTCCATTAAACATCCATCACCTGCTAGAACATAAGTTTTGTGATTGATAATTTTTTTTCCTAATCTTTTTTTTAAAATTTCTTCTGAAATTGCAAAACCAACCGCATTAGATATACCTTGACCCAATGGTCCAGTGGTAGTTTCAATTCCTGTACTTGGATGATATTCTGGATGCCCAGCACAAATAGAATTTAATTGTCTAAAGTTTTGAATATCATTTAAAGATATACATTTATAACCGGTTAGATGAAGAAGACTGTAAAGCAACATGGATCCATGACCCGCTGAAAGAACAAAACGATCTCTATTAATCCAATCTGGATTTTTTGGATTAAAATTTAAAAAATCTTTAAAGAGAACTGTAGCTACATCAGCCATACCCATTGGCATTCCAGGATGTCCAGAATTAGCTTTTTGAACAGCATCGATGGACAAAAATCTAATACAATTAGCTAAATCTCTATATAGTTTGTTCAAAAAATTATCCTGTCTAGACTAAGAAGATTCTATTTAATAATATAATAATATATATATGAATTCTGTGATCGAAAAAGAAAAAAAATTAAATTTAGCGTTAACAAAATTAAAAAACTTAAATCTTAGAAATCCAGATATTAAAAAAAACATAGAAAACTTAAACTCTCAAAAAAATCAATTAGAAATTGAAAAACAAGAATTAGAGGAAAAATATAAAACTTTAACAGAAGAATATAATAATTTAAGTGAGAAATTAGACCAATTCCAAAGTCAGGAGAAAATTGAGGAAAAAAAACAATTAGAATTTTCTGAAAAAATTGATGAATTAAATCAAGAAACAGATACTTTATTAGATGAGTTAGATAAATGGCAAACGTAAGTATTAAGTTTAATGGTAAAGAATTTTTATTATCCTGTGAAGATGGGCAAGAGGAACATTTGGAAGAGTTATTAATACAAATAAATCAAAAATTTAATAGTTTAAAAAATGATCTTGGAAATCTTGGAGAAAATAAGCTTTTGTTGATTACTGCAGTAAAAGTAATGGATGAATATTTTGAAACAAAAAAAAAAGTTGATCAAAAAAAAGAAGAATTAAAAAATCTTTCTAATAAATTTAAAGAATTAAGATCATTGATATATGAATATCGTGATAAAAAAGAGAGTGAGATAAATGAATTAAATGAAAATCACAATAAATTAAAAGATGAAATTGAGGTTAATCAAAGAAATTATGAAAAACTAATTGGTGAAGCAGCTGATGAAATTTCGAATTTTGTCAAAAAAGCAAATTTAGAAAATCTATCTTAATAAATTCCAGTGAATAAATCCCAAATTAGAAAAAAAATACTAAAAGCTAGAAAACAAAATAATTTAAAAAACTTAAATATAAGTTTTGAAAAGATTTCTAAAATCCTAAAAAAAACAAAAACTATTGGAAAAACGATTGGTGGGTATTATCCGTACAATTATGAGATAGACACAATTGAAATCTTGAAGATATTTGAGAAAAAGAAATATAATATTTCACTTCCTAAAATAAAAAAGAACTCTCAAATGAACTTTTTTTACTGGTCAACGAAAGATCCTCTTATAATTAATGATTATGGAATACCTGAGCCAATTTCAAAAAAAGTTGTCTATCCAAATATTTTATTAGTACCACTTGTTGCCTTTGACAAACATCTAAATAGAATTGGTTATGGTGGAGGTTTTTACGACAGATATATTAATAAAATAAAAAAAAATAAAAAGATATTAACAATTGGTTTAGCTTTCTCTTTTCAAAAAGTAAAAAAAGTACCAATAAATAGTAATGATATTAAGTTAGATTTTATTATAACCAATTAAAAAATTAAATGAAAATATTATTTTTAGGAGATGTTGTTGGAAGTGCAGGATGCTCAAAAATAACTAATAATCTTTTGGATCAAATAAAGATCAATAAAATTGATTTTGTGATTGTAAATGCTGAAAATGCAGCTGAAAGCGGAGTGGGTCTTACAAAGAAAATCTGTGAAGACTTTTTTAGATGTGGAGTTAATGTAATTACAACTGGTAATCACGTATGGGATCAAAAAGACATAATGAAATTTATAGATAAAGAAAACCGATTATTGCGCCCAAAAAATTTATTTGAACCCTCGCCTGGAAAAGGTTTTGGTATATTTACAACATCATCGAATATAAAGATAGGCGTTCTAAATCTTATGGGAAATGTTTTTATGAAAAAATGTGATGATGTTTTCAAAGCTTCTGAAGAATTTGTGAATGAATTTAAATTAAAAAAGGATTATGATTTTTTAATTGTGGATTTTCATGGAGAAATAACAAGTGAAAAAAATGCAATTGGACATTTCTTTGATGGTAAAGCTACACTAGTGGTTGGCACACATACACATATTCCTACAAATGATGCTAGAGTTTTAAAAAGTGGTACAGCTTATCAAACAGATGCTGGAATGTGTGGTGATTATGATTCAGTAATTGGTATGAATAAAGATAATTCATTAAACAGATTTATGAAAAAAGACTCAGTTAAACATTTTCCCGCCAAAGGTGAAGCTACTTTAAGCGGTGTTATTGTTGATTGTAATATAGAAACCGGTTTAGCAACATCTATTAAGAGTTACATTTATGGAGGCCAATTAAAAAGCATTTAATCTATGGCAGGACATTCACACTGGGCTGGTATAAAACATAAAAAAGGTAAAGCTGATAAGCAAAGGTCTAAGATTTTTTCAAAGCTTTCTAAAGAAATAACTGTTGCAGCAAAACTTGGAGATAAAGATCCAGGAATGAATCCACGGTTAAGATCTGCAATTCAAGCAGCACGTTCAGCAAATATGCCGAAAGATAATATAGAGAGAGCTATTGATAAATCATCTATCAACACTGAGTCGAATTTTGAAAATTTAAGATATGAGGGTTTTGGACCTGAAAGAGTGGCAGTTATAGTCGAAACATTAACTGATAATAAAAATAGGACTGCTTCAAATATCAGGACAATTTTTCAAAAAGCCGGAGGTAGTCTTGGAACACAAGGCTCTGCCTCACATAATTTTAATCAACTTGGAATAATCAAAATTGACAAAAAAGAGATTTCCGATGAACGAATTTTTGAACTTGCAATTGAGGCAGGTGCAGATGAATGTAAAACAAACGATGATTTTCATGAAATTCAATGTGCTGTTTCTGAAATCTATAATGTTAAAAAAGAATTAGAAAAGGAAATAAGTAATTTTATATCAACGGAAATTGAGTGGATCTCGCTTAATAGCATTGAAATTTCAAAAGAAAAAAGCGAGGATTTGATTAATTTTTTTTACACATTAGAAGAGAATGACGATGTACAAAATATTTTTTCAAATGCCAAATTTATAAAATAAACTATGTTAATTATTGGAATAGACCCTGGTATATCTGGATCAATTTGTTTCTTGAAAGATGGGAAAATCATCGATGTTATTGAAATGCCCACAATGGCAGAAGGAAAAAAAAATAAAAGACAAGTCAATGGTTCTCAAATTTATAATGAATTTTTAAAAAAATTGAATGAATTTAAAAATCAAGAGATCAGAGTAATAATCGAACAAGTTTCTGCAATGCCTGGTCAAGGCGTTACAAGTATGTTTAATTTTGGCCAGTCTTTTGGGATATTAAAAGGAATTTGCTCAGCCATGCGATTACCTATGTATTTTGTTAGACCAACTAAGTGGAAAAAATATTTTAATTTGATAAATTCTGAAAAAGACGCAAGTAGAACAAAAGCAATAGAAATATTTCCTTATTTTTCGTCACAATTAGCAAAAAAAAAAGATTCTAATAAGGCTGACGCTATTTTGATTGCAAGTTTTTATTATGAAACTTACAAAAATGAGGATTGATGGATAAAAAATTAAGACAAAATCATGACACATTTAAGTGTGAGAAGGTGCTATGGAAGCAGATATATCAACTCAGGCAGTAGGACTAGCCTCAAGCGCCGATTTTTCTTTAATGAATTTATTTATTCGTGCTGATATAATTGTAAAATCAGTAATCATATTATTAATAGTTTGCTCAATTTATTCTTGGGCGGTCATTATAGAAAAATTTAGATTATTTAAAAAAATAAATGAATCTTCTGATGAATTTGAAAAAAAGTTTTGGAATTCTAAATCTGCTGAATCTATGTATAACAATCTTCCAGCAAGCACTGAGGATCCGATGGCGTTAGTATTTAAAGAAGCTATGCAAAGTTTATTAAAAAGAAAATCAAAATCAGATTTAAATGCAAGAATGACCACAATGTTAGAAACTGGAATTGAAAGACAAATGTCAAAAATTAGTAAGGGTTTTACTTTTTTGGCAACTGTCGGTTCTACCGCTCCATTTATTGGTTTGTTTGGAACAGTTTGGGGTATAATGAATTCTTTCCAGTCAATTGCAATTTCAAGAAATACTAGTTTAGCAATAGTTGCACCTGGTATTGCAGAGGCACTTTTTGCAACTGCATTAGGATTGTTAGCAGCCATACCAGCTGTAATTGCTTATAACAAATTTAATAACGATTCAATTAAGTATTCTCAAAAATTAGAAAATTTTTCAAAAAGATTTTTAACAATTATTTAAGATGGCTTTTAAATTAAATCGTTCATCAAAAGAACCAATGAGCGAAATAAATGTGACTCCATTTGTTGATGTGATGTTGGTTCTTCTGATTATATTCATGGTTACTGCTCCTTTACTTACTGTAGGTGTACAAGTTGATTTGCCCGAAAGTTCAGCTGATTCTCTTCCTGAGGAAACAGAGCCTCTTACTTTATCAATTAATTCAAAAGGAGAAATTTTTATTCAAGAGTCCAAGGTAGAATATGAAAAAATTATAGCAAAAGTTTTAGCTGTTTCAAAGAATAGAACAGATACAAGGATTTATGTGAGAGGAGATAAGACAATTAATTATGGTAGAGTACTAGAGATTATGGGTCTTTTATCAGGCTCTGGTTTTACAAAAGTAGCATTGATATCAGAGCCTTACAAAGAAAGGTAAATTTACGATGAGTAGAAGTATTATAATCTCTTCTATATTACACGCACTATTGATAATGATTACAGCAATGAGTTTGCCTTTTTTAGCAAAAAAACCAATTGATCTTCCACCAATAGTTTCGATTGAATTAATTCAAATAACTGACAAAACAAATATTCCATTTGCGCCAAAAGCAAAAAAAACAATTGAGAAAATAAAAGAAAAAGAAAAAAAACTAGTTTCAGAGCAAGCACCACCAAAAAAAATAAAAAAAATTAAGCCAGACTCAGTTCCGATGCCTGATGATGAGGTTAAAAAATTAGAAAAACCAAAAGAAGATAAACAGAATCCAGAAAAAATTGATGAGGAAATTAAGCAAGTGTCTGAATTTGAAAAAGATGAATTATTTGATCCAAATAATATAGCTGCATTAATTGACAAATCTAAAGAGGAAGTTGCAGAAACAACTAAAAAAACAAATAAAGTGACTCAGGACCAAGAGAGAAGTGTTGAGAATGTTGGATTGTCTTTAAGTGAGGAAGATGCCTTAAAAGCACAAATTTTTGGTTGTTGGAGTATTCCATTGGGATTACCATACAATGAGAATTTATTAGTAAGGATCAAACTAAAGTTAAAACCAGATGGAAGCATAATTAGTTCCGAAATTTTAGATCATGCAAGGATGAATAAACCGGGACAGGGTTTTTATAAAGTTTTGGCAGAAAGTGCGTTAAGAGCGATAAAACTCTGCCAACCTTTAAGAGTTCCGTCTACCGGATATGAGAGATGGAAAGATTTACAATTAAATTTTGATGCAAGAGAGATGCTAGAAGGATAATATAAATTATGATAAAAAAAATATTTTTAATCCTAATAATTTTTTTCCCATTCAATTCTTATGGATTAATTAAAGTTGATATCACAAGAGGTAATTTAAACCCTCTTCCTTTAGCAGTCTCACCTTTAGCAATTGATGATAATTCTAAAAAAGAATTTGAAAAAATTTTGGATAAGAAAAATATTGGATCAGAAATATCAACAATTGTGGAAAAAAATTTAAAAACTTCTGGTTTATTTAATCCTTTAAATAAAGAAGCTTTTTTACAGAAACCTGACATAGCAAATTTAAAACCTAGATTTGAGGATTGGCAACTAATTAAAGCTCAGGCATTAATTACCGGTAAAGTAAGTTATGTAGATGAAAAATTAAGAGTTGAATTTAGGTTGTGGGATATTTTGGCTGGTAGAGAAATGATGGCGTTAGCATTTACAACCGTACCAACAAATTGGCGAAGAGTTGGACACATAATTTCTGACAAAGTTTATGAAAGATTGACAGGTGAAAAAGGTTATTTTGATACAAGAATAATTTATGTAGCTGAGGAAGGTCCAAAAACACAAAGAGTTAAAAAATTAGCAATAATGGATCAAGATGGATTTAATAACAAATTTTTGACTCTTGGTAATGAATTAGTTTTAACTCCAAGATTTAATAGAACAAGTCAGATGGTTACATATTTATCTTATTTTAGAAATCTTCCTCGAGTTTATTTGCTTGATATAGAAACGGGAACTCAAGAGGTTGTTGGAGATTTTCCAGGAATGACATTTGCACCAAGATTTTCTCCTGATGGAAAAAAAATTATAATGAGTTTTGCTAAAGATGGAAACTCAGATATTTATACAATGGATTTAGAAAGTAGAGTCGTTGATCGAATCACAAACCATCCTTCAATAGATACTTCACCCTCTTACTCTCCTGATGGAAAGTATATCTCCTTTAATTCTGACAGAAGTGGTTATCAACAAATATATGTGATGGATAGTAATGGAAAAAATGTGAAAAGAATTTCTTTTGGAAACGGACTTTATGGCACTCCTGTATGGTCTCCAAGAGGAGATTTAATCGCTTTTACAAAATTACATAAAGGTAAATTTTATATTGGTGTAATGAGAACTGATGGATCAGGTGAAAGACTATTAACAGAAAATTTTTATCAGGAGGCACCATCGTGGTCACCAAATGGAAGAGTTTTAATTTTTTATAGAGAAACAAAAACTGATGATAAGGGAGAGGGATTTTCTGCAAAATTATGGTCAATTGACCTTACGGGCTATAATGAGCGTCAAGTAAAGACTCCAACAGATGCCTCAGACCCATCTTGGTCATCTTTATTAAGTAATTAGATAAATTATCTTGATTTTTAGACTTGAAACCTCTATTGAATTGTGGAAGATTAAAGCTAAGCAAATTGATCAAGGAGTTTTATGAATTTTAACAAAGTTTTAAAAAATGCAATTTTAGTTTTCGTTGCATGTTTAGCACTTTCTGCTTGTGCAACTAAAAAAGCAGGAACAGGTCAAATGCAGGGTGATGTTTATACCGGCACAGACTCTGTTGAATATTTAGCATCAGGTGTGCCTGATAGAGTTTTTTTCGCAACAAATGAGTCAGTCTTAACTACTGCATCTAGAGAAACATTAAGAAAACAAGCAGCATGGTTAAGAAAAAATTCTAAAGTTACAATAGTTTTAGAAGGTCATGCGGATGAGAGAGGTACCAGGGAATATAACTTAGCTTTAGGCGAAAGAAGAGCTAACGCAGCAAAAGATTATTTAATGACCTATGGTATTTCATCAGATAGGATTTCTGTTTTAAGTTATGGAAAAGAAAGACCTGTAGACTCAGCATCTAATCCATTATCATGGTCTAAAAATAGAAGATCAGTAACAGTAAAAGCTAATTAATAAATTTTCAATTATTTAAAGACCCCAAAGAACTTTGTTCTATGGGGTCTTTTTTTTGCCATCATTATCTATACTACTAAACAAAATGTTAATTAAAAAAAATTTTATTTATTTTGGTTTATTGATAATTTTAAGTTTATTAATAAATTTAAAAACCAAAGCTGATAATCATAATATTTATGAAGTTTTAGAGTTAATTCAAAAAGATTTAAAAACTTTAGAAAAAGCAGTTTATTCTCAAGCTACTAACTCTACAGACAGCCTAAAGATAAGTACAAGCCTTGAAACAAATTCAGAGGATGTATTAACAAGACATTTATTAAAACTTTCGGATATTGAGACACAATTTCAAGCCCTTACAAATAAATTTGAAGAGATAAATTTTAAATTGGATAAATTATCTAACAGATTGTCCAAAGTTCAAGCAGACAATCAAATTAGATTTCAAGATTTAGAAAATTCTAAATTACAACAAGATCCATCAAACAAAATATCAAAAAAATCTAGTAAATCAAAATATGAATTATTACCGGGAAGTTCTCAACCTCAGGATTTAGGATCTATTTCTTATAAAGATAGTTCGACTGCAGAAATAACTCAAAAAATAGAGTCAATCGAAACAACTGCATCTATAGTAACTGAAAATTTTCAATCAGAGGAAAAAATTTTACCTGAAGTATCAGCAGAAAAACAATATGCGTTTGCAACAAGTTTTTTAAAAAATGGTGATTACCCAACTGCTGAAAGGGCATTTAGAGAGTTTGTTTTAGCTAATCCAGAACATGACTTAGCAGGTAACGCTCAGTACTGGTATGCAGAAACATTTAGAATAAGACAGCTATATACAGATGCAGCATCCGCTTACTTAGAGGGCTATCAAAAATATCCAAAAGGAGAAAAAGCACCTATAAATTTATTAAAGCTTGGTGTATCAATGGTTCAAATTGGAGAAAAAGATCAGGGTTGTAAAATGATTAATGGTGTTGAAAAACAATATCCAGAAGCAAACCAATCTGTAATTCAAAAAGCTAAATATGAGTCTCAAAAATTTGAATGTAGCAAACAAAATTCCTAAAATTTTAAAAGAAAAATTAAAAAATAAAAAGATTAATCAAATTTATAAAGAATTTGACCGAAGTTTAAATATTTCAGAAAATTTTATTGTTGGTATTTCTGGAGGTCCAGATAGCTTGGCTTTAGCTTTTCTAGCTAAAATTTTCTCAATTAAAAAAAATATTAAAGCAAAATTTTTTGTTGTAAATCATAAATTAAGACCTGAATCGACTACAGAAGTAAAAGACGTACAAAAGATTTTAAAAAAACATTATATTGATTGTAAAATATTGAATTGGGAGGGAAAAAAACCATCAAAAAATGTTCAATCTTTAGCTAGAAAGAAGAGATATCAGCTCTTATTTGCTGAAAGTGATAAGTTGAAGATAAAAAATATCTTAATAGGGCATCACCAGGACGACCTTTTAGAGAATTTTTTTATAAGAATCTTAAGAGGTAGTGGATTAAAAGGTCTAGTTTCGCTAGACAAAAAAAGCAAAGTTGATGATAAAATTCTATTGAGACCTTTAATTAATCAAAAAAAAAAGGATTTAGTTTTTATTGCAAAAAAAGTCTTTAATTTTTACATAAAAGATCCCTCTAACAAAGATGACAAATATCAAAGGATTGTAGTTAGAAAATTAATTAAAGAACTACAAAAAAATGGTTTAGATAAAAAGAAGTTTAACCTGACAATTAAAAATCTAAAATATTCAGATATGGTCATTAGTTTTTACGTTAAAGCTAATTTAAAAAAAAATAGTTTTTTTTCAAAATCCAGCAAAAAAATGATTTTAAAAAAAGAGTATTTTAAACAACCTCACGAAGTAGTTTTTCGATCACTTTCAGAATCAATCAAGCTTATTGGGGGAAAATATTATTCAGCTAGAGGTAAAAAATTAGATAGAATTATTGAGAATATGGAAAATGGCAGTTTATCTAAGCAAACTATAGGTGGCTGCATTATAGAAAAGGTAAATCAAACAGTAATAATCTCAAAAGAACATTAAATTATCTCAAGATTGACCTAAATTGCCACTTGTTTAATTTATAATAATTCTTATTTTATAGTTATGAATATGAAAAATCTAGCAATGTGGGCAATAATAGTTTTTTTAACTATCGGCTTATATAATATGTTCAAAAATCCTCAACCAAACAGAGGTGGGGGAAGCCAAGTAATATTTTCTGAATTTTTAACCTCAGTTGATAATGGAGAAGTTTTAAAAGTAGAAATCCAAGGTAACAATATAAAAGGTGTTTATTCTAATGGAGATAGTTTTACAACATATTCACCAAATGATCCAAACCTAATTGAAAAACTCTCAGAAAAAGGTGTGAGTATTTCAGCTGCACCTATTGAAGAAAAAATGCCATCGCTGTTTGGTGTTTTACTTTCGTGGTTTCCGATGCTTCTTTTGATTGCAGTTTGGATTTTCTTTATGAGACAAATGCAAGGAGGAAAAGGTGGAGCAATGGGTTTTGGAAGATCAAAAGCAAAAATGATGAACGAGTTAAAAGGTAAAGTAACTTTTAATGATGTTGCAGGTGTAGAAGAGGCAAAAGAAGAAGTTGAGGAAATTGTGGAGTTTTTAAAAGATCCAAAAAAATTTAGTAGGCTTGGTGGAAAGATCCCAAGGGGAGCGTTGTTAGTAGGTCCACCAGGTACAGGAAAAACCTTATTAGCAAGGGCAATAGCAGGAGAAGCTGGGGTTCCATTCTTTACAATATCTGGATCTGATTTTGTAGAAATGTTTGTTGGTGTTGGTGCCTCAAGAGTAAGAGATATGTTTGAACAAGGTAAAAAAAATTCTCCATGTATAATATTCATTGATGAAATTGATGCTGTAGGTAGAAGCAGAGGCGCTGGTCTAGGAGGAGGAAATGATGAAAGAGAACAAACTTTAAATCAGTTGCTTGTTGAGATGGATGGTTTTGATACAAATGAGGGGGTAATTATTATTGCAGCAACCAATAGACCTGACGTTTTAGATCCTGCATTATTAAGACCAGGGAGGTTCGATAGACAGGTAGTTGTTTCAAATCCAGATATAATAGGTAGAGAAAAAATTTTGAAAGTTCATGTTAAAAAAATTAAAATGGCTCCCGATGTTAATTTGAGAACAGTAGCTAGAGGTACTCCAGGTTTTTCTGGTGCAGACCTTGCTAACTTAGTTAATGAAGCTGCTCTACTAGCAGCGCGTAAGAATAAAAGAATTGTAACTCTAAATGAGTTTGAAGATGCCAAGGATAAAGTAATGATGGGAGCTGAAAGACGCTCAATGGTTATGACAGAGGATGAAAAAAAATTGACAGCATATCATGAAGGAGGACACGCGCTTGTATCCTTTAATATGCCAAGCTATGATCCTATACATAAAGCTACAATAATTCCTAGAGGTAGAGCTCTAGGCATGGTCATGAATTTACCAGAGAGAGATAAACATGGTCATTCGATCAAATATTTAAAAGCTAGGCTAGCAGTTTGTTTTGGTGGCAGAGTTGCTGAAGAGGTAATTTTTGGAAAAGATAATATTTCGACAGGCGCAGGTGGTGGAAGTGGTTCAGATATTAATCAAGCTACCCAGCTAGCTAGGGCAATGGTTACAAAATATGGTATGAGTGAAGAAATGGGGCCAGTTGAATATGGAGAAAACCAAGAAGAAGTTTTTTTAGGTAGATCTGTAACTCAAACACAATCAGTTTCTGAGGAAGTTGCACAAAAAATAGATAAAGAAATTAGAAAGTTAGTTGACGAGGGTTATAACAAAGCAAGAGAAATTTTGACTGAAAAAATTGATGATCTACACAAAATTGCAAAAGCCCTTATAACTTATGAAACTTTAACTGGTGAAGAAATAGAAAATATAATCAATAAAAATATATATCCAGCAGACAAGCAAGATTTAAAAGTTGAAGAAGACAAAGGCTCAGCTATGGGAGCATTAGGTCTTAAACCAAAAATTGTACACTAATATTTAATGGTAAAATATTACACAAAAGCGTGTAATTTTTACTTTGGTCCAGACTCCAAAAAAAGAGTTGAAAAAAAATTATCAATACCACTTCATGGAAATAAATTTATCTCTTTCGATAAAATTGAATTTTTAACTAGAAAAAACAAAAGAGTAATTAGTATAAACAAAATAAATAAACTTGAAAAAAAAATTAAGAAAAAGATTTTATTAGATATTCGTAATATTTCTAAAAAAAAGCTTTTTAAAGGATTAAAATTTTCAAACTTACCTGTCTTGATGGGAGTATTAAACTTAACTCCAAATAGTTTCTCTGATGGTGGAAAATATCTTAAAAAAAACTTAGCTGTATTACACGCTAAAAGATTAATCAAAGATGGATGTGGAATTTTAGATATAGGTGGTGAAGCCACAAACCCAGGATCAAGAGACATAAAAGCAGATGAAGAATGGAGAAGGATTTATCCAGTTTTGTCAAAAATAAAAAGAAAGTTTTTTATCTCTCTTGATACAAGAAAAAGCTTTATAATGAAAAAAGGCGTTAAAAATAAAATAAATTTAGTAAACGATGTTTCGGGTCTTGAGTATGATCAAGATACAATAAAAGTTTTAAAAAATACTAATATTCCATTTGTAATACATCATATGCAAGGAAACCCAAGAACAATGCAAAAAAATCCAAAGTATAAAAATGTTATTTTAGATATTTATGATTTTTTTGAAAAAAAAATTGAGTATGTGAGGTCTAAAGGTATTAAACATAATAATATTATTCTAGATCCTGGTATAGGTTTTGGTAAAAACTTGAAACATAATATTACCATATTGAGAAATATTTCTATTTTCCACTCCCTTGGTTTTCCTGTAATGTTAGGCACTTCAAGAAAAAGATTCATCAAAAGTATATCTGGAGTGAATGATAGTGAGACAAGATTAGGAGGAACTATATCATCAAATTTGATCGCTATTATGCAAGGAGTTCAAATTTTAAGAGTGCATGATGTAAATGAGTTAAATCAAAGTATCAGAGTTTTCAATGCATTAAAATTTTAAAATGACAAAAAAATATTTTGGCACCGATGGAATTAGAGGCAAAGTAAACCAAAATAAAATAAATGGTGAAATGTTTTTCAAATTTGGTTTAGCAGCTGGTACATATTTTAAAAATCAAAAAAAAATAAAACAAACAGCAATAATAGCAAAAGATACTAGGTTGTCAGGATATACACTTGAGCCCGCCCTTGTATCTGGATTGGCTTCTGCAGGAATGCACGTTTATACACTTGGACCCTTGCCGACTAACGGACTTGCAATGTTAACAAAAAAAATGAGAGCAAATTTAGGAATTATGATTACAGCCTCTCACAACCCATTTTATGATAATGGCTTAAAACTTTTTGGACCGGATGGTTTAAAATTATCTGACAAAATTGAAAAAAAAATTGAAAAATTAATTGACTCTAAAATTGTGAAAAATCTTTCAGAACCCAAAATTTTGGGTAGAGTGAAAAGATTAGAAAATGCTAATGAAAAATACATCAAAATTTTGACTGATAACTTTCCTAAAAGTTTTAGTTTAAAAGGAATGAAAATAGCAATTGATTGCGCTAATGGTGCTGGTTATAAATCAGGACCAAAACTGTTAAGAAATTTAGGCGCTAAGGTCTTTGAGTTGGGAACTTCGCCGAATGGTTTTAATATTAACGAAAATTGTGGTTCAACTTATCCAAATAAAATAAAATTTTTGGTAAAAAAACATAGAGCCCATATAGGAATATCCTTAGATGGTGATGCTGATAGAATAATAATATCCGATGAGAATGGTAAAATTATAGATGGTGATCAAATTATTGCAATGTTAGCAAAAAGATGGAAAAAGAAAAAAATTTTAAAAGGTGGAGTAATCGGTACTTTAATGTCTAATTATGGATTACAAACTTTTTTTAAAAAACAGAAAATAAACTTCATTCGAGCTAATGTTGGAGATAGATATGTCAAAGAAAAAATGCAAAAAAATAATTTTAATTTAGGTGGAGAACAATCTGGGCATATAATTTTAGGAAAATTTGCTACTACTGGTGATGGTTTATTAGTTGCTTTGGAAGTTTTATTTTCTATGAGAAAAGGCAAAAAAGCCAGCGAATTATTCAATACATTTAAAGCAACACCCCAGATTCTTGAAAATATCAAAGTAAAAGATAAATCTATAATAGACTCAAAAAAGTGCAAAGTGGCGATAAAAACATCTGAAAAATTAATAAAAAATTACGGCAGAATGCTTGTGAGAAAATCTGGAACAGAGCCCAAAATTAGAATAATGGGAGAGTCTAATAATATTCAATTATTAAAAAAGTGTATAAATATTATAAAAAAATCTATAAAATAAGTTGAAACTAAAATCTAAAATACTAATAATAGCTGGATCAGACTCATCAGGAGGTGCTGGTGTTCAAGCAGACATTAAAACAGCTACAAGTCTTGGCGCTTATGCATTAACCGCAATTACAGCTGTAACTGTTCAAAATACAAAAGGTGTGAAGTCAGTAATTTCTATTCCTTCTAATGAAATAAAAAATCAAATAATCTTCTCAGCTAAAGACATTAAACCAGATGGGATTAAAATTGGAATGCTGCATTCCAAATCAGTAATAAAAAATGTTTTAGAGTCTTTAAAGGAATTAAAGATAAAAAAAATAGTATTAGATCCTGTGATGGTTGCAAAAGGTGGCACTAGATTGATCAGTAATCAAGCTATAAAAATTTTGAAAAGAGATTTTTTACATCAGGTAAGCTTGATAACTCCTAATATTCCTGAGGCTGAAGTTTTAACAGGCTTTAAGATAAATAATAAAACAGATATGATAAAAGTTGGGGAAAAATTGATAAGTTTAGGAGCAAAAAATGTCTTAATAAAAGGTGGACATTTAAAATCAAAAAAAGTTGAGGATGTTTTTCTGAACAAATCAGAATTAAAAGTTTTTACAAGCCCAAGATATAAAACTGATAATACTCACGGTACTGGATGTACATTATCAACTGCAATTGCAACTTTTTTTTCATGTGGAAAAAGCCTTAAGAAGGCTTGTGAGTTAGGAATTAAATATGTAAATTCAGCTATATTAACTAATCCAAGATATGGAAAAGGACATGGTCCAATAAATCATTTAAACTCAATTGAAATAAAAAAAAGATTTAAATAATGAAAAATATAGCAGTAGTTGGCTCTCAATGGGGAGATGAGGGAAAAGGAAAAATAGTGGATTGGTTATCTGAACAAGCAGATGTTGTTATTAGATTTCAAGGAGGTCATAACGCAGGACATACCTTGGTAATTGATGGTATTACTTATAAACTTCGATTACTTCCATCTGGTATAGTAAGAAAAAATAAAATTTCTATAATTGGAAATGGAGTAGTAATTGATCCTTGGGCATTATTAGAAGAAATAAAGGAAATTAAATCAAAAGGTATTGAAGTAGACATTAATAATTTCATCATTTCTGAGTCAGCAAACTTAATTCTGCCTTTTCATAGAGAAATGGATGAAATCAGAGAAGATGCTGCTGGTAAAGAAAAAATAGGAACTACTAGAAGAGGTATTGGACCAGCATATGAGGATAAAGTTGGGAGAAGATCCATAAGAGTTATGGATTTAAGGTCAGAAAAAAACCTTGATCAAAGATTAGAGTCAGTTTTATTGCATCATAATGCAATAAGAAAAGGTTTAGGCAAAAAAATTTTTGAAAAAGAGCAGCTTAAAAAAGATTTATTAAAAATCGCTCCAGAAATTTTAAAATTTTCTCAACCAGTTTGGTTAAAAATTGATCAATTTAAAAGACAAAAAAAAAGAATATTGTTTGAGGGAGCTCAAGGTATACTGTTGGATGTTGATCATGGAACTTATCCATTCGTTACCTCCTCTAATACAGTTGCTTCTAGTGCAGCAACTGGAACAGGCTGTGGACCAAATTCAATAAATTATGTCTTAGGTATTACCAAAGCTTATACTACTAGGGTGGGAGAAGGACCTTTCCCAACAGAATTAAAAAATAATATTGGTGAGCTTCTAGGAACAAGAGGTAAAGAGTTTGGGACTGTTACAAGTCGTAAAAGAAGGTGTGGATGGTTTGATGGAGTTTTAGTAAGACAAACTATAAAGATTTCAGGTATCGATGGTATAGCATTAACGAAGCTAGATGTGTTAGATGAGTTAGATGAGATCAAAATGTGTGTACAATATGATCTTGATGGAAAAAAAATCGATTATTTGCCAGCTGCTGTAGAGGATCAACTAAAAATAAAACCTATTTATAAAAATTTTCCTGGATGGAAATCCTCTACCAGTGGTATAAAAAATATTCAAGATTTACCAGAAAATGCTAAAAATTATATTTATACATTAGAGGATTTTATTGGAACAAAAATTTCAAGTATTTCAACAAGCCCTGAACGCGATGATACAATATTGATTGAAAATCCTTTTGAGATTTAATTTACTGGTAGAAGGTTTTTAGATTTAGCCAAAAGCAACATATGTTTTTGTAGTTTTTCAAAAGCTTTGTTTTCTATTTGCCTAACTCTTTCTCTACTAATTTTGTACCTTTTACTTAAATCTTCAAGAGTACTTGGATTATCATTTAATCTTCTTGAATATAAAATTTCTTTTTCTCTCTCATTTAAGATTTTGATAGAATCTTTTAATAGATCTTTTCTTTGTTCCATTTCTTCTTGGTGCGCAAATTTAAGATCATGATCCAATTCTTTATCTTCTAACCAATCTTGCCATTCGTCACCATCCTCACCTACTTGTGCATTTAGTGAAAATTCTTTCCCAGATAATCTTCGGTTCATAGATACAACTTCTTCTTTACTTACATCTAGTTTATTAGCTATCTCATCAACATGTTCATTTCTTAAATCTCCTTCTGACTGAGGCGCAATTTGATTTTTTAACTTTTTTAAATTAAAAAATAATTTTTTTTGTGCTGTGGTTGTACCAATTTTTACCAAGCTCCATGATCTTAGTATATATTCTTGAATTGATGCTTTTATCCACCACATCGCATATGTGGCCAATCTAAAACCCTTCTCAGGTTCAAATTTCTTTACAGCTTGCATTAACCCAATATTACCTTCAGAAATCATTTCGTTTACTGGCAAACCATAGCCTTTATATCCCATAGCTATTTTTGCTACTAATCTTAAATGACTTGTAACTAATTTTTCGGCAGCTTTAATATTTCCATTATTCTTCCAATTTTTAGCAAGCATATATTCTTCCTCAGCATCTAACATTGGAAATTTCTTAATTTGCTCTAAGTAAGCAGACAGTCCTCCCTCATTACTTAATATTGGAAGATTATTTTTTAAAACTGTATTCATAACCAGTTTATCTAATTAATATATTTTATTTTTCAATATTTTATTTATCCAGTTTTTCTAAGCATTTTAAGAATATTCTCAAGCTCATGTGGCAAAATTGAGTTAAAAATCATCTCTTTATTTTTTTTTGGATGTATAAATCCAATAGTTTTTGCATGAAGAAATTGTCTTTCAAGTTTCATAAGATTATCCTTTAATAGTGGATCTATATTTTTAATATTCTTAAATTTTTTTTTATATTTGTCGTCTCCTACAATATTATTACCCAAGAAATTCATGTGAACTCTTATTTGATGAGTTCTTCCCGTTTCTAATTTACACTCCAATAAACTTAACGTAGGTGTATTTTTATTTTCAAAAACTTCTAATGTTTTATAGTTTGTAATCGCTTTTTTTCCTTTTGATTTACTTACTTCCATCATTTGTCTATTCTTTGAGCTTCTAGTGATTAAAGTTTCAATTTTCCCTTTAGATGGTCTTATTTTTCCCCATACTAATAATTGATAAATTCTTTTAATAGTGTGCTTACTAAACTGTAATGATAAATGTTCATGAGCTTGATTATTTTTTGCAATAACCACTAATCCGGATGTATTCTTATCAATTCTATGTACTATTCCTGGTCTAAATTGATCGCCTATACTAGATAATGAGTCTTTATCATAGTTTATTAATGCATTCACTATTGTGTTATCAAAGTTTCCGGCTCCTGGATGTATTACTATACCGGCTGGTTTATTTAAAACTATTAAATCTTTATCTTCGTAAATTATATCGAGTTTATAGTTATAAGGCTTGAGAGAAGGCTTTTTTGTTTCTGGTATTATTAATTCTAAAAAATCGTTAACCAACACTTTTTTAGATGGATCAACTATAACTTTTTTGTTTAATCTTAATCTTTTGTCTAAAATTAATTTTTTTATCCTAGTTCTACTAATATCATTATTTTTTTTATTAATAAAAACATCAAGACGTAGGTTTTTATCGTCTTCTTTTACAATCAAATTTATTTTTTTTTCCATAAAATGTTATATTAATATTATATGCGCTTGTAGCTCAACTGGATAGAGCGCCTGACTTCGGATCAGGAGGTTCTGGGTTCGACTCCTAGCAGGCGCACCAACTATTCACCCATGTTTATTAATGTTCCTTTGATACGTGCTCTCATAAAAGAAAAATAAAATAAACTTATTCCACACACTAAATAAATAAGATTTAATATATAAGCTTGTTTTAAGTTTTCATAGTTTATAAATCCATTAAGAAGTATATTTCTTGTCTCATCAAAAATGTAAACCAAAGGCAATCCTTTTGCTACAATTTGAAAAAAATCTGGAAGAATGTCTATAGGATAATATATACATCCTAAAGGAGCAAGTAGAAACAAAGATGACCAAGCTATATTTTCAAATGATGGTCCATATCTTATAAGTCCTGCACTTACGAAAAGACCAAGCGTGACTCCAAAAATATATAAACTTAAAAATAAAAGCAGCAAGGGAAAACCTAATTTCAAAATTGAAACTCCAAAAAGAGGAGACGTTAAAATAATTGCAGGCACTAGTCCGATTAATGTTCTTACCAAAGCAGTAAATATTAATGATGTAATTATTTCTCTTAATTTTAATGGGGCAATAAATAAGTTTGTAAAATTTCTACTCCAAATTTCTTCTAAAAAAAGCATATTAAAACTAATGCTAGATCTAAATAGAATATCGTAAAGAATTGCACATGTCAGAATTACCCCTAAAGTGTTATTATAGTAGTCACTGTAAATAGAAAAAAATTTTGAAATAAAACCCCAAAGAATTATCTGTATAGTAGGCCAATAAATGAGATCTATTATTCTGGGCAAAGAACTTTTAATTAGATAGAAATGTCTTAAAAAAAGACCATACATCTTATTTAAGTTCATATTTTTCCCTTGTCAGTTTTAAAAAAACTTCTTCCATATTTTTTCTCCCATGTTTTTGAATTAATTCTTCAGGCTTACCTTTATCTATGATAATTCCTTTGTTCATCATTAGTACAGATGAACACAATCTCTCAACTTCAAACATATTATGTGACGCAAGAAGAATAGAAGCTCCTTTTTCTTTTTGGTAATTTTCTAAGAAACTTCTGATAAAATCCCCAGTTTCTGGATCTAGAGAAGCTGTTGGTTCATCTAAAAGAAGAACCATTGGATTATTAATAATAGATTTAGCTAGGCTCACTCTATTTTTTTGACCTGAAGATAGTTCTCCAGTAACTTTATCTAAAATATTATTTAATCTTAATTCTCCTGAAAGATACTCAATTTTTGTTTTTAAATTTTTTACATCGTAAAGTCTCCCATATACTTCTAGATTTTGTCTTACAGTCAATTTTTTTGGTAATTCTATATATGGCGATATAAAATTTATTTTATCTAATAAGTCTATTCTTCCATTCTCAATTTCTATTTCATTTATTAAAACTTTTCCTTTTGTTGGTTTTAATAATCCCAAAATCATTCCAATTGTAGTTGTTTTTCCACAACCATTCGGGCCAAGAATTCCAATAATTTCGTTTTTTTCTACCTCAAAAGAAATATCTTTGACAGCGCTTTTGCCATTATAATCTTTTGATAATCCTATTACTTTAAGTGGTGTGTGCATTAGAATTTTGATGCCCTTATTAATCTATCATTTATAGTTTTCCCCAGTCCTTTATTAGGTATTCTGCTTACAGCTATAGATTTATATTTATTTTTTTTAATTTTTCTTAGGGTGCTATATAAATTTTTAGCTGCTTCATTCAAATTTCCTTTTTTAGATAAATAATAATAATTTGGATTTTTAATCCTTTTTTTTCTAATTAAAAGGAAGGCCTCTTTATTTTTAATTTTTTTGACATTTAATCTAATTGGTATACCTGGTGAATAATGAAGTTGAGATTGACCAGGAGCTAAAATTTTTTTTGGATTATTATGGATCTTAATTTTTGTATTTAAAACTTTTTGAATTTTTTGGATATCCAGGCCACCTAACCGTAGAATTCTTGGTTTATTTCTAAGATCAACAATTGTTGACTCAAGTCCAATACTTGATTTACCACCTTCTAATATATATTTAATTTTTTTCCCAAAGTCTTCTTTTATATCTGCTGCACAAACAGCACTTACCCTTGTTGTGATGTTAGCACTGGGGGCAGCAAGAGGAAACTTGAGTCTTTTTAGTAAATTTCTTGTCACAGAGTGTTTTGGAAACCTGACTGCTAAAGTTCTTTTTTTGTTAGTTGCTATCATAGAAATTTTAGAATTTTTTCTTAGATTAAGGATAAATGTAATTGGACCAGGGCAAAATTTTTTATATAATTTCGAAAAATTATTATTAAAATCACAATCTTTTTTAAGATCAACCTTATTATAATAATGGACGATAAGAGGATTATTTTTTGGTCTTTTTTTTAGATTAAATATTTTTGTACAAGCTTTATTTGAATAGGCATTCCCAGCCAAGCCATAAACTGTTTCTGTAGGTATAGCAACACACTCCCCTAAATTTAAGAGTTTTTTTGCTTTTTTAATATTTGAAAGATTAATTTTCATGTATTATCTGAAAGTATTATATGAAAGATAAAAATTTACCAAATAATTATAACTTATTATCTCTTGAGGAACTGACTAACAAAGCCACTGAGATAGTAGAGGACTTAGAAAGTCAAAAAAATTTAGAGAATTCTATAGAAAAATACCAAAATTTACTAAAGCTTAATAATATTATTGAAAAAAAATTTCAAACAGGTGTAAAAAACATTAATAAAAAAACAAAAGAAAATATATTTAAAATAATATCAAACAAAAATGCAAAAAGAACTAAATAAAATTGCTAAAGATACAAATATTTTTTTGAAAAGATTTATTAAAAAGCAAAAAAAATCAGAACTTATTATTCCAATGAAATATGGTTTATTTTCTGGTGGTAAAAAAATTAGATCTAAAATTTTAATTGATATTGGATCAATATTCAATTTAGATTACAAGTCACTAATAATTTTAGGCGCGGCAGTGGAATGTATTCATGCATATTCACTTATTCACGACGACCTACCATGCATGGACAATGACTCAATCAGAAGAGGAAAACCATCAACACATATTAAGTATGGCGAGTCAACTGCCGTTCTAGCAGGTAATTCACTTTTAACGATGGCTTTTGAAATTTTAAGTCATCAAGGTTTAAAAATTTCTGAAAAAGAAAAGATAAACTTAATAAATGAAATTTCTGCAAGCTCAGGACATTGTGGTATAGCCGGAGGTCAATATTTAGATTTAAGCTATGAACATAAAAAAGTATCTAAAAAGAAAATTATCGAAATGGAAATTAAAAAGACAGGTAAACTTTTTAGTTTTTGTTGTACGGCACCATTAATTCTAAAAAAAAAAAGTAAAAAAGAAATCAAGAAATTTGAAGATATAGGATCTGATATTGGTTTACTCTTTCAAGTTGCTGATGATCTTATTGATCATAAAGGAAGTTTTTTAATTGCAGGAAAAAAAACTGGAAAAGATAAAAAAAAAGGTAAAGCTACTTTAATTAGTTTACTAGGATACAAAAATACTATTAAATATGCTAATAATTTGATTGCTAAAATAAATAGTAAAATAAAAGAGTATGGTTCAAGATCGCACAACTTATCCAAGACTCTTGATTATATTTTGAGTAGAAAAAAATGAAAAAAGAATATAAATTTTTAAATAAGATAAATTTTCCATCAGACTTAAAAAAAATTTCTGAATCAAAATTACAATTTGTTGCAGATGAGTTAAGAGAAGAAATGATCGATGCAGTATCAGTAACTGGTGGTCATTTAGGAGCCAGTCTTGGAGTTGTTGAGTTGAGTGTGGCACTCCATTACATTTTTAACACTCCTAATGATAAATTAATATGGGATGTAGGTCATCAATGTTATCCCCACAAAATTTTAACTGGCAGAAAAGACAAGATAAGAACTTTAAGACAAGGAGGTGGCCTTTCTGGTTTCACAAAAAGACTAGAGAGCGAATACGATCCTTTTGGTGCAGCACATAGCTCAACTTCAATTTCTTCCGCTTTAGGTATAGCTGAAGCTAATAAATTGTCAAATAAGTCAGACAATGTGATAGCCGTTATAGGAGACGGAGCAATTAGTGCAGGTATGGCCTATGAAGCTATGAACAATGCTGGTGCATCTAAAACTAAAATGATCGTTATTTTAAATGATAACGACATGTCAATTGCAAGACCTGTAGGTGCAATGGGCACATATTTAGCTAAAATTTTTTCAGGTAAGATTTATTTTAGTCTAAGAGAAACTATTAAACTTATTACATCTGCATTTTCAAAAAGATTTAGTGCAAAAGCAGGTAAAGCTGAAGATTTACTTAGATCTGCTGTAACGGGTGGAACTTTGTTTAGCTCTCTGGGTTTTTATTATATAGGACCTATAGATGGGCATGACTTAAATTCTTTGGTACCAATTTTGAAAAATGCAAGAGACTCAAAACATGAGGGTCCAATTCTTATTCACATTAAAACTAAAAAAGGCAAAGGTTATACTTTTGCTGAAAAGGCAAAAGATAACTATCATGGAGTTACTAAATTTAATGTTCAGACTGGTGAGCAATCTAAAAGCTCAAGTAAAATTCCATCATATACCAAAGTATTTGCCAATACTTTGGTTCAACACGCTAAAAAAGATAGTAAAATAGTTGCTATTACTGCAGCAATGCCGGATGGAACAGGTCTTGATATTTTCCGCAAAGAATTTCCGGATAGAACTTTTGATGTTGGAATTGCAGAACAACATGCAGTAACATTTGCAGCTGGTTTAGCTACCGAAAACTTCAAACCCTACGCAGCAATTTATTCAACATTTTTACAAAGAGCGTATGATCAAGTAGTTCATGATGTAGCAATTCAGAGTTTGCCTGTGAGATTTGCAATAGATAGAGCAGGATTAGTTGGTGCAGATGGACCAACACATGCTGGTAGTTTTGATACTACATATTTGTCCACATTACCAAATTTTGTGGTAATGGCTGCTAGCGACGAAGCTGAGCTGGTGAGAATGATTAATACTTCAACAGAAATAAATGATCGACCTTGTGCATTTAGATACCCTAGAGGAACTGGGTTCGGATCCATTTTGCCTAATATAAGTGAAAAGATTGAAATCGGTAAGTCTAAGATTATTCAAGAGGGAAATAAATTAGCTATTTTAAATTTTGGTGCAAGACTAAACGAAACATTAAAAGCAGCTGAAAATTTAAAAAAAAAGGGAGTTAATATAACCGTAGTAGATGCAAGATTTGCTAAACCGTTAGATGAAAATCTAATTTGGCAATTAGCCACAACACACGAGGCAATTATTACTATTGAGGAAGGATCTATAGGAGGTTTTGGTTCTCACGTTGTTAATTTCTTAACAAAAAAAGGGTTAATGGATTCGGATCTAAAATTTAGATCAATGATACTTCCAGATTTTTTTATAGATCAAGACACTCCAGATAATATGTATAAAATTGCAAATTTAGATTCTAATTCTATTGAAGAAAAAGTTTTGGATGTTTTGAATTCAAATATAATTTTACAAAAACAAAAATAGCACTTTCTTAGCCACACTGTGCTTTATTCATTAAATAGTGATCTAACAAAACACATGAAAGCATAGCTTCACCCACCGGAACTGCTCTAATACCTACACAAGGATCATGTCTGCCAGTCACAGATATAGTAGTATTTTTTCCAAATTTATTTACTGTTTTCCTGCTCTTTAGAATTGAGGATGTAGGTTTTACTGCGAATGAAACTACTATTTCTTGTCCTGAGGAAATACCACCAAGTATTCCACCTGCATTATTTGAACTAAATTTCATTTTTTTATTATTTTGTGAAATTTCATCAGAATTTTCTTCTCCAGACAATTGAGCAGAATTCATTCCTGCACCAATATTTACGCCTTTAACTGCATTAATACTCATTATAGCTGAGGCAATATCTGAGTCTAGCTTAGAATAAATAGGTGCACCCAAACCTGCTGGAACACCATTAGCTCTTACTTCAATTATCGCTCCACATGAAGATCCCGCTTTTCTTATACTTAATAAATATTTTTCCCAAATTTTTAACATTGATTTATCTGGACAAAAAAAAGGGTTTTTATAAATTATTTTATCATTCCACTTTGTTGTATCACAACCAAGAATACCAAGTTGAGTAACTGCTGCAGAAATTTTAAATTTTTTACCTAATTTTTTTTCTAAAACTTTTTTTGCAATAGCACCAGCAGCAACTCTTGCAGCCGTCTCTCTTGCAGAGGATCTTCCTCCACCTCTATAGTCTCTAATCCCATATTTTTTGAAGTAAGTAAAATCAGCATGCCCTGGTCTAAATTTATCTCTAATTTTTTTGTAATCCTTTGATCGCATGTCCTCATTATAAATTATTAAGGATATTGGGGTACCTGTCGTCTTACCCTCAAACACCCCAGATAGAATTTGGACTTTGTCACTTTCCTTTCTTTGAGTTGTAAACTTAGATTGGCCTGGTCTTCTCTTATCTAAATCCTTCTGAATATCCTGCTCTTTTAGCTGAATTAAAGGGGGGCAACCATCAATTATACAGCCAATTGCAGGACCATGAGACTCTCCCCATGTTGTGAAACGAAAAACCTTTCCAAAAGTATTAAATGACATTATTTATATTGTATAGATTATTTTGTTAAAATTATGAATGAAAAAAACTCATTAGGGCTTAATAAATGCTTTTTAGATCTTGATAATCCATTTGAACTATTCGAAAAATGGTTTGATGAGGCCAAAAAGAAAGAGATAAATGATCCCAACGCTCTTGCCTTAGGAACGGCCACTAATACCGGTGTTCCATCTGTGAGAATGGTTCTTTTAAAAGGTTTTGATAAAAGTGGATTTGTTTTTTATACAAATTTAAATAGTCAAAAAGGAAAAGAGTTAAAAGACAATCCAAATGCAACAATGTGTTTTCATTGGAAAAGCCTATTAAGACAAATAAGAATTGTTGGTACTTTAAATTTAGTAGACGATAAAACTGCAGATAATTATTACAATACAAGAGCTTACGAAAGTAGAATAGGTGCATGGGCATCTAAACAAAGTAGTATTTTGAAAAGTAGAGCAGAACTTTTGGACTCTTTGGAAAAATTTAAAAAAAAATATAATAATAGGGATAGTGTTCCAAGACCTGATCATTGGTCTGGTTGGAATTTAAAACCATCAAGTATCGAATTTTGGTTAGATGGAGATAACCGGATACACGAAAGATTAAAATATACTTTAGATGAAAATAACAATTGGGTAAAGAATCTCTTAAGCCCTTAAAAATTCCTTGATAAACTAAAAGATGTTAAATTTTCAAGAATATTTTTTTCGTCACAATCATTAAAAACTGACAGTGAGTTAGATGCTAGATTAATATAGTGTTGAGCTTTATGATAACATGCATTGATAATATTATATTTCTTTATTAATGATAAAGAATAGTCTAGATCCTTTTCATCTCTGTTATTTTTTGAAAAAATATCTTTTAATTTTGTTTTTTCGTCAATATTGGCTTTTTGAAATAATAAGATTATAGGAAGTGTAATTTTGCCTTCATAAAAATCTTTACCAATTTTTTTTCCAAATAATTTTAATTCGGAATTATAGTCTAATGTGTCATCAGCAATTTGAAAAGTTAAACCAAGGTTTTTACCATAAAACTCTAAAGCTTCTTTCTCCTTATTTTTCATATCAGACAATATTGCTCCAACTTTTGTTGATGCTGCAAATAATTCTGCAGTCTTAGCAGATATAATTTTAAGATATGTTTCTTCTAATATATCAACTTCACCTTGATGTTGAAGTTGTAATATTTCTCCCTGAGCAATCTTTGAAGATGTTGATGATAATAGTTTTAATACTTCTAAATTTCCATCTTCCACCATCATTTCAAAACATCTACTTAGTAAATAATCTCCAACTAGCACAGAAGAATGATTATCCCAAATTTTATTTAAAGTTTTTTTTCCTCTCCTTATACTGCCATTATCTATCACATCGTCGTGCATTAAAGTTGCAGAGTGTATTAATTCAACGCAGGCAGCTAAATTTATATCTCTCGTACCCTTTGAGTAGTTACATAGTTTTGCTGAACCTAGAGTAAGTAATGCTCTTAATCTTTTTCCACCAGTATCAAGGTGGTAATCAGTCATTTTTTTAACTAATTCAACATCACTTGATAATTTTTGTTTAATCTTTTCCTCAACTAACAACAATCTGTTCTCAACTGAGTTTTTAAGTTGAAAATAGGAATTATTAATTTGATTTTTAAGCTGTATTACAGTTCCCATATATGAGAACAAACTAATATAATAACTTTATATTTATTACTTATCAATTGACGCACCTAAATCTTCAATTATAAGGTGTCTTTATATTCAATTAAAAATTCTATAAAGATTAAAAATGTTCTCTTTTTTTAAAAAGAAAAAAATTGTTCCACACATTAAATTAAGTGGAGTTATTGGAAATGTAGGAAAATTTAAGCAGGGAATAGATTTTTCAGGACAAGAAGAGATTATTTCTAAAGCTTTTGCATTAAAAAAAGCACAATGTGTAGCAATAACTATTAACTCTCCAGGAGGGTCTCCAGTTCAGTCTCATTTGATTTATAATTTTATAAGACAGCAAGCAAAAAAAAATAAGAAAAAAGTGATAGTTTTTGCTGAAGATGTAGCGGCTTCAGGTGGGTATTTAATTGCATGTGCTGGAGATGAAATATATGCAAACTCAAGTTCTATTATTGGTTCTATTGGAGTTATCTATTCTTCATTTGGTTTTACTGAGCTAATAAAAAAAATTGGTGTTGAAAGAAGAGTTCATACTGCTGGTAAGAACAAAAGTACATTAGATCCGTTTCAAGAAGAAAAAAAGGAAGATATAGAAAGACTAAAAAATATTCAGCTAGATTTGCATAAAGATTTTATAGAGGTTGTTGAAAAGAGCAGAGGATCTAAATTAAAAAAAACTGAAGTAGAATTATTTTCAGGAGAGTTTTGGTCAGGTAGAAAAGCAAAAGATCTTGGTTTAATTGATGGAGTTGGAGATGCTTATCAAATATTAAGAGAAAAATTTGGAGAAGATATAATAATCAAAAAATTTGAAAAATCAAAAAGCTGGTTAAGTAAAAAATTATCATCATCAAATGATCGTGTTGATCAGCTTGCAAATATATTGGAAGAAAAATCTGTCTGGCAAAGATATGGCCTTTAAAAAAAATAAAAAAATTCCAAAGTTTCAAACTTTTCAAGACACGATTTTTAATTTACAAAAATTTTGGAGCAAACATGGTTGTGTAATTTTACAACCTTATGACATGGAAGTTGGTGCTGGAACATTTCACCCGGCTACTACATTAAGATCTCTTGGACCTAAACCATGGAAAGCTGCTTATGTTCAACCTTCAAGAAGACCAACGGATGGCAGGTATGGAGATAATCCAAATAGACTTCAACATTATTATCAGTTTCAAGTTATAATAAAACCATCTCCATCAAACATTAAAAAACTTTATTTAAATAGTTTGTCAGTAGTAGGCATTAATCACAAAGATCATGATATTAGGTTTGTAGAAGATGATTGGGAAAGCCCAACTCTTGGAGCCGCAGGACTTGGGTGGGAAGTATGGTGTGATGGAATGGAAATTACCCAGTTTACCTATTTTCAGCAAATGGCTGGTTTTGAATGTAAACCTGTTTCTGTTGAAATAACTTATGGTTTAGAGAGAATTTGTATGTTTACTCAACAAAAAAAAAATGTTTATGACTTGACTTGGAATAGTGAAGATGTGAAATACAGAGAAGTTTTTCATCAAGCTGAAAAAGAGTTTTCAGCATACAATTTTGAACATGCAAATACAGAAAATCTTTTTAGGATTTTTGATATGTTCGAAAATGAAGCAAAATCATTAGTTGAAAAAAAAATATCTTTACCAGCATATGATCAATGTTTAAAAGCAAGTCATGTTTTTAATGTGTTAGATGCTCGAGGAGCAATTAGTGTTGCACAAAGAGCTGAATATATTAGCAGAATAAGAGAAATAACAAAATCTGTAGCAACGATTTGGATAGATACGCAAATTTAAGATGTCAGAATTTTTTTTAGAGCTTTTTAGTGAGGAAATTCCGTCTAGTCTTCAAAAAAGTTTAAGAGAAAAAATTCTAGATGATTTCAAAAATTTGTTTGACAAAAGATCAATCAAATCAAAAAAAAGTTTTTCTTTATCTTCACCTAATAGAGTTGTAATAGTTTTTGAAGACTTGGATAAGTTGATTAATACTAAATCAGAAGAGATTAGAGGACCAAAAACTGAAGCTCCTGAGCAAGCAATTGAGGGTTTTATTAGATCTAATAGAGCAGAAAGAAAGAATTTATATAAAAAAAAAACAGATAAAGGAGAGTTTTATTTTTATCAAACAGAAGCAAGGTCATTAAAAACACATGATTTTTTAATTGAATTTATTCCGAAAATTTTAGCAAACTATCAATGGAAAAAATCAATGAAATGGGGTGAATTTGATTTGAATTGGGGAAGACCATTAAAATCAATTTTATCAATATTTGATAAAAAAATTGTTAGTTTTAACTTTCATCATCTTGTTTCTTCAAATTCAACATTCATAGATAAAGACCTTGAAGATAAGAAAAAAAATTTTAATAATTTTAAAGATTATGAAAAGTTTTTTGAAAAACAGGGAATATTTATCGATCAAAACAAGAGATTAAAAATAATAAATAGAAATTTTTCAAAAATTTTAAACAAAAAAGGATTAAAAATTAACGATAATCCAAAACTAATCGATGAAGTTGTAAATTTAGTAGATAGCCCAAATATTTTATTATGTAATTTTGATAAAAAGTTTTTATCTATTCCTAAAGAGATTTTAACTTTAACAATGGAGACACATCAGAAATATTTTCCTACTTTTAATGATAAAAATGAGATTACCAATCAATTTTTGATTGTTACTAATCGAAAAGATCTTAAAGGTCTTATCAAAATAGGAAATGAAAGAGTCGTAGAGGCAAGATTAAGTGATGCAGAATTTTTTTGGAATAAAGATAAAGCTCAAAATTTGGTTAAGAAAGTATCGAATTTAAAATCTATGAATTTTTTCAAAGGTCTGGGAAATTATTTTGATAAAGTGCAACGAATGAGAAAACTTGGTGGCATGATTTCAGATGAATTATTAATTAGCAAAGAAAAAGTTGAACTATCAGCTTCAATTAGTAAAACCGACTTAACATCTGAATTGGTTGGTGAATTTCCTGAACTTCAAGGTCTGATGGGAGGATATTTTTCAACTTATCAAGGATTTGATAAAGATATCTCATTAGCTTTGACTGAGCAATATTTGCCGATTGGATTAAATTCTAGAGTTCCTAAAAAACCATTTAGTGTAGCATTATCGATTACTGATAAAATAGATACTATAGTTGGTTTTTTTGGTATTAATGAAAAACCGACAAGTTCTAAAGATCCTTTAGCACTTAGACGGATAGCGCTTGGTATAATAAGAATTTTAATAGAGAATAAAAAGAATTTAAAGATAAATGATTTGTTGATTTATTCCTCAAGCCTATTTCAAGATCAAGGTTACAGACTTGAAAATATAAATTTGCAAAAAGAATTGAATGAATTTTTAAAAGATAGATTTAAATATTACTTAAAAGAAAAAGAAATAAGGCACGATATAACTGAAGCCATAATTTCATCATTTTCTTTAAATAAAATATTTTCATCTTATGAAAAAGCACGATGTCTTAATAAAATTATAAACAAACAAATTGGTCTTGATATTATTTCAAGCTTTAAAAGAGCCTCAAATATTTTAGAAAATGAAATGAAAAATAATAAAATTGAAATAGATAATACAACCGATCCTGGAATTTTTAAAAGTGATTTTGAAAAAAATTTATATAAAAAAGTAAATGAAATTCAAAAGTACTATTCTACAATCAATAATGATGAAAATTATGAAAAATCATTGTCAATTTTAGCTGATGCTAAAAAAGAAGTTTTTGAATTCTTTGATAATGTCAAAGTAAATGAGGAAAACGAAACTTTAAGAAAAAATCGATTGGAACTTATAAATATGTTATGTAAAACGTTTCAAAATTTTACAAATTTTCAAATATTAAAAACTAGTAATGAATAAGTTAATTTTAAATTTTCAGTCAAAAGATACAAAAAAGATTAAGAGTCCCCAAAATTTTTTAGGTGGCAAGGGTGCTAATCTATCTGAAATGGGTAGATTAGGTTTACCTGTACCCCCCGGATTTACTATATCTACAAAGGTTTGTGATATGTTTTATAAAAATAGAAAAAAGTTAAATTTAAAATTAATCAATCAAATAAAAAAAGAATTAAAGGTTATAGAAAGAAATGTATCAAAAAAATTTGGGGATTTAAAGAATCCACTTCTATTATCTGTGAGATCTGGTGCAAGAGTATCAATGCCGGGAATGATGGATACAATTTTGAACCTTGGTCTTAATGATAAAACTGTAGTTGCTCTTGCCAAAAAAACCTCTAATGGGAGATTTGCTAAAGATAGCTATAGAAGATTTATTCAAATGTATGGAAATGTAGTTATGGGTGTAGAGAGCTACTATTTTGAGGAATTGATTGAAAATTATAAATTAACCAAAGGTGTTCTTTTAGATACTGATCTAGATGAGCAAGATTGGGATGGATTAATTAAAGATTTTAAAAACACTGTTAAAGAAAAATCTAAAAAAGAATTTCCTCAAGATGTTTATCAGCAATTATTTGGTGCTATTAGTGCTGTATTCTTGTCTTGGGAAAGTAATCGTGCAAAAGTTTATAGAAAATTGAATCAGATTCCTTCTGAATGGGGAACAGCTGTAAATGTACAATCTATGGTTTTTGGAAATATGGGAAATGATTGTGCAACAGGCGTTGTATTTACAAGAAACCCTTCAGACGGATCAAAGGATATATATGGAGAGTATCTCATTAATGCTCAAGGAGAAGATGTTGTTGCTGGAACAAGAACACCGCAGTACATAACTAAAAAGGCTAAAAAAGAGGCAAGAGTAAAAGAGCCATCAATGGAAGAGTCGATGCCAAAAGTTTATTCTGAATTGTATAAAATTTTAAAGAAACTAGAGAAACATTACAAAGATATGCAGGATGTAGAATTTACAGTTGAAAATAATAAACTTTGGATATTACAAACACGTTCAGGGAAAAGAACTTCCAAATCGGCAGTAAAAATTGCTGTTGACATGGTTAAAGAAAAACTAATTTCCAAAAATGAAGCGGTTTTAAGAATTGATCCAAATTCTTTAGATACTTTATTGCATCCTACTTTAGATGAGAAAAGCTCAATTGAAGTGATTGCTAGCGGTCTTCCAGCATCTCCAGGTGCAGCAAGTGGTAAAGTAGTTTTTACATCTGAAGAGGCAGAAAGATTAAATGATATGATGCAAGATACAATTTTAGTGAGAATTGAAACATCTCCAGAAGATATTCAAGGAATGCATGCAGCAAAAGGGATTTTAACAGCTAGAGGTGGTATGACTAGTCATGCAGCAGTTGTTGCCAGGGGTATGGGTAGACCTTGTGTTTCTGGTTCGAGTGAAATTGATATTAATTATGATCAAAGAATATTTAAAACATCATCAATCGAAGTTAAAGAAGGTGATACAATTACTATAGATGGCTCTTCTGGGAGAGTAATTTTAGGTACAGTCCCCACAGTAAAACCAGAAATTTCAGGAGATTTTTCAAAATTAATGAATTGGGCTGACAAGATAAGAAAATTAAAAATTAGAACTAATTCTGAAACACCACTTGACACTAAGACAGCAAGAGATTTTGGGGCCGAAGGAATAGGTCTATGTAGAACAGAACATATGTTCTTTGATGAGGAAAGGATTTTATCTGTTAGAGAAATGATTTTATCAAAAACTCGAGAAGATAGAGCCAGAGCTTTAGAAAAACTTTTACCCCATCAAAAAAAAGATTTTATGGAAATATTTAAGATTATGTATGGTCTTCCTGTCACAGTGAGATTATTAGATCCTCCATTACATGAATTTTTACCTAGATCAAATAAAGAGGTCAATGAAGTTGCAGTTGCGATTGGTGCAGATAAAAAAGATATTGAGTCAAGAATAGAGGAATTACATGAACAAAATCCTATGTTAGGTCATAGAGGTTGTAGATTAGGTATTTCTTTTCCAGAAATTTATGAGATGCAGTGTAGAGCAATTTTTGAAGCTTTATCTGAGCTTAGAAAAAATAAACAAAAATCAGCTTTTCCAGAAATAATGATACCACTTGTATCAACAGAGGCAGAGATAAAAATTATGAAAGATCTAGTTATTAATACTGCTAGAAAAGTTCAAAATGAAAATAAAGTAAAAATAGAATTTTTAGTTGGTACAATGATAGAATTACCTAGAGCAGCGATAAAAGCAAAAGATATTGCTAAGCATGCTGAATTTTTTAGTTTTGGTACTAATGATTTGACACAAACTACTTTTGGAATCAGCAGGGATGATAGTGGTAAATTTTTAAATGATTATATTGATAATAAAATTTTTAAAGTGGATCCTTTTGTATCAATTGATGATGGAGTAAAAGATTTAGTGGAAATAGCTGTGGAAAAAGGAAAAAAACAAAACAAAAAACTTAAATTAGGGATTTGTGGTGAGCATGGAGGTGATCCAAAAAGTATTTATTTCTGCTCAAAAGTAGGATTAAATTATGTATCTTGTTCTCCATATAGAGTTCCAATTGCAAGATTAGCAGCTGCTCAAGCAGAACTTAAAAAAAATTAATTAATTTACAGAACTTAATATCTTAAATATCTAATTTGAAATCTACAGCTGGAGCACTATGAGTGATACTTCCAATAGAAATTCTATCTACACCAGTTGCAGCAACTGATTTGATTGTTTTAAAACTAATATTTCCAGAAGCTTCTGTTTCATAATATTTTTTTGTTAACTTAACACCTGCTTTTAAGTTTTTTATATTCATATTGTCAAATAAAATAGTATCAAATTTAAGACCAATTATTTCTTTAAGTTGTTTTAAATTATCTACTTCGACTGTAATTTTTTTTCTTCTCTTACTTTTAATAGCTAGTGAAACTAATTCTTTTAAATTCGAATTCGCAATATGATTATCTTTAATCAAAAATTCATCACTTAAATTGAATCTGTGATTAGTACCACCTCCCAATTTGACTGCGTATTTTTGAATAACTCTATAATTTGGAATAGTTTTTCTAGTGCAACAAATTTTACATTTTTTTCCAGCTAGCTTTATAAATTGATTTGTTTTTGTAGCTATACCAGAAATATGAGATAAAAAATTTAAAGCAACTCTTTCAGCAATCAATATCGAACTTGCCTTACCTTTTATGATTGCTATCACAGAATTTTTTTTGACTGACGATCCATCTTTTTTTTTTAGTATAAATTTAATCTTTTTATCTACTTGATTAAAAGAGTGCTTTGCAAATAATACACCTGCAACAATCGCTTTTTGATTTGAAACTAATTTTGCTTCAACAATCTCATTTTTTTTTAACAAGTTAGATGTAATATCTCCATAAGGATACAAGTCTTCTGCTAGAGCGAGTTTTACTCTATCTTTGATAAAAGTTTCACTTAATTTTATTTGTGACACGAAGTATTATCTACCAATAGCAACCATTTTTTCTACTGACAATCTAGCCTTATCAATAGTCTCTTGGGCCATAATAATTTCACCCGTTTCATTTTCTAGACAATCAAGAATTTTAGGCAAAGTAATTTTTTTCATATGAGGACACATATTACATGGTTTGATAAATTGAACATTGGGATTTTCAATTTGAATATTATCGCTCATAGAACATTCTGTTACCATCATAACTTTTTTAGGTTGATTATCTTTAACATATTTAATCATACCTGAAGTTGATCCAGCAAAATCACTAGCTTTAATTACTTCAGGTGGACACTCAGGGTGAGCTATAATTTTTATTCCTGGATTATTTTTTCTTATATCATTTATTTCATTTTCATTAAATTGATCATGAACTATACAAATTCCTTTCCAAGAAATAATTTCTACATCTGTTTGTGATGCAACATATTTTGCTAAATAATCATCTGGTAAGAAAATTACTTTTTTAACTCCCAAAGATTTTACAATTTTTACAGCGTTAGCTGATGTACAACAAATATCTGTCTCTGCCTTAACATCAGCTGATGTATTTACATACGAAACAACAGGAACTCCTGGATATTTTTCCTTTAACAATCTAACATCTTTGCCAGTAATTGAGGATGAAAGAGAGCAGCCAGCATCCATATCTGGTAATAAAACTTTTTTATTTGGACTCATTAATTTTGCAGTCTCAGCCATAAAATGAACTCCTGCCATAACAATAATATCTGCAGAAGTTTTTGAAGCTTCAACTGCAAGAGCCAAAGAGTCAGCTGAAAAATCTGCGATCCCATGATAAATTTCTGGTGTTTGATAATTATGAGCAAGAATGACTGCATTTTTTTCTTTTTTTAGTTGATTAATTTTATGAATATATGGCGCGTGCACCGACCATTCAATCTCAGGCATAACCTTTGAGATTTTTTGATAAATAAGATCAGTTGCTTTTTTTACTTCTTGATTAAATTCCATAATAAAATTTATCAATTTGAAACCTTCTTGTCATTGATTTAATATGAGGCATATTGCGGTCATGCTGAAACTGGTAGACAGGCACGGTTGAGGGCCGTGTGGACTTCGTCCATGAGAGTTCGAGTCTCTCTGACCGCACCATAAGCAATGTAATTTTTGTTAAATGATAGATTTATAGGGGCGTTCTGTTGCCAGGTGCCCCAAACCCCGTTTACTTAATTAACAAAGTTAATTAAGCAGCAAGTGCGTAACTTTCGTTAGCAATTATAATTTAGCCCGTCACGGTGGAACAATTCCGAACGAAAGAATAGCCTTTAGTCACCCGTCGAATCTAGTTCACCCCCATAAGTTGTAAATGGTGGAGGTGGTGGGTACTGCCCCCACGTCCGCAATGGTTATTACGAAATTCGTTTATCGTCGTAGTTGGCAAGCCAACACTATTAATATAAAAGCAAATATAATAGATTCAATAAAATTCATGAAATTAACTAAAGAGCAATTAGCAGAGATTAAAAATCAACAATCACAGCAAAATACAACAAAAAGAGTTACGGTTCCCAATCTGGAGAAAGTTCTTTATGAGGCTATACCAGCTCTTGACCATGGTTTTGTAAGAGTAATTGATTATATGGGTGATGACACTTCTATAGTTCAATCAGCTAGAGTTTCTTATGGAAAAGGTACAAAACAAGTTTCTACAGATTCGGGTTTAATAAAATATCTCATGCGGCATTGGCATAGTACACCATTTGAAATGTGTGAAATAAAATATCACATAAAATTACCAATTTTTATTGCACGTCAATGGATCAGACATAGAACTGCAAACGTGAATGAATATTCTGCTAGATATTCTATTTTGGACAAAGAATTTTATTTGCCATCTTCAGAAAATTTAGCTGCACAATCTACCAGTAATCGTCAAGGTAGAGGGGATGTTTTAGAAGGCGAACAAGCAAAAAAAGTTTTAGAACTTTTAAAAAATGATGCAGAGAGAACATATTCAAATTATGAAACAATGCTTAATGAAAAATATGATGGATCAACTATTGATAAAAATAAAAAAGGTTTAGCAAGAGAACTTGCAAGAATGAATTTGACTTTAAATACGTATACTCAATGGTATTGGAAAACTGATTTGTTAAATCTTATGAATTTTTTAAGATTAAGAGCAGATCATCATGCTCAATATGAAATCAGAGTTTATGCAGATATAATGCTAGATACTTTAAAAAGATGGGTTCCAATAACTTATGATGCTTTTATAGATTATAGGGTAGGTGGAACAGAAGTTTCTGCTAAAGGAAAAGCAATCATTCAAAAACTTATTAAAGGTGAAAAAGTTGATGTTGATAGCTCAGGGTTATCAAAAAGAGAATGGAATGAATTAATGATTGCGTTTGATCTCAAAGATAAGTTGATTTAACTTTATTAGCAAAATTAAGATAAATTTTTGAAATTTCGTGCTCTGGATTAGACACCACTATTGGTTCACCTTTATCTCCACTACTTCCAACTTCAGGATTAATTGGTATTTCTCCTAAAAAATCTTTATTAAACTCATCTGCAGTTTTTTTCACACCTCCTTCACCAAATATCTTATATTTTTTTCCATCGTCACCTGTAAAAAAACTCATATTGTCAACTAAACCCAAAATTTTTACACCAAGTTTATCAAACATCTTTATTCCTCTTTTAACATCTAATAAAGCAACCTCTTGAGGAGTTGAAACAATAATTGCGCCGTCCATCTTAATATCTTGAGAAAAAGTTAACTGTGTATCTCCTGTACCTGGTGGCATATCAACAATTATAAAATCTAGATTTTTCCAATTTACTTTTTGTGTAAAAGTTTTAATTGCACTAGTTACCATTGGCCCTCGCCAAATCATCGGTGTTTGTTGATCAGCCAAAAAACCTATAGACATGCATTGAATATCATATTTGATTATTGGTTCTAATTTTTGACCATCACTTTTAGGTTTATCTTGAATACCAAACATTTTTGGAATTGATGGACCATAAATATCTGCATCCAATAAACCAACTTTACAACCAATCTTTTTTAAGGCTAAAGCAAGATTTGTTGCAAAAGTAGATTTTCCAACACCTCCTTTTGCACTTGAAATCGCTATAGTAAATTTTGTTCCACTAATAGGGTTTCTTTCTGGCGATTTTCTGCTCATTTTCTTTCGCATTGCGTCACTTAATTCCGGCTTTTCTTTTGGCATATTTAGATCTTAACTTGTTTTTCCAAAGAAAGACATTATATACAGTGTCATATGTCTGATGATTTTCAACAAAGAGGTGGTAGCCCCTGGGGAACCCCTCCCGGTGGAAGTGGTGGAAATGGCTCTGGAAGAGGCCCAACTCCTCCAGATATAGATAAAATAATTAGAGATTTTCAAGAAAAAATTAAAAAATTTTTACCTGGTAGTAGCTCTTCAGGTGGCAAACAAGTTTTATTAGTTTTAATTGTTTTAGGATTTGTTTGGTTAGCAAGCGGTCTGTATAGAGTTCTACCTGATGAACAAGGTGTAGTTTTAAGGTTTGGAAAATTTATAAAAACCACACAACCTGGATTGAATTATCACATTCCATTTCCAGTTGAAACAGTTTTAACTCCTAAAGTAACAAAAGTTAATAGAATTGATATTGGTTTTAGATCAGAGAGAGATAGCGGCTTTTCTTCCTCTGGAGGAGTTGCAGACGTGCCTCAAGAAAGTTTAATGTTAACAGGAGATGAGAATATTGTTAACATAGACTTTTCTGTCTTTTGGGTAATTAAAGATGCCGGAAATTTTTTATTTAAAATTCAAGACCCAGAAGGCACGGTAAAAGCTGCGGCAGAAACAGCGATGAGAGAAGTAATTGCAAGATCAGATATTCAACCTATCTTAACAGAAGGAAGATCGGTAATTGAAACTGATACACAAGAAATTATTCAAAAAATTTTAGATGAATACACTAGCGGTATTCAAATCACACAAGTTCAAACGCAAAAAGCTGACCCACCCGATCAGGTTATTGATGCTTTTAGGGACGTTCAAGCTGCAAGAGCAGATATGGAAAGATCCAAAAATGAGGCTGAAGCTTATGCTAACGATGTTATTCCTAGAGCTCGAGGAGAAGCAGCAAAAATTTTACAGGCTGCGGAGGCATACAAAAAAGAGGTTGTTGCTAAGGCAGAGGGTGAAGCCAGCAGATTTTTAGCCATTTATAATGAATATAAAAAAGCCAAATCAGTTACTCAAGAAAGAATGTATTTAGAAACTATGGAAAAGGTATTAGCTGATATTGATAAAGTAATAATCGAAAAAAATGCTGGCTCTGGTGTAGTTCCATATTTGCCGTTACCAGAGTTACAAAAAAAGAAAGCGACGAATTAAAATGAATCTTGGAAAAATTATTGCTGGAGTAATTGTTGCAATATTTGCAACAGTCTTCTTTTCAATATTTATTGTTAAAGAAGTAAACCAAGCAATTGTTCTACAGTTCGGAGATCCAAAAAGGATAATTTTAAAACCTGGTTTAAATTTTAAGATCCCATTTATACAAAACGTTGTTTATCTTGATAAAAGAATTCTAAATTTAGACACTCCACCAGAGGAAGTAATCGCTTCGGATCAAAAAAGATTAATTGTTGATGCTTTTGCAAGATTTCAAATAATTGATCCACTAAAATTTTATATTTCAGTCGGAAATGAAAGAGTTGCGAGATCTAGGCTAGCTACAATCATAAATTCAAGAATCAGAAACGTGTTAGGTCAACAACAATTACAAACTTTGCTTTCTGAAGATAGAACAAAACAAATGGCTTTAATTCAAGAAGGTGTAAATAATGAAGCAGAGAATTTTGGAATTAAAATAGTTGATGTAAGGATTAAAAGAGCCGATCTTCCTCAAGCAAATAGTGATGCAATCTTTAGAAGAATGCAGACAGAAAGGGAAAGAGAGGCAAAAGAGTTTAGAGCAAAAGGTGCAGAGATGGCTGTGACAATTACCTCTACTGCAGATAAAGAAGTAACAGTAATTTTAGCTGATGCTCAGAAAAAATCTGAAATCATGAAAGGTGAAGGTGATGGACAAAGAAACAAGATTTTCGCTAATGCCTTCGGCCAAGATCCAGAATTTTTTGCATTTTATAGAGCTATGCAAGCTTACGAAAAAGCTTTGATTGGTGGTGAAACGTCTCTTATATTATCACCTGATAGTGAATTCTTTAAATTTTTTGGAAACATAAAACCAAAAACAGAATAATATTTGATTATGAAGGAATTGATAATAGCCTTCGGTCTATTTTTGTTTATTGAAGGTATTCTTTATGCCATATTTCCATCAAAAATGAAAAGTATGCTTAAAAAATTAGAGTTAATATCAACTGGTCAGCTGAGAACAGGAGGATTAATTTTTGCAATATTAGGATTTGTTATTATCTATTACTTTAAAAGCTAACATGACTAAACTCAAAATAATTTTTTTTTCAATTATACTAACTATTAATTTTTCTGTGATATCTAACTCACAGACTGTGCCAGCATCATTTGCTGATTTAGCTGAAAAATTAATGCCATCCGTAGTCAATATTTCAACTACACAAACAATAGTAACTAGAAGTAATCCTTTTCCAAATTTTCAGTTTCCACCTGGATCACCTTTTGAAGATATGTTCAAGGAGTTTGGAGTTCCCCAAGAAAGACAATCCTCAGCACTAGGGTCAGGATTTATAATTGATGAAAAAGGACTCGTAGTAACTAATAATCATGTAATTCAAGATGCAGAAGATATTATTGTGAGAGTGAATGGAGACAAAGAGTTTAACGCAAAAGTTATAGGGGCCGATCCGTTATCAGATATTGCAGTATTACAATTAGATACAAATGAAAAATTTATTCCAGTTAAATTTGGAGACTCTGATAATGCTAGAATTGGTGATTGGGTAATAGCAATTGGAAATCCTTTTGGTTTAGGTGGGACTGTAACGTCAGGAATAATTTCTGCGAGAAATAGATCAATAGGATTATCAAGATATGAGGATTACATACAAACTGATGCCTCAATTAACTCTGGAAATTCTGGAGGACCATTATTTGATATGAACGGTGATGTAATTGGAATAAATACAGCTATTTTAGGAAGGAGTGGTTCAATTGGAATAGGTTTTTCTATACCATCTAACAGTGCAAAAATTGTAATAGATCAATTAATAGAATTTGGAGAAACAAAAAGAGGTTGGCTAGGTGTTCGTATTCAAGATGTTACAAAAGAAATAGCAGAGGTCGAGAAACTTGATAAAGCAAGAGGTGCATTAGTTGCCAGTGTGGCAGAGAATAGTCCTTCTGACAAAGCAGGAGTTAAGGCAGGAGATATAATTTTAGAATTTGATGGTGAAAAAATTAAAGAGATGAAAGAACTTCCAATAATAGTTGCAAGAACTGAAGTTGGTAAAAAAGTAAAAGTTAAAATTTGGCGAAATAAAAAAGAAATAATTAAGAATATTACACTGGGCAGACTTGAAACATCTGAAGATTTTAAAATTGCAGAAAAAGAATCAAAACCAAAAGAAATAAGAGTTGAAAAATTAAAGATTACTGTTCGAGAATTAACAAAAGAGGACATAAATATACGAAGTTTACCGAATCAAACCTCAGGTCTTGTTATAACTCAAATTGAAAATGATAGTCCATTAATCAAGTCACTCGAAATTAATAGTATAATTTTAGAAGCTCAAAAGAAAAAAATAAGAAATATAGATGATCTAAATCAGGCTCTCAACCAAGTCTTTAAAACAAGTGAAAGAACTTTATTGCTGGTTGTTTATAATAGTCAAAATCAAAGAAGATATATCGGTGTCAAATTAGATTAATATATGGATTTAAAATCCAAAATTTTTTTAATTTATGGACCAACAGCCTCTGGCAAATCAAGTTTTGCAATTAAACTTTCAAAAAAAATCGGTGGTGAAATAATCAATGCGGATAGTATGCAAATTTATAAAGAATTAAAAATTTTATCAGCAAGACCTTTAAAAAAAGATTATCAAAATATAAAACATCATTTGTATGGATTCCAATATGTAAAAAAAAATTTTTCAACAGGTGAATGGTTAAAACTTGCTAAAGAAAAAATTTCAGAAATAAGAAAAAGAAAAAAAGTCCCCATTTTTGTTGGAGGGACTGGTTTGTATTTTAAAGCTTTAACTGAAGGCCTGGTAAATATTCCAAGTATTCCAATAAAAGATAGAGAAAAAATTAGAAAATTACATAAAAAAATTGGACATAAGAAATTTTTTTCAAAATTAATTAAGCTTGATCCTCACATAAAAAATAAAATTAAGCCTTCTGACAGTCAAAGATCTATCAGAGCTTATGAGGTAAAACTATATACTAAAAAATCAATTTATGATTGGTTTAAAAATACAAATTCAAATTATCAACAAAATGATTTTTATAAAATTTATATTGATTTTTCAAAACAGGAGTTATTGGACAGAATAATCTTTAGAACTCAAAAAATGTTCAAAAGTGGTGCTATTTCGGAAGTTAAAAAATTTAATAAAATTAAAGTCCCTAAAGATAAAACTGCTCGAAAAGCGATTGGGATCAGCGAAGTGAATGAATTTCTTCAAAAAAAAATTGAAATTGACGAGTTAATTGAGAAAATATCAATAAAGACTAGGCAATATGCCAAAAGACAAAGAACTTGGGCTAACGGTAATATGCAAGACTGGATCAAAATGAATCCAAGAGAGCTAAATAATTTTCTAAAAAACTTTTAGATTTCTCTTTCTTAGTCTTGACCTATTAGCACAACTTCAGCTAGATTGGCTAAATGTCTAAATTATATTCAGGTGCTGAGATAGTTTTTAAATGTCTTGAAGATCAAGATGTTCAATTTATATTTGGATATCCTGGAGGAGCCGTTTTGCCAATTTATGATGAGTTAAAAAATCATTCATCCATAAAACATATTTTAGTAAGACATGAACAGGGTGCAGGTCATGCAGCAGAAGGTTATGCACGATCATCAGGAAAGCCGGGAGTAGTATTAGTTACTTCAGGACCAGGAGCAACAAATGTTGTTACAGCTTTAACAGATGCATATATGGATTCTGTTCCATTAGTTTGTATCTCAGGGCAAGTACCAACTCATTTGATTGGCACTGATGCTTTTCAAGAATGTGATACCACTGGTATCACACGACCTTGCACTAAACATAATTGGCTTGTAAAAGATATAAAAGATTTATCAAAAATAATTCATAAAGCATTTGAAGTAGCAACAACTGGAAGGCCAGGACCAGTGTTAATTGATATTCCAAAAGATATTCAATTTGCTAAAACAAATTATTCAAAACCAAAAAAAGAAAAAAAAGTAAATGGCAAGTCTCATAATAGATTTACTGAAAATGAAATAAATGAATTAATTAGTTTAATGTCAAAAGCAAAAAAACCAGTTATTTATACTGGTGGTGGGGTTATCAACTCTGGACCAAAAGCAAGTGAGTCATTAAGGGAATTTGTAAGATCAATCGGATTTCCAATTACATCAACATTACAAGGATTAGGAGCATTCCCAGGAGATGATAATCAATTTATTGGAATGCTTGGAATGCACGGTACTTATGAAGCTAATAATGCCATGCACGATTGTGATTTGTTAATTAATATAGGAGCAAGATTTGATGACAGGATTACAGGAAAGATAGATGAATTTTCTCCTAAGTCAAAAAAAGTCCATATTGATATTGATCCTTCATCTATTAATAAAATTATAAAAGTAGATTTATCAATAGTTGGTGATGTTGATGAGGTTTTAAAAGCAATACTTAAAAAAATAAAAAAAAAACAAAATGGTTTAAAAGACTCGAATAAAGAGAAAATATCAAAATGGTGGGAACAAATTCAAAAATGGAGAACTAAAAACTCTTTAGGTTTTGTTAATAGCGATAAAACTATAAAACCGCAACATGCTGTTCAAAGATTATATGAATTAACAAAAAACCAAGACACCTTTATAACAACTGAAGTGGGACAACATCAAATGTGGGCCGCTCAGCATTATAAATTTAATAAACCTAATAGATGGATGACTTCGGGAGGACTTGGTACAATGGGATATGGATTACCAGCAGCTGTTGGAGTACAAATTGCACACCCAGATAAACTGGTAATTGACATAGCTGGAGAAGCATCAGTTTTAATGACCATGCAAGAAATGTCTACTGCCGTACAATACAATTTGCCAATTAAAATTTTTGTTTTAAATAATCAATATATGGGAATGGTAAGACAATGGCAGGAATTACTTCATGAAAAAAATTACTCAGAAAGTTATTCTGAAGCTTTACCTGATTTTGTAAAATTAGCAGAAGCTTATGGATGCAAAGGAATAAAAGCTGATAATCCTGGAGATTTAGATCTAAAAATAAAAGAAATGATTGATCATAGTGGCCCTGTGATATTTGATTGTCAAGTTGACCCAAACGAGAATTGTTTTCCCATGATACCATCAGGAAAACCACATAACCAAATGATATTAGGACCAAATGATAAAGAAGAAAATAAGATTACAGGGAAAGGTAAATCTTTAGTTTAATGGCAAATCCTAAATCAGCTTACAGCACACCTACAAAAAAGGGCAAATTAGATACACATATAATTGTCATATGGGTAGATAATGAAGCGGGTGTATTAGCAAGGGTAGTTGGATTATTTTCTGGAAGAGGTTATAACATCGAATCTTTAGCGGTAGCAGAAATTGATGCAACAAAAAATATTTCTAGAATAACTATTGTTACAACGGGTACACCTCAAGTAATAGATCAAATTAAATTACAATTGAAAAAATTAGTTCCAGTTCATAAAGTTGCTGATTTCAAAAGAGAAGATAAAAAAGTAATATTCAAAGAAATGGCTTTACTTAAGGTTGTAGGTAAGAAAAAAAAGATAGAAAAATGTATTAAAGCCTGTAAAAGCTATAATCCAGTGATATTAGATAAAACAAAACAATCTGTTGTTATTCAGATAACTGCATTGCGGAGAGAAATTGATAAAATGAGTAAAAAGCTAAAACCCCTTGGTCTTACTAGCACCTCTAGAACTGGAGCTATTGCAATGACAAGAGGTGCAGATATTTTTAAATAAATAAATTAGGAGAAAAAAAATGAAAATGTTTTATGAAAAAGATACGGATGTAAATCTTATCAAAGATAAAAAAATAGCAATTTTTGGGTATGGTAGCCAAGGACATGCACATGCTTTGAATTTAAAAGATAGTGGAGTTAAACAGGTTGTAGTAGCTTTAAGAGAAGGTTCATCAAGTATTTCAAAAGCTGAGTCCAAAGGATTAAAAGTAATGAATTTATCTGATGCAGCTGAGTGGGCTGATGTTGTTATGATCTTAACACCTGACGAATTACAAGCATCAATTTATAAAAATCATATTGAACAAAGAGTTAAAGAAGGAACTTCTGTTGCTTTTGCCCATGGTTTAAACATTCATTACGATCTAATTAAAGCTAGAAAAGATTTAGATGTTTTTATGGTGGCACCAAAGGGACCAGGTCATTTAGTAAGAAGTGAGTTTGAAAAAGGTGGTGGGGTTCCTTGTTTGTTTGCCGTTCACCAGAATGGCTCTGGAAAGGCAAGAGATTTAGCAATGTCCTACGCTTCTGCTGTGGGAGGAGGAAGATCTGGGATTATTGAAACAACTTTTAAAGACGAAGTCGAAACTGATTTATTTGGTGAACAAACTGTTCTTTGTGGAGGTTTGGTGGAACTAATTAAAAATGGATATGAAACCTTAGTTGAAGCCGGCTATGAGCCCGAAATGGCTTATTTTGAAACTGTTCATGAAGTAAAATTGATAGTTGATTTGATATATGAAGGTGGAATAGCAAATATGAATTACTCAATTTCGAACACTGCTGAATATGGTGAATATCAATCAGGACCAAGGATTATAAATAAAGAAGAAACTAAAAAAAGAATGAAAGAGGTTTTAGATGATATTCAATCTGGGAAATTTACTAAACAATGGATGGATGAATGTAAAAATGGTCAAAAAAACTTTCTTTCAACACGTGCTAAACTAGCGGATCATCCAGTAGAAAAAGTTGGAGCAAATCTTAGGGCAATGATGCCGTGGATCAGTAAAAAGAAATTGGTTGATAGCGATAAGAAGTAAAATAAAGCTCCATATTGGGCCAAATTAAGTGATTTATTTTGCAATCTAAACGAGAGGTTGTATATTTAATTTTATAAAATTTAATATATGCCTGATAAAGAAAAAGTTTTTATTTTTGACACAACTATGAGAGATGGTGAGCAGTCACCAGGAGCCTCTATGAGTGTTGAAGAAAAAATTCAAATTTCAAGGGTCTTTGATGAAATGGGAATAGATATTATTGAAGCTGGTTTTCCAATATCTTCTCCAGGTGATTTTGAAGCAGTTAGTGCAATAAGCAAAAGTCTTAAAAACTCTATCCCATGTGGTTTAGCTAGAGCTACAAAAAAAGATATTGATGCTTGTCATGAGTCGCTTAAATTTGCAAAAAGATTTCGTATACATACTTTTATTTCTACAAGCCCTGTTCATATGAAGCATAAATTAAATATGAATAATGAACAAGTATTAGGCGCAATAAAAGAAAGTGTTACTTATGCAAGAAATTTCACAGATGATGTTGAATGGTCATGTGAGGATGGGACAAGAACAGATTTGGACTTTATGTATAAAACAATCGAACTTGCAATTAATTGTGGTGCAAAGACAATAAATATTCCTGATACCGTTGGTTATTCAATTCCAGAAGAGTTTGCAAAAACTATTAAATTAATAAAAAATAATGTGCCAAATATAGATAAAGCAATTATTTCTGCTCACTGTCACAATGATTTGGGACTTGCTGTAGCCAATGCTTTATCTGGATTATCAGCAGGCGTGAGACAAATTGAATGTACTATAAATGGCATTGGAGAGCGAGCAGGCAATGCAGCTCTTGAGGAAATTGTAATGGCAATTAAAACTCGAGATGATTTATTGCCTTATGAAACTGGTATAAAAACAGAATTAATTAGTAAAGCATCTAAAATAGTTTCCAATGCTACAGGTTTTCCAGTTCAATTTAATAAAGCAATTGTTGGAAAAAATGCTTTCGCGCACGAGTCAGGAATACACCAAGATGGGATGCTTAAAAATAGAGAAACATATGAAATAATGACACCAGAAAGTGTAGGTGTTAAAAAAACTTCTTTAGTTATGGGAAAACATTCTGGGCGACACGCATTTAAAGACAAATTAAATGATTTAGGTTATGCTGATGTTACAGATGATGTTGTTCAAGCAGCATTTGGAAAATTTAAAATTTTAGCAGACAAAAAAAAACATATTTATGATGAAGATATAGTTGCATTAGTAGATGATAGTTTGATAATTGATAACAAAATTAATGCAATTAATTTAAAGTCATTAAAAGTTTTTGCAGGTACAGGAGAACCACAAAGGGCAGACATGACCTTAGATGTATTTGGAGATATAAAGAAAACATCACAAACTGGTGATGGACCAGTTGATGCAATTTTTAAATGTATAAAGGATCTTTATCCTCATGATGTAAAATTGTCTCTATACCAAGTTCATGCAGTAACAGAAGGTACAGATGCTCAAGCAACGGTAAGTGTAAAGATTGAAGAAAATGATAGGACTACAGTCGGTCAATCAGCAGACACTGATACTTTGGTTGCATCCGCAAATGCCTATTTAAATGCCTTAAACAAAATGCTTATTAAAAGGGAAAAAAAATCACTCTATAAAAATTTAGAACAAAAAAAAATTAAAGGAGGAGTTTAAATGGGAATGTTCGATAAAATTAAAAATGTTTGGAGCCAGGATATGGCTATTGATCTTGGAACCGCTAATACCTTGGTAGTAGTTAAAGGTCAAGGGGTAGTTTTAAACGAGCCATCCGTTGTAGCAATTGTAGATAATGCTGGAAAAAAAAATGTATTAGCAGTTGGAGATGAGGCCAAAACAATGCTAGGTAGAACTCCTGGGAATATTCAAGCAATTAGACCTTTAAGAGACGGTGTAATAGCTGATTTTATTGTTACAGAGGAGATGATCAAACATTTCATTAAAAAAGTACACAAAGGTAGTAGTTTTGCTAACCCAAGAATATTAATTTGCGTTCCAACTGGCTCAACACCAGTTGAAAGAAAAGCTATACAAGATAGTGCACTTGCGGCTGGAGCAAGAAGAGTTCAGCTTATTGAAGAACCAATTGCAGCTGCAATTGGTGCAGGACTTCCTATTTCTGAAGCAACGGGATCAATGGTTGTTGATATTGGAGGTGGTACAAGTGAAATCGCTGTTATGTCTCTTGGAGGTCTAGTTTATTCAAAATCACTTAGAGTTGCTGGGGATGCAATGGATGGAGCTATGGTTAATTACATGAGGAAAGAATATAACTTGATGATTGGAGACAGCACAGCAGAGAAAATAAAAAAAGAAATAGGAACTGCTATTCCATCAAATAACAATACATACGCTGTGAAGGGAAGAGATTTAAGATCAGGAACTCCTAAAGAAGTAAACATAACTGAAGAGGACACTGCTGAAGCATTAAATGGAATTCTAAGAGATATGGTTAATGGTATAAAAGATGCTTTAGAGAGCACACCACCTGAATTATCTGCAGATTTAGTAGATATGGGTTTAACTTTAACAGGTGGAGGATCACTTTTAAAAAACATTGATAAAAGATTTTCAAAAGAAACTGGATTGCCTGTTCATATTGCAGATGATCCATTATCATGTGTTGCAATAGGAACTGGTAAGGCACTAGAGCAAGAAGAAACATTTTCTACAATGCTCTCCGAATATTAGGAAAAATGAATGTAAGCAGAGACGATTTCGTAATTGCAATAAGATCTGCTTTTCTTAAAAAAGGGAATAAACAAAAATTTTCCTTATTGTCTCTAATTATTTTATCAATAGTAGTGTTATTTTTGAGCAACCTTGATTCAAAGATTACAAAAATGACAAGGTCGGGTGTAAATGAATTTATTTATAGAGGTTCATTTGTATTATCAGCTCCAGAAAAAATCTTTAAAAATTTAAATAGTAAAGTCAAAACTCATTTTGGACTTTATTCAAATACAAAAAAAATAGAGAAAGAACTTAAAGAATTCAAATCAAAAAAAATTTCTCTAGATATCCTTGAGTTTGAAAATCAAAAATTAAGAGAGCAGTTAGATGATTATTTAATATCAACTGAAGTAATATACTCTAAAATTATTATAGATAATAAGAGTCAATATTTGAGATCGTTCGTAATAAACAAAGGTTCAAGAGATGGTATAAAAACAGGAATGGTCGTTTTAGATCAACAATATTTAGTAGGCAAAGTGATAGAAGTAAATTTTGGAACATCTAGAGTTTTACTTATGTCTGATATTAATTCAAATATACCAATTACAATTTCACCTGGAAACCTTTTAGCGATAGCGACAGGGACAGGCCAAAATCAAGCAAAAGTAAATTTTTTAAAAAAAATTCATTTTGATAAAATAACAAATGACTCATTAGTTTATACATCAGGCACCGGAGGATTAATAAAAAGTGGGGTTCCAATCGGAAAAATAGTTAATTTCGACCCGAAAGTTGATGAAGATATAAATATTGAATTTTTTAGTGACTTTTCTCAACTACAATATGTTTCTGTAACAGCATTTAATAAAATTTCAGAAATTGAAACCGAGGAGTCTTTGCAAAAAAATAAAATTTTGTTAGATGGACCTGCTTTAAGAAGCAAGTTTGAACTTTTAATACAAGAAAAAGAAATTAATGATCAAATAACAAACAAAATTAAAATTGAAAATGAAAATTTAAAAAATCAATTATCAAAAATACAAGTTGATTTAATTAACAAAGAAAAAATTATAGAAACACAAAATCAAAAAATCAATTCTCATAAAATTGACAATGAAGAATTAAATTTTTTAAGATTAAATCTTGAGTATGGTGAAAAGTGTAGAAAAAAAGCCTTTTTAAAGAAAGGATATAAAACTGGAAGTCCCGAATATAAAAATTGTGTGTTGAAAAAAGGAAGATTATAGAATGAGTTATTTAAGAGAGAATAGTTTTTTAAAAAAAATTTTTCAATTATTGCCAATAGTAGTTTTATTTATTGCGGTTTTCAACGAGTTTGATGCAAATTATCTTGGTATTCCATTTTTATCATTTAATTTTGCATTTATCCTAATCTTTTTTTGGACATTAAAAAAAATTGATGATTTTGGATATGGATTAATTTTCTGTGCTGGAATTATAAACGATGTAGTGACAGGAGCTCCTATAGGTTTAAGCAGTTTTTGTTATATGCTAATTTGTGTGGCAACTTCTTATTTTAGAAGTATTACATTAAGACCCAACATTACAAAAGATTGGATATTTTTTTTGATAACAATCTCATGTGTAAATTCAATTTATTATATTATTTTATCCTATTTTTTTGATGTGGATATAGATTATAGGTTTTTATTAACGAATAACTTTGCTACATTTTTGATATTTTTCTTATTTTATTTTATTTTTGATATTTATTATAAAAAATTTTTTGGAAAATCTGATGTTTGATGTAAGCGATAATGTTCAGAAAATTAATTTAATTAACAGAAGGTTATTTTTAATAACCGCTGCTAAGATTTTAGTTTTTATAGGCATTACTTCAAGACTGTTTTCTCTTCAAGTAAAGCAGAATAATAAATATTTAACTTTATCAGACAAGAACAGAATTAGAGAATGGAAGTTACATCCAGTTAGAGGTGAATTTAAAGATTATTTTGGTAATGTAATAGCTGGAAATAATGAGGTATATCAACTTCACGTAATACCAGAACAGGTAGAAGATTTTAGATATATTGCTTTAAGACTTAAAAATATTCTAAATCTTTCTGAAAAAGAATTTCAAAAAATTCTTAAAAGAAAAAGAGAAATAAAATCCTGGGAGACTATTGTAGTTTCAGATAATTTAAGCTGGGAACAGTTTTCTAAAGTAAATAATTATTTACATGACTTGGTTGGAGTAAAGACAGTTTTGTCAATTTCAAGGATTTATCCATTTAAAGAAAATTATACTCATGTTCTTGGTTATGTAAGTCAGGCCAATGAAAAAGACATAATGAATAATGAAAATATAAAAGAAAAATTTGTTCCTGGAATTAGAGTTGGGAAGACAGGTCTTGAAAAAACGTTTGAAAATACCCTGCTTGGTGAAAATGACATTCAAAGATTTGAGGTAAATGCTTACGGTAGAAAAATAAGTCAATTAGAATATCAAAGAGGAGAAAAAGGAAAAACATTACGCCTAACAATTGATACTGAGGTACAAAAATTAGCAAATGAACTACTTAAAGATCAGGCTGGCTCTATATGTGTAATGGATATTTACACAGGACATGTAATAGCAATGCACTCGTCTCCATCATTTGATCCAAATTTGTTTGTATTTGGTATTAGTAAAGATGACTGGCAATTAATTCGTAATGACCCTATGAAGCCTTTAGTAAATAAGACTTTACAAGGAAACTATTCCCCAGGATCAACAATAAAACCTATTGTTGCATTATCGGCTTTGGAAAATGGAATTATTAATACAAAATTTACAGTTAATTGTAGAGGACATAAGCATCCGTTAGAATTGTATGGACAAACTTATCATTGTTGGAAAAAAGAAGGACATGGATTCATGAACTTAAGAAATGCAATGAAACAATCTTGTGATATATATTTTTATGAAATAGCTCGTAAACTTGGTGTAGATAAATTAAGTGAAACAGCTAAAAAATTTGGCCTTGGTAAAGAAGTTTTTGGAGATTTATTTAGCATAGAAAAAAAAGGTTTAATTCCAAATACCCAATGGAAGAAAAATGCATTGGGACAAGGATGGTTATTAGGAGAAACAATTATAACTGGAATTGGTCAAGGTTATATCCAAACAACTCCTATACAATTATGTTTAATGACTGCTCATATTGCTAATGGAGGTCATAGGATTTATCCAAAAATCGTTGTTGATGATGAGAATAATGCAGATCCAATCGACAAATTTATACCGTTATATTCAGATCCTAAAAACATCAAAATTGTTCAAGATGCAATGTTTGCTTCAACTAATGAGGTTAGAGGAACTTCTTACAAATCTAGAATTGATAATAAGAAATACCAATTTGCTGGGAAAACTGGAACGGCACAAGTAAAAAAAATCACAGAAAAAGATCGTGAGTTAGATTTAAAAACTTTTGAAATTCCTTATGAGGAAAGGGATCATGCTCTTTATATTGCATATGGCCCTTATAAAAATCCACGATATGCTACGAGTATAATTATTGAACATGGTGGATCAGGAAGTTCAACGGCAGCACCAATGGCAAAAAAAATTTTTAAACTTGTTATAGATAGACATAACCTAAGACAGTCTATTAATGAAAAAAAATACTTGGATGTATAAATGTTACAAAGTAAATTTTCACATAGCTTAACTCTCTTTCAAAAAATTAAAAATTATGACTTTGTATTATTAATGAGTATATTTATTTTAGGAGTAATAAGTATTTTTACAATGTATTCAACGGATGGTGGTGAAATATTGTTTCATACAAAAAGCCATTTTATTAAATTTGTAATTTTTTTTCCTATGATGATTATTCTCTCATTTATTAATATTAAATACTGGCATGCAGGAGGTTATCTTTTTTATTTAATTATTTTAGGTTTATTAGTATGGGTATCTCTTTATGGTGTTAAAGCATCAGGATCAAGAAGATGGATAGATTTATATTTTTTAAATCTTCAGCCTTCTGAACTTATGAAGATTGCAGTTATTCTTTGTCTTGCTAAGTTTTTTCATAGAATTAGGACAAGTAACACTAATGCTTTTTCATCAATATTAATATCTTTGACTATAATCATTGTTCCAACAATTTTAGTTATTACTCAACCAGATTTAGGTACATCAATTTTAATTTCCTTTTCTGGTTTGATTATTTTATGGTTTTCTGGTCTTAAAATTAAATACTTTGTTTACTCTTTTTTAATTTTTATTACTTCATTACCTTTTGTAATTTCTTTTTTAAAACCATATCAAAAATTAAGGATATTAACTTTTTTTGATCCTGAAAAAGATCCGTTGGGTTCTGGTTATCAAATTATTCAATCTAAAATTGCAGTTGGTTCTGGAGGACTAACTGGCAAAGGTTTTCTTAAAGGCACACAAAGCTATTTAGATTTTCTTCCAGAAAAACATACTGATTTTATATTTACTCTTTTTTCAGAAGAATTTGGATTTATTGGATCAATGGTTTTATTAATCTTATATACAATTATTATATACAGAATTATACATACTGGTTTAATTTCGAGAAGTTTTTTTTCAAGACTTTTTTGTTTCGGTTTTTCTTTTGCAATTTTTCTTTATGTCGCGACAAATATGTCAATGGTTCTTGGTCTTCTTCCTATAGTTGGATCACCACTTCCAGTAATGTCTTATGGTGGCTCATCATTACTCGCAACAATGATTGGTTTCTCAATTGTTTTAAGTGCAAGCATTGATCACAATCAAAATATTTCTTAAAGATTGTATAATTTGTCACTGCATTTTATGCGGTAATGACTATATATTTATTTTATGAATAAATCTTTAAAGATAGGAATAATAGGCGCTGGTATTCAAGGAATTTCAAATGCTCTTTTCCTCCAAAAAAAGGGTTTTGAAGTCACAATTTTTGATCGTGAAGAACCAGGAAGTCATGCAGCTTCTTATGGAAATGCAGGTCATTTTTCTCCTTATGCATCTCTATCATTAAATAGAACAGATATTCTTGCCGATGTCCCAGCGATGTTGCTGAGTTCAACTGGACCACTAGCCCTCAAATGGAATTATGTGCCTAAAATGATACCTTGGTTTTTAAAATTTATTCTTAACACCTCAAAAAATAAAATGATGCATACGGCAAAAAACATGCATCAAATTTTAGATTTAGCACTACCTGCTTATGATGAGTTGTTCGATGAGATTGATTTGGAAGGATTAGTTGAAAATAAAGGTATTCTATACATCTGGAATGAAAAAGATTTAAAAAGTAGGGAGTTAGAAATTAGAGTGAGAGACGAATTGGGAGTAAAACAACAGCTGGTCAGCAAAAGTGAAATTCATGATTTAGAGCCAAATATAAAACCATTTTACCATGGAGGAGTTTATTATCCTTATGCGAGGCATGCTCGAAACCCAAAAAAAATTCTGCTCAAACTTTTTGAGTTATTTTTAAAAAAAGGGGGAAAATTTAAAAAATTTGATGTTAAAAAAATTGAATTTAAAAACGACTATCCGATTCTAATGACTGAATCGGAAAAATTTAATTTTGATAAAATTGTTATTGCATGTGGTGCTTTTTCAAAAAAATTGACAGATAATTTAGGAGAAAAAATTCCACTTGATACTGAAAGAGGATATCATGTTCATTTTAAGAATTGTGACAATCTTTTAAGTAGACCAGTCATCTTTTCCAATAGAGGATTTGGAATTACACCTATGGAACAGGGATTAAGAGTGGTGGGAACAGTTGAATTTGGTGGATTAGAGAATCCTCTTTCAAAATCAAGAATTAAAAATTTGATAAATAACGCCAGATACATGCTGGGTAATTTACCAGAGCATGAGGACGAGTGGTTAGGCTTTAGACCAACTTTACCTGATTTTTTACCTGTGATGGGTCCTTCTAGAAAATATAAAAATGTATTCTATTGTTTTGGACACCATCATTTAGGATGGACATTAGGCCCAATATCTGGAAAGATTGTTTCTGGGATGATAGCTAAAGAAAATACAAATCTAAATTTAGACCCTTATAGCTCAAAAAGATTTAATTAATTTATGCAAAACATTAAAGCATATGTGATGCTGGTATGTGCATCATTGTTTTGGGCTGGTAATTTTATGATTGGAAAGTATGCTTTTTTTTCTGAGATTCCACCTCTGTCTTTAGTATTTTATCGTTGGTCTCTCGTTTGGATAATATTATTACCTTTTACCTTTAAAGAATTAATTAAATACAAAGAAACAATTTTAAACAATTTACCTTTATTATTTTTTCTGGGATTAACAAGTGTCGGTTTGTTTAATTCATTTACATATTTATCTTTAGTTCATACACAGGTAATAAACGCATCTCTTTTCAATACAGCTATCCCAGCTATAATAATTTTACTATGTTTTTTATTTAATATTGAAAAAACTAATAAGTTTCAAATTTTGGGTCTGATTATTTCAGTGTGTGGAATTTTAGCAATTATCACTAAACTTAAATTGAGCATTTTACTTTCTCTTAATTTTAACAAGGGAGATTTAATTATGATAGGAGGTGTTCTTACTTGGGGAATTTACTCAACTCTTTTAAAGAAAAAACAATTTACTCTTCCACTTCTAACCTTAGTACATGTTATTTGTACGTTAGGGTTAATTAGTGTTTTCCCCCAATTTTTATATGAGTATTCTAATGAGCAGATAATTAAGTTTGATACTAATTTAGTTTATACATTAATATTTTTGGCTCTTTTTCCAAGCATAGGATCTTACTATTGCTGGGCAGGAGCTGTATCTATAATTGGCGCAAACAGGGCAGGAATTTCATTATCTCTTATACCTTTGTTTAGTTCAATCATGGCTATAGTAATTTATGACGAAGTATTTAAATTTTTTCATTTAATTGGAGCAATTTTAATTATATTAGGACTATTTTTATCAAATAAGGAAATTGAAAATGCTTAAAGTTGCAATCTTAGATGATTATCAAAATGTTTCACAACAGTTTATAAATATAGAAAAATTGTCTGGAAAATATGAATTTAAAATTTTTAACCAACCCTTTGTAGATGAAGCAGAGACTATAGAACAATTGTTAGATTTTGAGGCATTATTAATAATGAGAGAGCGAACACCAATAACAAAAAATTTAATTAATAATTTACCCAAACTAAAATATATCATTACAAGCGGGTTAAGAAATAAATCTATTGATTTAGAAATTACAAAAAAAAGAAAAATTGTTGTCTGTGGAACTGAAAGCAATATTAATCCAACACCTGAGTTGACCTGGGCTCTTATATTAGGCTTAGCAAGAAATCTTAAGGAGGAAATAGACAATATGTATCAAGGTTATTGGCAAACGACCATTGGAATAGAATTAAAAAATAAAATATTGGGTTTAATTGGTTTAGGCCGTGTCGGTTCACAAGTTGCAAAAATTGGAAAAGCTTTTGGAATGCAAGTCATGGCATGGAGTGAAAATCTTAATTTAAACATTTGTAAAGAATTAGATGTGTTGCCTTGTAGCAAAGAAGATATAATTAAAAATTCTGATTTTTTATCTATTCACGTTCAAGGCGGAGAAAGGTACAAAAATTGTATTACTTTAAAAGAGATGGATAAAATGAAAAAGACAGCATATTTGATAAATACCTCTAGAGGATCAATCGTAAACGAGGAGGACCTCATTATTGCCTTGTCTACAAATGAAATAGCTGGAGCTGGAATTGATGTTTATGAAAAAGAGCCTCTCCCAGAAAATCATAAATTAAGATTTTTACCCAATGCTTTGTTAACTCCTCATATTGGATTCGTTACAGCAGAAAATTATTGTGTTTATTATACTCAAATGATCGAGGCTTTAGAGGCATGTGTTAATGGAAAACCAATACGTGTAATTGAATAAAATGGATTTACCAGTTGTTAATCATAAGGATTATTTTGCGAAAATTGGAGATGATCATAAATTTCCCATAAACAAATTTGGAGAATTAGCTAATCATTTGTTAAAAAAAAAAATAGTTAACAAATTTTATAAACCCTATCCATGCTCAGACGAAACACTTAAAAGAGCTCATTCAGAAAATTATATCAAAAATGTAAAAGACAAAAATTTAGATAAAAATGTAATAAAAAAAATTGGCTTCCCTTTGATTGATAGCGTTATTCAAAGATCTTTAGTAGCTACTGGCGGAACAGTTTTAGCATCCAAGCTTGCTATAAAATATGGTCTTGCGTGTAATACAGCTGGTGGAAGTCATCATGCAAATTTTGATGGGGGAGCAGGTTATTGTGTATTTAATGATGTAGCTGTAGCTACACATTATTTGTTAGAAAGAGGACTGGCAGGACGAATTTTAATTGTTGATTTAGATGTCCATCAAGGAAATGGTAATTCCGATATATTTAAAAATAATAGAAATGTATTCACTTTTAGCATGCATTCAAAATCAAATTATCCTGCCAAAAAATCTATAAGTGATCTTGATGTTGAGCTTGATGATAATTTAGAGGATCAACAGTATCTTAAATTACTTAAGTTTTATTTAAATCAGCTAAATAATGAAAATTTCGACTATGTTTTTTATATCGCAGGAGTTGATATTCACTTTAACGATCGGTTAGGAAAATTAAAAATTTCCGATGAAGGTATTAGAAAAAGAGATGAAATTGTTACTGAAAATTTTTTTTCTAAGGGGATTCCTCTTTGCGGAGTTTTAGGTGGTGGTTACAATAAAGATTTTGATAAACTTGTTGAATTACACTCTATTTTGCATCAATCATGTGCTAAATTATTATAATCAATGAATAAAAAAAATCCTAAACTTACAGCTGAACAAAAATTAGTCATGTTTGAAGATGGAACAGAGCCCCCAGGTACAAGTGATCTGAATGATGAGAAGAGAGAAGGAAATTATCACTGTGCAAATTGTGGAATTAAATTATTTGAATCTCAAACCAAATATGAAAGCGGATCTGGTTGGCCATCATTTTTTCAGTCAATGCCTGAAGTTTTTGAGACAAAAACTGATTATTTATTAGGTTATGAACGAATAGAATATCATTGTAAAAATTGTAATGCACATCATGGACATATTTTTGATGATGGCCCACAACCGACTGGAAAAAGATATTGTAATAACGGAGTTTGTTTAGTTTTTAAACCAAAAAAATTATGATTATTAAATATATTAGTTTTTTAATTGGAATTATTTGGTCATATTCAATTATAAAGACACAATCAGTTTTTAGTAAAAAGGCTGGACTTTTTTTTAAAATTTTTATTACGAAAGTATCTTGGTTTACTTTGATTGCAGCTTGTTATTTTGGATATAAAAATTTTTCTATAAAATCTACAATTTTTGGAATTGTTATAGCTATTTTATTAGTAAACATTGGATTTTATTTCTCAAAAAAATTAATCAATCAAAAGTTTAATGAAAAACAAATCATAATATTTAAAAGTTTTTTTGAATATACTTTAATATTATGGGTTATTTATTACGTTTTATTTTAAAAGATCTTTTAGTTTATTTGCTTTTTCTAAAGCTCTTACTTCATCATATCCACCGATGTGTTGATCATCAAAAAAAATTTGTGGTATTGTTCTTTTTCCATTTGCTTTCTTAATCATTTCATCCATTGCACCATCAATAGTTGCAACATTAATTTCATTAAAAGTAGCATTGTTTCTCGTTAACAATTTTTTCGCTGCTTCACAATAATTACATAAAGGGCCTGTATAGATTGTAATTTTTTTCATGATTTATAAGTAATCATCTTTCTTAATTTTACTAGTTATTCTTTTTCTAGAATATTCAAATTTTTTTCTGTGTTTAATACTTTTTTCATGAACTCTTTTTCTCCACAATCTGAATGATGAAGGTTTGAGAGATCTTCTCATTATTTTAATAACATCAGACTCTCGATAACCAGTTTTTTTTTCTATTTCTTCAAAAGTGATCCTATCAGCCCAGGCAGCCCAGATGACCCAATCTGGACTTTCGAGATTTGGCTCTGGATTTTTGACTCGGGTAACTGGTCTGTGACCTTTTTTTTTCATAAATTCTTTATATTTGAAAAAAATCTATAATGCATTTTTTTTGAGATCTGGTATATTGTCCTAGATAGTCCTTTTAGCCATCTTTAGCTCCCGGTTTTTAAGGACTATCTTTTTTTTCTTACTCAAAAGTTAAATTTTTTTTTCAATATTTATTATTACACAAAAATATCAAATTTATTATAAAGTATCTAGCTAATGAAATTAGGATTTATAGGAACAGGAAAAATTGCTTCTTCAGTTATAATTGGGATTAGTAAATCATCGATAAAGTATAATAAGATTTTTATATCATCAAGAAATAAGAAAATTTCTAGTAGATTAAAAAGAAAATTAAAAAAAGTTATCATTGAAAAAGATAATCAGAAAATAATTGATAAATGTAATTGGGTTTTTTTAGCAGTTACACCATCAGTTGGAGAAAAGATTATTAAAAATTTAAAATTTAGGCCCAATCAAACAATTATCAGCTTTATTTCAACAATGACTATTTCTAGATTAAAAAAAATAATTAAAGTAAAAGCAGATATTGTTAGAGCAATTCCATTACCACCAATATCATTAAAGAAAGGACCGGTTCCAATTTGTCCACCAAATAAAAAAGTAAAAAACTTTTTTGATAAAATTGGCTCGACTGTAGAAATTAAAAACGAAAAACTATCAATTAATTTTTGGTCAACATCAGGAATGATGGCATCATATTATGAGATATTAAAAATTATGAGTGATTGGTTGGTAAAGAAAGGCATCAAAAGATTAGATGCTCAAAAATATATTACTACATTATTTTTAGCTTTATCTGAAGATGCAGTGGTTAATTCAAAAAAAGAATTAAAATACTTAGTAAAAGAATCTCAAACTCCTAAAGGATTAAATGAACAAGGTTTAAAAGAAATGAATAAAAAAGGTGTTTATAAATCTGTAATTAACACTTTAAATAGTATTCATAAAAGATTAAACAGATAGTTAATGTCTGAAAACATCTTAGAAATAAGCAATCTATCAAAATATTTTGGAGGACTAGCTGCAGTATCAGATTGTTCTCTTAAAGTTAAAAAAGGAACTATCACAGGTATTATTGGGCCCAATGGATCTGGTAAAACAACCTTATTTAACTTAATTGCTGGAAATTTAAAATCATCAACAGGAAGTGTTTTGTTTAATAATGAAAATATTACCAATGTTCCTTCCTATGAATTATTTTCAAAAGGATTACTTAGAACTTTTCAAATAGCCCATGAATTTACAAATTTATCAGTTTTAGAAAACTTAATGATGGTTCCAGGAAATCAATCAGGAGAAAAACTAATGAATGCTTTATTAAAGCCTTCATTAGTTGCAAAAGAGGAAAGTGAAATTAAAGAAAAAGCTATGGAAGTTGTAGATTTTCTTAATTTAAGCCATTTAAAAAACGAACTTGCAGGAAATTTATCTGGAGGTCAAAAAAAATTACTAGAGTTAGGTCGAACAATGATGGTCGATGCTAAGTTGGTTTTATTGGATGAAGTAGGAGCAGGTGTAAACAGAACTTTACTAAAGGATCTTGGGACAGCTATTCAAAAGCTTAATACAGAAAAAGGCTACACTTTTTGTATGATTGAACATGATATGGATTTTATAGGAAGATTGTGCGATCCAGTAATTGTAATGGCAGAGGGTTCTGTTCTTTTTGAAGGTTCAGTTGAAGATGCAAAAAAAGATGAAAAAGTTATTGAAAGTTACTTAGGTAGAGGTTCAAAATTAAAGGATAATTGAGATGGCATTTTTTGAAGGTAATAACATGACTGGTGGGTATGGTAGTGGACCAGATATAATTAATTCATGTTCTGTAAATGTTGAAAGAGGAGAAATAGTATCAATCCTTGGACCTAACGGAGCTGGAAAATCTACTGCAATGAGAGCGATGTTGGGTTTGTTAAATTTAAAATCTGGCTCAGTAATTATTGATGGTAAAGACATTTCAAAACTTTCTCCACAAGACAGAGTTAAAGAGGGCATTTCATTTGTACCTCAAACAAAAAATGTCTTTGCAGGTATGACAGTGGAAGAAAATTTAGAGATGGGTGCATTCTTAATTAATAGTGATTATAAATTAGTTATAGATGAAATCTATAATTTGTTTCCAATACTTAAAGAAAAAAGAAGTCAATTAGTAGGAGAATTATCAGGAGGTCAAAGGCAACAAGTAGCACTTGGTAGAGCATTAATGATTAAACCATCAGTTTTAATGTTGGATGAACCAACTGCTGGTGTTTCACCTATAGTAATGGATGAATTGTTTGATCACATAGTTAAAGTTAAGAGAACAAATGTTGCAATTTTGATGGTTGAGCAAAATGCAAAACAAGCTTTGAATATTTCTGACAGAGGATATGTTTTAGTTACAGGAGAAAATCGTTACTCTGGAACTGGAAAAGAATTATTAAATGATCCAAGAGTAAGAAGCTCATTTTTAGGTGGTTAATATGGATTTTTTAAACGCAATTATTCTTTTATTAAATTACATTTTTGTTCCAGCCTTAGCATATGGATCACAATTAGCATTAGGTGCAATCTTTGTGACTTTGATTTATGGGATTTTAAGATTTGCTAACTTTGCAACAGGAGACATGATGTCCTTTGGAACAATGTTTACAATCTTATTCACTTGGTATTTCCAATCAGTTGGAATTGGTCTTGGAGTTTTACCCACAGCATTATTAGCAATTCCATTTGCAGTAATTTTTATGATTGGATATATGCTTCTGATCGATAAGTTTGTTTTCAAATATTATAGAGTAAATAAAAGTCCCCCAGTTCAATTAGCAATGGTCAGTATTGGTGTGATGTTTGTAACTCAAGCAGTGGTCAGAATAATAATAGGACCTTCTGATAGAAGATTTTTTGATGGTGAAAAGTTTTTAATCAGAGCTGGGGAATTTAAAGATATGACTGGTTTGAATGAAGGGTTAGCTATAAAATCAACTCAAGTTATCACAATCCTGATTACTGTTATTCTTGTTTCAACTCTTTTTTGGTTTCTAAATAAAACTAAAACTGGAAAAAGCATGAGGGCTTATTCAGACAATGAAGATTTAGCATTACTATCAGGTATTGATCCAAAAAAAATAGTAATGATAACTTGGATCATAGCTGGAATTTTAGCAACCATTGGAGGTGCACTTTATGGTTTAGATAAAAGTTTTAAGCCTTTTACATATTTTAATAATATGCTTCCGATATTTGCTGCTGCTATCGTTGGTGGAATCGGAAATCCTTTTGGTGCTTTTTTGGGAGGCTATGTAATTGCTTTTTCAGAAATTCTTTTAACATATGCCTATAAGAAGTTTTTTATGTACGTTTTACCAGAAAGTATGGAACCAGATGGCTTAGTTCAATTACTATCAACTGATTACAAGTTTGCAGTATCGTTCTCTATATTAGTAATTGTATTATTATATCGACCATCAGGAATATTCAAAGGGAAGGTACTGTGAGAAAAAATTTAAATGTAATTGCAGCTTATAGTATTATGATGGGATTGATTGTTCTTGTTGGTATATTCCAGTCTTGGAATATTGCCTTATCGATATTTAATCTTTGTTTAATATCAGCTGTTATGACAATGGGTGCAAATATTCAATGGGGATATGCTGGTTTAATTAATTTTGGAATAATGGGTTATACAGCATTAGGTGGCTTAGCAGCAGTTTTAATTTCTGTTAATCCAGTACAAGAGGCTTGGAGTGCAGGGGGTTTAAATATTTTATTTAGTCTATTCTTAATTATTGGGATGGTGCTAGCTGTCCGATATGTTTTAAAGAAATACGAAAAATCGAAAACTAGAACTTATATTATTGCTGCAATTATTATTTTAGGAATTATCATAATACGATTTGTATCTGAGCCAGGAATTGAGGCGATTGAAGAAGTAGATCCTGCAAAAACTGGTTTCTTAGGAGGTTTCGGCTTACCTATTATTTTTTCTTGGATAGTGGGAGCTTTATTTGCTGGTGGATTAGCTTTTGTAATAGGTAAAGTTGCCTTAGGTTTGAGAGCTGATTACTTAGCGATAGCTACACTATTGATATCAGAGATTGTCATCGCAATTATAAAACACGAAGATTGGCTGACAAGAGGAGTTAAAAATGTAATTGGATTAAAACGTCCTGCACCTTATGAGGTAAATTTACAACAAACAGATTGGTTCATTAATTTAGTAGAAAAATTTAACTCAAGTAAATTGAATTTAATTTCAGACTTTGCTGAAAGACAAGCTGCTCTAAACCAATTTGTAATTGAAGGATCATCAATTTTTGTAAAACTTTGTTACTCAGGTTTATTTTTAGTTGTTGTCATAATTCTTTTAATTTTAACTCAGAAAGCTCTTTACTCTCCTTGGGGAAGAATGATGAGAGCTATTAGAGACAATGAAGAAGCAGCTAACGCTATGGGTAAAAATGTGGTTAAACAGCATCTATTAATTTTTGTTTTAGGTTCTGCAATAGTCGGAATAGCAGGAGCTATGTTAGTAACACAAGATGGTTTATTCACTCCAGGAAGTTATAGACCAATGAGATATACTTTTTTAATTTGGGTAATGGTTATTGTTGGTGGAAGTGGAAATAACTTTGGAGCAATTCTTGGTGGTTTTGTTGTTTGGTTCTTATGGATTGAGTCAGCACCAATTGGATTATATTTGGTAAATTTAACAACCGCTGGTTTAGATGATGCTCATTTTTTAAAAGTTCATTTAATTGAAAGTGTGCCGTATTTTAGATTTTTAATGATGGGCGCAGGTTTATTATTAATAATGAGATACAGACCAAAAGGTATACTTCCTGAAAAAATAGAAATAAAATAATTTTATGAAATATATTATTACAGGTGCTGCTATAGCTTGGGCTTTATATATGGCAGATAAATATTTATTTTTTTAAAGTCCAGCCATTCTTTTTTAATACTTTGATTAAATTTTCTTTCATCTCATCCCTTGATGTATTTTTATCACCTATTTTTTCAAAGAATACAGGCTCTAAACCTTTATCTTTTTTTGATTTAAAATAGTTTTTGATTGATTGTATTATTAGTTTCATTTTTCTCCTTTAGCGTTATGTTTTAAGTCCCAGCAAGTAGAGTTATTTTCTAAATCAGGACAATGTAATTATACAATAAAATTTATTTTTTGAAAACAGATTTTTAATTTTATAAAAAAAAACCCCCAACAAATTAATGCTGGGGGTTTAAATTTTAAGATAAATTATCTTTGTTTTTTAGTTTTGAATTTTCCGCCTTTTACTTCTTGTTCTAAGAAAGAACCTTCAGCTTCACCGACGCTAGTAAAAGTAACTCCAGTTGCACCTTCATAATCAACTTTCTTACCTTTAGCCAATAAATCTAAACCTTTTTTAAGTTCACCTGGGTAAATTTTTGTTCCAGGACCGTTAGCAACATCCATTACATTTTTTGCAATTGATGCTCTATCAGCTGAATTACCTGCCTGCATTGCTAAAACGATCAACGCTGCAGCATCATAAGACTCACCTGTATAAGGACCCGAACTATCAATACCAGCAGCTTTTGCTACACCAGCAAAAACACCAGCACCTTTTCCAGTTGAACCAGGCATTGAACCAAAAGATTTTCTTAGATCTTTACCAAATGCATCAACTAATGATTGACCGATCATACCATCTGATAAAATAAATCTATCAAATGCACCTGAGTCCAAAGAAGCTTGGATAATTCCTTTACCACCTTGGTCTAGGTAACCAATAACAGCAACTGCATCACCACCTGCTGAAGCAAGTGTTGCTACTTCAGAAGAGTAGTCTGCTTTTCCGTCTTCGTGAGCATTAACAGTTGTTACTTTAATACCATGAGCTTCAACAGCTGCTTTATAAACATCTGCTAAACCTTTTCCATAGTCATTGTTTGTGTAAGTAATTGCAACACTTTTAACTTTTCTGTCTTTAGTAATATCAGCTAAAATCTGACCACCTCTAGCATCTGATGGTGCAGTTCTAAAAAAATATCCTTTATCATCAAGAGTTGTTAATCCTGGTGACGTAGCTGATGGTGAAATCATTACAACACCATTTGGTACAGCAACATTTGAAGCAATTGCTCCAGTTACACCTGAACAGTCAGCTCCCATAATAGCTGCAACTCCTTGTGCAATCACTCCTTCTGCAGCTGCAGTTGCCGCTGCTGAGTCTACGCATGTTGAGTCTGCTCTAATCACTTCAATATATTTTCCACCTAATAGCGAGCCAGAGTCCGATGCTTCTTTGAAAGCAAGCTCAGCTGAAGCAGCCATAGCAGGTGTTAGAGATTCAATAGGACCAGTAAATCCTAAAATAATTCCCATTTTTATCCCATGTCCATCCGCAGATACGTTTGATGTAAAAGAAAACACAAACATAAATGCAGCAATAAATAGTTTTTTCATTATTTTCCTCTATTTGTTAACAATTTATAAAAAGCTAATTTAATTATGATTAATTAAATTTTTCAATGGGTAAATTATCTTATTTTATGAAGTAAATAGACTGAACCTATAACAATAATTCCACCCAATACGAACAAAACAGTTGGTACTTCACCAAATATTAAAAAACTCAAAGCTATCCCGAATATAGGGAATAGAGAGTAAGAAGGGAAAATTTGTCCCACAGTATAAAATTTATATAAATAGAACATCAATAAATGTGCACCCAGAGAAACAACAATTGCCTGGTAAAATATTAGGATCCAAGAATTAAGACTAATAGATTTAATGGTTGAGAAAGTATTCCCCTCTATAAAAAAAGAAAGAATTAATAAAATTATAAAACCAAATAAACCAGTAAATGCATTAGTTAAACTAATGTCCAGGTCTCTTAACTGTCTAGAAAAAACTTGAGAAAAAGCAAAAGCTAATGCCATTAAACCTGCAAAGAATAATCCTAAAAAATTATCAACTAATTTTGGATCAAAAAATATTATCAACACACCGATAAAAGCAGAAAAAATAAAAAACCACTTTTTTGGACTTATGTTTTCATTTAACATAAATGCGCTGGCAAGTATCCCAAACGGTATTGCTAGTTGAGACCCTACGATTACAGGAGAAATAATAGTCGAGTAGTATAGAGCGAGAGTCATAAATACATAAACCATAACACCCATTGAGATTGAAAAAGCTATCAATGAAGGGATATATTTCTTTTCTGGTATTTTAAATCTCCAAAAAGGAATTAATATCGCCAATACCAATCCCATTCTAAGTGATGCCATGAGAATTGGAGGAACAGAATCATTTAAAACTAATTTAGTAAAAGGAAATGCACTTCCATGAGCCATCGCAATAAAAAGTAAGACTAAAATATGTTTTAAGGGCAAGTTCTAACCCATTGTAAATGGATCAGTCATCGGTTTGTCTGATGAATTATACCATGTGGTTTTTATTCTTGTATATTCTTTTATAGACTCAATTCCTGCCTCTTTACCATAACCACTATCTTTAATGCCACCGAAAGGAGCCATTGGAGAGATTAATCGGTAAGTATTTATGAAAACTATGCCAGCACGTATTGCTTTAGATACTCTTAAGCCACGTGCAAAGTTAGAGGTATAAACTCCAGAAGAAAGTCCATATTTATTATCATTCATTTTATTTATTACCTCATCTTCTTTATCAAATTTCATAACTGATAATATTGGACCAAATAATTCATTTTCTGCAGCAGGAAGGTTATGATTTTTACATTCTATAATTGTTGCTGGAAAATAGTAACCCTTATTTGAAACAGAAGATCTTTTTCCACCACATCTAATCTTTCCACCTTGTTGAATTGTTGCTTTAATATTTTTTTCTATTTTTTCTAATTGTTTAAAACTATTTAAAGGACCCATTTGAGTATCTTTTTCCATTGGGCCACCTAATTTTATTTTTTCAGCTTTAGAAATTAATTTTTTTAAAAATTGGTCATAAATATTAGATTGTAAATAAAGTCTAGAACCTGCAATACAACTTTGACCACTTGCTCCAAAAATTCCTGCAGTTATACCATTTAAAGCATTTTCTTGATCAGCATCATCAAATACCACAACTGGACTTTTGCCACCAAGTTCCAAGCTTACTTGAGATAAATTTTCTGCAGAGTTTTTGACAATATGTTTTGCAGTTTCTGGCCCACCAGTGAATGCTATTCTTTCTACAAGGTTGTGCGTAGTCAAAGCTTTTCCACAAGGCTCACCTAAACCAGTAATTATATTAATAACTCCATTTGGTAATCCAGCTTTATCTATTAATTTTGCAAACTCTAAAAGAGTTACGGGTGCAAGTTCAGATGCTTTAATTACAACTGTATTCCCCATAGCAAGAGCTGGAGCAAGTTTGACAGCTGTTAAAAGCATTTGAGAATTCCAAGGAATAATAGCAGCCACAACGCCTATAGGAATTCTTGTTGTTGTAACTTGCATATCTGGTTTATCTATCGGAACAACAGTTCCTTCCACTTTGTCAGCCAAACCTGCGAAGTAATCATAATACTCTGCTATATAATTTGCCTGAGTTTTCGTTTCTCTATAAAGTTTACCAGTATCAATAGTTTCTATTTTACCAAGATGTTCTGCATTAGCTCTTAGTTGATCAGCAATTAATCTCAAATATTTTGCTCTCTCTCTTGGATGAAGCGTAGACCAATTATTATCAAAAGCTCTTTGAGCTGATTGAACAGCTTTATCTACATCCTTTTCATTTGCCTCAGGAACAGTTGCCCAAACTTCATTATTTTCAGGATTTAATGTTTCAATTTTCTTTCCAGAGGATGAGTCTATCCATTCACCATTGATGTACATTTTAAAATTTTGAATTTTTGACATTTAATTATTAATAAAATTTTTAATTTTCATATTAACATCATCTGCACATTCTATACTACATAGATGTTTTCCATTTTTAATTTCAATATAAGTAGAATTAACAAGGTCTTTTACTAATTCTTTAGACATTGCTGGAGTAGAACCAACATCATCTGAACCAGTTATTACCAAAGTTTTTCTGTCTATCTTTCTTATAGCTTCAAAATCATCATAATGATTAGCAAATAATTCATAAGCTTTGAGAAAATTTTTATGATCCTTTGGTTCTTTGTTTAGTATTTTCATAAACAAATCATAAGTTTTTGGGTTACTCTCAAGATATTTATCACTAAACCATCTTTTTAAGGCTTGTTTTGATATTGGTTTATTTAATTTTGCCTGATTATATCTATCTAATACAAGTGACCTTTCTTCATCTGATCTTTTATAAGTTGTTCCAATTAATATAAGTTTTTCAACTTTTTTTTGAAAATGAGATGAAAAATCTAATGCAATCAAAGAGCCTAAAGAAAAACCAATAAGATTTATTTTCTCAACACCCAAATGATCTAAAATTTCTAAAAGCTGATTAGAAAAATCCTGTAGACTAAGTTTGTCTTTATCACACGGTGTTTTTCCGTGTCCTAATAAATCATAAGTTAGAGTTGAATATTCATTGAAGTAATTGATTTGATAATCCCACATTTGATGATCAAGACCTACTCCATGGATAAATACAATAGGTACAGAATTTTTTTTATTAAAAGAGTAATAATTTTGATTTGGATCAAAATTTTGGGACATTAGATTATTTGGGATCTAATCCCATTTCTTTCATATCTTGATAACGATCTCCAGTTCTAGCGTGAGCTCTTCCACTTGAAGCACCACCAATTGCAATTACAATTTCATCATTAAATGGTGCATCATGAATAGTAAATTCATGAGTCAAATAATACGGTCTTAAACCAGAGTCTGTTTTATGCATCATAGGAATAGATATTTTAGACCCTGCAGGTCCTCTTGTATTTGTAAAACTTAAATACGAAGTACCACCAACAGCATCTCTAAATTTATTTCCAAATCTTAAAGTATGAATAAAAGCTGATGCATGTTCTATTTCACCATTCAATCCTACAGTGCCAGCTTTTCCATAAGCTAAAATTTTTTCAGGTGATCCAATTTCTTTAATTAATTCTGGTACTAATATATCACCAAGTTTTGGAGCTAAATCTAAAATGATTGGTTTTAAATCTTCAACAAATCCTTGTTCAGCCCAAGGGTTTTTAAAAACAGCTGCAACCGAAACCATCAAAACTGGTTCTTTAGCATCTTTTCCACCTTCAACAAAAGTTTTATCTACAAATTTTGTAAACTTCCTTAATTCAAGTTTCACTAACTGGCTTTCTCTATATTGTCGTTATCAAAATTAATTTTAGGTATTACTTCATCATTAAATAGTTTTATACTTCTCATACAAGCTTTGTGATCAATTCCAGGAAAGTTTGACCAAACTTGTAAGTTTTGTAAGTTTAATTCTGATTTCAATTCATTAATTTTATTGACTACATATTCAGGGGTACCAAATAATAAATTTCTTTTATGTAAGAAATCATAGTTTAGAAGATCTAATTTATGCTTTGTCTCTGGCAATTCTTCACCTGGGTCCATATGATTTCCCAAACCTCTCCAATGACAAACCCATCTCATATAATTTATAATGTGTTCCCCAGCTAATTTTTCTGCTTCCTCCATTGTTTCTGCAACAAACATATCCCTAACTAAAGAAATTCCTTCTCCTAATGCAACATCTCTATTTTCAGCTTTAGATTTTGCATCTCTATATATCTCAAATCTTTTCTTCAAAGCTTTAACAGTAGGTATCCACATTATAGTGTTAAGACCGTTTTGTGCTGCCCATTCTATTGACCTTGCACCGTCTACCACCTGCCAAATTGGAGGATGAGGCGCTTGTTTTGGTTTTGGAACAATACTTATTTTTTTAATTTCATTTGTTTTTGTATCTAAAAATTTTTCGCTTGGTGGGCTCATATCATGCTGCCATACAAAATTTGGTGACGGATAAGTATAAAATTCTCCCTTATGACTAAAAAATTCTTCCGTCCAAGCTTTTTTCATTATAGTTAAAGTTTCTTCAAATAATCTAAAGTTTTTAGCCTGATCTTTAAGATCAGCCTCTTTATTCATATTTATTGCTTCTCTTCCATAAATACCTCTACCAATTCCAACTTCAACTCTTCCATTGGATAATTGATCTAATAAGGCAATGTCTTCAGCTAATCTTATAGGGTTATGGAAAGTAATAACATTACAAGCTTGTCCTATTCTAATTTGTTTAGTTCTCGCAGCTGCATCAACACCCATCATTAAAGGATTTGTACAGGATTCCATTCCTTCATGATTAAAGTGATGCTCTGTATACCAAATAGAGTTCCAATTATTTTCATCACAATAAGTAGTGATCTCCTTAGTTTCATCTAATAATTGTTTATACGGTTTATGATCCCAGTTTGTGGTATTGCAAAAGTAACCGAATTTCATTCTAACCTCCTTAAATAATTAAATCTAAGACGATTGATCCCACTTTCGTATTTTGTAAATATCGACGAGTTATGTATCGCTCAAACAAGACTGTAATTTAACTAGACTATTTAATCAATATATATTTAATCAAGCTTTAAATGAAATTAACTAAGATTGAACCAAAATATCTAAAAAAGCATAATCCAAGAGTAGGATTAATTACATTGGCTAGTGATTTTAGAATCGAAAAAGACTTTAATAATGTAATTTATGGTAAGGACATAGATTTATATTGCAATAGAATCAAATGTTACAATCCTTTAACAAATGAAACATTAAAAAAAATGGCAGATGATATTCCAAAAGTTACGGAGGATATTTTGCCAGATCAAAATTTAGACTGCGTTGCTTATGGATGTACTTCAGGAACAATTGCTGCAGGTTATCAATCAATTTTTGAAAAAATAAATTCGGTAAAACCAAATACCAAAGTCACAACACCGATAACATCAGCAATTAATGCTCTTAAAAGATTGAAGATAAAAAAATTATCAATTTTTACCCCCTATACTGATGAAATAAATCAATCTGTAATTAATTATTTTAAAAAAGAAAATATAGAAATTAATGAACTTTCTTATTTTGATATTGCCTCAGATCTAGATATTGGAAAAGTTGATCCACAATATATTTTTGAAACACTTACAAAAATAGATTTATCAAAGAGCGAAGCTTTGTTTGTTTCTTGTACTGCATTACCAGTACTTTCAGTAATTAATGAATTAGAAAAAAAAATAAATAAAGTTGTCCTATCAAGTAACCAAACTTTAATTTGGGATACTCTTAGGGAAATAAATTATAATAATAAAGTTGAAGGTTTTGGTGAATTATTTAATAATTAATTTATGAATTTTACTAACGAAGAATACAAATCTAGATTAAAAAAAGTTCAGGCTTTAATGCAAGAAAAAGGTATTGAGCTTTTAATTTCACAAGACCCATCTAATATGAATTATCTAACTGGTTATGATGCTTGGTCATTTTATTATGCCCAATGTGTAATAGTACATGTTAATGCTGATGAGCCTATTTGTTTTGTTAGAAATCAAGATGCTGGTGGAGCGTATATTAAAACTTATCTAAAGGATGAAAATATAATTAAGTACCATGAGAAATATATTCATACTTGGCCACTACATCCTTATGATGCTCTTGTAGATCTTATTAAAGAGAGAAAGTGGGATAAACTTTCTATAGGACTAGAAATGGATAGCCACTATTTCACAGCTTATTGTTATGAAAAAATCAAACAAGGTTTACCTAATGCTAAAGTTTTAGATTGTGAAAGATTAGTTAATTGGGTGAGAGTAGTAAAATCAGATGCTGAAATAAAGTTTATGAAAGCAGCAGCTCAAATTACTGAATTAGGAATGAAAAAAGCTTTTGAAGCTATTAGCCCTGGAGTAAGACAATGCGATGCTGTTTCAGAAATATGGTCTACTTTAATTAAAGGAACACCAGAATTTGGTGGAGATTACGCTTCAATAGTACCAATGCTGCCTACTGGAAAAGGAACTTCAGCATCACATCTAACTTGGTCTGAGGATAAATTTATAGAGGGTGAAGCCACAATTATTGAGATATCTGGAGTAAATAAAAAATATCATTGTCCTATGGCTAGAACAGTTTTACTTGGAAAACCAGATCAAAAGAAAATTGATACCATGAAAAAAACGAACGAAGCACTACAAGCCGGTATTGATAAAGTAAAATCAGGAAATACAGCGGATGATGTTGCCCAAGCATTTTGGAAAGTATTAGATAAATATGGAATTGAAAAAACTTCAAGAACTGGATATTCGATTGGAATTGGTTATCCACCAGATTGGGGAGAGCATACTTTGAATATCTCAAAGGGTGATATGACGGTATTACAACCTAACGTTACTTTTCATATGATCGCTGTAATGCAATTTGGAAATTGGGGAGTTGAGGCATCAGAGGCGATTAGAGTTACAGATAAAGGATCTGAATTATTTTGCAATTTTTCTAAAGAACTTCATATTAAAAGCTAATTTTTAATGGTTGATATTTATACATACAAATGTTTTAAAGATATTTAAAATTATGGCCTTAAAAAAAGACTTCGTAAAATTCGATAAAGTTGACAAAAGCTATGACGGTAAAGTTTTAGTTGTCAAAGATCTTCAATTGGATATTGAAGAAGGTGAATTTGTAACGATGTTGGGACCATCAGGTTCTGGTAAAACAACATGTTTAATGATGTTAGCTGGTTTTGAAACACCAACTAATGGTGAAATATATTTAGATGGAAAAGCCATCTCAAGTATTCCTCCTCATAAAAGAGGTATCGGAATGGTATTTCAAAACTATGCATTATTTCCACATATGACTGTTTATGAAAACTTAGCTTTCCCTTTAAGAGTAAGAAAAATTCCAAAAGATGAGGCTGATAAGAAAATTGATAAAGCATTATCAATGGTATCGTTACAAGGTTTTGCATCAAGAATGCCAGGACAATTATCTGGAGGACAGCAACAAAGGGTTGCGGTTGCAAGATCATTAGTGTTTGATCCACAATTAGTTTTAATGGATGAGCCCTTAGGAGCGTTGGATAAGAATTTAAGAGAAAGCATGCAATATGAAATTAAACACATTCATGAAAGTATTGGGGTAACAGTTGTTTATGTTACTCACGATCAAAGTGAAGCATTAACAATGTCAAATCGTATCGCAGTATTTAATGATGGAAAAGTGCAACAACTTTCAAGTCCAGATGAATTATATGAAAAACCAGTTAATTCTTTTGTGGCAGAGTTTATAGGTGAGAACAACACATTTAATGGTGAAGTCTCTGATATTTCAGGCGGAAAATGTAAAGTCAAATTATCTAATGCTGAAATAATTGCAAATCCAATATCTGTTAAGTCTAAGGGAGAGAGAACTAAAGTTTCATTGCGACCAGAAAGGGCTTTGATCAATCCTAAAGATAAGATGGACAACATTCATAATGGCAAAATTGAAGAAGTTATCTATCATGGAGATCATACTAGAGTTAGAATAAATCTTTTAGGCAACCCTGAGTTTATTTTAAAAGTGCCAAACAGTTCCGCTAATCTTGACATCAAACTTGGCAACGAAATAAAGATTGGTTGGAATAGCGAAGATGCACGGGCGCTAGACCCAAAATAAACCTTATAGAATTACTATAGAATAAGTAAAAAAGGCCTGTTGACTCTCACTTCCGAAGTTGTTTTAATTAGTTTTTTAAACGTTTAAACGGAGGAAAAATGAAAAAACTAAGTAAAATATTACTAGCTATTTCTTTTGCACTTTCACTAGCTACTTCAGCATTTGCAACAACAGTTACTGCAGTGTCTTGGGGTGGGGCTTACACTGAGTCTCAAAAGTTAGGTTATGGTGATCCAACTGCTAAAAAACTAGGCATTAACATTGCTTGGGTTGATTATTCAGGTGGTTTATCAGAAATTAAAGCACAAAAAGAAGCTGGTAAGATCACGTGGGATATAATCGACGTGTTTGCAATGGATACTATCACTGGATGTGATGAAGGTTTGTTTGTTGAATTTGATTTTGACAAAGACTTCCCACCAGCTCCAGATGGAACTCCAGCAAGTAAAGATTTCTTTACTGCAATGCCGAGTAAGTGTGCTGTAGGAAATATTTTATATTCTTGGAACTACGCTTATAACACTAACAATGTTAAAGGTACTCCAAAGACTATCAAAGATTTCTTTAACACAAAGAAATTCCCTGGAAAAAGAGCTATCTACAAAAGCGCTCTAACTAATTTAGAGATTGCTTTAGCTGCAGATGGTATTAAGCCAGGAAAAGGCGGAGCAAAAATCTATAAAGCTTTAGAAACAGAAAAAGGTGTTGAAAGAGCAATGAACAAGATCAAAGAGTTATGTACAGATCCAAAAGGTGGATGTGTATTTTGGTCTGCAGGTGCTCAACCACCAGAACTGTTAGTATCAGGTGAAGTAGTAATGGCTACTGGTTGGAATGGTAGATTCTTCAATGCAGAAATTGGAGAAGGTGCACCAATCAAACAAGTTTGGGATGGCCAAGGTCTTGATTACGAATATTTCGTACAAGTTAAAGGTGGACCAAACGATGCTAATGGTATGGCTAAAAAAGCTTTAGCTATGATGACTAGTGCAGAGATGTTAGCAGGAAGTGCTAAATACATCGCATATGCGCCTTGGAGAAAATCTTCAATCGCAATTATGGAAAAAGGTGAGCCATGGTATAAAGATGGTAAAACTAACATGGTACCACAAATGCCAACTGCACCACAAAACACTAAAAACTATTTCTTAGTTGACCCAATTTTCTGGGCTGACAACGGAACAGAGCTTGGTGAGAAGTGGGAAGCTATGAAAGCTGGTCTATAATTTAAGTTTTATTAAACTTAATTATATATTATAATTTAAGGGCGGTTATTTATAGCCGCCCTTTTTATTTATGAGCTCAGAAACAAAACAGATTTTAACGACCGATGGAATACCTTTAGAGGTAAGTCTAAAGAAGGCTGAAAAAAAAAATAAGATAAAAGCCTTCTTACTTGTTGCTCCTTTATTATTTTTTTTGATTATCACTTATGTTTTTCCAATAGGTGATATGTTATTCAGAAGTGTTGATGATAAAATGGTAACACAAATGTTGCCCAAAACATTTAAAGCGATGGAAAACTGGGATGGTCAAGAGTTACCAGATGAAGAAGTTTTTGCTGCCTTTCATGACGATTTTATAAAATTAGTTGAAGATAAACGAGAGGGTAAACTATCTACCCAATTAAATTATACAAAAAATGGTTTTAAAAGTATAATTAAGAAACTTCGTAGAGCATCAAAAAAATTTGAAGAGGGAAATTATAAAGAACAAATAATGTCAGTTCATAAAAGATGGGCTGATGTTGAGTATTGGAGAGCAATTCAAAGAAGAGCTCCTGAATTTACAGGTCAAAAATATCTAAAAGGAATGGATATGTATGTAAATGAAGAAGGCAAAATAGTAAGTGTTGAAGAAGATAGAAGAATTCATAGAGTACTGTGGTTGAGAACTTTAGAGATTGCATTCTTTGTTACAGTATTTTGCTTCTTAATGGCTTATCCAATAGCTCATTTGTTAGCTACTCTACCAATGAAGTATAGTAACTTACTAATGATCTGTGTACTCCTTCCATTTTGGACTTCATTACTTGTAAGAACTGCTAGCTGGATGATTTTGTTACAACAACAGGGAATTGTAAACGACTTCTTTGTTGGAATAGGATTAGTAGCTGACGATAATAGACCTGAGATGATGTACAATAAGACAGGAAGCTATGTAGCTATGACACAAATCTTACTGCCATTTATGGTACTACCATTATACAGTGTAATGAAAACTATCTCACCAAGCTTGATGAGAGCGGGAAAATCACTAGGTGGAACACCATTTGTAGCATTTTGGAAAGTTTATTTTCCATTAACAATACCTGGAATAGGCGCAGGCTGTTTATTAGTATTTATTCTAGCAATTGGTTATTACATTACTCCAGCCTTAGTCGGTGGCGCATCCGGAACTCTAATAAGTAACCAAATTGCCTTTCATATGAAAAGTACATTAGATTGGAGTTTTGCATCTGCAATGGGACTAATGTTGTTAAGTGGAGTTTTAGTAATCTATTGGCTTTATAATAAAATAGTTGGAATTGATAATATCAAATTAGGATAATTAGGATGGCATTACCAAAATATACCGAACCACATTATAGAATTTGGCATTATATTTACCTAACAATTTGTGCTGCTGTTTTCTTTTTTCTAATTGCCCCTTTATTTGTAATCTTCCCATTATCTTTCAACGCGGAGGAATTTTTAAGTTTCTCTGATGGAATGAAACGGCTTGATCCAGATGCTTTCTCATTAAGATGGTACAAAGATATGATTTATGGAACTAAAAATCCTTGGGGATTGGCTGCCAAGAACAGTTTTATAATTGCAATTTTTGCAACGATTGGATCAGTAATACTTGGAACAGTTGCTGCACTAGGGTTAAGTAGCAGGCACATGCCTTACAAAGGTTTAATAATGGCTGTTTTAATTTCTCCAATGATTGTACCTTTAATCATTTCTGGAGTTGCAATATTTTTCTTTATGGCAAAAGCTGGTTTGGCAGCAACACATACAGGAATAGTTTTAGCTCATATTATTTTAGGTACACCTTTTGTAGTAATTACAGTAACAGCCACTTTATCAGGATTTGACCACAGTGTTACAAGAGCCGCTGCAAGTTTGGGAAGTGATCCAGTAAATACTTTTATGAAGATTACTTTACCTCTAATTCTTCCTGGAGTAATTTCTGGAGGATTATTTGCATTTGTAACTTCATTTGATGAAGTAGTTGTTGTTTTATTTTTAGCAGGACTGGAAAATACAACGATACCAATTCAAATGTGGACGGGTCTGAGAGAACAGTTAAGTCCAACAATTTTAGCTGTTGCGACTTGTTTGATTATATTATCAACATTGATATTGGTTACCGCTGAGCTTTTAAGAAGAAGATCTGAAAGACTTAGAGGAATTAATCGATAGTAAAATTACTTCATGAAAATTAAGAACGTAGTTGTGATTGGCTCAGGAACAATGGGCAGTGGTATAGCTGCTCATCTCTGTAATGCTAATATCCCTGTCACACTACTAGATTTAAAAACTGAAATAAGTCAAAATGCAAGAGAGCGAATTCATAAATCAAGACCACCTTTATTAATCGATAAAACAAAAATTGATAATATTAAAGTTGGAAATATATCCGATAATTTTGATGTAGTTAAAGATGCTGACTGGATTGTAGAGGCAGTGGTTGAGAGAATTGATATAAAACATCAAATTTATGATAAAATTTTTGAAAGCAGGAAAGATGGAGCAATAGTTTCCTCAAATACTTCTTCAATCCCAATTAAAGTTTTATCTCAAAATTTAAATAAAGATCAAAAAAAAGATTTTTGCATCACTCATTTTTTTAATCCTGTTAGATACATGGGTCTTTTAGAAATAGTTAAGAATGAAGACAATGATTTAAATAAAATCAATCAATTAAAAGAATTTTGTGAAGTTGAGTTAGGTAAAGGAGCAATTGTTTGTAATGATACCCCTGGTTTTTTAGGAAATAGGGTAGGTGTGTATGCAATGCAAATTGCAATGACTGAAGCATTTAAGATGAAACTTTCTGTGGAGGAAGCAGATGCAATCTTTGGAAGACCTATGGGTATACCTAAAACAGGAGTTTTTGGATTATATGATTTGATTGGAATAGATTTAATGGCAGATGTTTTAAAAAGTTTTATCAAAGAACTTCCAAAATCTGATGAGTTCCATGAGGTAGCTAAAGAAATTCCTTTAGTTAAAAAATTAATCGAAACTGGATATACCGGGAGAAAAGGTAAAGGCGGATTCTATAGAATGAAGAAGACTGATAGTGGAAAAATTATGGAAGCTATTAATCTTGAAACTGGCGAGTATTCAACAAGTCAAAAAATAGATATTAAGTCTGATAAAGTAGATTTAAAGGCTCTAATTAATAGAAAAGATAAATACGGAGACTATGCTTGGTCAGTACTATCTAAGATAATAAAATATGCTTCATCACTAGTTCCTGGGATTACCAAAGAATTTAATGACATAGACGAAGCTATGAGACTTGGATTTAATTGGGCGAAAGGACCTTTTGAGATGTTAGAAGAAATTGGTGTTAAAAATTTCTTCGATAAAGTTGATGAATATAAAGGCAATAACTTTTTAGAAAATTTGTCAAATTCTAAAGATGAAAATTTTTATGGTGAAAGGCAAAAATATACATCAATTGAAACTTTAGGTAAGATCAAGAAAACTGCCTCAAGTGTTGATGGCAATAGTTCAGCTGCAATTTATAGATTTAATGATTTTAATATTGTTGAGTTTACGACTAAAGCTAATGCGCTCGATTATGACTCAATGGATGCTCTTAAGAAAGCAACTGATAAACCTTTAATAATAATTAATGAAAGTATGCAATTTTCTGCTGGTGTTAACCTGACTTATACAATGGAATTTGCAAATAAAAATGATTTTAAATCGATAGAAAAATTTATTAAATATTTTCAAGAAACTTGTAAACATCTTAAGTACTCTAAATACCCAGTTATATCTGCACCATCAGGTTTAACTTTGGGAGGAGGTTTTGAAGTTTTAGTACAAAGTAATTTCGTAGCCTCACATACAAATATTGTAATCGGATTAGTAGAGACTATTGTTGGATTAATTCCAGCTGGAGGCGGATGTAAAGAAATGCTGGCTAGATGGTTAAATACTGAAGAGGCTAAGAAAGACCCAAAATATGCACCCTTGAAAGTATTTGATATAATTGGCTATGGTAAAACAGCTACGTCTCCAGTTGAGGCAGAACCTTTGAAATACTTATTACCTGAAAATAAAAGAATTATGAATAGAAATAGTTTGCTTGAAGTATCTAAAAAAATTTTAAATGAAAACAAGGACTTTAAAGCACCAAATGAGCTTACATTTAAATTACCCGGCAAAGCAGTTATTGATGATATGAACAAAATTTTAGAAAAACTTTATAATGATAAAGTTATATTGGATCATGGTTTGACTGTAGCAAAAGAATTAGCTCATGTATTAAGTGGTGGTGAAACTACTAAAGATAAAACTCTTACAGAGGATGATTTGTTTAAATTAGAACTTGATGCTTTTATGAGATTAATCGAAACTAAACAAACTCAAGATAGAATTAAACATACTCTTGCTACTGGAAAACCTTTAGTTAATTAAACAATCTAAGAGTATTTATAAAGTCAGGCCTTAAAACATATTCAGATTTATTTAAGTGTTTAATTTTTTCTAAAGCTTCTAAGCCAAATATTACTTTTCCAATGGGTGTGTATTCACCCTCATATAAAGGTTCATCCTGAAGAATTATAAAAAATTGACTGTCTTCAGTATCATATTCTAAAGTTCGAGCTAATCCTACGCTTCCTTTAGTGTAGTTAAAATTCTTATCAATTTCAGATTTAATTGTGCCTAGACCAGATTTTCCAGTTCCAATTTTTCCATAATCAATGTTTCCTTTCTTTCCAAATTCTAAATCTCCAGCTTGAACGAGTTTATCTTTAATGACTCTATGAAATGCCACATCATCATAGGCATTCGATTTGACTAACGTTTTAAATCTTTCTACTCCATTAGGAGATATGTCTGGATATAATTCTATAATTACATTTCCACACTCAACGTTTAGAATCACTATGTTATTTGGATTTTCAAAATTGATTTTATTTGGGTTATAATTCTTAACAAATAAACATTTATTTTTTAGTAAAAAAAAAGAAGTAATTGAAAATAAACCTAAAATTACAACAAATATAAATATTATTTTTTCAGATTTTGATGCCTTTATTTTTTCAATCATAAAATAAAATTTTCATCAATTTTTAGGATTCCTTTTTTGATGAATTCTATCTTCTTTTTTAGAATAGGATCAATTTTTTCAGGTAAATTTCCATATATTAAATGAGAAAATACTTCAGCCATATCTTCAGATGCTGTTGATCGCGAGTATTCAGTAATAAACCCCTCTGGTTTAGAATATGTATCCAAACCAATTTTTTTTGTGCAGGTTGAACATTCTGCGTAATCGAACTCTTTAGGATTAAAACTGGACCAAATTTTTTCATTAAATATATCTTTGTAACTATCATTTATTATGTGAAAAACTTCGTGATGTAATACTCTTTCAAAATACTTATCATTAAATTTTATATCTACAATCAAAGTTTTCATTACATTGTCAGGTATTCCAGCAGTGTTGATACCTGAGATTGATAAGTCTTCACACATAACAATGTATTTTAAATTTATTTTTTTTAAAAAGTTTTGAGAATATCTGTTAAGATTTTTTTCAATAATCTTATATTTTCTATCTAGGTCTTGTTTTGATGATTTGAAACAATTGATATTATTATCAATACCTATTGTAAATGCTTGTTTAGCATTCAAGTATCTTAATTTATTTTCAGTTTTAAGATTATAAATCTCCAGGTTTGGAATTTTTATTAATTCGTAAATTGTATCTGCTTGAGCTGGAAAAATTAAAAATAAATACAACAAAATGAGCTTTAATAATTTCATAATTAGTATTATTGAAGATATTCCAATTTGTTAGAATGTGATAGAGTTTTTGTGATGAAAAAAAAAAGAGGCAAAGAACCCATTCAACCAGTAAGTGGTACAAAGGTTCCAAGATTTGCTGGCCCATCAACTTTTGCTAGACTACCAGAATTAAGAGATGTTGAGTATTGCGATGTTGCAATAGTCGGAATACCATTCGATGCAGGTACAAGTTACAGACCCGGGGCAAGATTTGGTCCCCAAAGTATTAGACAAGCTTCAAGACATTTAAGAACAAATTATCATCCAAATTATGATGTTGAGCCCTTTAAAGTTCAACAAGTTGCTGATGCAGGTGATATTACTTGCAATCCATTTAATATAGATGAAGCAATTAAGCAAATTGAGGAGGGAGCCTTGGATCTTCTTAAAAAAACTGGTGGTATAATTAGTTTAGGTGGAGATCATACAATTGCGTTTCCTTTATTAAAAGCAGTAAATAAAATTAATAACGGCCCAGTTGCTTTAGTTCATTTTGATGCACATTTAGATACTTGGGATACTTATTTTGGCGCTCCTTACACACATGGAACCCCTTTTAGAAGAGCAAGGGAGGAAAATTTATTTTTAGATGATGCTTCAATGCACGTAGGGATTAGAGGACCTTTGTATAATAGAAATGATATTAAAAACGATGAAAGCTTTGGATTTAAAATTATTCACTGTGATGAGTTTCAAACAGAAGGCACAGATAAAATTGCTGAAAGAATAAGGAAAAGAGTTGGTGATAACCCACTTTATTTATCAATTGATATAGATGTACTAGATCCTGCTTTTGCACCTGGAACAGGTACACCAGAGATAGCAGGAATGACCACAAGAGAAATGGTTAATGTTATAAGAGGTTTATCTGGTATGAATTTAATCTCAGCAGATGTAGTTGAGGTTTCACCAGCATATGATCATGCTGAAGTAACATCTTTGGCTGCTGCAACAATTGTTTATGAATTAACTAATTTGTTTGCAAAAAAATAAGGAAAGGTTAGGAGTCTGTTATGGAAAACAAAAAAAATTTTTATATTAATGGAAAATGGGTAACTCCAAAAAGCAAAGAAGAAATTAAAGTAATTGATCCTGCAACTGAGGAAAACTGTGCAGTCATATCTTTAGGTAATAAAGATGACGTAAATGATGCCGTAGGCGCTGCAAAAAAAGCATATAGCTCATGGGCATTTTCTACTAAAGAGGAAAGAATAAAACTTTTAGAAAAACTTTACGAAAATTATAAAAAAAGATGGGCTGATATTGCTGAAGCAATTACTCTGGAAATGGGTGCTCCAAAAGATTTTGCAACAAAGTTACAAGCAGGCACAGGTGCTGCTCATCTAAAATCTTTTATTAGATATTTAAAAAATTTTGAATTTGAAAAACCTTTAGGTGATCATGCACCTAACCAAAGACTTATTTATGAACCAAAAGGTGTTTGTGCTTTAATAACTCCTTGGAACTGGCCAATGAACCAAGTTTGTTTAAAAGTAATGCCAGCTATAGCATCTGGATGTACTATGGTTTTAAAACCATCAGAGCTCGCTCCACTATCATCAATGATTTTAGCAGAACTTATAGATGAAACAAAATTTCCACCAGGAGTTTTCAATTTAGTAAATGGTGATGGAGCGACAACTGGGGATGCATTAACTAGCCATCCTGATATAAATATGATTTCTTTTACTGGCTCAACTAGAGCTGGAGCTTTAATTTCACAAAATGCTGCAAAAGATTTTAAAAGAGTAAGTTTAGAATTAGGGGGCAAGGGTGCAAATATTATATTTAAGGATGCTGATCCTGAAGCTATCGAACGTGGAGCTTTAAGATGTTTTAGAAACTCTGGGCAATCGTGCAATGCTCCCACAAGAATGTTAGTAGAAAAGTCAATGTATACTGATGCAATAGAAAGATTGAAGAAATATACAGAAAACTTTGAGGTTGGGGACCCTAAAAAAGAAGGTGAACATATTGGTCCTGTAATTTCTGAAACTCAATATAATAAGATTCAAACTTTAATTAAAAAAGGTATAGATGAAGGTGCTAAATTAATTGCAGGAGGACCTGGAAAACCAAAAGGTTTAGAAAAAGGTTATTTTGTGAAACCTACAGTGTTTGCAGATGTGAATAATGATATGGATATTGCAAGGACTGAAATTTTTGGACCAGTGCTATCAGTTATGCCTTTCGAAACTGAGGAAGAGGCAATACAGATTGCTAATGATACTCCTTATGGTTTAACAAATTATATTCAAACTCAAGATAAAGAAAAAGTAAAAAGAGTAGCAAGAAAACTTAGATCGGGTATGGTGGATGTTAATGGTGCAGGTATAGCAGTAGATGCCCCGTTTGGAGGTTTTAAACACTCCGGTATAGGTAGAGAAGCTGGGGAACATGGTCTTGAAGAGTTTTTAGAGGTCAAATCAGTAGGTGGTTGGAATAATTAATTATAAGTATTTGTAAGTGTTCATTTTAGGCTTACACTAATTAATCATTGATAGTCAATACTTAGAGAGCACCGATATAAAAATCATTTGTTTGTATTTAATATAGAAATCAATAGGCTTTAAGAAATTAACGTTGCGTAAATTTAACTAGTTATAACTCGCAATACACAGAGGAGAAAAATATGAGTAGATCAAAATCGCTCTACAATGCTGATTTAGCACCAACTCCATCTAATAAGAAAAATTGGGGATGGTTCGAGATCTTTAACGTATGGGCAAATGATGTTCAAAGTTTATTTGGATATACTTTGGCAGCATCACTATTTATAGCTTCAGGGTTAAATGGTTGGGCAGTATTTTTAGCTTTAATACTCGCTGGCTTTTTCATCATGTGGTTAGTAAACCTATCAGGTAAACCAAGTGTTAAACATGGTATTCCTTATCCAGTATTCGCCCGAGTAAGTATGGGTGTATTTGGTGCAAACTTTCCTGCAATGGCAAGAGGGCTTGTGGCAATGTTCTGGTATGGAGCTCAAACATATGCAGCATCAACTGCTGTGGCACTTTTAATTACAGCTATTACTGGCAACCCTGGAACTGAAATGTTTTTAGGAATGACAGGAGTAATGTGGGTATCATTTATATTTGTTTCAGGTTTCCAAGTTTACTTATTCTGGCAAGGAATAGATCTAGTAAAAAGATTCTTGAACTTTGCAGGACCAGCAGTTTATGTTGTGATGGTTCTATTGATGCTAGTAATTTGGTTTAAAGCTGGAGGAAGCCTTTTATCAGAAGTTGGAGAAATTTTTTCTGGTGGAGCACGTTCAGGTGGATTTGAAGGCTTAGGTTCATTTGGTGCGTTCCTAGCAGTATTTTCAATTATGGTTGGATATTTTGCTGCTGTAGTAATCAACTTCGGTGACTTTGCTAGATTTGTTAAAGATGAAGGTGAAATGAAAAAAGGTAACCTATGGGGATTAGTAGGTAATGTTGTTTTCTTTTCATTCATTACTTTAATGATTACTGGTGGAACAATTGCTATCTTTGGAGAGTATGTAGCGAGCCCGACAGATATGGTAGCTAAGGTAGATAACATTGTATTAACAATTGTTGCAGCATTTGCATTTTTTGCAGCAACAGTTGGTATTAATATGGTTGCAAACTTTATACCTCCTGCATATGACCTTGCAAACTTAATGCCAAGCAAAATTAATTTTAGAATTGGTGGTTTAATAACTGCTGGTTTTGGTTTTGTAATTGGTGGTTTGTGGGTTGCAGTAATCACTCAAATGGGAATGTTTCCATTTGTAAACACTTTAGGTGCAATTTTAGCTCCTGTATTTGGTATCATGATTACTGATTACTATATAATTAAAAAACAAAAATTAGATGTTGATGATCTATTTAGTGACTCACCTAATGGTAAGTATCACTATAATGGTGGTTTCAATGGAAAAGGAATGTTAGCTTGGCTGCTATCAGGATATATAGCTGTTGGTACAGTATGGCCTAACATCTTATTCATGGGACTAGATGATTTCTTCGCTAACTTAGGTGGTGGCGGAGGATATGCTTGGATAATTGGAGCAGCATTAGGTGCTTTAATTCACTTAGCAATATCATCATCAAGAAAATAATTTAATAATTAATTAAAAGCCCATCAATTTTTATTGATGGGCTTTTTTTTATACCTGAAATTCTAAAGTAATATTTTCTTTATCAAGATCGTGAAGAACTAAATTATCTCCTTCACCCAATCTATCTACAACTAAAAAATTCATATTCTCAGTAGAGATCAATGGAAAATGCCAAATACCTGGATTATAATTTACTCCAATTCCTTTTGGTATAATGAAAGACTCAATTTTATTTATGTCTGGTTTGTCACCTTCAGGAGCAACGAAAGCTAAAAAAGTTGTTTCTTTCATTGGAATAAAAGCTTGGCTTCCAAGCGGATGTTTTTCCATCATATCAACTTTCATGGGAAAAGATCTTTTAAGAGCTGAAAAAATGCTAATAGTAGATTCACCATTATCTTTTTTAGTATTTAAATTTGCAATTCCATCATATCTTTTTGCATAACCATTATTAATTTCAATTGGCTTGATATCAGCAGTTGTTATCATGTCACCAAATTTCCGAAAATTTTCTTTAGTGATGGGCTTTGGCTTTATAATTAAGTCTGTCATATTTTTTTACCAAAAATTCTAAATCTAGAAATCCCACCATCAGGAAATATATTTATTTTAATATGATTGATTTTATCTTTGTTCATTAAAGAATTTTTAAATGTATGAGTTTTGTTAGCTGATAATTTTGTATTTTTTAATAAATATTTCCATTTATTAGAAGAACTTACGATTTGTTTGGAATTTTTATGTGGTAAATAGGCTGCTTGTAAAGAACAATAACTAGGATAATTTCCTTTAAAGTGATGTGTTGAAATTTCGATTTTATCAATAGAACTACCATCAATTGAATTTAGAATTAACCAGTCATTTCCTTTGCCTCTTCTTCTTCTGGTCTCCCAACCGTCACCCATATTTTTTGCTTTACCCGGAGCCAAAATATTTTCAGCTTTGCCAAAGTGTTCATTGTTGCAGGCTATGACTGATGCTCCGTCTAATAAAGAGGCTAGATTTATTCTTTTATTTTTAAAGACCTCTGACTTTGCAATAGACCCGTATAATCTTAATCTGGCGACACCACCATCAGGAAAAATGTTAAATTTAATATGTGTAAATACTTTATTGTTTTTTACTGAAAAAAAATGATGTGAATTAGCTTTAACCTTTTTTTTTGAGAGAATAGAAAACCATTTAAATTGTTTAATTTTATTTGAGTTAGAATTTGTTCCTTCTATCGAAACCATTGAAGGTTGATTACCATTAAAATGAGAAGTATCTACATCAATCTTAGAAATTTTTCCAGGCTTACCTAATTTCAAAATAATATAATCATGCCCAGAGGTTCTTTTCCTTCTAGACTCCCATCCATCCATCCATTTCCCATGTTTATCAAAAACACCTTCTTTAAATACAGGAATAGTTGGGCTAATAATTCTATTAGCAGATGCAAAAAAATCATCAGTTTTATAAATGACTTTTGTACCCAGTCTTGGTTGAGCCAAATCTATTAATCCATTAGTAAATATTATCTTTTCTTTCATATTATGAATAATTTTTGATCCAATGTTTAGCTATATCAATTCTTTTACAAATCCAAATATCTTCAAATTTAAGAACATAATCTAAAAATTTTTTTAAAGATTGAATTCTACCAGGTCTACCAACTAGTCTACAGTGTAATCCAACTGACATCATTTTGGGATTTGTTTTTCCTTCCTCATATAAAACATCAAAGCTGTCTTTTAGATAATTAAAAAAATGATCACCAGTATTAAACCCTTGGTTTGTTGCAAATCTCATATCATTGTTATCTAAAGTATAAGGGATAATCAGTTGTTTCTTTTTACCTCTATATTCCCAATATGGTAAGTCATCACTATAACTATCACTATCATATAAAAAACCGCCATCATCAAAAACTAAATCTCTTGTATTTGGGCTACATCTACCTGTGTACCAGCCTAACGGTCTCGAACCAAAAATATCTTTAATCGTTTTGATTGCTAGTTGCATATGTTTTTTTTCAACTGATTTTTTTACATCTTGGTAATCTATCCATCTATAGCCATGAGCAGCAATTTCATAATCACCATTTTTAATTGCATTACATACTTCAGGGTTTTGTTTTAATGCTAGTCCTACCCCAAAAATAGTTACTGGAATTTTTTTTTCTCTAAACAATTTATCTAGTCGCCAAAATCCTGCTCTTGATCCATATTCATAAATACTTTCCATGCTTATATGTCTTCCCTTAATTGCTTTAGCACCAATAATTTCCGATAAAAAAGTTTCTGAGTATTTATCTCCATTTAATATTGAATTTTCTCCTCCTTCTTCGTAATTCAAAACTATTTGAAGAGCTAATTTTGCATTGTTGGGCCATGATACTTTTTTTCCCTTACTTCCATAGCCGACAAAATCTCTTGAATTTTTTTTAACCATTTATAATTTTAATTTAGTTTTGATTTTTTAATAATTTTTTTAATTTGAAATAGACTTATACTTTATACCATTTAAGAAATTTATGCATTTCTTTAATTCATTAAGCTCAATAAATTCATCTACTTTATGTGCTTGTTCAATAGAACCTGGGCCACATACTACAGTACTAATGCCAATTTCTTGAAAAAGACCAGCTTCAGTTCCAAACGACACTACTTCTCTGGAATTATCACCTGTTAAACTTGAGACTAATTCACATGCTTCAGATTTTTTAACACGATCAAACCCTGTAACCTCACCAATAATCTCTTTTGTTATTTTTGAGTTTTGAAATACATTTTTCATTTCTGGTAATAAAACTTCATTTGCATATTTATCTATTTGATCATTTAAAAATATTCCATCCTCTTTAACAACGGGTCTTGTTTCCCAATTGATTTGACACTTATCTGCAATAACATTGTGAGCAATCCCACCAAAAATTCCACCAACTTGTAAAGTTGAAAAAGGTGGGTCAAATATAGAATCTTTAGGGGCTCTTTTTTTTAAATCTTCTCTAAGTTCAATTAATTTGTTTGCATATCTTGTAGCGAACTCTACTGCACTTACACCTTTATGAGGAGCCGAACTATGACCAGCTAAACCTTCAAAATAAGTGGTATATTCATAGCAGCCTTTATGAGCATCAATAATTTTCATTTTAGTTGGTTCACCAATTATGCATATACCATCTTTAATATTTCTTTTTTTTAATTCCTCAATTAAAATTGGAGCTCCTAAACAAGCTGTTTCCTCATCAAAGGTAAATGAAAAATGTATATCTCTGTTTAATTCTGTTTTGGCATAGATAGGTGCAAAAGCCAAAGTGCAAGCAATAAAACCTTTCATATCGCAAGAGCCTCTACCATAAAGTTTATCTCCTTTGATTGTTGCTTTAAACGGATCAGTGCTCCAACTTTTTGAAACTGGGACTGTATCCGTATGTCCAGATAAAATTATTGGTTTAATACCATTTGTCTTTTTTGCTTTTAAAGTGGCAAAAAGATTTACTCTTTTTTTTTCTTTATCAAATGTTCTAAATGAAGTAGCCCCGAGTTTATGTAGATAATCTTCGCAATAATCAATTAAAGCACTATTGTCTTCTCCAGAAATAGTTCTAAAACCTATTAGGTCAGTCAAAATTTTGACTGAATTATTATATAATTCTTCTATATTTATATCTGTACTCATAACTAATAATTATTATAAATACGACAATTATGAAAGAACAAATAACATACGATATTTTTGACAAAGTTGATATTAGAGTTGGAACTGTAGTATCAGTAAAAAAAAACGAGAAAGCTAGAAAACCTTCATTAGTTGTTGAAGTAGATTTTGGGGAAGAAATTGGAGTGAAACAATCTTCAGCTCAGATTACACATTATTATAATCAAGAGAATTTAAAAGGAAAACAAGTAATAGGAGTATGTAATTTTGCTGAAAAGAATATTGCTGGAGTAGTTTCTCAAGTTTTAATTTTAGGTTCAATTGATAAAGAAGGTAAAGTAATTTTAGTTCATCCATCACAAAAATCTGAAAATGGACTACCGATAGCTTAAATATGCATCCAGAAATATTATCGATTGCTTTATTCTGGTTTGTGACAGCATATACCCCAGGACCAAATAATGTAGTTGCCTCTTACTCTGGTTTTAATTTTGGAATAACAAAAACTATTCCACACATTCTTGGTGTGACTTTAGGTTTTACTTCACTAGTTATTTTTTTAACAATTGGGTTAATTAATGTATTCAAACTTTTTCCACTTATACAAGTTATAATAAAATATTTAGGAACTCTTTTTTTGATTTATTTGGCGTATAAAATTGCATCCTCTACAACCTCGGATGAAACTAAAAAAGAAAATCCAGTAAAATTTATTGAAACTTTTCTCTTTCAGTATTTAAATCCAAAAGGGGTGATGGTAGCTATCATCGTAGTTTCTACATATGTTGAATTAGGAGAAAATTATATCAATTATGCGACTCAAGTAGTTGTTCTTGCATTCTTATTTTCTTTAACAAGTATTACGTTATGGACTTTTATAGGTAAATTTTTAAGGAAATTTGCGACAAATGATAAATTTATTAAGTACTTTAATTATGCTATGTCAGGGCTTCTTCTTTTGAGCATAATTACATTTTATATATAAACTATGAAACCAGGGACAAAAAATTCTTACAATTCATTATCTGATATAGAGATTACTGACAAAAAATATAAAATTTTTTCTCTCCCCAAAGCAGAGAAGAACGGTTTAAAGGGTATTTCAAAATTACCAAAATCACTTAAAGTGCTTTTAGAAAATCTTTTAAGGTATGAAGATGACTTATCAGTTAACAAGAATCAAATCGAAGCAATAAAAAATTGGTTAAAAGAAAAAAAATCTAAAACAGAAATTGCATATAGACCTGCAAGGGTTTTATTGCAAGATTATACAGGAATACCAGCTGTTGCAGATCTAGCAGCAATGCGTGAAGCTGTTAAAGAAAAAAATAAAGACCCAAAAACTATTAATCCACTTTCAGCTGTTGATCTTGTAATTGATCATTCTGTTCAAGTAGATCAATCAGCAAAATCTGATTCTTTTGATAAAAATGTGGAAATTGAATTTAATAGAAATGGTGAAAGATATTCTTTTTTAAAGTGGGGACAACAAGCTTTTAATAATTTTAGAATTGTCCCACCTGGTACAGGAATATGTCATCAAGTAAACTTAGAATATCTTTCCAAAGTAGTTTGGTCAGCAAAACATAATAATGAGGATTATTTATTTCCAGATACACTTGTAGGCACAGATAGTCATACTACCATGGTAAATGGATTATCAGTATTAGGTTGGGGTGTTGGTGGTATTGAGGCAGAAGCTGGTATGTTGGGACAACCAATATCAATGTTGATTCCAGAAGTAATAGGTTTTGAAGTAAAAAATAAAATGCCTGAGGGTACAACGGCAACTGATTTAGTTTTAACTGTTGTTAAAATGTTGAGGGATAAAGGTGTCGTAGGGAAATTTGTGGAATTTTATGGAGAAGGACTAAAAAATTTAACATTAGCCGATCGAGCAACTATTGCTAATATGGCTCCTGAATATGGAGCTACTTGTGGTTTTTTTCCAATAGATGATGAAACTTTAAAATATCTTAAATTTTCTGGAAGAGAAGAAAACATGGTTAAGATAGTTGAGGAGTATGCCAAGGCACAAGGTTTATGGGCTAGTGATGAAATTGAGTTTACTGATACTTTAACCTTAGATATGTCTACAATAGTACCGACAATTTCTGGACCTAAAAGACCTCAAGATAAAGTTTTGTTAACTGATGCTTCTACTAGTTTTAATAAAAGCTTTAAAGAAATTACAAAAAAAAAAAATTTCTCTATTTCTAAAGTCCCTAATACAGATTTCGAGATTATGGATGGCTCAATTTTAATTGCTGCAATAACTTCCTGCACAAATACTTCTAATCCAAATGTTCTCATTGGAGCTGGTTTGCTAGCAAAAAAAGCTGTAGAATTAGGCCTTGAGGTAAAACCTTGGGTAAAAACTTCTTTAGCACCAGGTTCTCAAGTTGTTACTGACTATTTGGAGAAAGCAGGATTAAATATTTATTTGGATAAACTTGGATTTAATTTAGTTGGCTATGGTTGTACGACTTGTATAGGAAACTCTGGTCCATTAGATGACAATATTGTTAAAGCAATTCAAAATGAAAATATTTATGCAGTTTCAGTTTTATCTGGTAACAGAAATTTTGAGGGAAGAATTTCACCTCATATAAAAGCAAATTATTTAGCATCACCACCACTTGTTGTAGCTTATGCTCTTGCTGGTCATATGAACTTTGATTTATATAAAGATTCATTTGGTAAAGATAAACGGGGTAAAGATATTTTTATGAAAGATCTTTGGCCATCTAACAAAGAGATTGAGGAAACTATTAAATCATCATTAAGTGCAGATATGTTTATTAAAAGATATTCTAATGTTTCAGAAGGACCAAAACAATGGCAACAGATAAAAACTGAAAAAAGTAGCATTTATAACTGGGAAGACAATTCAACTTACGTAAAAAAACCACCTTTTTTCGATAATCTTCCAGATGAACCTGAGGGTTTTAAAGAAATAAAGGATGCAAGACCATTATTGATTTTAGGGGATATGGTAACTACTGATCATATTTCTCCTGCTGGAAATATTCAAAAAGATAGTCCTACAGGTGAATATTTCATGAAGCATCAAATTTTGCCTAAAGATTATAACTCTTATGGCTCGCGGAGAGGAAACCATGAAGTAATGATGAGAGGTACATTTGCAAACATTAGAATAAGAAACGAAATGGCACCTGGAACAGAAGGTGGATTTACAAAATTATATCCAGAAAATAAAGTTATGCCAATTTATGATGCTGTTGTGGAATATAAAAAAAGAGGAACAGATTTAGTGGTTATTGGAGGCAAGGAATATGGAACAGGGTCTTCAAGAGATTGGGCGGCTAAAGGGACGAAATTACTTGGAGTAAAATCGGTGATAGCTGAGAGCTTTGAAAGAATACATAGATCTAATTTAATAGGAATGGGTGTTTTACCTTTACAATTTATTGACAATGTAAATAGAATAAATTTAAAATTGAAAGGTTCTGAATTAATAAGTGTTAATGAAATTGAAAAAGGTTTTAAGCCATCAGATATTGTTACTTTAGAGATAAAATATTTGTCTGGTGAGATAAAAAAAATTAAAACGATATGCAGAATAGATACAAAAAATGAACTAGAATATTATAAAAATGGTGGAATACTTCAGTATGTTTTAAGAAACATGATTTAATTATGGATGAAGAAGTAACAATAATAGACACAGAAACTAGAAACGAAAAAATTAAAAAATTTTTTTTGAAAAATAAAAAGATTTTAATACTTTCTACTCTATTTTTGATAATTGTATCATTGAGTTTTTATTCATTTCAAATTTATAAAGATGGTCAAAGGGAAAAAATTTCGAACAAATACAATGATACTATCATTGAATATAAAGCTAAAGATAAATCAAAAACTACTATATCTTTAAAAGAAATCATAAATGATCAAGATAGCACTTATTCTCCTTTAGCACTTTATTTTATTATTGATAATAATCTAATAGATGATCAAAACGAGGTTAATAATTTATTTGATATCCTGATATACAAAACTTCTTTAGAAACCGAAATAAAAAATTTGATAATATATAAGAAAGCATTATTTAATGCTGATCAAGTAAATGAAATAGAATTATTGAATATTTTAAATCCATTAATTAATTCGAATAGCGTCTGGAAATCGCATGCCTTATATCTAGTTGGAGAGTTTTTTTACAGCAAAGGAGAGATTCAAAAATCAAAAGATTTCTTTCAGCAAATAGTTTCTATAGAAAATTCTAATCCTGAAATAATGATCAGTGCTCAAAGACGATTAAACAGAGACTTAAGTGACTAAAAAAATATTTATAATTTTAATTGTATTGCTCTTGAACAGTTGTTCTTTTGATACAAGGTCTGGAATATGGACTCAAGAATCTATCAGTCTAAACAATGATGAAAATAAAAAAATTAAAGAACTTTTTAAAAAAGAAATTCTAGATGAAAATGAATTTAATCCAAATTTAAAACTAGAAGTTAAAAATCTTAAAGATAATAAAAACAAACTTAAAGGAAATAATTATGGTGCTCAAATAGTAAATTCTAAATTTGATAATTTACTTAAATATAGCTTTAATCGAATTAAATACTTTGATCAATTTGAGCCTGAGTTAGTATTTTTTGATAGGGATTTAATTTTTTTTGATAAAAAAGGTTCTATAATTAGATTTGATGATAAATCAAACATAAAATGGAAAGTAAATCACTACACAAAAAAAGAGAGAAAATTATTACCAATTTTAAAATTCGTAAAAGGAAAAAAAAATTTATTAATTACTGATAATTTTGCAAAATTATATTTAATTGATTCGTCTAGCGGAAAATTGATTTGGAAAAATGATCATGAGATATCTTTTAATTCACAAATCAAAATAGATGATGATAAATTTTTTGTATTAGATGCTGATAATACATTTATTTGTTTCTCATTAGCAACTGGTAAGAAATTATGGGAATTTAAAACCGAAAGAAGGTTAATTAATTCACAAAAACAATCATCAATTATAGTTAATGAAGAGAGTGTTATTTTTAATAACTCTAAAGGTGAAATTATTTCATTAGATAAAGTAAGTGGAAACCTAAATTGGATAACACCAACAATAGAGTTTGGTGAGAGTATACAATCTTTTTTATTAAAAAGCTCAGAATTAGTGCTTAATGAAAACAGTATTTATTTTTCAAATAATAAAAATTCTTTTTTTTCTTTAGATGTAAATTTAGGTTTTATAAACTGGAGACAAAATATTAGTTCATTTTTAAGACCTGTAGTAATTGATAATTTTATTTTTACCATATCTCCAAAAGGTTACCTATATATAATTGAAAAAAGTTCCGGCAATATAATAAGAGTGACTGATATTTTTTACAACTTAAAACCTAAAAAAAGAAACAAAATACAAATAAGTGGTTTTATTGTAACAAAAAATAAAATTATTTTATCAACCAATAATGGTAAAATAATTAAAATAAATATAAAAGATGGTAATTTAGATTTAGTTTATAAAATTGCACGAAATAAAATTTCTAAACCATATGTAAATAATTCTAAATTATATATTATAAAAGATAACGGAATTATTAAAATAAACTAAAATGATTTTAAGATTGCTTGATGCATTAGGAAGAAAAAGAGTAGTTTTAGATAGAGGTCCATCACATCCGCAATTTCATTTAGCTAAACCATGGATGAATCGTTACTATATTTTATTTAGAAAAAGACCTAAATGGTTTCCATTCAATATCTTGATACACGAAATGTTAGCAGACGATCATGGAGATGGAGTTCATAATCACACATTTCCTTTTATGACAATTATCTTGAGAGGTGGATACTGGGAAACTTTGAGTTCAGGCAAATATTGGAGGCCTCCAGGATATATAGGATTTAGGTCAGCAAATGATTTGCACAGAGTTGATCTTAAAAAGGATACGAAGCCTTTAACACTTTTTGTAGCCGGACCATTTGGATTGAGAAAAGGACCAAGATCAGAATATGGCATTGATTTTAAAACTAAAAAAAATTAATGCTTAAAAATCTTGAGGATAAATTTAATTTTTATTGTGACTCTGAAAATTTAGAACTCAATCATAATCAATTTTTAGTTATCAAAAAATTGCAAAATTATCATAAAAAAAATTTTAGATCATTATTTTCAAACTTTTTCTTAAAAGAAAATAAGAAAAAAGGATTTTATCTTTATGGAGATGTTGGGGTTGGAAAAACAATGATTTTAGATTTTTTTTTTAGTCAAGTAAAACAGAAAAAAATGAGACTACACTTTAATGAATTTATGTTAAGCTTTCATGATTTTGTTCAAGAAAGAAAAAATAAAAAAGACCAAAACATTATCAATTTATTTGTTAAAAATCTAAAATCAAAAGCATCTTTAATTTACTTTGATGAATTTCAAGTAACTAATATTGTAGACGCTATGATATTAGGAAAATTATTTGAAGAAATATTTAAAGCAAATATTAAGATAATTTCAACATCAAATATAAGAATATTAGATTTATACAAAGATGGACTTCAAAGAGATCAATTTAAACCATTTATAAATATCATGCAGGAAAAATCTATTGAACATGAACTTAAAATTGAAGATGATTATAGAAAATCAAAAGAAAACCAAAAACAAAGATATTTTTTTCCATTAAATAAAGAAACATATTTTAATATAAATAAATTTTTTAGAACTATTACAAAAAATAAAAAAAAACTTAATAAAATTTTAAATATAAAAGGAAGAGATTTTGAAATTCACAACTATTATGAAGGAATATCTAGATTTGATTTTAAAGATTTATGTGATCAAAATTTAGGAGCAGAGGATTATTTGGAAGTTGCAAAAGTCTCTAAATTTATTGTCATAGAAAATACACCTCAATTTAATGATGTTAACTCAAATCAACAGCTCAGATTCATAACTTTAATTGATATCATTTATGATAAAAGTATTCCGATGGCTATCACAGCAAATCAAAACTTAGATAAATTCTCTTCATCGAGATCATTAGAAAAAGAATTTAAACGTACCATAAGTCGTTTATATGAATTAACTTCAAAAGATTATAATTTATGAAACAAGAATTCTATAATCTTGAAATTAGCACTAACGGTCAAAAATTATATGATTTTACAGATCACACAATTAAATGGGCAAAAAAAAATAAATTTCAAAATGGGATGATAAATTTAAGTATTCAACATACAAGTGCATCTTTAATTGTGCAGGAAAATGCGGATCCAGATGTACAATCTGATTTGCTGAATTATTTTGATAAATTAGCTCCAATGAATAATAAATTATATACTCACACTACCGAAGGAAAAGATGATATGCCTGCTCATATTAAATCAACATTAACAAACAATCAAATTTCTTTAAGCATTAAAGATGGTGAATTGTTACTTGGAACATGGCAGGGGATATATTTATTTGAACACAGACTTAATCCACAAAAAAGAATCGTAATTCATCATTTTTTAGGAGATTAAATCAACTATCTGTGAGGGTCATAAGCCCATTGTAAAATAGCCTGTCTTTGTCTTTTTCTACAACCTAGGTCGCCTTTTTCACAATTTTTTTCAATTGCCAAGACATGTCTTCTAAAATTTTTCCATCGTTTAATTTGTATTTCATCTATATGAGGAATTCTTCTCCCATTAGTAAATCTACAATACCATTGAAACCAACCCAAAGGATCTTCTTTGAAAATCCATCCTTTTTCAATCCAATGCTCTCTTGATAGTCCTGATACAATTTTAAATCGGTTTAAATTTACATCAAAAGTTCTAGTTAATTTTACGTTTTTGAACCAAGATTTTGGATATTCTTTTACATTCAAGCCAAAGTAAGCACCTCCAAAGACACCAAGTTCCATCATTCTTTTTGGAGTTAATTCAGGTTTAAAAATTTTATAAAAATCTAAGTTTTCGATTTTTTTTTTTAATATTTTTTTCATTAAATTATCTTTATTGGTTTATAAGTTTTTGATACATTTCTTGATCTGTATCACCTTCACATCCAATTAGTAAAATATTTGACTCTTTATTTAATTTCATTTTATCTTTAATTCTTTCATCTTCACAACTTGCTATTAAACTTATAACTCCAGGAGCAGAATTTTCGCCTGCTATAATCTTTTTATTACTAAAGTTTCCATTTCCTAACAACCTCATTGTTTTTGCAATATCATCATCTGGCAAACTAATACAAAATTTTACTGCATTCTTTAAAATTTCCCATGGGACTAATGATACTTCACCACATGACATTCCACCCATTAAGCTTTCTCTTTTAATATCTATCTTTTCAATTTTACCTGTTTTTATACTTTCCATAACACATGCAGCACTATCTGGTTCGACAATTATAATTTCAGGTACATTTTGCAAGTATCTTGCAACACCTGCGATCATTGCACCTGCCATTCCTCCTACACCTGCCTGTAAAATAATATGTGAAATTTTATTTCGATCAATCTGATCAACAATTTCTTTCATCATAACTGTATAACCAGCCATTGTATACTTTGGAACAATCATATAATCTTTCCAAGCAACATCTTGAACTATTTGCCAATTATTTTCTGTTGATTGTTTTATACATTCAATTAAAGATTTTTCATAATTGCCTTTTACTTTGATTACTTCAGCTCCTAAATCTGTCATTGCTTTTCCTCTAGCATCACTCACAAACTCACTGATAAAAATTTTACATTTCAAACCAAGTCTTCTTGCGCCCCAAGCAACAGATCTACCATGATTGCCTGCTGTAGCAGTAGCCACTACAATATCTTTATTTCCTTTAGAAATTTTTTCCACCGCGTAAGCTCCACCTAAAGCTTTAAATGATTTGAGATCAAATCTCTTACTCTCGTCTTTATAAAATATTTTATTTAAATTTAATTCCTCTGAGAGCTTATTTAGCTCAATTAAAGGTGTTGGAGAATATCCTTCCCAACCAGAAATTTTTGAATAGGCTTCGTCAATATCTTTAATAGATAATGAATTTAAAACACTTTTTCTATTAAAAGAAAAATTTTTATTTACAATAAACTCACTGTGTTTCCACAAATGGCCGTTAGATAAAATCTTCATATTCTAACAATCTAGAGTATTATCTCTTTCCCACCTAGTAATAGGTTTAGTCTTATCAAAACTTTCTTTTTGTTTGAATTCTTTAATCTCCAAATTTCTAAGTTTGATATAGCTTTTAATAACGTCTTGACCAAAAGCGTCATTCATTTCTTGATTATTTTGAAGTTTTTCGAGTGATTGATCTAATTCATTTGGGAGTTTTGGAAGATTAGGATATTTTTCATGATCCTCATACATGTTACAACTAAGTGGTTTTCCTGGATTAAGTTTATTTTTTAATCCATCCAATCCTGCGGCAATTATACTTGCCTGTAATAAATAAGGGTTGGCTGAACCATCCATCAATCTTAATTCAAATCTACCTGGATCAGGAATTCTAATCATGTGAGTTCTATTATTCCCTGTATAAGAAATACTACTTGGTGACCATGATGCACCAGATTTTGTTGGAGGTGCATTAATTCTTCTATAACTATTTATTGTTGGATTGAAAAAAGCAGATAGTGACGATGCATTTTTGATTACTCCACCTAGAAAATTGTAGGCCATTTTACTTAATCCTAAATTATTAGACTTATCTAAGAATTTATTTTTGTTACCGTCCCAAACAGAAATATGTGCATGACATCCATTTCCAGTTAAATTTTCAAAAGGTTTAGGCATAAATGTTGCTCTTAACCCATGTTTCTCTGCAATTGTTTTTACCATAAATTTAAAAAATGCATGTCGATCTGCTGTAATTAAGCAATCGGCATAGTCCCAATTCATTTCAAACTGCCCATTAGCATCTTCGTGATCATTTTGATAAGGGCCCCATCCCATTTCAATCATACAATCACAAATTTCCTTAATTAGGTCATATCTTCTCATTAAAGCTGATTGATCATAACAAGGTTTTGACTGTGTATCTCTAGAATCTGCAATTGAATTTCCATCGGATGAAATCAAAAAATATTCACATTCAACCCCTGATTTCATTGTTAAACCTTTTTTTTCTAATTTTTTGATTTGTTTTTTAAGCATTATTCTTGGAGATGCTTCGACTGGCTTTCCATTCATCCAAAGATCAGAAGCTAACCAACCAACTTCTTTATTCCATGGTAATTGAATTAAACTCTCAGGATCTGGAACTCCAAACATATCTGCATCTGCTGGTGTCATGTCTAACCATGCAGCAAATCCAGCAAACCCAGCACCTGTTTCTTGCATTTCTTTTATTGCATGTGCTGGGACTAATTTTGATCTTAATACTCCAAATAAATCGACAAAACTAATTAAGAAATATTTAATTTTTTTTTCTTTAGCTATTTTGAATAAATTTTTTGACATAAACTAGGTTAACATAGTTATTTAAAAAATGAAAAAATTGTTTCCTTATAATAAATTAGGTTAACCACAATAATTACTATTACAGCAAGTATAACTCCATATTTTGCTTTTGGAAAAGCAACACCACGCATTTTGCTCGGTCTTAATTCTTCTTTGTTTTGTTCTTCGGTCATTTAATGATTTATATTATAAAAAAGGGCGCCACAATTTAGTAGCGCCCAAATTTTATTTTTAATTACCAGTCGGTAATATTGCTTTTATGATCATTTGGACCATGTCTTTTCCTTGAAAGTCTGTCAAGTTCATCACTTTCAGACTTTGCGGTTAAAACATGCCAACCAACCCATAAAATAATTGCAAGAATAACTAGCAATCCTTCTGAGGATCCAGCACCAGGATAAACAGCACCTGCAACTTCTTCTGCAGGCTTGTTCAGGTGATCGATCCAATTTGTGACTGTTGCCATATTGTTTCTCCTTTACCTAGTTGCTGACGAAACAGCTCTTTCGTCTCTTTTAGCAGTTTCCATTATTTCATAGTCAAGTCCTGCAATCTCCACATCACGAGGTATTCTTAATTTACCCATTCCATGAAGAACTTTTGCAATAACATAACCTGGTATTAGTCCAAGAACCACGAACATAATTAATGCTCCTAGAAATTGTCCTAATGGGTTAATTGTAGCATAAGTTGTTCCGTCCCACATAGCACCAACACTGTAACCAGATGCTGGATAACCATTTAAGACAAAACCACATATTATTAGACCAATAAATCCAGCATAACCATGTACCGCAACTGCACCAACTGCATCATCAATTTTGAACTTACGTTCAACCCAGTAATGTAGTTTGTATGAAATCACAACACCGATCATACCAATAATCATTGCTTGAATTGGATGATATAAATCATTTCCAGCTGAAGCACATATGATACCTGCTAGACCACTTGAGTATGTCCAGAAAGGATCACCTTTAGCAATCCAATAACCAGCTAATAATCCCCCTGATAATGACATCAAGAAGTTAAAAGTAATACCACTCAGTGTAGTAGGTGTTACGTATATGTTTGTTGCTGTCCAATAACTTATGCCTTCCATACCGTACTCAGGTCCAAGATCAAAGATTGGTATATTACATGCTGCATAGAAACCCCAGAAACCAGTATAAATTAGAAATAGTCCAATTGTAACTAACCAAGGATTTCTTGGTCCAATATTTCTTGGTTCACCGCTAGATGAAAATTTTCCAATTCTTGGTCCTAAAACCATAAGGACCCCTAAAGCAAATCCACCCGCAATCGCGTGAATTACTCCCGATGCATATGCATCATGGTATCCTAGTAGTTTAAGCATCCAGCCATCAAAGTGCCATCCCCAAGCAGCATCAATTACCCAGAACACTGAACCAATTGCAATTGCTAAAATTCCAAATGCAAAAGTTGTAATTCTTTCAATGATTGCTCCTGAAACGATGGAAGCAGCTGTCCAAGAGAATAAAAGGAATGCAGCCCAGAAGACACCAGAAATATGGTCTCCTAAGTTTACAGCCATTAAATCACTTGTTGCTTTATACCAAGTAGCACTAAATGCAGATTCATCTGTAATTAGAGCTGTACTTTCATTCATTATTGATGGTGCTAATCCCGGTCCCGTTGGGAAAGCCCAATAAATCCACCAACCAAATAAAAACCAGGTTACTGTTACTAAAGGTATCAGCATTGTGTTTTTCATAAGAGTATGTTGGTGATGTTTGTATCGAGAAGCTCCAACTTCATACATACAGAAACCGACGTGAATTAAAAACATCAGTACTACTGTCACCCAGTAGTAAAATTCTGTAAATATAGTAGTAAGAGCACCTAACTGATCAGTCATATCCTCTCTCCATATTAGTTTATGAAACCCTATAAAATTTAAGAACGTGTGACAAATGAAACAATCTTCTAAAACCTACTATTGACACAAGGTTTTAAAAAAAAATCAACTTTAGATTGTGTAATTAAAATTTTAAGTATGCTTTTTTCAAATCAACAAGAGGATGTTTTGGAGACATTTGGAATTTCACTAAAAGCTCTCTAGCTATCATATCTCTATCTTGTTGATTATTTGGTAGCTTAATTGATTTAGGAATTGTAACCCAGCCATTTGCATTTCTACAAAATACAGCTGGTCTACCTTCTTCATATCCCATATGAACATCTTCTAACCAATTTAAATCGTCCCATCCCATTGCTTCAATATATTTTTTTAGAAAAGGTGTTATCTTACTGTAGTCCGGAAGAAGATTAACGTCATATCTATAACCAATAGATTGACCAATCATTTTTTCTCTAGCAGTTTCTTTTTTCTTTCCTAACTGTTGGTCTTTGACAGCAACTGATTTTGAAACTTTCTTTTTATTTTTTTTCTTAGCCATAATTATCTTTAAATTTTATGAAAGTTATCTACTCCAACGGTATAATTAGTTCCCGCTAAAGGAACTTTAGCTAAAGCTGAAGCTTCAGATGTTAGTGCAGCTAAATCTTCAGGTTCTAGAGAGTGAATATTCGTTTTTCCACATGCTCTAGCTAATAATTGAGCTTCAAGGGTCATTGAATGTAGATAATTGTAAACTCTTAAAGCTGCATCATCAGGATTTAATCTAGCTCTTAATTTAGGATCTTGTGTTGCAACACCCACTGGACATCTACCAGTATGGCAGTGATAACACTCACCAGCTTTTACACCCATTTCTTTTTCAAAATTTGCTTCTGGAATATCTTTATTACAGTTAAGTGCAATCATGGAGCCCGTTCCGATTGCAATAGCATCAGCGCCTAAAGCTAAAGCTTTTGCCATATCAGCACCATCTCTTACACCACCTGCATAAATTAAAGTTACTTTTCCAGTTTTACCCACATCATCTAATGCTCTTCTAGCTTCTCTAATTGCTGCAATACCAGGAATACCAGTATTAGCTGCTGCAATGTGTGGTCCAGCCCCTGTTGATCCTTCCATACCATCAAGGTAAATAGAATCAGGATCACATTTTGCTGCCATACGTACGTCATCATAAACTTTTGATGCACCTAATTTTAATTGAATTGGAACTTTATTTTTTGTTAATTGTCTTAACTCTTCTACTTTTAATGCTAAATCATCTGGACCTAACCAATCAGGATGTCTTGCAGGAGATCTTTGGTCAATACCTGACGGAAGCGATCTCATTTCAGCTACCTGGTCAGTAACTTTTTGACCCATCAAATGTCCTCCCATTCCAACTTTTTGTCCTTGACCAATAAAAACTTCTATTCCATCTGCAAGTTGCGCATGATGTGGGTTAAATCCATATCTTGATTGAATACATTGATAGAACCATTTTTCCGAATATCTTCTCTCATCAGGTATCATTCCACCTTCACCTGAACACGTTGCGCTTCCAGCCATCGTTGCTCCTCTTGCAAGAGCAGTTTTAGCTTCGTAAGATAATGCTCCAAAACTCATACCGGTAATATAAACTGGTATATCTAATTCAATTGGATTTTCACATCTTGGACCAATTACAGTCTTGGTTTCACATTTTTCTCTGTATCCCTCAATTACAAATCTTGTAAGTGTACCTGGCAAGAAAACTAAATCATCAAAAGTTGGAATTTTTTTCATTAATGCCATTCCACGCATTCTGTATCTTCCTAATTGAGATTTTATATGAATGTCATCAATTACATCTGGAGTAAAAATAGCATTGTGCCCTAATAGACTTTTATTTCTTCCACCATTAGAACTTAAATGAACATCGGCTTTTCCACCAACATTACCATTCTTTTTTATTTTACCATTTTTTTTATTCTTTTTCTTTGCCATTAAATTGCTCCTTTTTTCTCAGTAGGTTCTAAATTATCGTAGTTCCAAAGTTTTTTACCAGCTACTATTTTTTTCATTTTACTCACATCAAAATTTTCACCGATTTCAGCAACCTTTAATTTACGTTTTAACCAATCTTGATCACTTTTTGTCAATTCGGCGTCTACAGCATCACTACCATAAGAGCCAATTTCTCCACCTACGAAAATTGTCCCATCATACATAGAGTCGCCCAAATTAATCCCAACATCACCAAGTATAATTATTCTACCTCTTTGCATCATAAAACCTGTAAAAGCACCAGCATCTCCACCAATAATTATTGTTCCACCTTTCATATCAATACCAGTTCTGGCACCAACACTACCTTTACAAATCAAGTCTCCGCCTCTAATTGCAGCCCCAAAACACGATCCTGCATTTTTTTCTATCACTACTTTACCAGCCATTAAATTTTCAGCACAAGACCAACCAACTCTTCCATTGATTCGAACTGTCGGTCCATCGCAAGAGCCTATTCCAAAGTAGCCTAAGCTGCCTTCAAAAATCAAATTTAGTTTATTTAAAATTCCAACGCCTATACTATGTTTACCTTGAGGGTTTTTAATAACAATAGTTCCATAACCTTGGCCCATTAAATTATCTATTTCTTTATTAGCCTCTGCTGCTGTCATGTCTTTAACATCTAAATCAGTTCTTTTATTAAAATCTACGTCGTAAGTTCCAAAATAATAAAAATTTTCTGCTTCATCAGGATTAAAAAACTTTTGTTGTGTTCTACCAGTTAGAACTTCTGTATGCATACCCATAGCCTGGGCTTTAGTTTTTTTTGTGACGTTTTTTAAATTTGCCATACTTTAACCTCTCCATCAAATGGATCATATGTATCAATCTCTTGTGGTAAAATTGATCTAATTGCTATTTCTTCAGAGCCCATTGCCACTAAATCATCTGACTCATATAAAACTAGCGGTTTAGCAGCCATAGTATCTTTTGCCATACCTAAAGAGTCTTTTGTTGCTACAAAGTAAGTGAAAACTCCATCTAAACCTGTAAGAGATTCTTTCATACCTTCTTCTAACGAAGCACCATCTCTCATTTTCTCTGCTAAATAAACAGCAATAAGTTCAGAGTCACACTCAGACATAAATCTCATTCCTTTATTTTCTAAAGCACGTCTATTATTCCAATAATTAGTTAATTGTCCGTTATGAACTACCGATACATCACTAAATGGGTAGCCCCAAAAAGGATGAGCTGATTTTATATCCACACCAGACTCCGTTGCCATTCTAGCATGACCAATTGCATGGGTACCGACAAGTTTATCTAAATTATATCTGTCACATACCATTTTAGCATTTCCAAGATCTTTTATTACCTCTAAAGATTTGCCCATAGAAAGTATCTCAACACCAGGAATACTTTCAATTTTTTGTGAGAATTCCAATAAATCTTTTTTATCATATTGAATTTCATATCTAAGAGAGTAGGGAAGAGTTCTTTCTTCTTTAACAATTTTTGCTCCCATCTCAGCAAGGTAATTATCTACCATTTTTTTTCTTTCATCATAAACAGAAACATCTTCAGCAATCGATGTACTTCCTTCACCAACGTTTTCACCAACTTTAAATCTCATAATGAAATTTTTTCCGTCGGTATCGCCATATAAAGCGTAACCTGTTGAGTCTTCTCCTCTGTGTTTTAATGCCTGCAACATTCCTTGTAGCTCATGACCAACTTTTGAAGATTTTCCTCTATGAATTAATCCCGCTATTCCGCACATATACTTTGCCTCTCTGTCTATATTATTATGGTAAACAATCTAAATAAGTATCTAGATCCCATTGAGTTGTTGCTCCCAAAAATCTTTCCCATTCATCATTTTTATACCAGTGGAAAACTTTATACATTTCATCTGGCATAGCAGATTTGATAACTTCATCCTCAGATAGTCTTTCTAAAGCTTCGCCTAAACTTAAAGGAAGTTTTTTAACATCTTTACCAGCTTTTTGAGCTTCATAAATATTTCTAGACTCTGGATCTGCTGGTTTCATCTTATTACTTATTCCGTGATCGCAAGCTTTTAGTAAAGCTGCACCTAATAAATAAGGATTGTGCATAGAATCAACTGATCTATATTCAAATCTTCCAGGAGCAGAAACTCTTAATCCACAAGTTCTGTTCTGGTATCCCCAGTCAGCATAAACAGGTGCCCAAAAACCTTGATCCCATAATCTTCTATATGAATTTACAGTTGATGAACCTAGTGCAGTTAAAGCTGGCAAGTGTTCCATTATACCAGCAATTGATTGTAAACCTATTTTACCTGGTAATTGCATATCTTTTGTATCAGGCATAAAAGTATTTGTTCCACCTTCAACATAACCAAAAACTTCTTCAACAGCTGGTAAATTTTTATGACCAAGTTTGTTTATTTTTACTTTTCCGCCTTTCCATAAAGACATATTGGTATGACAACCACTCGCCGATACACCCATGAAAGGTTTAGTCATAAAACATGCAATCAAATTATGTTCTCTTGCAACTTGTGCACAAATTTGTCTATAAGTTGATAGTCTATCAGCATTTCTTAAAACATTATCATAAGTCCAGTTTAGTTCTAATTGACCAGGAGCATCTTCATGATCACCTTGAATCATATCCAGACCCATAGCTTTAGAATACTCAATTACTTTCATGAAAACCGGTCTTAAAGACTCAAATTGATCGATATGATAACAGAATGGTTTAGAAAAACCTTTTCCAGTAGGAGTTCCATCTTCATTTTTTGTAAGCCACATCATTTCAGGCTCTGTTCCAACTCTTAACTCAAGTCCATGTTTCTTTTCAAATTCTTCCATGAAAATTCTTAAATTACCTCTACAGTCAGAAGTTAAATGTCCACCTGGATTTTGTCTTTCCTCTCTATTTCTAAAACATGTTACAAATACTCTTCCAACTCTTTTATCCCAAGGTAATTGGCAAAAAGTTTCTGGATCAGGAATACCAACCAGCTCCATAGCCTCTGGACCATATCCAATATAGTTATTATGACGATCTAAAAATAAGTTTGCTGTTGCTCCGTAAACTAATTGAAAACCTTTTTCTGCAGTTCTTTCCCAATGATCTGCTGGAATTCCTTTTCCAACAACTCTACCTGTTACTGAAATAAATTGATAATAAATATATGTTATTCCTAATTCGTTAATTTTTTCTCTTACTTTTTTTACTAATTTGTCTCTTCCCGGACGGTTAACATGTTTTTCAAGATCAGTCATTTTCCCCTCAATGAATTATATTTATTCAAACGTAGCTGAAAATTTTATTTGTGTCTAGGCTTGAAGTTTAACTCCAAGGAAACGGACTGTTCGAAGTAGGGTGAAGTTCTCCCTTCTCGTAACGGTTGAATCTAAACGGTTTCAATAAATCACTCTCAGTACCAAGAATTTCTTTTGCAACTAGTTCTCCAACTCCAATCATTTTATACCCATGGTTTGCATCAGCAATCATGTAAACGTTTTCAAAAAATCTATCAAAGATTGGGAATGAGTCTGGCGTCATACATCCAAGACCACCAGATGGGCCTTTTCTATATAAATCAGATTTTCCCTCAAATCTTTTTTGGCAATGTGCTAAAGCTGAACACCACATTTCACTAAATGCATCTGTTGTTTGATATTCTGGTGACTCTATTCCATAAGGATCAACATTCACTTCATCGAAATGTTTTTTTACAATATAAGGAGAAGTACCTCCTTGAACACCCAAACCTTCAATATCAGGTTTGTAATAAATTCCCCATATTTTATCTGTAATTAATTTTTTTGTTTTATCTGAATATAATGGAGCCGTAGAGTCAACGTGAACTACAGGTGGTTGTTTACCATCATTTGTTTTCAAAAAATCTGGTTCTACACCAATTACACCTTCTTGTAACATCCAGTAAGTCCACATATCAGTGACATGTATTTTTCCATCTTTCCCTTTAATGTTTGCAGTTTTTGGTAGTTCTAACATGTTCCAAAAATCTCTTGCCCATGGTCCTGCTCCAATTACCACTTGTTCACAGTCAATAGTGCCTTTATCAGTTTCTACACCTGTCACTGCTTTACTATTACTTCCTCTTTTAAAACCTGTTACTTTTACACCCTTCATAACTTGAACGCCGTTTGAAGTAGATTTATTTTCTAATGCTTTAATCGAGTCTTTATTAAACGCATAACCACCTTTTTTTTCATGAAGCACTGATGTAATACCCTGTGCTTGCCAATCATCAAACATACCTTTCATGTATTTCATACAATCTTTTTCACCTTCAATGAATTCAGACTCATAGCCTATTGCTTTTTGTTGTTCGTAAATTGTTGCAACATCTTTATGCATAACTTCTGGAGAAATTTGTAAATATCCAACAGCATTATATTTAAATGCTTTTGGATCACTTTCCCAAACTGAAACTGAATGAGCCATCAATTCTCTCATTGCTGGCTGGAAATAATTATTTCTTACAACACCACAAGCTATTCCACTTGCACCTGCAGCAGTATCTTTCTTTTCTAAAACTACAATGTCACCTGGATTTTTATATGTTTCTGATAATTTCCATGCAGTACTTAAACCGTGGATACCTCCACCGATTATAACAACTTTTGCTTTTGTCGGTAATGACATAAACACATCTTTATTTTTCGTGCGACGTAAATATATAATTTTTTATATATATAAAAATTATAAGTAATAAATTATATAACTTTAAAAACTAAGATTTTTAAGAGTTTCAATATATTGGTTGAATTCTGAAATAAATGACTCACTTGGTTTTATGTGTTTTTTTCTTTGATCACCTGATGTTCTTTCAAGAAAAAAGAACCCCTTTTCACAAGCCTCATTTATCATTAAAGCAGATTTCGGCCGAGATGTTTTGAATAATTTTGTCTTTAATTCTTCTACTGTTAGATTTTCTTTATATTTATAAGCATGCATTACAAGAAGCATCATATGATAATGTGAGGGTGATTTCCTAAAAAAGTAATTACTAGACATATGAGATAGCTTCATTTGATCTTCCCAAAACTCTAATAAATCTTTTGTAGTTTTTGCCATTAAGATCTTACTCTAGTCTTTTTTGGGTCAAAATGAGGAAATGCCACAACTTTTGCCGAAATTCTTTTTTGATGACCATCAATTTTTCCAACCTCAACCTCAGTTCCAGGTTCTGAATATTGAGTATCAATTCTACATAAAGCAATATTTTTATTTAAAGTTGTTGATAAACAACCACTTGTCACTATTCCAACCTGTGATCTACCAACATGCACACAATCTCCATGGCCAGCATGTTCTTTTCCAATAAGTTCTAGACCAACAAGTTTTTTTTGTGGATTGGCCTTTCTTTCTTTTAAAATTTCTTTTCCTATAAAATCTTCCTCTTTAGTTTTAAGTGGAACTGCAAAACCAATTCCTGCTTCAAAAGGATCTTGCTGTCCATCAAACTCATTACCAAATAAAATTAAACCTGCCTCTATTCTTAGTTTATCTAAAGCCGCAAACCCAGCAGGAATCAGACCATGTTCTTTTCCAGCTTCCATAAGTTTATCCCATACCTCAGGAGCATGTTTTGGATGACACCAAACTTCATAACCAAGTTCGCCTGTATAACCTGTTCTTGAAACAATTAATGGAATACCTTGAAGTTCTTCAACTCTACAAATTGTAAATCTAAACCATTCTAATTCATCTATCGATGGTTGGGTAGGAGGAGTAAAAATTAGTTTTTTTAAGATTTCTCTACTCTTAGGTCCTTGAATAGAAACATTGCTAATTTGATCTGTAGAATTTTTTACATTTACTTTAAAGTTTCTTTTCTTAGCCACTTCCTTTAACCATTCACCAGCATATTCATCACCACAAATCCATCGAAAACCAGTTTCACTTAATCTTAGTAATGTACCATCATCAAACATCATTCCGTTTTCATAACACATTGCGGAATAAACAACCTGGCCAACAGAAAGCTTTTTGATATTTCTTGTTAATGTGTAATTCATTAATTCTTCAGCATCTGGTCCAATAACCTCAAATTTTCTTAAAGAAGACAAATCAATTAATACAGCTTTTTCTCTACAAGCATTATATTCTTCAACTACACCATGTTTAGTGTAATCGTTAGGTAACCAAAATCCTCTTGCGTCGATAAAGTTTCTCGTTAATTTTGATGTTCTCTCATAGAAACCAGAATTTCTTGTTAGTTTTTTTTCAGAGTCTGTTTTCATTCTAAAAGCAAATGATTTTGAAAATTCTTTTTTTTTGTCATAAGTTCTAACAAAAATATCAGTTGGATTCCACGAATTACATGCATCGATATCACTTGGACATGCAGTAGTTCCAATTGTTAAATCTTTAAGAGCTCTAAACATAACATAATCACCAGGCCTAGCAAATGACTCATCAGAAATAACTGAATTTAATCCTGAGGCTGAGGTGTTAAAGAATAAGTTTATAGCGTGCCAGCCTTTTTGTTTTTGAACACCATATTTTGACATTGAACTAGTTAAATTATCTGAACAATTCGGGTGACCAAAGTATCCAGCATCTTCATAATATTTTGAAGTACAAGCTAGATTAAATGTATCATGTTTTCCAACTGTATCTCTTATTACCTCAACCAATGGCTCATGGTCAGTATCATAAAACTTTGAGAATAATCCTGGTCCAGGAAAAGTGTTGCCCATGAAAGTTCTTGTTGTTTGCCAATCGAGGCCTTTCTCAATTTTTTTATCAAGTTTTCTTGTATCAAACGCCACAAAGTCAGAACATTGTCTTCCTGCCGGGCTAATAATTTGAATATAATCTCCTTCTTTAACCTGATAAGAAATTGAAGTTTGTCGATCAATATTTTTTTCATAATTTGGTTCAAAAACTGGATCAGGTATCACCGACAATTC
>CACOGI010000002.1 GCA_902626725.1 uncultured Pelagibacteraceae bacterium
AGTAGAAAATAGCTTCATAAATTATTTTAATAAAAAAACTGAAATTTACAAAGGAATGAAACTTATAGATGAAGAATTAGGTGGCACAACACCACTTGAAGTTATTTTAAAATTTCCGAAAAAAGAAGAGTCAGAAACTGGTGAAGATGATGAATTTGAAAATTGGGGAGAGGAAGATGATCAAAATGATGAAAAATATTGGTTTACAAAAGATAAGATAGATAGAATAGCATCTGTACATAATTATTTGGATAGTCTGCCTCAAATTGGAAAAGTTTTATCTTTTTCTTCAATTATTGATGTAGCAACAGTGTTAAATAATAATAAACCACTTGGTACTTTAGAAATGGGAGTGCTTTATTCAAAAATACCCGAAAGTATTAAAACAGAAATAATTGATCCATATATTTCAATTAAAGATAATGAAGCAAGAATAAATCTTAGAATAATTGATTCTCAAGAAAATTTAAGAAGAAATGAATTAATAAATAAAATTAACTATGATCTTCAGAATAAATTGGGTTTAGATGAAAAGGACTTTAAACTTGCTGGTGTTTTGATACTGTTTAATAATTTGCTTCAGAGTCTTTTCAAATCACAAATTCTCACCTTGGGATTAGTGATGATTGGAATATTTGTAATGTTTTTAATCCTTTTTAAAAATATCAAACTTTCTTTGATAGGTGTGGTACCAAATTTTATAGCGGCTTTTTTTATTTTAGGAATTATAGGATTGCTTGGAATTCCATTAGATATGATGACAATTACAATAGCTGCAATTACTATTGGAATCGCAGTAGATAACAGTATTCACTACATTTATAGATTTAAGGAAGAATTTACCAATTCAAAAGATTACAATAAAACACTTGAGTTATGCCACTCGACAGTCGGAAGGGCGATCTTAAACACCTCTATTACAATTGTTTTTGGCTTTTCAATTTTAGTTTTATCGAAATTCATTCCAACTATTTATTTTGGAATTTTTACTGGGCTTGCAATGTTATTAGCAATGATTTCAGTCTTAACTTTGCTTCCATCTTTGATACTGTTAGTAAAACCTTTTGAAAAATAATTAAATGCTAGATGTTTTAATTGATTTTTACTACAAGATTTCAATTATTGATCTAATATATATAATCATAACAACCCTCTCATTAATAAAATGTTATAAAAAAGGTTTTGTTCTTAGTATACTTTCAATCACTAAGTGGCTTCTTGCATATATTATAACATTAATAATATTTCCAAAAATTAAGCCATTCTTCAAAGATATAATTGATAATGAATATGTCCTTGATATAGGGCTTGGAATTTCAATTTTTATAATTGTAATTTTTTTAGTTCTTATGATTAATAGAGGGATTAGTAGAGCAATTAGGTACACTGGTATCGGAGGTCTAGATACATTGTTTGGATTCTTTTTTGGATTTATTAGAGCCTACATTATCAGTGTATTGATATTTTCAGGCACACATATTGTCTATAATCATAGCAAATGGCCAATAAATACAGATAAATCATACATCTTTCCATATTTAGAAAAAGGTAGTAATTATTTAATTAAAGAATTTCCAAATGAAAAAAAATATCAAGATTCTAAAGAAAAAATTGAAGAACTTTGATCCTAAATTAAAGGAAGAATGTGGAATATTTGGCATTAGCAACGCTAAAGATGCCTCAGCTTTAACTGCATTAGGACTTCATGCTCTTCAACATCGAGGACAAGAAGGTTGTGGGATAGTAACTTTTAATGGTGAACAATATTTTTCTGAAAAAAGATTTGGTTTGGTGGGTGATAATTTTAATAAAGAAAAAATTTTAAAAAAACTGCAGGGTAATTATGCTATTGGACATAATCGATATAGCACTACAGGAGAAAATACTTTAAGAAATATCCAACCTTTTTTTGCAGATACAAATGCTGGCGGAATAGGTGTAGCTCACAATGGAAATTTAACAAACTCAATTTCATTAAGAAAAAAATTAGTAGAGGATGGTGCAATTTTTTATACAACTTCAGATACAGAGACGATTGTTCAATTAATTGCAAAATCTAAAAGAATAAAGACTATAGATAAAATTGTTGACGCTATTTTTCAAATTCAGGGTGGATACGCTTTAGTAATGCTTACTCAAAACTCCCTAGTTGGAGTTAGAGACCCATTTGGTATCAGACCCTTAGTTATAGGAAAATTAAAAAATAGTTATGTTTTAACGTCAGAAACATGTGCACTAGACATAATTGGTGCGAAATTTATTCGAGAAGTTCAAAATGGAGAAATCGTTTTAATTGAAAACGATGAGTTAAAAAGTATTAAGCCTTTTCCAGAAAAAAAAGTTAGACCATGTGTTTTTGAGTACATTTACTTTGCAAGACCAGATAGTGTTCTTGATGGTAAAACTGCTTACGAACACAGAAAAAGTCTTGGCGCAGAACTAGCAAAAGAAAATGATATAGATGCTGATATTGTTGTACCAGTTCCTGACTCTGGAAATGCAGCAGCTTTAGGTTTTGCTCAACATCTTTCAATGAATTTTGAATTGGGCTTAGTGCGAAATCACTATGTGGGAAGAACTTTTATTGAACCAAGTCAAAAAATAAGAAGTTTAGGTGTAAAATTGAAATTAAATGCGAATAAATCAGCAATAAAGGATAAGAAAATAATTTTAATTGATGACTCCTTGGTTAGAGGAACAACTTCGTATAAGATTGTCAAAATGTTATATGATGCTGGGGCAAAGGAAGTTCACGTTAAAATCGCGTGTCCAGAAATAAGATATCCTGATTTTTATGGAGTAGACACTCCTACCAAAAAAGAGTTGTTAGCTGCTAACAAAACAAATAAAGAAATTTGTGATTATATTGGTGCTAAATCATTAAAATTTTTATCTTTAGAGGGCATGTATAAAGCAATAGGTTTTGATAGAAGAAATGATATTTACCCTCAGTTGACTGATCATTATTTTACTGGAGATTACCCTGTTAAACCAATTGATGAGCTAGGTGATAACAAAATAACCCAATTATCATTATTGAATAATACTTCAAACAATTAAATGAAAACTGTCAAATTTACAGAGATGAAAAAAGGAACTAAAGAAGAATATCTTTTATTAGACGAATATGAGCAAGATTATATCAACAACACCGCTGATAGAATTTTAAAATTCATGAAGGGACTTACTTCAACATTAGAAGGTTATAAAATCACAAGACTTGAGCATTCTCTTCAAACAGCAACAAGAGCTTTTAAAGATAATGCCGATGAAGAGATGGTAGTCGCTGCTTTGCTTCATGATATTGGTGATGAATTAGCTCCACTTAATCACTCAGAATATGCTGCTGCGGTGCTCAAACCATATGTAAGTGAAAAAACTCATTGGATAATTGAAAAACATGGCGAATTTCAAATGTATTATTATGCTCACCATTTAGGAAAAAATAAAAACCAAAGAGACAAATATAAAGATCATAAATACTTTGATGATGCTATTTACTTTTGTGAAAAATGGGATCAAGCTTCATTTGATCCAGATTATAAAAGTATGACACTAGAGGAATTTGAACCTATGGTGAAAAGAATATTTTCTAGAAAACCATATTCTTCACTTTAAATTTTTTGATAAAATAATAACAAAAAAATTTGTAATCTTTATTAAAATATGAAAAATTTAACTGATCAGCAAAAAGGTTCCTTGCTTGCTTTTATTGCGGTAATGTTTATTACACCTGACTCTTTGCTAATAAGGTTATCAAATGTTGATACTTGGGGTTTAGTTTTTTACAGAGGTATTATTCCATTTTTTACTGTTTTTTTCGGAATGCTTATTATTTATAAACTAAGTTTTTTTAAGATGTTGCTATCAAGTGGTTATCACGGAATTATTTACGTGATTACCTTTAGTATAACAAACATTACATTTGTAGTTTCAATTCAAAACACAAATGTAGCTAATACTCTTGTCATGATAGCGACTGCACCAATGTTATCAGCTATACTCGGTGCAATAATTTTAAAAGAAGCGCCAGATAAAAAAACATGGGTTTCTATAATTATTACTTTTTTAGCAATAATTTATATTTTTTTTGACTCTATCAAATTAGGTAATTTTTATGGTGATATACTTGGATTTATAACTTCAGTAGGTCTCGCTGTAGGAGCGGTAACTATTCGCTCAGGTAAATCTAAAAATTTAGTACCTGCTGCCGTTATAGGTAAATTATTTGTTGCTTTTTTTGCTTTATTTTTTATTAAAAATTTTGCACTTGAAAATAATGACTTAATTATCGTTCCTTTAATGTGTGTTTTGTGTGTAGCAATACCTTTTGTGTTGGTAACTATTGCCCCTAGATTTATACCAGCAGCAGAAGTAAACCTATTTTTTTTACTTGAGACAATCATAGGGCCAATTTGGGTCTGGATGATAATTAAAGAACAACCAAGTATTGAAACCCTTTTGGGTGGGATAGTTATAATTTCAACAATAGCAATTCACTCATTTTTAAAGTTAAAAAATTCTTAGGCTTGTCACAATTAAGACTTGATTTAATAATACATCGCAAATAATTACATCAATTTTATGAATAAAGTTTTAAAAAATTCTTGGGCTCTATTTTTGGGTATGGGATGTATAATGATGGCTTATGGCTTCCAAGGATCCCTTTTGGGAGTAAGAGCTGTACAAGAGGAATTTAGCCTTACTGCAACTGGATTTATGATGTCTGGATATTTTGTAGGATATTTTATTGGTGCAGCTACTATTCCAAATATAATTTCAAGAGTTGGTCATATCAGAGTTTTTGCTGCTTTTGCATCTCTAGCTTCACTAGTTATTTTGGTACACTCTATTTTAATACATCCATTTATTTGGTTTTTATTAAGAGTGCTAACTGGAGTAAGTATGGTTTGTATTTATACGGTTGCTGAGAGTTGGCTTAATGACCGATCAAGTAATAAAAATAGAGGAAGTGTTCTATCTATTTATATGGTTATACTTTATGGAACCATGGGTATTGGCATGTTTTTACTAAATTTTAGTAGCCCTAAAAATTTTGAACCTTTTATTTTAGTTTCAGTCATAACTTCAGCAGCTTTAATTCCAATCTTGTTAACTAAAAAAAAACCTCCAACCTTTAAAAAGATCAAGGCGATGACACTCAAAGAACTTTATGACGCCTCTCCATTTGGAATTGTGAGCTCTTTTTTTTATGGAACAATTCAGGCAGCTTTATTTACTTTGTTGGCTGTTTATGCAACTTCAATGAATTTTACAATACTAGAAATATCAATTGTGACTTTTCTTTTGGCTATTTCTGGAGCAGTCTCTCAATTTCCAGTTGGAAAAATATCTGATTTATATGATAGAAGAAAAGTAATAGTTTTTTCTACTTTCGGTGCTGCTGCTTTTGCAATATTAGCAATTTTAGTATCTAGACAAATGTACTTACCAGATGGACTTGCAACAAGCAAAACTTGGTTTTACATTTTTTTAATTCTTTTTTCATTTTGTAGTTTGCCGATGTTTTCTTTGATTTTAGCTCACACAAACGACTATATTCCTAAAGAAAAATTTGTTGCGGCAGGCGCAGGTCTTCAATTTGTATTTGGCTTAGGAGCAATGAGTGGCCCATTTCTATGTTCTATATTTATGGATATAGTGGGTTCGAACGGATTTTTTATTTTTTTATTTTTCTTTCACTCAATAATTGGCTTATTTGGAATTTATAGAATGAAGGTGAGACAAACAGTAGATAATCCAGACTCTCAATTTGTCGCAATGCCGCAGACTATTACTCCTGCAGGTATTGAATTAAACCCTGTAACTGAACCTATAGAAGAACCTGAAAAAACTCAGGAAAAATAGATTTAAAAATAATTGAATATCGCTTTCAGGTTGAACTCAAAATAGTCACTCAAATAATTCTTTATTAAAATTTATATTGAAAAATTATTTATTCTCTAGTGAAATATAGAATTAATAAAATGCCTCAAAAACAAAAAAAAATTAAAAAATCAAAGAAAATAAGTTTTATCTTAAATAAGGTAATAGATGATTATAAAAAAAAACAAAAAAGTAACGAAAAAAAAGAGATTAAATTAAGGGAAGAGTTTGTAAAAAAAGAAGCAAATAAAAATTTACAGAAAGAAAAAGAACTTAAAATTCGTGAAGATGAACTCAAAAGAAAAGAGGATCAAGTAAGAAAAAGAGATGATGATTTAAGGAAAAAAGATCAACAATTACGACAAAAAGATGATGATTTAAGACAAAAAGAAAAAGAAATAAGAATTAAAGATAAAGAATTTGAAAATAAAAATATGGAACTCCTTAATAGAGTTGATGAATTCAAATTAAAAGAAGTTGAACTAAATAACAAAGAAGATAAACAAAATAAATTGTTAAAAGAATTAAAAAAGAGAGAATCTGATTTACAACAAAGTATAGAAATACAAAATAAACGTGAACTAGATCTAAAAATCAGAGAAGAAGAGCAAAAGAAAAAAGATTTGAAAGAATTAAGAAAAAAACAAAGAGAACAAAAACAAAGAGAAGAAGAAGAAGCAAGACAAAAAGACCTAGAGGCTCAAAGAATTAAAGAATGGGAAGAAAAATTTGATGAAGAGCAAAGAATTAAACTTAAAGAAGAATTGATTAGAGAGGAAAAAATTGAACAAAGAGAAAAATTGAGAAGAGCAATCAAAGAACAAGAAGATAAAACCCTTCAAGATGAACTATTCAACAGACTCGATGCTTTTGAAGTTAACGATACCAAAAAAAATTAATAAAAAAAATTTATTTTTAAAAAACACTCTGTTTACTTAAATCTTTAAGACAATAAATCTTAAATGAATAAAGAAAATAAAATTAAGCTTTGGAAAATAATTCAACAAGCAGGCGATTTTTTAAAAGGGCAATTACCTGATCACCCTTATCATCCAAAGGGTAGAAATCCGTACGCGCATGTTGCTTTGTGTGTAAGAGAAAAATTTAGTGCTAGTTATAAAGACATTCCAGATGAAAAATTTAATGAAGTTATAAAATTTATTGAGTTTTTAAAGCAAAATCCAAATTAAATCATTGTTTTGGAAAATAATCCTTTAATTCCCCTTCTCTATACACATCTGCAGTACAACAATGCAAACCACCTCCAAAAGCATAAGCATCTCTTAACTCAATAGGAATTACTTCCATGCCAAGTTGATCAAGTTGGTCTGCTTGATATTTTTCACTTTTCTCCACACAAACAGTTTTGGGATCTAATACTAAAACATTCATAGATAACCAAACTGATGAATAACACAATGCAGGTGGTTCATTATGAGCAGGTTGTGCAGCATCAACTATTTCCCATCCATTATTTTCAAATAATCGTCTTTGTTCTTTAGGTAATCTTCTTTGAGGATTGTTGATTATTAAACCTTCTTTAATTGGAGTAAAAGTTGCATCAATATGAATTGGATAAGGATCACCTGGAAAATTAACTGCATGCACTCTGTGATTTTTATAATGTCTTTTAAGCCAATCAATGCCTTTTAAATTTGTTGTGAAACCATGTTGAACGACTAAATCTTTACCAAAACGCAATACATCTGCTGCATCAAATAATGGTTCTTCCTCAGTTGTCACAAAAAATTTATCCTCTGTCCATTGTAGTCTTTTCTGAATACCTATCTTATCAGATAGATAATCCTTTCGATAATCTGCATCAGTTAGTCTTGGTTTTGGAGCTGACTCATGTCTCATATTTGGATCAGAGTTATAATATTTTTGTAATAGGGGACGATAAGTTAGGTATTCAAACCATCTACATCTATAACTCATTGTTGCTTCTAAAATTTCATTTCCAACAGTTAGCAAAACATCTCTGGGTGGCATACAGCCAAACATTGTCTCAGCCTCCCAGTCTGGTGTTGAGGTTTTTTGGTTAAAATCTATAGGCGTGGGTCTATCCACTTTTATTCCTCGCTTTACTAATATATTAGAAAAATCATCTAATAATTGATTTGCTTTATCAACTGTGTCTTTTGTTCTAGGACCAAATTTTCCTCTCATATCAGAGTCCTCTGGTACCTTTGCATCAAGAGCCGGCTCAGGTGCTGGTATGCATGTACCATCTGCCCTACCTACTATAACATGTTTAAGAGGATCCCATTCATTCCAACTATTTACAATTTTTTTTTGTTTGCTCATTTTAGCCTTCAATAATATTATGTTCAGGTCCAAATGGAAATTTGGTAATATTTTCTGCACTATCTTTACCAATTACTAAAATATCATGCTCTCTGTAACCACCAGCACCTGGATTACCCTCAGGAATTAGTATCATTGGCTCCATTGATATTACCATATTTTCCTCTAAAATAGTGTCTATATCTTCTCTAAGCTCTAAACCAGACTCTCTTCCATAAAAATGGGATAGCATTCCAAAAGAGTGTCCATAACCAAAAGTCCTGTATTGTAAGTATCCTAATTCAGCAAAAAGCTCATTTAATTCATTACAAATGTCTGAACATTTGACTCCTGGTTTTATGAGCTCTAACCCTCTTTTATGAACTTTTACATTAGCTTCCCAAGCTTTGAGAGATGCTTCACTGATTTGATTTAAAAAAAGAGTTCTTTCTAACGCTGTGTAATAACCTGAAATCATTGGAAAAGTATTTAAAGACATTATATCTCCGTTTTGCAAGGTTCGATTTGTTTTAGGGTTATGAGCTCCGTCAGTATTAATACCTGATTGAAACCAAACCCATGTATCCATATATTCTGCATCTGGATAAGTTTTGGCAATCTCTATTTCCATTTTATCTCTTCCTTTAATTGCAACCTCTAACTCTGTAGCTCCAACTTTTATATTCTTACAAATTTCCTCCCCACCAATATCAGCAATTCTAGCCCCATTTTTAATAATTTGTATTTCCTCATTAGACTTTATCATTCTCAATTTCATTAATTCTTTAGAAATATCACTAAATACTGAAAATGAAAAAATAGAGCCAACTTTTTCTCTAACATCTAAAGTAATATGATCGTTTTCAATGCCAATATTTTTAGGTGGGTCATCACTATCAACAACTGAAACTATTGCTTTTAAAAAATTATCTCTTTTCCAATCTGTATAAATTACGTTGTCACAATGTGATCTGCGCCAAGGTTGGCTTGCATCTATGTTTGCTGAAATAGTCAAAATTTTATTTTGAGTTATAATACATCCATAAGGACGGCCAAAAGAACAATAAATAAAACCAGTATAATAAGCAACATTGTGCATTGAGGTTAAAATTAACATATCAAGATTTTTTCTATCCATTATTATTCTGAGTTTATCTAAACGCTGATTGTACTCTTTTTCTGAAAAAGGGAGCTTTGCTTTTATACCATTTTTTAATTTAAAAAAATCTGGCCGTTCCATAAAAATTTATTAATTCAATGCAATAAATCTTCTATTTGTTCTCATAACCAAACTATAGTAAGTGATTGATATGAAAAGGAAGAACCCACCAATTATTGTGTTGGTAGATGGTATTTCGTTAATACCAAAAAGCGGTAACCAAACCCAAAAAATTCCACCAATAACCTCAGTCAAAGATAACAAAGTTAGTTCTGCAGCTGGGATAGCTTTTGAGCCTATTGAATATAAAATCAAACCAAAACAAACTAGAGTTCCATGTAAAGAAAACAAAGTTCCATTATAACTTGTAGAAAAAAATGATAAATCCTTACTTATTATAAATAATGAGGCAGTTATTAAACAGAATAGGCCAGAAATTGCTACGGTTGTAAATTTAGGTGTTTCTTTTCTCCATCTTAATGAGACTGAAAAAATTGAAAAACCAATTGAGGAAGTAATTCCAAAAACAAACCCTATCAAAGAAGATTTTTGAGTATTACCTAATGCTATTGTTATTATTCCAATTGTTGCAAGTATAATTGCTATCCATACATTCGCACTTATTCTTTCTCTTAAAAATAAAAATCCAAGTAATGCTGTAAAAAAAGGCATTGCGGCTAAACACAATAATGTAATAGCAGCTGTTGTGTGAGTTATTGAATATATAAAACTAATCATTGCAATACCAAGCCCTACCCCACCAATCAAACCTGAAACACCAATTTTCAAATAATTTTTATAAAACTGAATTCCCTCTTCAAAATATAAATATAAATTTAACACAATAAAAATAGTAAGGCCTCTCCCAAAAATATACTGCCACGGCACTAATTCCGGCTGATCCATATATCTAACTACTAATGGACCAAATGACCAAAGAATACCTGCAAATAAAACAACTGGTATTGCGAGTTTTTCATTTTTAATCTCAATCATAAGACAATATTTAATTGTAAATAGTTACAACTACAACAAAAATAGATAATTTAAATTAAATTGTTGTTAGAGTAATTTGGAAAAAAACAATCAACAGTTTCACCCTTTTTAAATCTTTCTTTACCCGAAGGTAACATCACCCAAATATTTGACTGAATAAATGACTTAATTCTAAATGACTCCTGACCTTTTAAAATTTCAACTTCTAGTTTACCATTTTTGGTTGTACTCAACTTACTTTTTACAAACTGAGTGAGGTCATTTTTTTTTCTAAATTCATTCTTTAGTCTTGCTTTAAAAGAAATTTCTTCTTTTATACCAAGTAAACTCCTAATATATGGATAAACAAAGAATCTAAAACAAGCAGCTGATGAAATTGGATTTCCAGGTAAACCAAAAACAGCTTTGGGCTTACCTTTTATCTTAGCAAACAAAATAGGTTTACCTGGTCTAATTGCTACACTTTTAAAATAATTAGATAATTTAAATTTTCTCACTACACTTGGTACAAAATCAAATTTTCCAGCTGATACAGCTCCAGATGTAATAATCATGTCAATTTTGGATTTAAGCATTTTGTTTATATGTGACTTAAATACATTACTGTGATTATCCCTTAAAATCCCACCATCTTTAAAATTAAATAAAAAATTTTGATTTAAAGAATTTATATAATGACAATTTGAGTTTCTAACTTCCCATTCATGAATTTTATCTTTATTAGTAATTTCATTGCCAGTTGAAAAAAACAAAATATTTAGTTTTTTTTTGACTTTGATTTTTTTTACACCTAATGTTTTTAAAGCAAGTATATGATTAGATTGTAAAATTGTTCCTTGAGATATTAATAAATCACCCTTTTTATAATCAGAGCCTTTAAATCTCACGTGTTCAAACTTTGTAATTTTTTTATTTAATAAAATATATTTTGCATTTTTTTTATTTGGGTAAAAATTTATTTGTTCAATTGGGATTATTGTGTCAAAAGATCTTGGAATTAACGCACCAGTCATAATCTCGACTGTTTCAAATTTTTTGATCTTTTTTTTAATTGGTTTATTTCCTGCTGCAATTGATCCAATTATTTTAAATTTTTGATATATCTTTTTATTTAATTTATTTGTATCTTTTGATTTAATTGCATAACCATCAAATGATGCATTGTTTGCTGATGGATAATCTGAATTACTATAGATATTAACTGAACTCACTCTATTTAAACTTTTCGATGAATTTATATTTTCATCATTTAATTTAATTTTGGACTTTTTAAGTATTTTTAACGCTTGGCTATAAGATTTCATTTTTATATTATATAAGTAAGTAAAAAAAATTAAATGGATTTAGAAATATTAAATATAGCGTCAGATGCTGATAATAATAGAGATATTAAAAATCATACACATTTTTCTAAACTAAAAAATTCATTATGTGGAGATGAAATGTTAATTAAATTAATTATTAAAAACGAAAAAATAGTTGATTTTGGATACCAAGGTAAATCATGTGTTTATTGTCAGGCGTCAGCAAGTTTATTATCAAAGATTTCAATTAATAATAAAAAGAAGAAATTAAATGAGTTATGTGATGATGCAAAATCATATTTTGATGGAAATTTAAGAATAATTGACGAAAAATGGCTATTTTTGAGGAAATTATTTAAAAAAAAAAATATTTCTAGAAAAGAATGTTTGTTATTACCTTTCAAGACACTTAAAAAAATAGTATCTAGTTAATTGTGGGAAATACAAAACAATCTATCTTAGCAGGTTTATTTTCTATTATCACAATAGGAATTTTAACTTCATTAACTTACAAAACAGAATTTGGAATATTCTTAATCGCATCATTTGGTTCATCAATGGTTTTACTTTATGGTTATCCAGAGAGTCCCTTCGCTCAGCCAAAAAATGTATTTTTTGGACACCTGGTGACTTCAATCGTTGGTTTAATTGTTTTGTACTTTGTGCCATTACCCATTTTTATTACCGTTCCTATAGCTGTAGGTTTTGGTGTTGGCTTAATGATTTTATTTAATGTTACTCATCCTCCTGCCGGAGGAAATCCCATTATAGTCATAGTTGGTAGTGTATCATTCGATTACTTGTTCAGCCCTGTAATAACAGGTTCTATAATAATCATTATATCCGCAATAATTATAAACCGATTTATTTTAAGAAAATCTTACCCAAGTCAAAAATAATTCATTTGCTAGAGACCTTAAAATAAGGTTAGATACCCAAAATAAATATTTAAATACACAGGAGAATAAATGAAAATATTATGCATATTATATGATGATCCGAAAGGTGGAATGCCAAAATCATATGCACTTTCTGAATTACCTAAAATTGAAAAATACCCAGATGGAATGACTTTACCTTCACCAAAAGGTAGAGACTATACTCCAGGACAGTTACTAGGTTGTGTGTCTGGTGAACTTGGATTAAGAAAGTTTTTAGAAAGCAACGGACATGAATTAGTCGTTACTAATAGTAAAGATGGAGATGGATGTGAGGCTGATAAACATATTGTTGATGCCGACATTGTTATCTCTCAACCATTCTTTCCATATTATTTGACAAAAGAAAGAATAGCAAAAGCTAAAAACCTTAAAATGGCAATCACAGCTGGTATCGGTTCAGACCATGTTGATTTACAGGCTGCAATGGATAACAAAATTGATGTTGTAGAAGTAACTTATTGTAATTCTAGATCTGTAGCTGAACATATTGTTATGATGATTGTTTCAATGGTAAGAGATTATCATAATCAACATAGAATCGTTAATGAAGGTGGCTGGAATATTGCTGATGCTGTTCAAAGATCATATGATGTTGAAGGTATGCATATTGGAACTGTAGCAGCCGGTAGAATTGGTTTAGATGCTTTAAGGAAGATGAAACCTTTTGATGTTCATTTGCATTACTTTGATAGACATAAACTGCCTGATGCTGTTGAAAAAGAGCTTAATCTCACATTTCATGAATCAGTAGAATCAATGGTTAAAGTCTGTGATGTAGTGACTATTAATTGTCCTCTTCATCCTGAAACAGAAAACTTATTTGATGATAAAATGATAAGTAAAATGAAAAAAGGAGCTTATATAGTTAACACTGCAAGAGGAAAAATCTGTAATCGTGAGGCAATTGCAAAAGCGTTAAAAAGCGGTCAATTGAGTGGTTATGCAGGAGATGTTTGGTTTCCTCAACCAGCTCCAAATGATCATGTGTGGAGAAGTATGCCAAATCATGGAATGACGCCTCATACATCAGGAACATCATTGACAGCTCAAGCAAGATATGCTGATGGTGTGCGAGAGATACTGGAATGTTTCTTTGAAGGGAAAGAGATCAGAAATCAATATTTAATTGTAAAAGATGGTCAATTAGCTGGTATGGGTGCCCACTCTTATAGTAAAGGGTCTGCAACTGGTGGTTCAGAGGAAGCAGCAAAATATAAGAAAAAATAGATTTAAAATTTAAAAAAAAGCGGTTTATATTATTATAAATCGCTTTTTTTATGAGTAGAGTTAATTGGAATTTCGAAAATACCTATTTTAATTTACCAGAATCTTTTAAAGAAGATATAAACCCCGTCCCTGTAAAAAATCCTGATTTAGTAGTATTTAATGAAGGTTTGGCCTCTGAATTAAATCTTAATTTTTCAAACATTGATAAATTTGAACTTTCAAAAATTTTTTCAGGGAATTTATTACCAGAGGGGAGTAATTCAATTGCCCAAGCTTATGCAGGTCATCAGTTTGGACACTTTACAATGCTTGGTGACGGTAGAGCAGTTTTGATTGGTGAACATACTACAAAATCAAATGAAAAATACGACATTCAATTTAAAGGTTCTGGCAAAACTGCATTTTCAAGAAATGGCGACGGGCGTGCAGCTCTAGGTCCAATGTTAAGAGAATACATAATTAGTGAAGCTATGAATGGTTTAAAAATACCTACTACACGAAGTCTAGCAGTGGTAAAAACTGGAGAAAAAATTCAGAGAGAGACAGCCTTACAGGGTGCAATTCTTACTCGTGTTGCCTCTAGTCATATAAGAGTTGGCACATTTCAATATATCGCAGCAAGACAAAAAGAAAATGAATTAAAAATTTTGTTAGATTACACAATTGAAAGACATTATCCTGAAATAAAAAATTCAAATAATCAAGCTTTAGATTTATTAAATCTTTTAATAGACCGACAAAGTAATTTAGTTGTTAATTGGATGCGTGTAGGTTTTATTCATGGAGTAATGAATACTGATAATATGACAATTTCTGGGGAAACTATTGATTATGGTCCATGTGCGTTTATGGATAGCTATGATCCAAAAACTGTTTTTAGTTCAATAGATCAAATGGGTAGATACGCGTATTGTAATCAACCTGTTATTACAAAATGGAACTTAGCTAGATTTGCAGAATGTTTAGTTCCTTTAATCGATAAAGATCAAGATAAAGCTATTAAAATAGCTACTGAAAAAATTAATTCTTTTGAAAAAAAATACGAAGAAAAATGGATGAATATGATGAGAGATAAATTAGGATTATTTGGTTTAGAAGATAAAGACAAATTTTTAATTTTAGATTTATTGACTTGGATGCATGAGAAAAAGGCAGATTATACAAATACGTTTTGTCATTTAATGGATCTTACTCCAAAAAAAGATACGTTGTTTGATGATAATGATTTTATGAACTGGAAAAAAAGATGGAAAGAAAGATTATCTAAAAATAATAACTCACCAAATAAATACTTAGAATTGATGAAGAATAATAACCCATTGGTTATTCCAAGAAACCACAAAGTTGAGGAAGCTTTAGAGTCAGCAGAAAAAAATGATTTTAAGCCTCTTAATCAACTTGTTGAAATTTTGAAAGATCCTTATTCTCAAAAAGACAATATTTTTAATTATCAAATTCCATCTAATTCTGTTGAGAAGTATCAAACTTTTTGTGGAACTTAATTAAAGAACGTAAGGTTCTGGTCTTGCCTCTTTGCCTAAAACTCTTTCAACAGCCATGTTTGATATATCAATTGATTGGTACGCGCCTGTTGTAATTAACTCCGTTAATGCTCTACCTATTCCCGGTGCCTGCATAAGACCTCTACCAGTAAAACCGGTAGCTAAATAAACATTTTCAAATTTTGGATGTTTTCCAACAACAGCATTATTATCAAGCCTGTTACAGTCATAGTAGCCAGCCCAACCTCCTGTTAACTTTAACTCTTCCATAGCTGGAATTCTTTGTGCCAGTGCAGGCCAAACAAGTTCTTCAAAATCATCCCAAGTTGGCTCTAAGTCTTTAGCATCGAAAACAGATTTTGGCGACCCAGCCAAATACTCTTTACCTTCAGGTCTCCAATATACACCTGTTGTTAGATCTCCAGTTAATGGCATATCTGGAATATGCTTTGGACACTTTACTCTAAATACAGTATGTTTTTGTGGTTCAACTGGAATATCTTCTAATAATTCTTTTGTCCAACACCCAGCTGCAGAAATAATTGTTTTAGCTTTAATTTCAGATAGAGATTTTACTTCACCTTTTACAAATTGGGCACCAAGTTCCATCGCCTTACTTTTTAATGCTCCATGGAACATGAAAGGATCGATCCATCCTTCACTTTGATTGTCAGTAAACGTTGCTGTTTCTATTCCATCACTATTAATATATGGAAAAAATTTTGTTAATTCTGATCCCTTAATATTCTTTGTACCAGCTTCACAAGCTTTATGATTTTCCAAAGCTTTATATTGTTCCTCAGCATGTTCAGGCCCAAACATTAAGAGATATCCATTTGTTACCATACTAGCTGTTGGTTTAGGATTTTTTTCTGTTTTTAACAATTCAGGTATTTGAAAAATAAATTCTCTCGCAAATTTTCCTAGTAAAATATTTTCTTTTTGAAAAAATTGTCTTCTAAATCCTCCAAGCGATAAAGGGAAAGAAGCTGTTTTATATGTTGGATCTCTCTCAATAACTTTTACTTTTCTGCCTTCTTTTGACAAAAAATAAGCAGTGGCAGTACCAATAATTCCACCACCAACAATAACAACATCATCCATACTAGTTTAAAATATATAAGTTAAGGTTTAGAAATAGTGCATAGCAACTCCAAAGTAAATAGGGAATCATCAAGTATGAACTTACATAATTGACACGTTTAAATTTTAGAATAAGAATAATTATCAAAATAATTAGAATCACTAATACAATCAAAGCTAATAAAATTTGATGAAGTCCAAAGAAAACAATACTCCAAGTTGTATTAAAAACTATGTGAATAAAATAAATATATATTGTATTCATCTCTCTATTTTTACTGTGCCAGTAAAACCATATTGCTAATGTCATCATTAAATATAGTGTCGTCCAAACAGGTGCAAAAACCCAGTCTGGAGGATTAAAATTTGATTTTACTAGCTGAGAATACCACGGTTCTTTAAAACTTATTGTCGCCATTCCCCCAATAAATGATGCAGAATATGTAATTATGAAAAATAGAACAAATGATATAAATTTATTTTTAAGCATTTAAGTATTATACAACACTATATAATGAATAAAAAAACTATTTGGATAACTGGAGGAAGCACGGGAATAGGCAAAGCTTTAGCCATAAAATTTGCTAATGAAGGTTGGAATGTAGCAATTTCAGCAAGACGCGAAAATCTACTTAAAGAAATTTCTGATAGTAATGAAAATATTTATGGATTTCCTTTAGATGTAACAGATAAGTCGAAATGCAAAGAAGTTTTTGATCAAATCAAAAATAAATTTCAAAGTATTGATATTTGTTTTTTTTCAACTGGTACCTGGAATCCAAAAAAGGAAAAGGATATTGATGTTGAACAAATTGAAGATGTATTTAAGGTAAATTTTTTTGGAACTTTGAATAGTATCAAAGCTGTAGAGGAATATTTTAAAAATAAAAAAGAGGGTATTATTACAATTGTTTCATCAATTGCTGGTTATAGAGGGTTACCAAATTCAACTGGTTATGGACCTTCTAAATCTGCTCTAAATAATTTAGCAGAAAGTTTATATTTTGATTTTAAAAGATCAAATGTGCGGGTTTGCTTGGTATCTCCTGGATTTATAAAAACACCAATGACAGATAAAAATGATTTTAAAATGCCATTTTTAAAAACTACAGATTATGCAGCTGAAAAAATTTTTGATGGATTAATACATAAAAATAGTTTTGAAATCCATTTTCCAAAATCTCTAACTTATATACTTAAAATATTAAGTTTTTTACCAAGCAAAATTTATTTTAGTTTAATTGGTAAAATGACTAAATATCAAAAAAAATAATTAATTTTTTTTAAGCTTTTTGTTGAGCACAAACGTCTTTGATAACAGGTACATTAGCACAATCACCACATTTTGTTTGTTGAACAATGCATCCATTATCAAGAACTTTTACATCTACAACTCTATCACACTTAGAGCAAATAGATGAAACAGTCAGTCCACACTTTTTACAACTATAGTTTTGAGTTTCCATAAATAGATCGTATTTCTTTAGGAATTAAATACAATAAAATTGTTAGCGAATGATAACTAATCTCAAACTTTTTTTTAGAATGATTATTATTAACTTTTAAAAGTAATGGAAAATTAGTCTTTAACAAAAACAACCGTAAGTTCCGCAACTTTAAAACCAAACTTAGTCATAGTTGCTCTATTTATTGCAACACGATCATCTTGCTTGAATATCCAGTCATCAAAAGTAATTTTCATCTCTTTTCCTTTGACGGGTACTAAAAGAACATATTCAAACTTAAATGCTGGTCCATATGAATAACCTTTTGCTGTTCCTACAACATCTCCTGCGGTACCTTCATAGTTATTTTCATTAATTTTAGTTATTTGCCATTGCCTATTTTGAATTTCACCATCATCCCAATTAAATTTTTCATCAAGTATTAGCTGCTTACCATCCCATTTTCCGTTTAAGTCTGCTGAGAACTGTCTTGTAACTTTTCCTGATCTATTTTGTAAAACACCCCAAGCTTTAACATTTCCCGATAAATATTCCTCAATAATTAATCTTGGTTCTTTATTTTTAAAATCCTCTGGTTTCATAGCACTATTATTTGAACAGTTTGTAATTAAGAATAAAGAAATTATCAACAAAATTGCTTTAAAGTTTATTATTTTTCTCACAACTCTCCTTTTAGTTATTTATTCTGTAATGAAAATTGAATTAGGTCAATGTTTTTTGATTTAAATCCAGCCTCACAATATGAAAGATAAAATTCCCACATTCTTTTAAATGTTGAGTCAAAACCTTGGCTCTTAATTAAGTCCCACTTTTTATTAAATTCATTTCTCCACAAGGATAATGTACTAGAATAATGATCTGAGTATGAGTCATATGATTTGATACTTAAACCATTATCAGACACATATTTATTTAAACTATTTTTACTTGGAAGGAATCCTCCAGGAAAAATATATTTTTGAATGAAATCTTGTTTATTTTTATACCTATCAAATAAACTATCATCTATTGTAATCGCTTGGATTGCCGCTGTACCACTATTTGCTAAGTTTTCTTTAATCGTTTTAAAATAACTTTGTAAATAATTTTGACCTACTGCTTCGATCATTTCAATTGAAGCTATTGAATTATATTTATCTTTTAAATCTCTATAATCTTTTATTTGAATATTAACTTTTTCATTCAAACCACAATTATGAATTCTTTCTTTTGCAAATTCGTACTGTTTTTTAGAAATAGTAATGCAATCTAGTTTTATGTCGTATTTTTTTCCTAAATATTCTGCAAATCCTCCCCAACCACATCCTATCTCTAAAACTTTATCTCCATTCTTTGGTTTAATCAGATTAATTAATTTTTGATATTTATTATTTTGAGCTTCTGATAAATCTTGATTTTTTTCCTCAAAGATAGCGCTTGAATATGTAAGAGTTTTATCAAGCCAAAGTGAAAAAAATTCATTTCCTAAATCATAATGTTTAGCAATATTTTCTTTACTTCTGCTTTTTGTATTCTTAATAAAAATATTTTTTAAAAGATTTATTACTGATAAATCTAATAGTCCTGAAAATTTATAGATTACTTTTATATTTCGAGCTGTAATTTCAATTAAGTTTGATAGATCGTCTGTTTCAAATTCATCTTTCATATAAGACTCGGCAAAACCAATACTTCCACCTTTAATCAAATTAAAAGTGAAATCGGGTTTTTTTATTCTTATATTAGCCTTTAAAGAATCATCGGGATTACCAAATTTAATTATGTCCCCATTAAAGCTTGTGATTTCCAAATAACCAGAATCAATATCTTGCAAAATCCTAAATACGATCTTGTCTATAAAGTTATATAAATTCATTAATTTTCAAATGTTATATTATTTTTTATTTTTAATTTTTTTTTAATATATCTTATTCCTTTAACCCATAATTTAAACGCTTCAAAATGTATCGCTGAAATAATTTTAAAGGTCATTAGTGGATGTTTTAAATAAGATTTCATTAGATGAGAACTTGTAAGGTCTGTTCTTGTGCCGTCTTGAGAAGCATATAATATTTTTTCATTAAATTGATATTGATCGATTATGACTGATATTTTTTCTGAAGGTTTTAAAATTCTAAAAAAGTAATTACAGTTCATTTCAATAAATGGTGAAACATGAAATTTTTTTTCACAATTATGTTGTAAAAGATTGTCATTTTCTACCTTAAAAATATAAGTATGTTGTTCTCCGAATGTATTTTTAACCTCATATAATATTGAAATTAATTCTTCTTTATTGTTGTAAACATAAAAAATACTTAACGGATTAAACACATAGCCCAAAATTCTTGGATAACACAAAAGTTTTATTTTAATATTTTCATGATTTATTTTATTTTCTTTTAAATTTTTTTTAACCCATTCAAATAATGAAGTTCCATTTCTTTCTCCATGATCTTTGTCAAAAAAACTAATTAAATTAAATTTGTTATATGAAAAAAAGCTTATATTTTTATCTAAAAAATTTAACTCAGATAAATCGATTAAAAGTGAAAATACTTTATATTTAAAAAAATGTATCTTTGGTTTAAATCTTTTATGAATTACTGTTCCATTGTAAATTGAACTAGTCATTAAGGTTTTTTAGCATTTCAATAGATGATTTTATTCCATCTTCATGAAAACCGTAACCAAAATAACTGCCACAAAAAAGAATATTTCTTTTATTTTGTAAATTTTTAAGCTTACTTTGATATGTAAGTGCTGACTGATTAAAATAAGGATGAGTAAATTTCACTTTTTTTAAAACCTTTGATGCATCTATTTCAAAATAAGGATTCAATGTTAAAAAAATATTTTCTTCACATTTTAAATTTTGTAATAAATTTAGCCAATATGTGATTGAATTCTTTTCAATTTCATTTTTTTTAATTGAAGAATTCCATGAGGACCATGCTTTTTTATTTTTTGGCATAACTTTTTCATCTGTGTGGATATAAGCAATATTCTCTTTATAACTAAAGTTAGCTAGAATTTTCTTTTCATCTTCTGAAGGATCTTCAATCATTGATAGTGCTTCATCAGCATGGGTAGCTAAAATAACTTTGTCATAATTAAAAAATTCACTTTTACCGCCGTAATATAAATCAATTCCATTGTCATTAGATTTAATTTTAGTAATTTTATAATTTTTAAAATGTTCACCACTTATCTTAGAAAGAATATTTTCAACATAAGTTCTGCTTCGATTTGAAACTGTATACCATTGAGGTCTATTCTTTAATTTAAACAAACCATGATTTTGAAAAAATTTCAAAAAAAATTTTAATGGCATTTGGTTTGCTTCATAAGGTGGCATAGACCAAATAGCAGAAACCATAGGAATCAAGTGACAATTTATAAATTCTTTTGAGACCCTTTCTCTCTTTAAATAATCACCAAGTGTTATTTCTTCATCTAACTCATTAAATTTATCAAACTTTTTATAAAATTTAATTATATCAAAAAACATTCTTAAAAATTTAAAATTTATCAGATTAGATCGATTAGAAAAAATTCCATTTAATCCTCTACCACAATATTCAAAAGGTGAGTCTTCAACTGAAACTGAAAATGACATGTCACTTTTTTCAATTTCAATTTTATTTTCATTAAAAAATCTAATTAGATTTGGATATGTTTTAAAATTAAACACAATAAAACCGATATCTACTGATACTTTTTTAGTTCCAAATGTTAAATCTATTGTATGAGAATGTCCCCCGAAATGATCTTCTTTTTCAAATAAGTCCACGTGATGATTTTTTGACAAGTAGTAAGCAGCACTTAAGCCTGAAATTCCTGACCCAACAACAGCAATTTTCATTAAACTTTATGCTGCATCTTCTTTGAATTCATCCATACTTGGACATGTACAAAAAATATTTTTATCACCGTATACATTGTCTACTCTTGCTACTGGAGGCCAAAATTTATTTGCCCGTAAAAATTTAGCTGGGTAAGCTGCCTCTTCTCTAGTGTATTTATGCGTCCATTCATCAGATGCTAATTCAGTATCAGTGTGAGGTGCATTCTTAATTGGATTATCAACTTTATCGAACTTACCAGATTTTATTTGATCAATTTCTTGTTTTATTTTAATTAATGTTTCACAAAATCTATCAAGTTCAGATAAGCTTTCACTTTCAGTAGGTTCAATCATAATAGTACCAGCTACTGGCCATGACATTGTTGGTGCATGAAAACCAAAATCAATTAATCTTTTGGCGATATCTTCCTCAGTTACACCTGTTTCTGATTTTATTGTTCTAATATCAATTATACACTCATGTGCAACATTGCCTTTAGATCCTTTATATAAAATCGGAAAATGATCTTTAAGTCTATTAGCAATATAATTTGCATTTAATATTGCAACTTGAGTAGCGAGTTTTAATCCCTCGGACCCCATCATTTTAATATACATCCAAGAAATCGATAAGATGCTTGAGCTACCCCAAGGAGCTGCTGAAACAGGACCAATACCTGTTGCAGGACCGCAGTCTTTAACAACTGGGTGGTTAGGCAGATATATTTGCAAATGCCTTTTACACGCAATAGGTCCCATTCCAGGTCCTCCTCCACCATGAGGAATGCAGAATGTTTTGTGTAAGTTTATATGACAAACATCTGGTCCAAAATTTCCAGGTTTCGCAATTCCAACAAGAGCATTTAAATTTGCCCCATCCATATAAACTTGACCTCCATGTTTATGAATTAAATCACAGATATCTGATATTTTTTCTTCAAAAACTCCATGAGTAGATGGATAAGTTACCATTAACGCTCCAAGATTTTCAGAATGAATTTCTGCTTTTTTCTTTAAATCTTCAAAATCAACATTTCCTTCTTTATCACAATTAACCACAACAACTTTCATTCCAACCATCTGAGCACTTGCTGGATTAGTTCCATGTGCTGAGCTTGGTATTAGACATATATTTCTATTTTTATCACCTCTATCTAAATGATATTTTCTAATTACCATTAATCCTGCATACTCACCTTGAGCACCTGCATTTGGCTGAAGTGAAACTCCTGAAAAACCAGTAATTGATCTTAGCCAATTTTTAAGGTCTGTGAACATTGTTCTGTATCCTTCCATCTGTTCAATAGGCACAAACGGATGAGGCTCTGCCAGTTCTCTCCATGAAATAGGTATCATTTCTGCAGTAGCATTTAATTTCATGGTACATGAGCCTAGCGCAATCATAGTTCTATTAAGAGCTATATCTTTATCCTCTAACTTTTTAAGATATCTAAGCATTTCTGTTTCTGAATGATAAGAATTAAAAACAGGATGCTCTAAATATTTAGAAGTTCTTAATAAATTTTTTGGTAAATTGGGTAAACTTACTGTCGGATCTTCTTTTTTGATTGATTCAGCTGCATTAAAAATTTTTAATAGTTGATTTACTCTATAAACATTTTTCTTTTCATCAAAAGAAACGGTTAGCATTTCTGAATTTACTTTTCTTATATTAACTTTTTGAGCCAAAGCATTTTTGAAAATTTGATCAGTTTTTTCTTTTGTAATAATTGTTACAGTATCAAAAAAATAATCTGAATATAATTCGTATCCAGATTGTTTGATCTTATCAGCAAAGTTTTTTGCTAATTGAGAAACTCTTTCAGAAATACTTTTAATTCCATCAGGCCCATGATAAATTACATATGCAGCTGAAACAATTGCTAATAAAGCTTGTGCAGTGCAAATATTGCTAGTCGCCTTATCTCTTCTAATATGTTGCTCTCTAGTTTGTAGTGATAATCTGTAAGCTTTATTTCCATGTCTATCAACTGACACACCAACAATTCTTCCTGGCATTGATCTTTTATATTCATCTTTAGTTGCAAAAAATGCTGCGTGAGGTCCTCCATAACCCATTGGAATACCAAATCTTTGAGAACTACCAACTGCAATATCGGCTCCTAGCTCTCTTGGTGTTTTTAGTTTAGCAAGTGCGAGAAGATCACATGCTAAAATTGCTTTACCATTTTTTTTATGAATTTTACTTATTGCCTCACTAGGATTTTTAATATCACCTAAAGTTCCAGGGTACTGTAAAATTCCACAAACAATATCTTCTTTTAACTGCTCTAAAATTTTGTCCTCATTCCCAACGAGAACTTTTAAACCCATAGGTTCTGCTCTTGTTTGTATAACTTCAATTGTTTGTGGATGGCAATTTTCTGAGACAAAAACTAAATTACTATCACTTTTATTAAGTCTGTGACTCAGACCCATAGCTTCTGCTGCTGCTGTACCTTCGTCTAGTAAAGATGCATTTGCAATATCCATTCCTGTGAAATCAACAATCATTTGTTGAAAGTTTAATAACATTTCCAATCTTCCTTGTGCTACCTCTGGCTGATAAGGTGTATAAGAAGTATACCATCCAGGATTTTCTAAAATATTTCTTAAAATCACATATGGTGTGTAGGTTCCATAATAGCCCATACCAATAAAATTTGAGTAAACTTGATTTTGTTTTGAAATTGCTTTTAGTTTTCTTAAAGCTTCATATTCTGAATTCGACTCACCAATGTTTAATTCGCCTCTAAACTGTATTTTTTCTGGAACAGTATTATCTATTAAGTCGTCCAGAGATTTATAATTTAATTTTTTTAACATCTTTGATTGGTCTTCTTCAGAAGGACCAATATGTCTTTTTAAAAAATCTTTTTGGGAATTATGTAACATTATGATGAGCTCTCCTTTGTAAATTTATTATATTCATCTTTATTCATTAAAGAATCCATTTCTGATTTATCCTTAATCTTTAACTTAAAGAACCATGCGGTATTTTCAGGATCTTGGTTAATTTTTGATGGATCATCTACAATAGCTTGATTGGTATCAACCACTTCTCCACTGACTGGTGTATACACATCACTTGCGGCTTTTGTAGACTCAACAACTCCTGCTGTTCCATCTTTCTCTACATTAGAACCTTTTTCTGGAAGCTCTGTAAAAACTATATCTCCTAACATTTCTGTAGCATGTTTTGTAATACCAATTGTAGCTGTATCTCCTTCTAATTTAATCCACTCATGCTCTTTTGAATATTTAACTTCACTCATTAGTTTGCTCCTTTCACATAGTTTTTTTTATAAAATGGTAATCCACAAATATTTGCTGGATGTTTTTTTCCTCTAACTTCCAAAAAAACTTTTGTATCTTTCTTTGAAAATTCGTTTTCAACATAACCCATAGCTACTGGTCCATTAACACTTGGTCCAAATGTGCCACTAGTAATCTCACCAATATATAAGTCTGATTGATTAAATATTTTAGTTTTTTCTCGAGCTATAATTCTTCCCTCAGGTTTGATTCCAACTCTAACTTTCTGAACTCCATCGTTTAGTTGTTTAATGATAATATCTGATCCAATAAAATCTCCTTTTGAAATTCTTTCTTTTGAAATAGCCCATTTAAGATTAGCTTCAATTGGTGTCTTACCTTTATCTAGCTCGTGGCCATACAAACATAGTCCAGCTTCTAATCTCAAAGTATCTCTAGCTCCTAGACCAATTAATTTAGCTCCTTTTTCTATTAATTTTCTTGTAAATTTATCTGCTAATTCATTTTCTACAGAAATTTCAAATCCATCCTCACCAGTATATCCAGAACGAGTAACATAAACTTTCTTATCATTTAACAAAAACCAATTACCTGTCATAAAATTAAGATCCTCAACACCCTTAATAACATCATTTAAAATTTCTACCGATTTAGGTCCTTGAATAGCAATCAAAGATCTTTTTTCATCTAAAACCATTTCATATTTATTATTTAATAATTTACTTAAGATTTCAAAATCATTTTCTTTACAAGCTGCATTAAGGATAATCAAAAAACCATTTTCTATTTTAGTGATTATCAGATCATCATATATTCCAGCATCGCTATTCATTAAGAAACTATACTTTGAGTGGTTCAATTTTAATTTTTTCAAATCTAACGGAAAAATTTTTTCTAGATCATTTACTAAATCTTCTTTTCCATGAATAAATAATTGGCCCATGTGCGAAACATCAAAAATACCAGAATGGTTTCTAGTAAATTTATGCTCTTCAACTATTCCGTCAGAGTATTGAATTGGCATTTGATAACCTGCAAATTCAACAAATTTTGCATTATTATCTTGATGCAGTTGATATAAAGATGTCTTTTTTGTATCCATATTAACTCTTTTACCCATCTGTATATTTGCCTGAGAGTATTACTCCTTCGGCGAGAATTTAATCTCTTTCCAGAGTTAATATGTTACGGTCCTTTTTGCCTGAGAGATTCCTGGGTGGTTGCTCCTTCGGCGCTACGATAATCTGTAGTCTCTCCCGTATCGGAATAATCTTACAAGTGTTTGCAAAAGTCAATCAGAAACAGTTTTTTTTGATTTAATTAAAAGTGAATAAAACTGCAATAATACAGCAAAAAGAATAATTACTCCTCCAATTAATCCAAACATGGATGGTCTTTCACTTACAAAAAGAAACGCCCAGATTGGTCCTAAAACAGATTCGGATAACATAATTATTCCAACCATAGCAGATGGTGTAGTTCTTGCACCAATTGTTATAAATATAAAGCCAAATCCAACTTGAAAAAATCCAGCTAAAAAACCTAGAAAGATATCATGTGGTGAAATCATGATCTTGGTTGAAAGTAAGAAGCCAATCAAACATGAACTAAGACCTGCAACAAACTGTGCTGGTACCATATCAACTGTAGGGAATTTTCTAACTATCATTATTAATACTGCAAAAGTGATTGGCATTGTGAATGCTGCTAAATTTCCTGAAAGTTCTCCAGGAGTTAAAGAATTTCCAACCATCAATAAAACACCGAACATTGCAAGAAGAATAGAAATTAGTGTAATTAGATTTATTTTTTCTTTAAGAAAAAAATATCCGAATATCGCAAGAAATAAAATTTGAAGCGATATTATAAAGTTAGTATTTGCAACTGTAGTATTATACATAGCAAATACATATCCACAAAAACCAAATGAAAGTACAATTCCTCCTATAAATCCTGGTAGACCAGATTTATAAAAAGACTCAAAGGTTTTTTTTTTATAGCTTGCAATTAAAAATGCTAAAACTGTCATAGAGAAAAATAAAGATCTCCAAAATAAAATTTGCCATAGTGATGCTCCCTCAAAAGATTTAACAATTAATCCACCAAAACTTAAACTTAGAGCGCCTAAAAATATAAGCAGTGGACCTGGTAAATTTCTAACTATATTCATTATATTTGTGAAATTAAATTTTGAGTTTCCAATTCATACAATTTAAATAAACTTTCTGCACTAGCTAAATCGACTTCTTTGAATTTAATTTTTGAGCCTGTTGGTAATTGAACTAATTTGTCATAATCTGCACTTATAACAACACCTATTTTAGGATAACCTCCTATGGTGCCGTGATCAGAAAGCATAATAATTGGTTTTCCGTCTGCTGGAACTTGAATAACCCCTTTGATTAAGCCTTCAGATTTTATATTAGTATCAACAACGTTTTCTATTTTTTTTCCCTCTAATCTCATACCCATTCGATCAGATAATTTAGAAACATTAAATTCTTGTTCTAAGAAAATTTTTTTTCCTTTTTCAGAAAAATAATTAAAGTTTGTTCCTTTAATAATTCTTATGTTTTCTAATTTTGTGTTAACATAATTTAATTTTTTATTACTCAAATTTTTATTAATGTGAGAAATTTTTATCTCTTGATTATCTTCTAACTTTCTCCCATTGTTTGAGCCAATATTTGCTTTTGTATTAATAGAGCAGCTTGACCACTGATATCTTAAATCTAATTTTCCCCCAAACGCTATGTATCCATAAACAGATTTATTAGTGGATATAATGTCTAGCTCATCATCATTCTCAAGAATATAAGATTGATAACACTGTCCATTAATTAAATCTTTTTTTTTTTTTATATTGAAATTTACGTCACCAGTCACAACAATATTGATTTTATCTCCATGATACTTTAGTAAAGGCCCTTGATAAGCAAATTCTAAAGCTGGACTCTCTGATTCATTTCCAGCAAGCTTATTTGATAAAAGATAATTTCTATTATCCATAGCACCACTAAATGGAATTCCAATATGGTAAAGGTTGTTTCTACCTTGATCTTGGAATGTAGTATTAATTCCAGCCCTGATAATTTTAAAATGATTTTTACTCATTGTATTTTTGATGCTCATCTATTGATATTTCATTAAAAATAACCGTATCACCTGGATTAATTAAATTTGGTTCTTTTTCTTTAGAACTATCAAATATATTTAATGGTGTATTGCCTACTATGTTCCACCCACCAGGACTTTCGAATGTATAAATATTTGCAAACTGTTCAGTAAAACCAACTGATCCTTTAGGAACTTTTACCCTAGGTGTTTCAAGACGTTTTGCTCTCAAATTTTTATCTAGATCACCGAGAAATGGCATGCCAGCAATAAAACCTGTCATGTAACAAAAAAATTCTTTATTAAAAAAATTTTTATAAATTTTTTCTTTATTAATTTTTAATTTTTCTTCCAATTTTTTGATATCTAATGAAAAGGACTCATCTCTACAGACCGGTATTTGAATTCTTTTATTTTTCAAATTCTCACTTTTTTTTATGTCAAGGTTTTCAATTAATCTTTTTAAACTTTTAAAATTAGTTTTTCTCAAATCAAAAGAAACAATTAGTTTATTGTATGATGGGGTTAGATTATTTACTCCCTCAATATTTTCTTTCTGAATAGTCTTAAAATATCTAATAACATTGCTATTAGTTTCCTTACTAATATCATTTCCAAAATCACAATACAAAGCTGCGTCACCAAGATTTGATATATTTTTTATCATGCCATGTTATACTTAAGATTTAATACTATGGAAATTAATATAAATTGTGATTTAGGTGAAAAATCAAAACACCATTCTAATAAATACGACCCAGACTTATTAGAAATAGTGAATTCAGCCAATGTTGCGTGTGGTTATCATGCTGGTGACGACGAAACCATGAGTCAAGTTGTAAAAATTTCAAAAAAAAACGGAGTAAGTATAGGTGCACATCCATCCTTTAATGATCCAGAAAATTTTGGAAGAGAAAGAATGAATTTATCTTCTACAGAAATTAAAAAACTTATAATTGATCAATACGAAATTCTTCAAAATATTGCTTCTAATTATGGAGAAAATGTATCTCACATCAAACCGCACGGTGCTTTAAATAATATGGCATGCGAGGACATTGATTTGGCATCTACTTTAGCAAAAACTATAAAAGAAATTAGTCAAGATTTGATATATTTAGTGCCAACTGGATCTAAGATGGAGAAGGCTGCAAAAAAATTAGATATGAAAATAGCTTGTGAAATATTTGCTGATAGAAATTATGAAGATGATGGAAATCTTGTGTCGAGAAAGAAACCACATGCTTTAATAACCGACCCAGAATTAGCAAAAAAACATGTATTGACTATGGTCAAAAATCAGGCACTTAATTGTCACAGTGGGAAGCAAATACCTTGCGAAATAGACTCAGTATGCATACATGGTGATAACGTTAGTTCTTTAATGACTGCTAAAGCCATTAAAAAAAATTTATTAGATAATAAAATGATATTAAACCCTTTAAATAAAATGGAGAAATTTAAACAATGATTAAAAAAACTTTAATTACATTTGTTATGTGCCTTTTTTTAATTTCAAATTCTTACTCAGCTGGTTCTGGAGGCGATGGTGGTGACAGCGGTGGAACAAGTAAAGTTAAAACTGATTATGATAAAGCTGTTTCGCACATTAAAGTTGCAAAAAAACAGGAAAAAAAAGGTAAATTAGAAAAAGCAAAAAAAAGATACCAAAAAGCACAAAAGCTTTTACTTAAATCGAATATTAAATCACCTAACAAAGCTGATACACTAAATTACCTTGGATTTACAACACGAAAACTTGGTGATTATCAAACTGCAGAAAAATATTATCTTGAGGGATTATCTTTAAAACCAAATCATATAGGTATAAATGAATATCTTGGTGAACTATATGTTGCAACAAATAGACATAACCTTGCAGTTGAAAGACTACAAATATTAGAGAGCTGTAAGTGTGAAGAATACAATCAATTAAAAGCAATAATAGCTGGTGAAAAAGTTTCCAAATATTAATTTATATTTTTAACCATTTGTTCAGGCATCCATAAAGCAATTTCAGGAAATGCTACAACAAGAATTACTGCAAGTACCATTAATAAAAATAATGGAAAAGCACTTCTTGCAATGTATCCCATGTCTTTATTGGCCATACCTTGAAGAACAAATAAATTAAAACCAACTGGTGGAGTTATTTGAGCCATCTCAACTACAATAACTAAAAAAATACCAAACCAGATCATGTCAAAACCTGCTTGTCTAATCATTGGCTCTATAATTGCCATTGTTAATACGACTGCTGATATGCCATCAAGGAACATTCCTAAGATAATATAAAAAATCATTAAAACAAAAATTAATACGTATGGTGATAAATCCATATTTTGTATCCATATTGCTAAATTTCTTGGTAATCCTGTAAAACCCATAGCTAAAGATAAGAACGTTGAACCAGCTAAAATAAAAGCAATCATACACGAGGTTTTAGTCGCTCCTAATAAAGATGACTTAAATGTATCTAAATTTAAACTTTTTTGAAAATAAGATAGAATTAAAGCTCCAACAACTCCCAAGGATGCAGCTTCCGTAGCAGTTGCTATTCCTGTATAAATTGACCCTATTACAGCCAAAATTAATAATATAACAGGTAAAAGTTGTTTGGATCTTTTGACTTTTTCAAAGAAAGAATATTTCTCAAAATTTTTTGGCATTTCACTCTTATTTATTAATGACCAAATAATCACATATGACATAAAAATTAAAGCGATCATTATGCCTGGTATTATTCCAGCGATAAATAATTTTGCTATAGACTCTTGAACTGCAACTCCATAAATGATCAGAATAATTGAAGGTGGTATCAATAGACCCAGAGTTCCCGAACCAGCTAAGCTTCCAAGTAAAATTTTTTCAGGGTAATTTCTTTTTCTTAATTCAGGAATTGACATTTTTCCAACTGTAGCAACAGTTGCTGCAGATGAACCCGATATAGCTGCGAATAAAGCACATCCTACTACATTAACGTGTATTAATCCTCCAGGTAGCCTTTGCATCCATGGTGAAAGTCCTTTAAATAGATTTTCAGATAATTTTGTTCTAAATAAAATTTCTCCCATCCAAACAAAGAGTGGTAAAGCAGTCAAAGTCCATGAAGATGATGTGCCCCATATTGTTGTTGCCATAGCATCTCCAACTGGTCTTGAAGTAAATAACATCATTCCAATGGCAGACACCCCAATCATACTTAAGGCCACCCATATACCCGAACCTAAGAAAAACAACAAAACACTGATAAAAAATATTGTTAAAAATATTTCTGTCATTTAATTTTTTTGATCATTAAGATTAATTGATGAAAAACACTTATAAAAAATATTGTAGATCCGATCGCTACACTGGTTTGAGGTATCCAAATTAAAATTTCATCAGCCCCTTCACTTCTTTCTTGAAATTTGTATGAAATAATTAACATTTTTATAAAATAAAATGCTAAATATCCTGCAAAAAAACTTGCTAAAGTTAAACACCAAATTTCAACTATCCTTTTTTTTATCCCTGATAGTTTTTCTAAAAAAAGGGTTATTCTAATATGACCACTTTCAACAAATGTATATGATAAAGCAAAAAAAGATGCTGCGGCCATACAATAGCCGGAATATTCAGCGAGTCCTCTGATATAAAAACCAAAAATCCTGGACGATATACCAATAAGGATAAATACTGCTACAAAAATTAAAAATATTGCAGCAATATACCCTGAAAATTTATAAAGATGATTTAGATTTCTATTTAAAGATTCAAACATGTTGATTTAAGGCCACTTAAATAAAATAAGTGGCCTTAATTTTAAAATTGAATTATTTATAAGCTGATAAAACCGCTGCACCTCTTGATCCAGCTTTATCAGACCATTCCTTAGCCATAGTCTGCCCAACCTTCTCAAAATGAGCTTGTAAAGATGAATTGACTTTACCTACTACCATTCCAGCATTAGCCAAAGCTTTTTTATCTCCAACATTTCCCTGTTTTGATAACTGCCAACCTTTTCTCTCAGCTAAAGCAGCTTGCTTCATAACAAGATCTTGAGTTGCTTTATCTAATTTATTCCAAGCATCTTTGTTTACAATCACCATATTTTTTGGAAACCAAGCTGCAATGTCATAAAAATATTTAACACCATTTTCCCAAATTTTAGAATTTTTTCCTGTAGTTGGTGATGTAATCATACTTTCGACAGCCCCTGTTGAAAATGCCTGACTTATTTCAGCTGCTTCTATTTTAGTTGGAGCCATACCCGTTAACTCAGCTATTCTAATTGTTGCTGAATTATATGCTCTAAATTTTAATCCTTTCAGATCATCAACAGAATTAATTTCTTTTTTACTGTAAAGACCTTGAGCTGGCCATGGTACTGCATAAAGAAATACTAAACCCTTTTCATCCAATCCCTTTATAATTTCACCTTTTGAAGCTTTATATAACTTCATAGCATCGGAATATGATGTTGCTAAGAATGGTTGAGAGTCTACCTCTAGTAATGGATCTTCTTTTCCTAAAGCTGACATAAATCTCTCTCCAATTTGAGCTTGTCCTGTTCTTACAGCTCTAAAGATCTCTCCTCCTTTAAATAACGAACCACCCGGATGAGTAACTATTTGTAGCTTCCCGCCACTTTTTTCTGTTACATTTTTTGCAAATTCAGCTGCATTAGCAGAATGAAAGTTTCCAGCTCCATAAGCAAGAGCCATGTCCCATTTTTCTGCAGTAGCAACATTTATTGACAAAATTAATGAAACTAAAACACTTATTAAATATTTCATAAACTTCATTTATCCTCCATTTTTTTTAATTGTATTTCATAATGTATTAAAAAATTTATCAATAAAAAAATTATACTACTTTTGATTGAATTATTTTTAATTTCGAATATTATAATTTTACTTTGCTACAAGAATTACTCATATTATCTCAAATTATTTTTATTACTATTATCTTAACAGCAGATAATGCAATAATCATTGGTGTCATTTCAGCTAATTTTATTCCAAAAAATAAAAAACAAATAATTTATTGGGGTGTTGCTGGTGCTTTAATTTTTAAAATAATATTTGCACTTTTTGCAACCTATTTATTTAAATTCTACTTTATAAAGATATTAGGTGGTCTTCTTTTGATTTGGATAGTAAATGATTTAAGAAAAGACCTCTTCGAAATAAAAAAGATAAAACCGCAAACTAAAAAATCTAAAGAACCGTCTTTTATACAAAGTGTTTATAAAGTTTTGTTTGCAGACATAATGATTAGTTTTGATAATGTAATTGGGGTAGTTGGTGCAGCAAAAGAAAATTTTGGTTTTATGATATTTGGACTTGTTCTTTCTGTAGTCCTAACAGGAGCTTTAGCAACATATCTTGCCAGCTATATTCAAAAACATTTATGGATTGCCTACGTTGGTTTGGGTTTTATTTTACTTGTAGCCTTACAATTGATAATTGGAGGTCTTGTAGATTTAGATATTTTATCAATCAACGAACAATTTAAGAAATATTTCTAATAAGAATATTTTTTTGTAGGATATTTCTTAGATCTTACTTCAGAAGCAAATCTTTTAACTCCTAAATTCAGAAATTTCCTAATATTTAAAAATTTCTTAACAAATTTAATATTTGTTTCGTTAAGACCAATTAAGTCGTCAGTAACAAGAACTTGACCATCACAGTTTATTGAAGAACCAATTCCAATTGTAGGAATTTTCAAATTTTGTGTAATTTTTTTTGAAACAGCCGTTTTCACACATTCAAGAACTATTGCAAATACACCTTTTTTCTGAAGTAGTAAGGCATCATTAAGAAGATCGTTAATTTCTTTTATATTTTTTCCTTTAGATTTAAAGCTTCCTTTAATTGATTGCGGAAGTAGACCAAGATGGCCCATAACTGGTATTTTGTTTTTTATCAAATATGTTATTTGTTTTATAATTTTTTTTCCACCTTCTAATTTGACAGCATCACATTTTGTTTCCTTTATTATTTTTCTTGCATTTTTAAGTGCCAAGTTTTTTGTGGAATATGTTTTATAAGGCATATCAACTACCATTAAGCTTTTTTTTATACCCATTCTTACACTCTTAGAATGATTAATCATTTCTGTTAAAGTAACTCTTCTTGTTGTCGAATAATTATATAAAACTGAACCTAATGAATCTCCAACCAAAACAATATCTGCATGTTTGTCAACTATCTCAGCTACATTTTTTGAATAAGCTGTAAGACATACAATTTTGGATCTATTTTTCTTACTTAAAATTTTTTTAATTTTTTTCATTCAAGTTCAATAGTGCTTGGTGGCTTAGATGTTACGTCATAAACTACTCTATTTATACCTCTTATGCTATTTACAATTTTATTTGAAATCATTTGAATAAATGTTTTTTTAAAATCGTAAAAATCAGCAGTCATTCCATCCTCTGATGTTATAGCTCTTAACAAACATAAGTACTCGTAAGTTCTATTATCCCCCATTACTCCGACAGTTTTTACTGGAAGAAGAGCTGCATATGCTTGCCAAATTTTACTATATAACTTTTGTTCTTTTAACGAATTTATAAAATAATGATCCGCCTCTTTTAAAATTCCAATTTTTTCTTTTGTAATAATGCCTGGTATTCTTATTGCTAATCCTGGACCTGGAAAAGGGTGTCTAGATATAATTTCTTTACTAAGATTTAGTTCTAAGCCCAATTTTCTTACCTCATCTTTAAACAAATATTTAAGTGGCTCAACTAAAGTTAATTTCATTTTTTTAGGAAGACCTCCAACATTATGGTGAGATTTAATTTTTGAAGTTTGACTTCCTGTAACTGATTTACTTTCAATTAAATCTGGATAAAGAGTTCCTTGCGCTAGAAACTTAACATCTTTAATTTTCTTAGCATAGCGTTCAAATATTTTAATGAATAAATTTCCAATTATTTTTCTCTTTTTTTCAGGATCAGAGACATTTGTCAGTTTTTTGATAAATTCTTTTTCAGCATTTACATAAATTAAATTAATCTTAAGTTTTTTTTTAAAAGTTTTTACTACTTCTTTTTCTTCGTTTTTTCTTAATAATCCTGTGTTCACAAATATACAATACAATTTTTTTCCAATAGCTTTATTTAATAATTGAGCAACAACGCTGCTATCCACTCCCCCGGATAAAGCACAAATAACTTTTTTGGTACCAACTTTTTTTCTTATATCTTTTATTAATTTCATTTTTTGATCTTTAGAAGACCAGTTTTTTTTCACTTTACAAATCAAGAAAATAAAATTACTTATAAGTTTTTTTCCATTTTCTGTGTGTGTGACCTCTGGGTGAAATTGGACTCCATAAAAACCCTTAATTTTATTTTCTACAATCGCAAATTTTGAATTACTGCTTGATGCTATTACATTAAAGTTTTTAGGAAGTTTTGAAACCTGATCAGCATGGCTCATCCAAACTTTAGTCATTTTTTTAGTTTTAAAAAAATTTCTAATTAAAAGACTTTCCTTTTTTTTATAAATTTTTGCTAAACCAAATTCCCTGTGTTTAGATTGTTTTACTTTTCCTCCATTAATTTTTGATAGAATTTGATGCCCAAAGCATATACCTAAAACAGGAACATCTTTTTCAATAATTTTTTTATCAAAAGAATATTTTTTTGACTCATAGACATTCAATGGTCCGCCAGATAAAATAATGCCTGCTGTAAGTGGTGTGATATCTTTACTTTTAACTTTTTTGTGACTTACTATTTCAGAAAATACACCCAACTCTCTAATTCTTCTTGCAATCAATTGTGTAAACTGAGAGCCAAAATCTATAATTAAGATTTTTTTTAATCCTATATTAAGAATCATTTTTTGGCTCTATATTTGCAAGAGTCTCTAGAACAACTTCATTTTCGTTACACATTTCTTTACAAACTTTAATAAAAGTTTTTGATAATTTTTTTACTTTTGAATAATTTGACTTTGCTAAGGCTATCTTCATAGACATTAAAATCGCTTCCTCATTGTCAGGTTCAAGAAGTAATGTCGCTTCTAAATTTTTTTCCTCTTTTTTTTGGTCTTCCTTAATATTATAAATTTTTGCTAAATATAAATATGAATTTGAGTCTTTAGGGTTGAATACAATACTTCTCTCAAACATAAAACGTGCATCTTCATATTTTTCATTGTTATAAAGTTTTAAACCCTCTTTAAAAAAATTTTCATTTCCTTTTGAAACGTTAGAAATATTAATTAAGAAAAAGAGAACGAGTAAATAATTTAATTTTTTAATCATTAGTATTTGTTGTCACTTTTTACTATATCAACGTTATGAACCATGCTTTCATAAAAACCAGCTTTTGTAATTTTAACAAACTTTGGTTTATCTCTTAGATATTTAATCTGTCCTGAACCAAGATATCCCATAGAAGATCTCAAACCACCAATTAATTTATAAATAATAGCACCTACACCACCCTTGTATTTTGCAAATCCCTCAACCCCTTCTGGAACATATTTTGAAGAGTCTTTTTGTTTTGATTGAAAATATCTATCCGCTGATCCTTTATTCATAGCTCCTACTGATCCCATGCCTCTAAAACTTTTAAAAAATTTTCCATTTCTTTTTATTAATTTACCAGGAGTTTCATCAGTACCTGCAAATAAAGAGCCAATCATTACAGCATCAGCTCCAGCTGCAAAAGCCTTTGCTAGATCTCCAGAATACTTTATTCCGCCATCAGAAATAATTTTTACATCTTTATTTTTTATACCATGTCTAACACTTAAAATTGCACTAAGTTGAGGTACTCCTATGCCTGCAACTAATCTTGTCGTGCAAATCGATCCTGGTCCTATTCCAACTTTTATAACATCAACTCCTAATTTAAGTAAAAATTTAGCTGCCTCAGGGGTAGCAATATTACCAGCACATAGTGCAGTTCTTTTGTTTTTTTTTCTTTTGATAAATTTAATTATCTCTGAAACTTTTTTGGTATGTCCATGAGCAGTGTCTACAACAATCATATTAATATTTTCTCTCAAAATTGCCTCTGCTCTTTTAAATTCACTAGGACCAGCTCCAACCGCTGCGCCAACCATTAAATTATTTTTTTTTACTTTTCTAATTTCTAAAACTTGTTTTTTAATATCCAGGTTTCTATGAATAACTCCTAAACCTCCTACTTTAGCTATTGCTATAGCCATTTTACTTTCTGTTACAGTGTCCATAGCAGAAGATAATAATGGTATTTTTAATTTGAGAGATTCCGTTAATTTTATGCTTGTATCAACTTCAGATGGCAGTATCTCTGAATACTTCGGAACTAAAGTTACATCATCAAAGGTAAGTGCTTCTTTTATAGGAACCATAATCATTTATATACGATTCTTTTAAAATTTAAAGAGACTATCTAAGAGTTTTACAAATTATAAAACTTTCTTTGGAATCTTTTCGACTTGATTTAGGTTTAAAAACCTTAACTTCTTTGAATTTTTTTTTTCCTAGTGCGACAATTTCATTAAAGGTGCTACCCATAAATATTTTTGAAATAAAAATGCCTTTTTCAGAAAGAACACTTATTGAAAATATCATAGCCTCTTTACATAACTCTCCAGTTTGTATGGCATCTAGGTTTTTTATACCAGTAGTATTCACTGCCATATCTGAAATTACTACATCTAATTTTTTATTTAGATAGCCTTTGATCTTATTCTGGATACTTTCATCCGTAAAATCTCCTTTTATTTGAATAGTGTTTTCTATTTCTTGCATTTCTTTTAAATCAACAGAAATTAATTTGCCATTTTTTATAACTTTACAAACATATTGAGACCAACTTCCTGGAGCGGCCCCAATATCAATAACATTCATTCCACCATTAAAAATTTTAAATTTTTCGTTAATTTCAATTAATTTGTATGCTGACCTAGCTCTATATCCATCAACTTTAGATTGACGTACATAAGTGTCTCTTTTTTGTTTATTAATCCAATTTTTTGATATTTTATTTTTTTTCAATTAATTAATAAATCTGAGACTTTTTACTACTTTATTATTATTTAGAGTTTTAATTTCAATATGAACATCTTTATGTAATCTCATATCTTTGCCATCTTTCCATATTCCAGCAGCTAAATGCATTATACCTATTTTCCGATTAGGCAAATATGGCTCTACAAAAGTATTTCTTATCTCATCATATTTTGGAAGTAAATTACTTATAATCCAATTACAATTTAAAGGTAAAAACTCCGTTTCTAATTCATCGATATAAACAGCCATATTTATTGCTAAACCCTCAGAACCAAAAATATTTCCAGCTTTTAAAGTTGTAGATAAATTTTCTTGCCACACTTTCCATCCCTGAGACTTTTTCTCTAAAGAGAAAACGCCTATATTTATATGCGGTGCAAAAGCTAATTTTCTAGCCTTTTCATATCCAAGATTAGATTTTACAGCATGTTTAAAGTTTTGAGATTTGATTATAGCTAATTTTCCAAATAACCAATTTACTTTCGATGTAATTTTGTATCCTGGACCTATAGTTTGAGTTATACCTAATTTTCCATTTTCACACGCTTTAAAATATAATTCAACACTTTCCCAATCATTTACCCATGCATCACAATCTATCCATAAGTATTTCTCATAATCAGGAAAATATTTTGGCAAAAATGCTCTAGAGACTTGGCTTTTAAGCCAATCTTTACCTTTAACCTTATAACTTGGAACCTCAATATCCCACTCAGCTAATTTAATTTCATCCACTTTTTTTAAGAGCTTCTCTTTTTGATCTTCAGTCAATCCAGCGTCTAAAATACAAATCGCAACTTTCTGGCTTTCTTTGAATCTTTTTATAGAATTAATTAACTCCTCTAATAATGGAAAATAATTAGCATCTGCTAAAGAAACAATTACATTTTTTTTCATTTACAGTATATCTTCAAGATCTTCGTCTTTGTCTGAAATAATGTTTTTTTCTTTTTTAATTTTTTTGTAATGAAAATAGCTTACTGGAATTAAAAAAATATAAACAATAGAACTTATTGCTAAAACCTTAAATGTATAAACCAATAATGCACCAAAAAATAAAACTATTCCAAATAATAAAAATTTAGTCATTGATCTTGGTATAACTATCTTCTTAAAAGAATATGTTGGAATTGTGCTTATTAATAAAACTGAAACTATGATAAAAAATATTGGAACTAATAAATCATAATTTATTTGACCAAATATTTCTGAGAGACCGCTAAAACTTATAACTAAAGGTAATAAAACAATCAATCCTCCAGCTGGTGATGGTACACCCTCAAAAAAATTATCTTTCCAAGATGGATCTTCCTCGGAATTCACGTTAAATCTTGCAAGTCTTAAAGCAACACAAACAACATAGATTAAACAAATAAACCAACCCAATTTATCTAAATATTGTAAATTCCAAAAGTACATAATAAGTGATGGTGCAACACCAAAGCTAATTACATCACCCAAGGAATCAAGTTCTTTACCCATTTTTGAAGTGCCCTTAACTAATCTTGCTATTCGACCATCTAATGCATCCATTAATCCAGCAAATAAAATTGCAATTATAGCAATTGCGAATTTTCCATCAATAGCAAACTTAATTGAACTCAGGCCTAAACAAACTCCAATTAAAGTAATAGCATTTGGTAAGATTATTCTTGCCTTCTTATCAGAAACAATTTTAAGATTATTCTTTGGTTTTTCCATTTTATTTTTTTGCTAATAACGTTTCACCTGAAATAGCTTTTTGTCCAACTTTTACTAAAGGTTCATAATTTTCATAATAAATATCTGCGCGACTTCCAAATCTAATCATTCCAATTCTATCTCCTTGTTTCAAGTCCTGAGCCTTGTTTGACTCACATACAATTCTACGCGCAATCAAACCTGCGATCTGAACGACGATTACATCATCGTTATTGATATCTTTAATCTTATAATAGTTTCGCTCATTATCTTCACTTGCCTTATCAAGAGAAGCATTTAAAAATTTTCCCGGTTTGTATAAAATTTCCTCTATTTTTCCACTACACGGAGATCTATTTACATGACAATCAAACACATTCATAAAAATACTAATCTTTTTAAATTTTCTGTTTTCAAGTCCTAACTCTTTCGGTCCATCAACTTCTTCCACCTTTATAACTTCTCCATCTGCTGGACTGACAAGATAGTTGTCATTTTCAATAATAACTCGATCTGGATCTCTAAAAAAATAATAAACCCAAATTGTTAAAACTAAACCTATAAGACCGAAAAAATCATTAAAACTATAAAACAAGATAGTTATAACTCCGGCTATAACTAAAAACTTATATCCTTCAGCGTGTATCTTTGGAAATATCTTACTAAACATATTCTTCTATTTGATAATTTTTCATTAATATGTATATAAAATCGCGAAATTCAATTAATAAGATAAAATATAAGTGAGCAAAATTACCGTAAAAAACCCAGTTGTAGAGTTAGATGGTGATGAAATGACCAGAATAATCTGGGATTTTATCAAAAAGAAATTAATTCTTCCCTATCTTGATCTTGGTATTGAATATTTTGATTTAGGTATGAAAAGTAGGGATAATACTAATGATAAGATTACAGTGGACTCTGCGAATGCAATCAAAAAATTTGGGGTTGGAATAAAATGTGCAACTATTACTCCAGATGAAGCACGTGTAGAAGAATTCAAATTAAAAAAAATGTGGAGATCACCAAATGGAACAATAAGAAATATTATTGGCGGAACTGTATTTAGAGAGCCAATAATTTGTTCCAATATACCTAAATTAGTTCCATCTTGGTCTGATCCAGTTGTAATTGGAAGGCATGCTTTTGGTGATCAATATAGAGCTACTGATTTTAAAGTACCCGGGAAAGGAAAGATGGAAATTAAGTGGACTTCAGAAAATGGGAAGGATGAGATCAAACATGAGGTTTTTAATTTTACTGGACCTGGAGTTGCGCTTTCAATGTATAATTTAGATAAATCTATTGAGGATTTCGCTAGATCTTGTTTTAGTTATGGACTAATTAAAAATTGGCCAGTCTATTTATCCACAAAGAATACTATTTTAAAAAAATATGATGGAAGATTTAAGGATATTTTTGAAGAGGTGTTCAATAAAGAGTTTAAAAAAAAATTTGAAGAAAAAGAAATAACTTATGAGCATAGATTAATTGATGATATGGTCGCGTGTGCTATGAAATGGAGTGGAAAATATATTTGGGCTTGCAAAAATTATGATGGCGATGTTCAATCGGATACTATGGCACAAGGTTATGGATCTTTAGGATTGATGACTAGTACATTGCTAACACCTGATGGAAAAATTATGGAGGCAGAGGCAGCTCATGGAACTGTAACAAGACATTACAGGATGCATCAACAGGGAAAAGAAACATCTACCAATCCAATAGCTTCAATTTTTGCATGGACAAGAGGATTAGCTCATAGAGGTAAGTTAGATGGAAATAATCAGCTTATAAAATTTTCAAATATAATAGAAAAAGTATGTGTTGATTGCGTTGAAAGTGGATTTATGACAAAAGATCTTGCGATCTTAATTGGACCATCAAGCAAATATCTAACAACTAATCAATTCTTAGATGTAATTGATAAAAATTTGAAAAAAAAACTAAATTAGTTTTTTAATTTTTTCGAAAGCTTCATCAATTTTACTCCTATCTATTCCTCCTGCTTGAGCAAAATCTTTTCTTCCACCACCACCTTTTCCACCAATTATTTCTGATCCTAATTTTGCAAATTTTACTGCATCATATTTATCGACTAATTTGTTAGTAATTCCAACAGCCAGTCCAACCTTATCTTCACTGCTTGCAAAAACAATTACAATACCATCACCTAATTCTTTTTTACCATTATCAACTAATTTTCTTAAATCTTTCGGAGGTAAATCTTTAACTTTTTGAAATCTAACTTTTATATTATTTATCTTTTCATCTTTAATAATATTTTTGGTTTTATCTTGAAGAACTGAGTTAACATTTAGTTGCTCAAGTTGTTTCGAAAGATTTTTTATAATTTCTTTTAAATCTTTATTATCAACCTTCGGTTTACCTCCAAGTTTTATTATTTGGGATGACAAATCTTTGATAGTCTCTTCATCTTTTTGAGTAGATAAAGTAGACAACTTTTCTTTATTCTTTATAAAATCATCAAGCTGTTTATCTCTAAGAGCCTCAACTCTTCTTACACCTGCAGCAATAGACGATTGACTTACAGTTTTAAATTTTCCAATATCTCCAGTGTTTTTGACGTGAGTTCCTCCACACAATTCTGTTGAAAAATATGCATCTTTTTCTCTACCCATTGATACAACACGAACTTCGTCTCCATATTTTTCTCCAAAGAAAGCAAGTGCGCCTTTTTCTATAGCTGCTTTTGGTGTCATAATTCTTGTTGTTACCTCAGAACTATTTGAAACATATTCATTAACTAATTTATCTATAGTCTCTAGCTCTTCATTAGTAATTGGTTTCATATGGCTAAAATCAAATCTTAACCTATCTGGAGCAACTAATGATCCTTTTTGCATAACATGTTTACCTAAGGTTCTTCTTAGGGACTCATGAAGTAAGTGTGTAGCAGAATGGTAAGCTTTTAAATTATCCCTTCTCTCAACATCTATTTTCATCTCTACTACATCATTGATTTTTATTTCACCAGTTTTCAAAGATCCATAATGAACAAATAAGTCTCCAAGTTTTTTTTGTGTATCCTCTACCTCAAAAACAGAGTTGCCTGAAACAATTGTTCCTTTATCTCCAAGTTGACCTCCTGACTCTCCATAAAATGGAGTTTGATTTGTAATGATCATTCCTTCTTCACCATTAGACAAAGATTTTGTTTCTTTATTATTTTTAATAAGATTTAATACAACACCTTCGGACTGATTGGACTCGTAACCTAAAAATTCTGTAGGACCAGTTTTATCTTTAATTGAAAACCAAATCGCCTCCTCAGAGCTATCTCCAGAACCTTTCCAATTCTTTTTTGCAAGTTCTTTGCTTTTTTTCATCAATTCATCAAATTTCTTATGATCAACTTTCAATGATTTGTTTTTTAAAATATCTTCTGTGAGATCTAATGGAAAACCATAGGTGTCATATAACTTGAAAGCGACATCCCCAGGTAAAACTTTGTCTATTTTTGCAATCTCATCATTCAAAATTTTGATACCTCTATCTAGTAAAACTAAAAATTTTTCCTCCTCCATTCTTAAAGTTTCTTTAATTAAAGATTGAGACCTTTCAAGCTCTGGATAATTTCCTGACATCTCCTTTTTTAACGAGTCAAAAATTTTATAAAAAATTGGTTCTTTAGATCCTAACAAATGAGAATGTCTCATCCCTCTTCTCATAATTCTTCTTAGAACATATCCACGACCTTCATTTGAAGGTAAAACTCCTTCAGCCAAAAGAAATGAGCTTGCTCTTAAGTGATCAGCAATTACTCTAAAACTTGATATATTTTTATCTTTTTGTTTGACTTTTGTTACTTCAGATATTGAGCTAATTAATTTCTTAAAGTGATCAGTTTGATAATTATCATGTGTGCCTTGTAAAAGAGCTGCAATCCTCTCTAATCCCATTCCTGTATCAACAGAAGGTTTTGGTAAATCTATTCTTTTTTCCTTTGAGACTTGCTCATACTGCATAAAGACCAAGTTCCAAATTTCAATAAAACGATCTCCGTCCTGATCTTTAGTTCCAGGTAGTCCACCTTTTAGATGATCTCCATGATCATAAAATATTTCTGAGCAAGGACCGCAAGGACCAGTCTCACCCATTGACCAAAAGTTATCAGATGTTGCAATTCTAATTATTCTATCATCACTAAAACCCGCTATTTTCTTCCAAAAATTAAATGCTTCATCATCTTCGTGAAAAACTGTTACATAAAGCCTATTTTTATCTAACCCAAAATCTTTGGTAATTAAATTCCATGCGAGTTCTATTCCTCTTTCTTTGAAATAATCTCCAAAAGAAAAGTTTCCTAACATTTCAAAAAAAGTATGGTGTCTTGGCGTATAACCAACATTTTCTAAATCATTATGTTTGCCACCTGCTCTAACGCATTTTTGTGAGGTTGTTGCTCTTTGATAATCTCTTTTTTCTAAACCAGTAAAAACATTTTTAAATTGAACCATTCCTGAATTTGCAAACATTAAAGTTGGATCGTTATTTGGAACTAAATTACTAGACTCAACAATCTTATGATCGTTTTTCTCAAAGTATTTAAGAAACGTACTTCTTATTTCATTTAATGATTTGTCTGCCATATTTTTAAAATACAGCTTTTTTGTTCTATGTCTAGATAACGATAAGGGGGAAAGGCGCTTATAATAAGCGCCTTTATAATTTAAAGATGACCTTTAATTTTAGTTCTTTTTAGCTGGAGCAGCATCTTTGCTAGCTTCTTCTTTTTCAGCTACTTTCTTCTCTTTTTCAATCTTTTCAGGACTTAGTGGATTTCCTTCAATTTTCTTTGAAATCACACCAGCTTTTTCTCTAATTGCCATTTCTATTTCTGCAGCAACTTTAGGATTTTGTGCAAGATAAGTTTTTGCGTTTTCTCTACCTTGTCCAATTTTCTCACCTTTATAGGCATACCAAGCTCCTGATTTTTCAATAATATCGGCTTTAGCACCTAGGTCGACTAACTCACCCATTTTGCTAATACCTCTTCCATACATCAAATCAAATTCAACAACTTTAAATGGTGGTGCTACTTTATTTTTAACTACTTTTACTCTTGTAGTATTTCCAATAATTTCGTCTTTGTCTTTGATGGCACCAATTCTTCTAATGTCCATTCTTACAGATGAATAAAACTTGAGTGCGTTACCACCTGATGTTGTTTCTGGACTTCCAAACATAACTCCAATTTTCATTCTGATTTGGTTAATGAAAATCATCATTGTATTTGTATTTGAAATAGAACCAGTTAATTTTCTTAAAGCCTGACTCATTAATCTTGATTGAAGACCAACATGGTGATCACCCATCTCACCTTCAATTTCAGCTTTTGGAGTTAAAGCTGCCACAGAGTCAATTACAATAACTGAAATAGAGCCTGATTTTACTAGCGTATCTGCTATTTCAAGAGCTTGTTCACCAGCATCTGGTTGAGAGATTAAAAGCTCTTCAGTATTAACTCCTAATTTTTTTGCATAAACTGGATCTAAAGCGTGCTCAGCATCAACAAAGGCACAAATTCCACCAGCTTTTTGAGCTTCAGCAACTACTTGTAATGCTAATGTTGTTTTTCCTGAAGACTCTGGTCCATATACTTCTATAATTCTTCCTTTAGGCAATCCACCTATTCCTAAAGCTAAATCTAAACTTAAAGAACCTGTAGATATCGACTCGATATCCATTGCTCTTTTTTCGCCCAGCTTCATAACTGAGCCTTTTCCAAAGTTGTCAGTTATCTGACTGATAGCAGCATCTAATGCTTTATTTTTCTCTTTATTTTCCAATTCTTGATCTTTTGTAGATTTAACTACTTTTAGGTTGTTTTTAGTCATTTTTTGCCTCATTTTTTAATTTTTTTAATACTCGAATCATCTTATAAATGTACACATTTTGTTCTCATTAGCAAGATTAATTTATTTTCACTCTAAAAAGTCAATAATTACCTAATTTTTAGATATTCACTATTCAATAAACCAACAGACTTAAGGAGATTGAATTGTGAGAGGATATAATTCTTTTCAGAATCGGCTAATGAAATCTGAGCATTTAACAATAAAGAATTAGACTGGATAACTTCTAGAGTGGTTCGATCAGAGCCACTGTTATATTCTGCAACAATTCCCTCATTAGCTATTTCAGCAGCATTAACTTGAGCTCTAACAGAATTTAATAAACTTTGATTAGATTGATATGAAGACCATGCGCTAGCTACGTTAGTTTGATTTTTTTTAATTGAGTTATCTAAAAGTAAACTTTTTTGTATTTCTGTACTTTTATTTTTATTTAAATTAGCATAATTTTTTCCACCAGAATAAAACGGCCAAGTAATCGTTGCTTTTAAAACATCTTTTTCTCTTTCATCATATGTAGAGCTCAAATCATCTGTTTCAGATCTATCGAAAGACAATTTGGCAGTTGGTGATAAATCTGATCTTGCGCTTATAGTATCTTTTTTTGACTGCTCATATTCAAGCTGAGCAATAATTAAATTGGGATTATTTTTTTTTGATATTTCGATAGCATCACTTAGTTGTTTAGGTAAATTTAAATTATTAATCGAGTTTTTATCTAAACTTTCAGTATCGTTTAATTGACCAATTACATTTTCATAATTTAATCTGCTAGTTAAAAAATCATTTTCCGCTTTAATTAAATTGGCTTTTGCACCAGCAAGGGATGACTCTGATTGAGCAACATCGGATAAAGATATATTACCTCGCTCAAGTCTAATTCTATCAGTTTCTACTTGTCTTTCTAGTAAATTAACATTTGAATTATTTATCAAGAGTTTTTCCTTTGCTGAAATTAGCCCAGTGTATGCTTCGGCAGCTTTATATAGAATTTCTTGCTCTTTTTTTAATAGCTTAGCTTTAGCTAAATCTATTCCTATTTTACTTTTAGCTAGCTCTGCGCCTCTTCCAAAATCAAATAAAGTTTGCGTAATTATTATAGATCTAACCTCAGGATCTACATCTGTAATTGAAGCATTGGTCCCATTTCGATTTGTTAGTTTATCTGTATCTTCCTCACTTTTTGTCCCCTCTAAAGTTATAGATGGTAAATAAGAACTAATAGAAACTTTATATTCTTGCTCAGAAATATTTATACTTTCTCTTTCAGCATTAAGCTCTGGATTAGTTTCAAAGGCTCTTTTTAAAGCAGCATTAAAAGTTTCTGCTAAAACAGAACTACTGCAAAAAACTGTAATTAAAAAAATTTTTAAAAATATTTTCATTTCTTTTTATATACTGCAGATTTAATTTGATGGTTACTATTTAAATTAAGAATAATTGATGCATATTTAGGCATATATTTAAACATATTTTGAGTAATTCTCTGATAAGTTTGCATAAAATTAATTACATCACCTTTGCTCATAATCTTTAAACTAAAATTTTTCTTATTATTTATCCAAAGCTTACGTTCTTGCTTTAATCTCCATTTTTGCAATAAACTAAAATTTTTAGCCTTTAAATAAATTAAACAATTCAGTTGTGAATATAATTTTTTGTATTTTAATTTCAGTTGATTATTAACGTATTTTCTCCAAATTTGTTTTTGATCTTTTACTTTTTCCATAGAGTTGATTGTTTTTTTTAATGATTTATTTTTTTCTGATTTGGCGCCAACACACCATCCTTCAAAAATAATTACATCTGGTTTATTTTTTAAGTTATACCATTTTTTTTTATCAAACCTATCATCAGTAGCTTTATTAAATGTTGGAAGCTTAAGCCTCTTGAATTTCTTACTTTTTACTTTTCGGAAAAAACTTAACATCATATTAATATCGTGAGTTCCTGGCACACCCCTTGTTAAAAGCATTGGGTGTATTTTCTTTGATAGACTTATCCTTTCTTGTCTTGTTTTATAAAAATCATCAATAGAGATTCTAAAAACCTTTAAGTTAAAATATTTAGTTAAAATTATTTTAATCAAAGAACTAATTGTTGTTTTTCCTGTTCCTTGACCCCCTGCTAAACCAACAAAATAAGGTTTTTTTTTATTGGTCTTATTACTTATCCAGAAACATATTGGAATTAAAAAAGATTTAATCATTCTTTCTTTATTTTTAAATCTATCAGCTTTTGTTTCTTGAGATTTAATAAACTTTAAACAGTCTTTTTTTACCTTGCTAAAACATAAACTGAACTGTTGCATGAAATTTATTTTTTTTGATCCATTATATGATTATGACCATCATTCACGCCAACATCTAATTTGAATATTTCTTGAGGATCAATTCCATCTAAACAAGCAACATTTATTCCAAAAGTATTTGGGTCCGCTCTTCTAAGGTTGTGTGTGTGAATACCACACAAGGTGCAAAAATAATGTTTAGCAACTTTTGTTTTGAATTGATAAACATTTAATTTATCTTCACCTTTTATTATCTTTAAATCTTCTTTGTTTACGTTCTTAAGAATTGCACCCTTTCTCTTACACATCGAGCAATTACATCTTTTTAAATTAGTTAAACCATCTTTAAGATTTACTTCAATTTCAACTGCTCCACAGTGACATGTTAATTTTTTCATATTGATATCTAATTAAACTATCCTTGGTTGAAGTTATCCACAAGCATACAAAATGTAGTTTTGATGTTCACGTTTTGATTCACTTTTGATTCAATTACGGACTCAAAATACAACCTCTTGCGTGCATTGTATAAATAAGCTATAAATTAGAACAAAACAAGAACATGAAACTAACTGTCCCTTATTATCTACATAAAGCTGGTGCTGGTTTTCCCTCACCTGCCACTGATTATATCGAAGAAGACATTGATCTAAACATGCATTTAATCAAAAATGTTCCAGCCACTTTCATTATTCGAGTGCAAGGAAAATCCATGGTTGATGTTGGAATTAATGATGGTGATTTGTTAGTTGTCGATAAAAGTTTAAAACCAAAAAATTTCTCAACCGTTATTGCAAATGTTCATGATGAACTTGTAGTTAAAACTTTAGTTCAAGAAAGAGATAAAAAATTTCTAACATCTGGGTCTAAAAATTTTTCTAATAGAATTTTAATTAATGAAGAAGAAGATGTCTTTATTTGGGGGGTTGTGACTTATGTCATCCATTCAACGTACTAAAAAATTAGCTCTAGTTGACTGTAATTCTTTCTATGTCTCTTGTGAAAGATTATTCAATCCAAGAATAAGAAAAAGACCTGTCGTGGTTTTATCTAATAACGATGGTTGTATTATCTCTAGATCTAATGAGGCAAAAGCTTTGGGGATTAAAATGGGTGAACCTTATTTTAAGGCCAAAGATATTATTGTTAAAAATAAAGTTGAAGTCTTTTCTTCAAATTATTCTTTATATGGAGATTTATCTAGAAGAGTAATGCGAACTCTTAAAAGATTTAATTCAGAAATAGAAGTTTATTCCATTGATGAAGCATTTATAGATTTATCTAACTTTCTAGATTCTGAGGTTGAAAAAGTTGGAAAAGAAATTAGAGAAACTGTTTTACAATGGACTGGCATTCCAACTAGCATTGGAATTGCCAAAACTAAAACTTTAAGTAAAGTTGCAAATCACATTGCAAAAAAGAAACAATCTGGGGTTACCAGTTTAATTGGAATAGAAAATTTAGATCCTATTTTAGAAAAAGTTGAAATTAATGATATATGGGGTGTGGGTAGACAGTTAACAAAGTTCTATCAAAAAAATGGAATTTACAATGCGAAACAACTTAAGAATAAATCTAATACTTGGATTAAAAAATGTTCTAATGTTTTAAGTTCAAGAACTGCAATGGAGCTTAGGGGAATTCCTTGTATCAGTTTAGAAACTACACAAACAAAAAGAAAGAGCTGTGTAGTCTCAAGATCTTTTGGAAAAAGAATTGAAAAATTTCAAGAATTAAAAGAAGCAGTTGCAAATTATTGTTTAAATGCATCTGAGAAAATCAGATCAGAGTCTTTGGTTGCTAAAGCAATTACTGTTTTTGTTAGAACAAGTCCATTCCAAAGAGATTTTGGATATTATTCAAATGCTAAGACAGTTGATTTTCCTATTGCAACAAACAATAGTATAGAAATAGTTAAAACTGCAATTGTAATCTTAGAAAGTATTTTCAAAAATGGATACCGTTATCAAAAAGCAGGTGTTATGCTTACAGGGCTGCGTAATGATGATGGAAGAAAGAATTTATTTTCATCTAAAAAAGATGAAAAAATAAAAAGTTTAATGCAATCAATTGATAATACTAATTATAGATATGGAAGATCAACTTTAAGTCTTGCAAGTGCTGGGGTTAATAAAAAATGGAATATGAGAAGGCAATATTCTTCTAAAATAGATACTGCTGATTTTTATTGTTTACCAACTATAAGGGCTATTTAGTTTTTGAATTTTTCCTCTTTTTTTGGCTTTCTAAAGACAATGCTATCTAGATAAACTCTTTGATCCTGTAGACTCTTCCAATCAGAATTCCAATAACCAATAGTGCGATGTCTATAAATTCCAAATTTCATATAACCACCCGTACAAGTATCAGCTAATGTTTTAATATTTTTAAGATCAGCTATAACTTCATTATTTTTAAAAATTTTAAATCTTCCAGTTTCATCAAGCTTCCAGAGAACGTGAAATTTTAAATGTGTCCACTTTCCTTTCAGGTCCTCAATTTTTCCAATTATGACTGGCTCTGATGAGTAAGCGGCTTTGCTAGCCCAACTATAATAGTGTTCTCCTTTATATTTAAAATCTTGAGCCCAAAAATGACAACAGCTATGGCACCCTTTGGCTTTATTATCAGTGTGCATTTGACCAATTATTACTACTGCCCCTTTTTCTAGAGGTTCATAATTTTCATCAAAATATACTGCATACTCAAATATATGTTCTTTGTTTTTTAATTTCATCTCACCAAGATGTATTTCTTGTCTACTTCTGTTTCCTTTACCATCACACTGAATTTGAGTTGTTTGCGCTTTACCCTTTCCACATCCCGCATCTTCTCTATTAACTGTAACTTGAATACTTGTTTTGCCCTCATAAACAGGAAAACCATCAGAGGCTTTTACCTCTTTTATTCTATTCACCTTCTTTTCTGACATAGATAGGAATTGTTTTTTATATCCCTTTATATCTTTGAAATTAGTTTTATGATTGTCAGAAAATGCTGATACAGAAAATAAAAAAAATATAAAAATTGCCTTTAAAATTTTTTTATTCACTTAATCTTTTCTACATTATTTATATTTGATAAAGCCTTATCAAATTCATCCATATTTTCTCTTAAAGCTAAGTTTGAAATTGCATAAACGGCTACTAATAAAAATACTAATGGAAACGAAGTTATTATTGATGCATTACCCTTGATGAAAAGAATATACAAAATTATAAATAATGCTGAACGAATTAAAAAAGTTTTTCTAAAAACGCTTATAATTGATAATGAGTGTTTAATAAGATTATAAAAACTCATTTTTGATGGTCCAAAGTATCTTGTCCCTCTAATAGATTTTATTACGATTAAATTGTCTTCAATCTTTTTTAATGAGCCTGAAAAACTATTCCAAGTAGCTTTATCATTAATTAATTTTTCTACAGTTGATTTTGGTAAGCAAGTAAAATTTCCAAATTTAATTAATTTACCAGTAAAAGTTAAAGTAATTAACTTATGTAGTTGGTAGCAAATTTTGAATACAAAACTCTCTGACCTTTTAACTCTTTCTCCTACAATAGGGGTGTTGTTTGAACTTTGGATTTGATTTAAAAAGTCATTTATTTCTTCAGGTCGATCTTCACCATCTCCATCCATAGGAATAACATAATCAAAGTCTTCTTTTTCAAATATATACTTCAGCCCAGTTGCAATACATCTTGTGTGACCTTGATTTTTTTTCATATTCAAAATCTTTATTGATTGAATGTTCTCTAAAGTTTTTTCATCTTTCAACCTATCATGATTAGATGCATCATTCACGATAAGAACAGAAATTTGAAAACTTGAGTTTAATGATTGATTATTGATCTCATCAATGAGTTTTGAAACAGATTTCCAATCATTGTAAATAGGAATTAAAATTATGATTTTCATAAACTTAGTATCTTCCCAAACAAATATCATCTATGCAAATAAATTTTGAAGACGTATTTAAAATTTCCTTATTATCATTTCCTTCCCATCTAGGTCTAGATTTGAGATGATAAGAAAGATTTCCCGCTTTCCATTCATCTCCCGTAACAAATTCGATTTCTTTTTCAAAATCTTGTTCCCAGATAATCTGAACTTTAGCTGCCATTTCTTTTCCAGGATAATCAGTACGTTTGTCATCTTGAGAAATTGAAACATAAGAATACAAGACAGGAGACAAAAAAAATAAAAATAAAAAACAATATAAGAAAGATCTTATTTTTTTCAAATTAATCTGGCTCTGAAATAGATACACAAATAAAACACCAAAACTTAGATAAAAAGGTGTCATCCACATTGTTCTTATTTTTGATCCTAAAATCGCTGATGTAATAAAAATTAAAATAATAGGTAAAAAATTTATAAATAATAAAAAAAGAAGTTTTTTATCATTTAAGTTAATCTTAAGTTTAATTTTTTTTAATAACAACCTAAGCAGGAAGAAGAAAGGAATAAGTATACCAATTTGCTTAAGTATAAAAATAAGAGGATTTTTAATATGTGCCAAAAACCCTGTATCTTCTAAACCTGTTCTTTTAAATCCATAAACAACAGTTGCAAAATCGTTATTAAAAAGCCAAATCAAATGAGGAACAAGCAAAACAAAAAATACTTCTAAAGATACTAAATATTTAAAATCAAATTTTTTTATTTTTTTAATTAAGATCAAATAAATAAATAATAAACAAATTGAAAATAATAAATATATAAATAAATACTTAGACAAAAAACCTAACGCTGCAAAAAAGCCGATCAAAAAACAATCAAAAATTTTAATCTCTTTAGAGATATAAATTTTCCAAGAATAAAAAACAACAATTGACCAAAAAGGTAATTGACAAATATTTACATTGAATTCTGGTGTCGTAAAATTATAAAAATAAATAGATTCTAATAATAATACTGAAATTAAACTTAATTTTATATTACCTAAAACTTCATAAGAAAACTTAAATATATAATAAAATGCAATCACAACAAAAGTTTGGCTAAGTAAATAAAAAGCCCAATCTTGAGAGCCAAAAATATTAAAAAAAACTTCTGAAAAAAAAGCACTCATTGGTGGGTGTTTGTTAAATCCCCAATCTAAATTGCTACCCCATGCTAAAGCCTCAATTGTATCCAAAGGTAAATTTTTATTTGTTAAAGAAGGAATCAGTGTCCAAATTATTAAATGAGCTAAAGCAAAAATAAAAAAAATATTGTTAATATTTTTGTTTAAAACATTCATAATTAAATATTTACAATAATTAAGGTTGCTTGACACCCCTATTTTGCTGAATATACTCCCTCGAATTCAAATTGGAAATATGCCGAAAACTAGCAAAGTTAAAAAAAAAATTACTAAAGTAAAGAGCAAAACCACTAGTAAATCAAAAACAAAGTTAATAAGTAAACCTAAGTTAATAAATAAAACTAAAATAATAAGCAAACCTAAAGAGACTGCTAAAGGGCCTGTTAAAATTTCTAAAACATATATACCTAAAGAAACTGAAAAATATATGTGTGAAAAGCATAAGATATATTTCAGAATGAAATTACATGAATGGAAAAAAGAGTTAGTAAGAGCAAATAATGAAGCGCTCTATAATGGAAGTATGGATGATAATAGCATTTCAGCGGACATTGTTGACCAAGCAAGCTCTTACACAGATAAAAACGTAGAGATGAAAGCTATTAATAGACAAATTAAATTAATCTCTGAAATAGATAAAGCTTTAATAAGGATCAAAGATGACACATATGGTTATTGTTTAGACACTGCTGAACCAATTGGATTAAAAAGACTTATGGCTAGACCGGTGGCAAAATATACTATTGCAGCACAGGAAAAACATGAAAAAGATGAAAAGGTTCACGCTGATGACTAAAAAAAGAAAAAAAGAAAAAAAAATTCACAATCCAATTACTTATAATTTTACCAAAAAATATATCTATTTTTATTATGCTTTTTTTTGGATATTATTATTAATATTTGTTTTTAGTAGATGAACAAAAAAATATTACTCATTATAGTTATAGTGTTAGCTATAGAATTATCTGGTCATGGAATTATAGTTTCTTTAATGAGACTATTAAGTTCTATGAATTAATTTGCATCTAGAACAGCATGTAAAAATTGTTTTGTTCTCTCATTTTGGGGGTCTCCAAAAAGTTGTTCTGGGGGGCCTTGTTCGAATATTTTTCCTTCATTAAAAAAACATACTCTGTCTGAAATTTCTCTAGCAAAACCCATTTGATGAGTGACCATTATCATTGTAAGGTTATGTTCTTTATTTAAAGATCTTATAACATTCAAAACTTCTCCAACAACCTCTGGGTCCAAGGCTGAGGTTATTTCGTCTAAAAGCATAACTTTGGGTCTCATAGCAAGTGCCCTAGCGATAGCAACTCTTTGTTGTTGACCACCAGACAATCTGCTTGGGTGCTGATCTTTCTTATCTGTTAAACCAACCAACTCAAGTAGCTCTAAAGCTCTTTCCTCTGCCTCCTCCTTTTTCATACCTAACACTTCAACGGGTGCCTCTATACAATTTTGCAAAGCAGTCATGTGTGGAAATAAATTAAATTGCTGAAACACCATTCCTATTTTTGATCTTCTTTCACGAAGATATTTTTCATTTGCTTCAACTAGACTACCATTTGAATTCATGTGTGTGAGAGGTTCTCCATCTAAATGGATTACTCCTCCATTTATTTTTTCTAATGTCATTAAAACTCTCAATACTGTAGTTTTACCAGAGCCAGATGGTCCGATAATTGATACCATTTCATTTTTTTTTATTTCCAAATTAAGCTTATCTAAAACCACCAGATCACTATATTGTTTAGTTACCTCATCAAACTTAACAATAATTTCATTTGAATTATCTTTACTCATAAATTATTTCTTAATTTTTCCTTGAGATATATTAACATCTCTTTCCAGTTTTCTAACCCACATTGCTGCAGGAATTGATAAAGTTAAAAATATAATACCTACTAAGGTATAAGGTTCTAAATATCTATAGTTATAACCGCCGACTGCTGTGGCTGCATGAAACAATTCTGCTACACCGATTGTTGATAAAAGAGGTGTGTCTTTAAATATTCCAACTAAATAATTTCCCATTCCAGGAATAGCTATAGGAAATGCTTGAGGAAGAACTATTCTTCTATATGTGTAAATTGTAGAAAAATTTAAAGCTCTACAAGCCTCCCATTGTGTTTTTGAAACTCCCTCAAGTGCTCCTCGATATACTTCTGACATATATGTTCCGAAATGAAGACCAATAGTAATCATTCCACATACCCAGGCTGATAATGTAATACCAAACTGCGGTAAAACGAAATATACAAAAAACAATTGTATTAGTAATGGAGTTGATCTTATAAACTCTACTATTTCTCTATTAACCCAGTTAAAAATTTTAGAAGGTGTTCTTTGTGCTAATAAAAAAAATAATCCAACAATTAAGGCAATCATATAACCTACTCCAGCCGCAATAATAGTATTCAATGTTGCAATTGCCATTTGTGGCAATATTTCGTAAGTAAAATCCCATCTCCAACCCATTTCCATAATTTAAATTTTTTCCTTTCCAACTTTTCTAGCTGCTAAAACTTCTAACCATCTTAAAAATGGAACCAATGCAAATCTAGCCATTATGTAATAAATAAGTAATGCTGTTCCAAAACATTGTGCTGATAACCAAGTTATAGAGTTAATTTGTTTTGCTTCAAAAGTAAGATCAACCACAGTAACCAAAGCTACCAATGCGGTAGCTTTTAATAATTCTACAGTTAAATTTGCTGCTGGTGGTAATATTATTGGAAAGATTTGAGGAATTATAATCCTTTTAATTCTTTTTGCTGGAGTAAAATTTAATGAATGGGCTGCCTCCCATTGTCCTTTGGGTACTGCGAGTATTCCAGCTCTAACTATTTCAGCTCCATATGCTCCAAAATTTAAACCTAAAGCCACTACACCTGCAGTGAAAGCCTCTAATGATATTCCAAAAAAAGGTAAAACATAATAAGCCCAAAATAATTGTACCAAAAGAGATGTTCCTCTAAAAAATTCTATATATACAGTTGCAGTACCTTGTATTACTGGATTTTTTGAAAGCCTCATCAAACCGAATATCATAGAAATGACTACATAAAGAATCATTGAACAAATGAGAACCTTAACAGTTGTTACTGTTCCAAGTAAAAGAGTTATTCCATGTTCATTTAAAAATTCAAAATATGTCAAAGTAATACCTTTAAATTTTAAAAACCAGGCAACACTTAAGTTGCCTGGTTTAATTTTTTAAATAAATAAATATTTATTATTTAGTTGAGCAAGCCCACTCTGTACTCATGTCTGGTGGAGGAAGTTGAGCTTTATCGTAACCATACTCACCAGCTCTCTTTAACATTTTACTAGGATTTGCCATAACCTTAGCTAAAGCAGCATTAAATGCCTCTCTAAACTTGTCATCAGTTTTTCTGAAACCAATTCCCACAACATTTAAAGTTTCTTTTGGCATTAATTTTGGATCAGTTACCTCAAACTTACCATTAGTTTTCTTTTCATGCTCTTTTGCACCAAAAAAAGTTTGCACTGCAACATCTGCTCTTCCAGCTTTCATGGCTGCTAAAATACCAACTTCACCTTCAACTAAGAGCATTTGACTATCTGGCACACCATATTTTTTAGCGGCCTCTACAGTATTAAAACCTGTACCTGTAACCAATTTAGCTCCAGTTTTTATAACATCAGCATAATTGTTAATATTTTTTGGATTTCCTTTTGGCACTAGCATTGCATCACCAAACACGCCTATAGGATCTGAAAAATCCATGTTCGCACATCTACTTTTTAAGATATACATTCCACCAGTAATCATATCTGCACGGTCTGCATTTAATCCTGGAATTAATCCTGACCATTCAAAAACTTTTGTTTCATGCTCAGTTATACCCATTTCTTCTAGAACGGTTAAAGCTATCATGTTAACAAACCCTAAAGCCTCACCGCCATCTCCAGCATAAGCCCAAGGCACCGCTGTTCCAAAACCAAGTCTTAGTTTGTGTCCATCTGCAAGTCTTTCTGTAAGAGTTTTCGCATTTACAGAAGAAATTGAAAAAAGAAGCACAAGCAAAACTGTCAATGATTTAATTGATCTCATCATGTTTCCCCTTTGTTGATTTTATGAAATATTAAATCAAAAATAGACGTAAAAGTATAGCTGAAAAAATTACAATCAAGAGTTGATTAATTCATTTATTATAATTTCATCATCAATACTTACTTTGCCATCTTCTAAAGCTGTAAGATAAATACCCATATCGAAATGATTGAATGTTTTTTTCAAAGATTTTAATAAATCCAGACTATTGTCATCTGTGTTTGGCTTCAAATTGATTGCTACACATCTGGGAATATTTTTTTCAACTTTAAAAGAAATATTATTAATCTTAATAATTTTTCCAATCCAGTTACGCTCCTCCCACGCATCAATTCCATTAACATAAATATTTCCTCTAAATCTTTGAGCTTCAATTTTTTGGTTTGTTTTGTTTTGAAAATCTTCAATGCTTTTAATATTAATGAGAGATATAGAATGAGTTAAAACAGTCTTGTTTGATATTGATGTATCAAAAAAAGGGAGATCTTTATTTTTCATCAAAAACAATGGTTTTTGAAGAGATTTCTCTAATTCTAAAAATTTATCTGAAAGCAGCTCATATTCACTTAATTCATCACTATTAATTGTTATGATCTCATTATTTCTTTGAGTTAATGTCAGTTTATTTTTATCTAATATAAAATTATACTTGTTTAAAGAAGGTGAGTTTTTTAGAGTTAAAATTTTATTCCATTTACCTCTTCTTTCATCAAGATTTTTTTCAAACAGCTGTGCTTGATTTTGATCTAAACCTTTAGAAAATGCAAAAATTCTATCCCCAACAATTCCAATATTCTTTTTAATTTCACAACTTTTAACATTCTGAAAAGAAATAGATTTTACAGGACAGTAACTTATTGAAGAAATTGAAACACTCATATAATCTCTAGATAATATGTCTTATCTTTCCTCAAATCAACTCAAACAGTATATGGATGAGGGATTTGTTTCTCCAATAAATATTTTTTCAAAAGAAAAGGCAAAAGAAATTAGAAACGAAATTGAACTTATTGAAAAAAAAATACCAGGAGAATTAGATGAGTCAGGAAGATATAATGCCCATTTGATATCTCCTTTATTAGATGAAGTAACTCATAATTCAAAAATTTTAGATGCAGTTCAAAGTTTGATAGGTGAAAACATTCTTGTTTGTGGAACAACTTTGTTTATTAAAAATCCAAATGAAAAAGGATTTGTAAGCTATCATCAAGATGCAAAATATATTGGTTTAGAACCATACAATTGGGTCACGGCTTGGGTTGCCATTACTGATTCAAATGAAAAAAATGGATGTATGAGAATGTGGTCAGGCTCTCATAAAGATAATTTAAAAGAACACGACCAGAAATTTAATGAGGGAAACTTATTAACTAGAGGGCAAACTGTTAAAAATGTACCAAAACAGAAAACTACTCCTTTAATTTTAGAAGCTGGACAAATGTCACTTCACCATCCAACTGTTGTTCATGGCTCAGACTTAAACAAAAGTAATGATAGAAGAATTGGTTTTGTAATTCAGAGCTATATTGGGACAAATGTTAAACAAGTTTTAGGTAAAAATAGCGTTCAACTTGCACGGGGAGTTGATGAATTTAATTACCATGAAAAAATTGGTAGACCTCAAAATTTATTGGATACAAAAGATATTGAACTGAAAAAACTAGAAAATGATAATCTTCAGGAAATTTTTTATAAAGGTTCAGATAAAAAAGGGAAATTTTAATTAAAGTTTTGGAATCTTTGAGCCATTTTTATAAAGATCATAGCCTTTAATAACCGCATCACGACTGGCAATATCTAAGTACCACCGGGAAAGATTTTTAAATTTCTTAAGCCCTATATCATGCCACTCATGTCTTGCAATCCATGGCCACGTTGCAATGTCAGCTATAGAGTATTTTTCCCCAGCAAGATATTTTGAGTTTTTTAAACGATTATCAAGATCTTGATAAATTTTTTTTGTAATCTTAAAATATCTTTCTTCACCAAATTCACTCTTACCAGAATTGTAATGATGAAATTGATGGTGTTGACCTATCATAGGACCAACATATCCCATTTGTGCCATCAACCATTGATTTATTTTAAGTCTATTTTCTTTATTATAAAACTTTCCACTCTTTTCACCTAAATACATTAAGATTGCACCAGATTCAAAAATGGTCTCATTGTTATCATGATCAATAATTACTGGTATCTTACTGAATGGACTTATCTTTACAAATTCTGGTTTGAATTGTTCTCCGTTAGACAAATCTATTTTAGAAAGTTTGTATTTATATTTAATTTCCTCAAGCATGATACTTATTTTTTTACCATTAGGAGTATCAGCTGAGAGTAGCTCAATCACTTTTTACACCAAGACGATCTTTGATTGTTTTGGAAGAAGTCGTAAATTCAAATCTATATTTTTCATTTGGTCTTGCTAATTTAAAGCACGCTCTTGCTGCTAAGGCTCCTTCATGAAAACCTGATAGAATAAGTTTTAATTTACCAGGATAGCTGCATATATCACCCACAGCATAAATACCTTTTTGATTTGTCTCAAACTTTTCTGTATCTACTTCAATCGTTTTTTTATCAATATTTAGCCCCCAGTTTGCTATCGGACCAAGCTGCATAATTAATCCAAAAAACCCTAACGCATAATCTGTCTTTAGAGTTTTGATCTCTTTATCATCGTTCTTAATATCAATACTCTCTAATTGGTCACCACCCTTTATGGAGCTCATTTGATATTTTGTATAAAGATTTATTTTTCCATCTTTTGCAAGTTCATGTACTTTATCGACAGTTGCCTGAGCACCCCTAAAATCATCTCTTCTATGAACTAAATTTACCTTTGAGTTTTTTGATAACTCTACTGCCCAATCCAAAGCACTATCTCCACCACCAAATATTGTTACTGTCTTCCCCTTAAATATACTTTTATCTTTAATTGAATAAAGAACTGATTTATTCTCAAATTTTTCACACTCTTTAACAGGAAATTTTCTCGGTTCAAATGATCCAACCCCACCAGCTATAATTACATTTGGAGTTTGAAATGTTGTACCGTTATTTGTTTTAACAATCCAGTTATCTCCCTCTTTTTTCACCTCATCTACTCTTTCACTTAAATGAAATTTAATATTAAAAGGTTTTATTTGATTAATTAAGTTGTTAGTTAATTCCCCTCCAGTACATTCTGGTACAGCAGGAATATCATAAATTGGTTTATCTGGATAAAGCTCAATGCATTGACCTCCAATTTTATCTAAATTATCTACAATCTCACAATTAAGACCAATCAACTTTAATTGATGAGCTGTAAATAAACCTGTGGGTCCAGCTCCGATAATTAATGCATCTGTTTTATTCATTTAACTTTGTTTAGATGGTATGCTGACTGTTAGACCATCTAATTCATCCGAAATTATTATTTGGCAACTTAGCCTGCTATTTTTTTTTGGTTCAAATGCCATATCTAACATATCTTCTTCACCATCTTCTTTTGGTTTTATTTTATCAAACCAATCATCATTAACATACACGTGACATGTCGCACACGCCATCCCTCCTCCACAATCTGCGTCAATACCCGGAATATCGTTTTGAACAGCCCCTTCCATTACGGTTAAGCCATTTTGAACTTCAACAGTATGAATTTGATTGTCGGATGTAACATAAGTTATTTTTGCCATGATTGTTATATAGTTATACAAAAAAATAGGGCAAGTATGTGAAAACATACTCGCCCTAAAATTATTTAATTACTTAGTAATTATCTGCTTCTTGCACCAGCTGAACTTACTGCAGCAGCCCAGATTACTAGACCGAATGCAATTTTGTTTATAAAGTCAGCTAAGTTGTAAACAACGTTAAGTGAGTTAGCATCTACACCACCAGTTAGGTAACCAAATACGTAACCTAATGGGTAAATAGCCCAACCTACAGTAACAATCATTCTCATTGCACTGAACGCAGTTACTAGAGCTTTGTTTCCGCTCTTAGCAGCAGCTTTACCAGCTTCACCTGAGAATACTTCATAAAGAATGTATACCCAACCAGCCATACCGATTATGAAACCAAGTGTAGCGTTGATGTATCCTGCTTCTCCTAAGTATCCACCGATTAACATTACTAATGAACCAATTAACAATCTCCAGAATATTCCAGAGTTTGCTTTTCTTACAGCTACTAGAATTAAATAGAATTCTATCATCTGTAGTGGCACAGTAATTAACCAGTCAATATATCTATATACTGTTGGTGAGTCGCCAGTTGTTACCCAAACATCTCTCATGTACATGTAGTGGATAAAAGCGATACCAGTTACTAGACCTGCAACAGTTACTGACGTTTTCCAGCCAGGAGCAACAGTGCTTCTTTCCATGAAGAAGAACGCTGTAGCTGCCAACATACCCATTGAAATTACCCAAAAAGATATTCCAACAAAGTCATCTTGAGCTAACATAGCGGTCGCAGCGTTTGCTACACCAGTCACACCAATTAAAGCAGCAACTGTAAGAGCAAACAATTTAAGTTTTTTCATAAAAAACTCCCTCTTTAGTTAGTTTTTATTAGTTTATATAAACTAAGCTTAGGCTTCCCTAAGCAAAAGTTGTGGGTTAATAACAAATATAAAAAGATAAATGAAGTCAAAATTAGCATTAATAAGCATTGATTTTACTTGTTTTTTAAAATTAAATACAATTTGTGATTTAAAAACCACAATAAAAACAACGCCGAATCAAAATTGATATGTCAGATAAATTTAATGAGATTTATAAAAAATCGATAGAAAGCCCTGAAAAATTTTGGCAAGAGGCATCAAATGATGTTTTCTGGTTCAAAAAACCTACAAAAATATTAAACAAATCTAATCCCCCTTTTTATAAATGGTACGAGGATGGTGTCACAAATACTTGTTATAATGCTTTGGACTTTCACATTGACAAAGGTAAAGGCAAAAAAATTGCATTAATCTATGATAGCCCTATCACTGGTAATAAAAGTAAGCATACTTATGAGGAATTAAGATCAAAAGTTTCGAAATTTGCCGGAGCGCTAAAAAATCAAGGTGTAGACAAAGGTGATAGAGTAATAATTTATATGCCAATGATACCTGAGGCAGTAATTGCAATGCTAGCATGTGGGCGAATAGGAGCAATTCATTCAGTTGTTTTTGGGGGTTTTGCCTCTAATGAACTTGCAAGCAGGATAGATGATAGTAAAGCAAAAATTTTAGTGACTGCCTCTTGTGGTTTTGAACCAGGAAGAACAGTTGAATACAAGCCATTGGTAGATGATGCAGTCAAACAAGCTAAACATAAAATTAGTAAGATGATTTTATTTCAAAGAAAAGGCAATGAGGTAAAATTAAACACACCAAATGAAATAAGTTGGGATGAAGCTCTTTCAAATGCGAAAGATACTGAATGTGTTGAGATGAATTCTAACGAATTCGCATACATTCTTTATACATCAGGCACAACTGGAACCCCTAAAGGTATTGTTAGAGACATAGGAGGCCATATTGTTGCTCTCAAATGGACAATGAAAAATATTTATAATATTGATGAGGATGATATTTGGTGGTCGGCAAGTGATATCGGTTGGATTGTTGGTCATTCTTATATTGTTTATGCTCCTTTGTTTAAAGGATGTACCACTGTACTATTTGAAGGTAAACCAGTAGGGACTCCTGATGCCGGTGCATTTTGGAAAATCATTTCAGACTACAAGGTTAAATCTTTGTTTACTGCTCCTACAGCTTTTAGAGCAATTAAGAAAGAGGATCCTGAAGGAAAATTCTTTTCAAAATATGATTTAAGTAAATTTGAAAGTTTGTTTCTTGCTGGTGAAAGAGCTGATCCAGATACTATCAAGTGGGCAGAAAATTTACTCAATGTTCCTGTAATTGATCATTGGTGGCAAACAGAAACGAGCTGGGCAATTAGTTCAAACTGTACTGGAATTGAAATGATGAAAACAAAATATGGTTCAGCATGTAAAGCTGTCCCAGGTTATGATGTTAAAATTATTAAATCAGATCAAAATTTAGCTAAACCAAATGAAATGGGAGATATTGTTGTAAAACTTCCACTTCCTCCAGGAACTTTCCCAACTCTATGGAATGCTGATCAAAGATATAAGGAAAACTATATGTCAAATTACAATGGATATTATCAAACTTATGATGCAGGCCACATAGATGAAGATGGTTATATCTGGATTATGTCAAGAACAGATGATATTATTAACGTTGCGGGACATAGATTATCCACAGGAGCCATTGAAGAGGTCTTATCTGAGCATCAATCAGTTGCTGAATGTGCAGTGTTAGGCATTGCTGATAAGTTAAAAGGTCAATTACCTATAGGCCTAATCGTATTAAAAGCAGGAGTAGATAAAGATAATGACACTATTTCTAAAGAGTGTATTAAAATGGTAAGAGATAAAATAGGTCCTGTAGCAGCGTTTAAAGTTGCTATAGTGATAAAAAGACTTCCAAAAACAAGATCAGGTAAAATTTTAAGAGGAACAATAAGAAAGATTGCTGATAATGTAGATTATAAAATGCCACCAACTATCGACGATCCTTCAATATTAGATGAAATAAAAGACGATCTTATAAAAAATAATATTCTTAAAAGTGCTTAAAACTTATTTATTTCTAATTGGGGCAATATTTTGTGAAGTAGCGGGGACAATGTTACTACCTGTCTCACAAAATTTTACCAAATTAGTTCCAACAACTTTTTTAGCAATCTTTTATTTGACAGCTTTTTATTTATTAACTTTTGTAGTTAATAAGCTTCCAATAGCTATAGTTTATGCTACCTGGAGCGGTCTCGGAATTTTTACTATAGCCATACTTGGTTATATTTTTTTTAAACAAACATTATCATGGCAAGCAATTTTAGGATTATTTTTAATTGTTATAGGCGTGGTGCTGGTAAACAGTTTTGTAGTTGATACTAATTAATTAAGAATATTTTATTAACTATCAAAGTAATAAGATAATCAAAGGTAAAAATATTTTTACTGAATTTTTTGTTGCTAAGCTTTCTTAAAAATAAAAAAGCTTGATATCTTCTACTCCACCATTCTCTGTTTACAAATTTCACATACTTTTTATCATAACTGTCTGAATTTTGCCTATAAAAAGTAAGATTATCATTAATTAAATTGAATTGATTTCTTTTCAACGAATAAAAAGTTGAGATTCTAAAATCAAACCATAATTCATTCATATCTTTATAATTTATTTTGTTGATATATTTTTTTAGGCTTTTCTTTTGAAAGCTTAAACAACTAGTTGGAGGAAATTTTGGCCATTTATTTTTTCTATTCAAATATTTATTCCTAACTTCTTCTTGCTCAGAAATACTACTAAACAGAATTGGATGATCAAAAACGATTTCACTTTTCTTATTTTTTTTAAAAAAATCAACAACTTTTCTTATTTTATTTTTCTTAAAAAAATCATCTGAGTCTAAGATACAAACAATTTTTCCTTTACAAACCTTAAGTGAGTTTCTAATTGCATTAAATTGGTTTTGCCAAAAGATTTCCCCTCTTTCTTTACCCTCTAAAATTTTAATATTTTTATGTTTTTTTTTTAAGTTCTTAATTATTTTTACTGATGAGTCAGAAGAACCATCGTCAAAAAATATAACTTCAATTCTTTTATAGTCTTGATAAAGTGCTGACCTTACTGCTTTTTTGCAAAATTTTGCTTTATTGTAATTATTTATTAAAATTGATACTACAGGATTTATGTTACTCATTTGAATTTTAGTGGCAAACCTTCTGGATCCCCCAAAATTTTCCTATCTCTCATCTTTATATTACCGCTGACTATTGTTGAAATAGGAGCCCCTTTAAATTCATATCCGTCAAAAGGAGACCAGCCACATTTGCTCTCAATATTTTTATTTTCTATTCGAATTTTTTTCTTCATATCAACAATTGTAAAATCAGCATCAAATCCCTTTTTTATAAATCCTTTGTTTTTAATTCCAAAAATTTTAATTGGATTTTCACAAACTAGATTTATAAATTGTTTCAGTGAAATCTTGCCTTCATTCACATGATTTAACATTACAGGGACTAGAGTTTGAACTCCAGGCATACCTGAAGGTGAGTTCGGGTATTTTTTATCTTTATTTGTTCTTAAATGTGGCGCATGGTCTGAACCAATAGTTTCATTCAAATTATTTTTTACTGCATACCACAGCCTATCATAATGAGATTTGTCTCTAATTGGTGGATTCATTTGAGCATATGTCCCAAGCTTATCATAGCAATCAGGCGCATAAATAGTTAAATGCTGAGGAGTGATTTCAAAAGTTATATTTCCTTTATGTTGCGCTAAAAAATCTATCTCTTGCTTGGTCGTTATATGAAGAATGTGAGCCCTCTTATTATAACGATTAGCAATTTTAACAATTCTCCTAGTTGATGAAATTGCACATTCTTCACTTCTCCAAACAGGATGTGAATGAACATCGCCGTCTTTTATTAATTTTTTATTAATATTTAAAATTTGCTCATCCTCTGAGTGAACGGCTACTACTTTAGAACTATTTTTAAATACTATTTCAATATCTTTTTCATCCGCAACTAAAAGGTTGCCAGTTGAGGATCCTACAAAAAGTTTAATACCACAACACCCTTCTAGATTTTCTAAATCTGCTAATTCGTTTGCATTATCTGCTGTTGCACCAAAATAAAAGGCATAATTACAATACATTCTGTTTTTAGCTAAATCTAATTTTCTTTGAAATTCTTTTTTAGTAGAAGTTGGGGGGTTTGTATTGGGCATTTCAAATACTGAAGTAATACCCCCTGCAACTGCTGCTCTACTCCCCGAATTAAGATCTTCTGTATCAGTTGAACCTGGCTCACGAAAATGGGTTTGAGTATCTATACAGCCCGGTAAAACAGTTAAACCTTTTGCATCAAAAATATCTTTTGCTTCTTCAGAAATTTGGCCAATGTTATGAATTTTTCCATCCTTAACTGAAACATCCACATCTTTTAGATCACCATCAATATAGCACTGACCATTTTTGATTATTAGATCTAACATTTATTAAAAAAGTAATTATATTAAAAATAAAAGATATCAAGTAATTATGAACAATAATGTGTATATATTAGAGGATAGAGCAATTCTTTACGTAAGTGGTCAAGACTCAAAAGATTTTTTACAAAATTTAATCAGTAACGATATAAATAAAGTTAATAACAGCTCAAGTTGTTTCGCTTCTTTATTTACTCCTCAAGGCAAATTTCTCTATGAATTTATAGTTGTCAAACATAAACAAGGTTATTTCATTGATTGTGAAAAATCCCAATCAGATGAAATACTGAATCAATTAAATCTTTATAAAATTAGGTCAAAGGTAGAAATATTAAATTTAAGTAATGAATTTGTTGTTGCTTGTTTAAGTTATAATAAATATTTGTCAATTGAGGGCTCAAAAGACATCTTGGGTTTCACATTTAGATATCGAGAAGATCCCATAATTCTTGATCCAAGAAATAAAAATTTAGGTGCAAGATTAATTATAAATTTAGAAAAACTTTATTTATCTTTAAAAAAATTAGATCTTAAAAATGATAAAATTGAAAATTATTATTTTAAAAGTCATAAACTAGGAATTGTTCCAAAAAATTTAAACAAATTAAAAAATAAATTATTTGGTATTGAGTGTAATTATGAGGAACTAAATGCAATAGATTTTAAAAAAGGATGTTATGTGGGTCAGGAAAACACTGCAAGGATCAAATTAAAGAAAAAACTTTCTAAAAGGTTATTTCCAATAGAAATTGTTGAAGGGACACTTCTTGAAGATGAAAAAATTTATAATAACGGTGTTGAGGTTGGAAAAGTTTTGATCAATGAAGACTATCCATTTGCATTAATTAAATATTTGGATAAAAATTTTGATAAAAACGTAATATTTAAATCTGAAAATGGTACTTTTAAGATCTTAGTTCCAGAATGGCTTAAAATCTAGAAAATTAATTGCTTACAAAATAAATTTTGAAAGATCGGGTTTAAAATAGTTTGGTCCTTTCATCACTTTTCCGGAGTCATTGTAAATTGGCTTTCCATTCACATCTAATTTACTCATGTTAGAATTTTGCACTTCCTGAAAACATTTGTCTAAATTAATTCCAAAAGCATGTCCTGCTCCATAAGTTACATATAAAATATCCGTTAAGGCATCTGCAACTTCTAATAAATCTTTATTTTTCATAGCATCTGTCAATTCATCAAGTTCTTCTTTAATTAAATCTATCCTTAGTTTGTTGATTTTATCAGTGCTAAATGAGGGTTTATTTTTAACCTCTTGACCAAAAGTTTTCATAAAGACTCCAACCTGACTAAAATTTGACATAATGCTCCTGTAATTTTATAAAATTAATGTATAATTATATTAATTTATTAATAACTATTTAATCAATGAAATTAAGAAAAGAATTCGATAGTATTGGCGTCATTAATGTCCCAAATGACAAATACTGGGGAGCTTCAACACAAAGATCAAAAAAATATTTTGATATTGGAGAATTTTTAGTAAGACCAATTTTAATTAAGTCTATTGCCATAATTAAAAAGGCTGCTGCAATAGTCCATGGAAAAGAAAAGCAGATTTTACCAAATATTTCTAGGGCAATAATTAAAGCATCTAATGAAGTGATATCAGGAAAATTAGAACAACATTTTCCTTTAAAAGTTTGGCAAACCGGATCTGGCACTCAAACAAATATGAATGTAAATGAGGTAATCGCCAATAGAGCAATTGAACTTTTAGGTGGAAAAAAAGGAAGCAAGAAACCTGTTCACCCAAATGATCATGTAAATAAATCCCAATCTACAAATGATGTTTTTCCAACTGCAATGCATATAGCGATCGCAATTGAAACTAAAAATAAATTATTACCCTCTCTAGAATTGTTAAATAAAGAATTAAAAAGAAAAGTGTCTAAATTTAAAAATATAATAAAAGTTGGCAGAACACATCTGCAAGATGCTACACCCTTATCTTTAGGGCAAGAATTTTCTGGCTACCAGTCTCAATTAGAGGATTGTATCAAAAGGGTTAAAAATGCCTTAAATGAAATATATTTTCTAGCTCAAGGAGGAACTGCAGTAGGAACAGGAATTAATAGCAAAAAGGGCTTTGATAAGAAAATTATTAAAGAAATTAAAAAAATAACTAAACTGCCTTTTAAACCTACAAAAAATAAATTTGCTGCATTAGCTGCACATGATGAAATTGTAAATTTTTCTGGTACGCTCAACACAACTGCAGTTTGTCTCATGAAGATTGCAAATGACATTAGATTTTTAGGTTCTGGACCAAGAGCAGGGTATGGAGAAATTATTCTGCCGGCAAATGAACCTGGTTCATCAATCATGCCAGGCAAAGTAAACCCAACACAGTCTGAAGCTGTAACAATGGTGTGTGTTAAGGTAATTGGGAATCACAATGGAATTACGATGGCAGGATCACATGGCCATTTTGAACTAAATGTATTTAAACCCTTAATTGCTCATAATATTTTACAATCAATTGATCTATTAGCAGATAGCATAAAAAATTTTTCGCTCTATTGCATAAAAGGTTTAAAGGCCGACAAGATAAAAATTAAAGAATACTTAGACAACTCACTAATGCTAGTTACTTCACTAGCACCCCATATAGGTTATGACAATGCAGCAAAGATTGCAAAGTCTGCTTTAAAAAATAAAACTACTCTTAAAATTGAAACATTGAAATCAGGATTAATAGATGAAAAAGAATATGATAAAATTGTTAACCCAAAAAAAATGATAAGCCCGTTATAATTCTTCAACAATCGAATTAAAAAAATTTTTCAAATCAATTCTATTTTTTATAATTTTATTCTTTTGATTAAATAAACTAATAACATATTCAGTTCCTTCAGTGGATTGGTCATCAATACTTAATTTTTCAAAACTTAATTTATTTTTAAAAAAATCATATTTTACAGTAAAATTAATATTATTAATTTTTTTTCTAAATTCTTTTTTTGTTTGAAAAAATCTATACAAATTTTTATAGTCATTTACTAAAATATCAAATTCTCCAACAATATATTGTTTATTTTTTGTATTTCTAAATTCGCTATCTACCAAACGAATTAAAACAACATCTTCAAATAATAAATTACTCTGATTAAAGTTTAATGACTCATTTTCATAATTAATGTTTAAATCAAGATTTTTAAGTTTTCTATGATCTAAAATATTTTTAGAATTTAATTTAATATTGAAGTTAAGGTTCTCGTTTGAAAAAATATTTGATTTCATTATTTCAACAAAAAAAGAATCGTTTTTTAAAAGTTTTTTCAAATCAATATTTTTGAGATTTACTTTAAGGTTAGAGGAAAATGGAGAGAAATTTATTACACCACTATAAAAATATTTGTCATCAATTTTTTCAGCTGAGAAAAATTTAAAAGTTTTTTCATCAAAAGTATAATTAGTATCATATTTTTTTCCTCTATCTAAATAACTAATTTTTCCTTTTTTGGTATCATCTTTAAAATCTATTACATTTATAAATTTCTTATTTAGTTTATTTAATACAAGATCAAATTGAGAATTTTTTTTAAAAAAATCATTTCTAAGATCAAATTTAAAAGAATTATTAAAGATATTTCCATTCACATCTAATTTGTTAATTAATTCTAAATTATCATAAAAAGATTTACTTTTATCTAATGAAATAATTGAGAAGATATCTTCTTCGTCATTTTTTAAAAATAATTTACTATTTGAAATTACAAACTTTTTTTCATTAATTTTTTTATTAAAAAAGATGAGGATATTTTTAAGATCTTTTTTATAAAAATTGAACTTTGCATCCTTAATCAAAATATTTTGTATATTCATTTTATTTTTGTGAAAAAATTTACTAAATGTTAAATAAACTTTTAACGTTTTTATTTCTGCAAGTTCTTTACCTTCAGATATAAACTTTACATTACTAAAATTAAAATGAGGAATAGGAAAAATGGAGTAATATAATTTATCACTAAACTTAATCTCAAAATTTAATTCATCACTATATTGATTCTTTATAATTTCTTTTACAAAACTATCTTTATAAAAAGCTGGTGTAGATAAATGGATAAATACTGAAAAAAAAATGATTATAATTGTTATTATGACCCGTTTATCAATTAAAAATAATCTAGTAAGTCTCTTTATGTTTGAAAATTTTAAGTTATTTAGAACATCAACTAGTGCAAAATTGACTTTATTAAGAAAGCTTAAAAAGTTTTTTTTTGATATAAAAGTAAAATTAAACATTTTTTTAGATATGGTTATATAAAATAATAAAGAATGATAAACTCTGATTTTTTAAAATTTCTCAATGAAGCCCAAAAAAAGGCTGTAATACATCTTGATGGCCCTCTTTTAATAGTTGCTGGGGCTGGTTCTGGCAAAACCAAGGTGCTCACCTCTAGAATTGCAAATTTAATTAAAGAAAAAAAAGCTTTTCCAAACCAAATTTTAGCTGTCACGTTCACCAATAAAGCTGCAAAAGAGATGCAAAACAGAGTAAGTAAAATTCTTAAAACTGATGTTACTGGTTTACCTTGGCTTGGTACATTTCATTCTATTTGCGCTAAGATATTAAGAAAGCACGCTCCTGCGGTAGATTTAAAATCTAATTTTACTATTGTAGACACAGATGATCAATCTAGACTTATTAAGAATATTTGTAAGTCTGAAAATATTGATACTAAACAATTGTCTCCAAAATATATATTATCAATTATCGATAAATGGAAAAATCGTGGTCTCTATCCAAGTGAAGTAATAATTGAAAAAAAAGATGCTTATGAAAAAACTATTTTACCATTATATAAAATATATCAACAAAAATTAATAGATTTAAACTCTTGTGATTTTGGTGATTTAATTTTGCATAATGTTAAAATTTTTGAAAAAAATGAGGACATTAAAGATATTTATGCAAAAAATTTTAAATATATTTTGGTAGATGAGTACCAGGATACTAATTTTATACAAAGTAGATGGTTAAATCTTTTAGCTGAAAAAAATAAAAATATATGTTGTGTTGGGGATGATGATCAGTCAATTTACAGTTGGCGAGGTGCCGAAATAAAAAATTTTTTAGAATTTGATAAGATATATAATGAAACAAAAATAATAAGATTAGAAGAGAATTATAGATCAACACAAAATATTTTATCAGTAGCATCATCATTAATATCAAATAACAAAAATAGATTAGGTAAAAAACTTAAATCATCTAAAGATGAAGGGGATTTGGTAAAACTTAATTGCTATAAAAACGGAAAAGATGAAGCAATTGGAATTTCGGATGAGCTTGAGCAAAATATAAAAAATCAAATTTCTTTAAACAATACAGCTATTTTAGTTCGAGCTATATTTCAAACGAGAGAATTTGAGGAAAGATTTCTTAAAGTTGGGATACCTTATAGAATAATTGGTGGCACTAAATTCTATGAAAGAGCAGAAATAAAAGATTGCATTGCATATTTGAGAGTTATTTTTCAAGATAAAGATGATTTAGCATTTGAAAGAGTGGTTAACAATCCTAAAAGATCTATCGGTGAAAGTACTATCAAGCAAATTCATGAATATGCTAAAAAAAATTTTATTAGCTTAGAAAAGTCATCAAAAAAACTTATCGAAATGAATTTGATAAAACCTAAAACCAAAATAGGATTAAGTTCGTTTTTAAATTTAGTTGATAAGTGGAGATATGAATTAAAAATAAAAAAATTCAATCATGTTAAACTATTACAGATTATCTTGGATGAGTCAGGTTATTCAGCGATGTTAAAAAATAAAAAAGATTTAGAGAATGAAAATAGATTAGAAAATATAAAAGAGCTTTTAAGTGCAATGAAGGAATTTGATAATCTAGAAAGTTTTTTAGAACATGTTTCATTAGCAACCTCAATTGATCAAGAATGGGATGGAGAAAAAGTTAACCTGATGACAATGCATGCTTCTAAGGGGTTGGAATTTGATGCGGTTTTTTTACCTGGTTGGGAAGAAGGCTTATTCCCTCATCAAAAATCTATTGAAGAAAAAGGCCAAAATGGTTTAGAAGAAGAAAGAAGACTTGCTTACGTAGGAATTACAAGAGCTAAAAAAATTGCAGTTATATCTTTTTCAATGAATAGATTTTATCAAGGTGATTGGATAGATAGTATGGCTTCAAGATTTATAAATGAACTTCCTGAAAAATACTTAGAGAAAAACTCATCTTTTGATGAAACAAAAGATGAAATAGAAGACTTTGAGTTTAATCAAGATCTTGAAGATAATGATAATATTAGAAGTCCTGGTTGGATAAGATATCAAAAAAGAATCAAATGATTAAAAAAAGAATTAATCAATTAAGAAGTAAGTTTAAAGAATACAATATAGATGGTTATATAGTTCCTAAAAATGATGAATTTTTTTCTGAGTATTCTCAAAAGGATAGACTAAAGACTATATCTGATTTTACAGGTTCAGCTGGTATCGCAATTATTTTAAAAGGGAAATGTTATCTGTTTGTAGATGGTAGGTATACAATTCAAGCAGGTATAGAGTCAGGTAAATATTTTAAGATTGTAAATTATGATAAAATTATAAATTGCAATTTATTCAGAAAACTTACTATTGGAGTTGATCCAAAGCTTTTTACTTCTCAACAAATTAAAAATTTTTTTTCCAAATATAATAAAATAAAGGAAATTAATATTAATTTAGTAGATCTCGTATTTGATAAATACAAATTCGACTCCAAACCTTTTTTTTCTTTGGGCAGTCATATTGTGGGTGAAAGTCATAACAGCAAAATTAATAAAATTATTAATTTTGTAAAAGAAAAAAAATCTAATTATTTATTCGTCAGCTCACCTGAAAACGTTGCTTGGTTGTTAAACATTAGAGGACATGACAATCCAAACAGTCCAATTCCAAATTGTCATTTATTTATAAGCAATAAAAGAGAGGTATTTTTGATTTCAGAAAAAAGTAAAGCAAAAAATTTAATTAAGGAAAAAAAGATCAAAAAAACAAATCTTATTGATCCAAAAAAATTCATTTCATTTTTATCAAATTTAAAAGGTCAAAAAATTATTATTGATAATAAAAGCTGCTCCTTATTTTATGAAAATATTTTAAAAAAAAAATTTATAATAGTGGATAAATATGATCCAATTTATTTAATGAAATCAATTAAAAATAAAGTTGAAATTAATAACATGATTGGCAGTCATATTTTAGATGGTGTTGCTCTTACAAAATTTTTATATTGGATAAAAAAAATAAACAAAAAAAAAATTAATGAATTTCAAGCTCAAAATAAATTAGAATACTTTAGAAAAAAAAATAAGAGTTATTTATACCCTAGTTTTGATACAATTGCTGGAGCTGGTAAAAATGGTGCAATCATTCATTACAGAGCAAACAAACTAAACTCTAAGACTATTCTGAAAAAAGATATTTTTTTATGCGACTCTGGAGGTCAGTACAAATATGGTACCACTGATGTCACAAGAACAATCTGTTTCTCAAAACCAAAGAATTATATTAAAGATATTTTCACAAGAATTTTGAAAGGTCATATTGCTATTGCAACTGCAAATCTAAATAATTTTTTTAATGGCAAGCTTATTGATCCTCTTGCAAGAAAATATTTAAAACAAATCGGTTTAGACTATAAACATGGTACAGGCCATGGAGTTGGCTTTTTTTTAAATGTTCATGAGGGGCCTCAATCGATATCAAAATTAAATAAGATAAAATTCAAAGAAGGAATGATACTTAGCAATGAGCCAGGATTTTATAAAAAAGGCGCATTTGGAATAAGGATAGAGAACCTTGTTTATATTAAAAGATTAAAAAAAAAATTATTTTTTAAGAATTTAACATTAGCACCAATAGATAGTGATCTAATAAATTTTGATAAGCTACAAAAAAAGGAGAAAGAATATTTATTTAAATACCATCTTGAGGTTTATTCTAAATTATCAAATTTTTTGAGTAAAAGAGAAAAAAAATGGTTAGCTACTTTTATTTAACATTTTAAGCCAATCAGACTGATCTAAAATTTTAATATTTAAATCTTTTGCTTGATCAACTTTTCTTTTAGTTGCTTTTTCACCAACGATTAAATAATCGAGTTTTTTTGAAATATTACTTATTATAGAACCTGAGTTTTGTTCTATTAGTGATTTTGCTTCAGCCCTACTCATTCCATTTAACTTTCCAGTTAACATGAATGTTTTATTTTTTAAAAGACCATCTTTTTTAAACTCAATACTATCTTGAATTGACAAGATTTTATCAAGATCATTTATTACCTTTAAATTTGTCTCGTTATTAAAAAAATTTCTTATTGATTTAATTTGAGTTTCACCAATTCCATCAATGTTTAATAATTCATCAAAGTTATTAATTTTAGATAATGCTAAAAAATTTTTAATGTTTTTAAGAAATCTAGATATTAGCTTAGCATTTTCAAGGCCTATATGTCTAATTCCGAGCGCATAAATGAACTTCTCTAAAGGAATTTTTTTACGTTGATCAATAGAATATTTGAGATTTGAAACAGATTGGACTCCCCAACCTTCTATACTTTTTAATTTATCATAATCTAATTTAAAAATATCTTGCGGTAATTTTATTAAATTCAGACTCCAGAAATTTTCAACAATTTTTTTTCCAAAACCCTCGATATTAAATGCTTCTTTTGACACAAAATGTTTTATTTTTTCTATAGATACTTTTTCACATTCATAACCTTCACTTGAACATCTTCGAACTGCATCCTTTTTTTTCGTGATGAAATTATAATCTTTTATTGTGTTAGACCCACAAGAAGGACATTTTAATGGAAAAGTAAATTTTTGAGAATTTTGAGGTCTCTTTTTTTTATCTATTGAAGTTATGTGAGGTATTACATCTCCCGCTCTCTCAATTGTAGCTATATCTCCTTCCCTAATATCTTTTCTTTTAATTTCATCTTCATTATGAAGAGTTGCATTTGATACTACAACACCCCCAATATTAATTGGTTTTATTTTAGCGACTGGTGTAAGCGCTCCTGTTCTCCCAATTTGTATTTCTATATTTAAAATTTTAGATATACCGCTGTTAGCTGAAAATTTATGTGCAATTGCCCACCGAGGTGCATTAGCCACATTACCTAATCGTTTTTGAATCTTAAAATCATTGACCTTATACACTATACCATCAATGTCAAAATCTAGAGCATCTCTTTTTTGCTCAATTAAATTATAATTTTTTAATAAATTTTCTATACCAACAATTTTTTTATTAAATGGATTTGTTTTAAATCCCCATTTATCTAAATTCATAAGAAATTCACTCTGGGACTTAATCTTCATATTTTTTTCAAATCCAAAAGTATAAGCAATAAATTTTAAAGGAATTTTTTTGGTTTCTTTAGAGTCTTTTTGACGTAAAGAACCAGAGGCTGCATTTCTAGGATTAGCAAATTTATTAGACAATTTTTTAAAATCAGAATTTTTTATAAAAACCTCACCACGAATATCAATTTCTTTTGGGAAATTTTTTTCTAAAATTTTTCTTGGAATATCTTTTATGGTTTTGAGATTTTCAGTAATATCCTCACCTTCTTTTCCATCACCCCTAGACAATCCAGTTATAAATTTACCATTTTTATAAATCAATGAAGCTGAAATACCGTCTATTTTGGGTTCGGCACTATACTCAATTTTAAAATCTTTTTTTACATTAAGATAATTGATTATTCTTTTTTCAAAATTTTCTAAATCTTCTTTGTTAAAAGCATTAGATAAAGACAGCATTTGAACTTTATGTTTTAATTTTTTAAAATTTTTTGAAGGCTTATAGCCAACGATTAAACTTGGTGATTTTGGGTCTTTTAGAAAGTTGTATTTTTTTTCTAAATCAAAAATTTCTTTTTTTAATCTGTCGTATTCTGAGTCGCTTATTATTGATGCGCTTTTATCATAATAAGCCTTGTTATATTTTTGTATTTCTAAAATTTTTTTTGAATATTCTTTTTTTAATAATTTTTCATTCATCTAATTAAAAAGATCTTTAAATCTTTTTTTAAATTTTTTAAATATTGATTTTTTATCTTTTTCTTTGATAGAAAAAATTTCTTTCTCGCTTAAATCATAATCTTTATTAAAAATTTTATATGAAGCCTTATACCAATTACTAGATCCATAATTATAACCTAGTAAAGTTGCATATTTTTTAGCTTCTTGCTCCAATCCAATTCTATAATGAATTTCAGCCAATCTATAAATTGCCTCCTCAACATATACACTAGTATCGTAATCTTCTAACACAATTTTAAATCTATTAATGGCTGCTATCCATTTTTGAGATTTTTGATAATGTCTACCGACATACATTTCTTTACCTGCTAATCGGTCATTAATGAGACCTAATTTAAAATTTGCATCTATTGCAAACTCAGTTTTAGGATAGTTGCTTATCAAAATTTGGAATTGTTTTTTTGCTTTTAAAATTGGACCTAAATCTCTTCCTTCATCTATAATATTTTCATAAAAACACATTCCAAGAAGATAGTGTCCATAATCAATATCTTTGTGTTTAGGATAAACTTTTAAATATCTTTCTAAATGATAAATGGCATCTGAATAGTAATCATCTGCATAATAGACATAAGCTGTCATAAGAGCAGCAATTGGAGCCCATTCAGATTGAGGAAAAATTAATTCTGCTTCATTGAATTTTTTTGCAGCAAAAAAAGTATCCTGATCTAGAAACGCTTCATAACCATCCATATAAAGTTCTATCATTTGAGATTTCAAATCTTTATTTTGCAAAATCGTTATTTCCTCTTTTTTTGAACAAGAAATTTGAGAAATAATAATTATTCCTAAAAAAAGATATTTTAAAAAATAATTCATTAAATATTAATACCAGATTATTTTTTAAACAGAAACTCTTAAGCTATAGATCTTAAATTCTGCCTATAAACAAGAGAATGTGGAACATTTTTTTCATTTATTTCAACTATCGAGTAATTTTCTTTATTTTGAAAAACTTTTCTAAGCAAATCATTTGTAAGTTTATGACCTCCTTGTGAACATTGAATATTACCAATTATTTTATATCCAGATAAAAATAAATCACCCATACAATCAAGTATTTTATGATTTACAAATTCTTTTTTATTTCTTAATCCTTCGCTATTTAATAATTTGTCATTTTTAACTACTAAAGCATTATTTAAAGATCCTCCTTTGGCAAAACCCATCGATCTTAATTTTTCTATATCTTCAAATAAGCAAAATGTTCTAGAATTAAAAGTATCTCTAAGATCATCCTCATAAACTTTAAGGATATTCCTTTGATTGCCAATAAATTGGTTATCATATTTAATTTCAAAATCTATTTCTAAATTAATTTTACTTGGCTTAATTGAGATTGATTTAATGCCATCATTAAAATTAATTTGTTTATTAATTCTAATTACTTTAATTGGGCTATCACTAATTTGAATACCTGCCTTCAATATTTCTTCTACAAAAATTTTTGCTGACCCATCAAAAATTGGTACCTCATCATTGTCAATTTCTATAATTGCATTATCAATGCCAAGACCATAAAGGGCTCCCATAAGATGTTCTATGGTTGAAACTTTTACATTGAACTCATTTGAAATTGTAGTACATAACATTGCACTACAAACATTGTTTACATGTGGATAAATTACATTATTTTTTTTTAAATCATTTCTTATAAAAACAATTCCATTATTTGGCTCAGATGGTTTAATAGTCAAATTTGCAAATTTGCCTGAATGAAGACCAACGCCTTCTAATTTGATAACTTTTTTAATTGTTTTTTGTTTATGAAATGACATCACGCTGGTTTACACTTCTTAGAAAAAACACTGAACTCAAGAAATATTACAAATAACTACTTGTATAAATTAATTGAAAAATTTGAAAAAACTCTCAAAAAAACCTCTCTTTTCAATAGTTTTTGAAATAAGGTGAACTTCATTCTCATCATTTTCATACTTTAATTTAGCTGCAATCTGGCATTCATTCCCACTGTAGTTTTCAAAATTTTCTTTTAAATATTCAGCAGAAAAAATTTTATCAATCCTAATTTGATATTTTTTAATTTTTTGGGAAAAGTTATCAATAATTTCATTAGACAAACAAGTAAAATCTACATGTAAACTAAGTTCACTGCATTCAAAATTATCATTAATAGATAAATATTTTTTATTGTCGACTATAAAATTATTTATTCTCATATATGTAATTGTTTTATCCATATTATTTTCCTTAATTTGTTGTTTTAAATCAAAGAGCATATAATTAAGATCTTTTTTATATATTTTATCTCCTTTTCCATTTTTTTTTATTGAAGCTTGAATTAATACAAAGTTTGTATCAGAAATTATCAAATTAATATCGTTTACAAATTTATTAATTTTTTTTTCTATTTTAATAATATTGTCCCTTAAAAATTCATCAATTGAATTATTAAGATTTTTTTTTTTATTAAAATTGTTTATTGAAATTTCTTTAACAAAAATTTTTTTATTAATTCCATCAAACACATATAAAGATAATTTTTCATGACCTATATAAAAAAAAGTTTCAATAGATGTCTTAGAGCTCATTAACAATAATTTGTTTATTTATTCTCAAATCAAAAATCTTAGTATTATTAAATTGTTTTAAATCTACTAATTTAGAAAAATTATTTAAAGCCTCGACAGTATTAGAAACTGGTAGTTTTATTAAAATTCCATTTTTAAATTCTAGGTCCCATCTTTTTGATTTAAAGAAATGAAATTTATTAACATCTTTTAATTTAATTAAGGATTTTGAAATACTTTCAGTTATTTGAAAAAAATCATCTAATGAAGGATTTCCCAAAACCATAGGTAAATTTGAATTTTTTAAATCGGCTTTTATCAATTTTTTATTAGACCCAATTAAAAAATTTCTTCCTTGAATATTAATGTTAGCTAAAAAGGATGCTTTTTTAATATTGAAATTTAAATTAGAAGGATAATTTTTTCTTATCAAAAACGAGTCTATTAAATCATTTGAATTTAAAATTTCAATTATTTGTTGATTGGATACAGAAAAAATATTTTGATTTCTAATCGGTTCTAATTTTTTTAAGAGTTCTAATTTTTCTTTTTTATCTAAGCCTACAAAATTAAAGCTCTTGATATTGAACAGTTCAAGCTCAGTGAAATATTTATTATTTATAGATCCTAAAAAAATAAATAAAAAACAGTAAATTAAAATTTTTTTATCTTTTTGTAGATGCATCTTTTAACATCCATTCTATTAAATCAAAAAAACTCATTCCATTATACGCTGCTATTTCTGGTACTAAAGAAAGTTTTGTCATCCCAGGTTGTGTATTAATTTCTAAAAGATAAAATTTATTTTTGTAAAGTTTAAAGTCTGACCTTGTTACACCTTTGCATCCAATTAGTTTGTGAGCTCTTAATGATATATCTAAAACTTTGTTTAATAAATATTTATTGATATTTACTGGTATTATGTGTTTAGTCCTCGCACTTTTTTTATATTTAGCTACATAATCATAAAATTTTCTTTTTGGTTTTAATTCTATAGCACCCAATTTTTTTTGTCCCATGATGGCAACTTGTATTTCTCTTCCGGGTATTAATTCCTCAATAATTATTTTTTTGTAATTCTGAAGTAGCTTAATGTTTTTCATAATATTTGATCTATTGCAAATAAACACGTTAACGCTAGATCCTTCGTTTATTGGTTTAATCACCACTGGAAATTTAAGTTTTTTGTTTATTGCTTTAATCAAATTAGATTTTGACATATCAAATTTATATAAAATATATTTTGGTGTTAAGATGTTATTTTTAATAAATAATTTTTTCGATAATTCTTTATCCATAGCCAATGCTGAGGAAATTACACCTGAATGAGTGTAGGGTATATTGGTAGTTTCCAAAATTGTTTGAATATAACCATCTTCACCAAATTGACCATGTAAAGCGTTAAAAATGATATCTGGTTTAAAGGATTTAATTACTTCGTATAATTTAAAATCTGGCTCAGAAATTTTTATTGTGTAATTATTTTTTGCAAGCTCTTTCGCAACCTGTTTACCAGTATCAAGGCTTATATTCCTTTCTTTAGAGATACCGCCTGAAATTATTAATATTCTTTTTTTCAAATTATTCTAAAATTTTGATTTCTTTTTCTAAACTAATTCCAGTCTTTTCCAAAACATTTTTACTTACAAAATCTATTAATTTTTTCATGTCTTCAAATTTTGCATCTCCTTTGTTTACAAAAAAATTACAGTGTTTTTGCGAAATACAGGCATCTCCGAAACTTTTATCAAGGGGAACTGATTCATTGATAAGCTGCCACACTTTTTTGTTGGTTTGGGATATAGGATTTTTAAAAGTACTTCCACTAGTTTTAATCTTAGTCGGCTGATTTTTTTCCTTTTCAATTTTTAATTTGTTCATTTTTTCATAAATTTCATTATAGTTTCCTTTAATACCCTTAAATGATGCGCTTAAAAAAATTAAATCATCTGGTAAGTCATTTTTCCTGTACTCAAATTTTATATCTTTTACAGGTATTGTTTTTACATTTCCTAACCTGTCAATAGCTTGAATTGATATTAAGATATCTTTAAACTCTCTTCCAAAACATCCTGCGTTCATTTTTATCCCCCCTCCCACAGTACCAGGGATGCATGATAAAAATTCAAATCCACTTAAACTATTATCCATTGCAAAATCAGATAAATGTTTATCAAGAACAGCACTTCCAGCAATAATTATTTCATCTCCAAGCAACGAAATATTGTTAAAGTTTTTACTTAGTTTTATTACTGCTCCATCAAATAAATTATCGTTTATCAGGGTATTAGATCCTGCACCTAAAATAAATATTTTTTCTTTATTATTCAATTTTTTCAGAAAACTTACCAATTCCTTCAAATCTTTACCTTTATAAAAAACTTTTGATTTACCTCCAATGTTAAACCAACTTTTTTTTTTAAGATCATGTTCAAATTTCACATTATCTCCAAATTCATTTAATATTTTTTTTAATTGTGTGATTTCCATTACATTAATTCTGGAAGTTTTTTCATCCAATTAGAGATGGATCCGGCTCCCATACCTATTACAATTTTTTTACCAAATATATTTTTTTTAAGAAATTTTGCTAATTGAATATTATCTTTTACTAAAAATAATTGTACTTTAGAATTTTTAATTATTTCTTTCGCAAAACTTAAATAATTAAATCCTAATTTTATTTTTTCTCCCGCAGTGTAAATCGGACACAAAACAACTATATCTGCATTTTTAAAAGCATGAGAAAATTCTTTTCTTAGATCTTTTAGTCTTGTAATTCGATGAGGTTGAAATATACAAACTTTTTTAAAACCTTTGTAAACTTTATCAACGCCCTCCAAAACACCTTTGATCTCTGTTGGGTGATGAGCGTAATCATCAAAAAAATCTATGCCATTCCGTGTAAAAACTTTAGTAAACCTTCTTTGAACACCCTTAAAATTTAGCAATCCTTTTTTGATATTTGACACTGATATACCAACAGATAAAGCTACTGCGGCAGCTGCAACAGAATTTCTTACATTATGAATCCCAAGTAATGGTGTTTTTATATTTTGTATTAATAATTTTTTTTTATTTGGTACATTAATATGTAAATCAAATTTAGTAAGTTTTTTAGTTCCTTGAACATTTTTTATCAAAAAATTAGATTTAGATGTTGTTCCATAGGTGTAAAAATTTTTATTATCTAATTTTTTTACCAATTCTTTATTAATTTTATCATCTATGCAAATAAATGACTTTCCAAAAGATGGAACTTTTTCAACAAATTCTTTAAAATATTTTTTTAAATCATCCATAGATTTATAAAAATCCATATGTTCTCTGTCGATATTAGTAATTATTGAATAAGTAGGTGGAATATGAACAAAGCTTCCATCAGACTCGTCTGCTTCTAGGATTGACCATTCGCTCTTTCCTAATTTTGCTGTATTTTTAATTGAATTTATTACTCCACCGTTGATGATAGTTGGGTCTAATTTGGTTTTTTGAAAAATTGAAGCAACTAAAGATGTGGTTGTAGTTTTGCCATGTGAACCTACCACTACTATATTTTTCATAAGAGAGACAATATGAGCTAGCATTTTGCCTCTTGTTATAATTGGCAAATTTTTTCTTTTAGCCTCTTTTATTTCAGGATTATTTTTTTTTATGGCAGATGATATTACAATTATTGTTGCCTTATTGAGATTTTGTTTTTTTTGTCCAATGAAAACTTTAATTTTTTCTTTTTTTAATCTTTCAATGTTCTTATTAAAAGATAAATCACTTCCTTGCACTCGAAAACCCATGCCCCTCATAATCATAGATAGTCCGCTCATACCTATCCCTCCAATTCCAACAAAGTGTATGAGCTCAGTTTTTGCTAATTCAATTTTCATTAATATTCTCTAAGATTTTTTGATTAACATTTATCCAAGTGTTTTGGTAATTTAATTTTTCTAAATTCTCCTTTTTCTTTAAATAATCACTTTTATTCTTAAAAATATCTTCTAAAAAATTCTCAATTTTTTCCTCAAATTTACTTTGTTCAATTATCCAGCAACATTCTTTATCTTTATAATAATTTGCATTTTCTAATTGGTGGTTATCTTTAGATGTTGGCAATGGAACAGCAACAAAAGGCACATTCATAATTGATAATTCTGCCAAAGATGAAGCTCCAGCTCTAGTAATACATAAATTCGCTTGTTGAATTTTTATTGATAAATTTTTATTAAAACTAAAAATTTCATTTTCAATATTATTCTTTGAATAGAATTCTTTTAAATTTAAAATATTATCTTTGTTAGTTTGTTGGATAATTTTAATTGAATTTTTTTTTGAAATATTAACTAATGAATTTTTCAGATTTTTATCAAAAATATTAGCGCCTTGACTTCCACCAATTATCAAAAGAGTGAATTTTTCATTTTGTAAATTAGAGGATTTTAATTCATAAAAATTCTTTTTCACCAAAGGTTCAATTGAAATAATCTTATCTTTAAAATTGGAAGGAAAATTTTTTGGTTCTTTTGAATAACAAAAAATTTTTTCACAAAAACTTAAAAAAATTTTATTAGCACGACCAATTACTTGATTCGGCTCTATTAAATATATTTCCAATTTTAGTATTCTAGCAGCTAAAATTATAGGCAAAGACATATATCCACCAGTGGAAAAAATTTTTTCAATCCTTTTATTTTTTAATAGAAAAATAGATTTTAAAAAAAGAAATAAAATTTTAATAAAATTGAATGGTAATAGAAAAATATTATTTAACTTTGGTGTATTTATGATTGTAAATTTATATTCATTTTCCTCTAAATACCTCAAGCCCCTTTTATCAGTTGTTATAATCAAATTTGAACTTTTTAATAAGTGATCATAAAAAATCATTGCTGGTATGACGTGACCACCTGAACCACCTGTGGTAATCAAAAAATTTTTTTTCATTTTAAGCAACTTTTCTTTTTGTTAAATTTAAAATAATACCAGATAAAATTGAAATACTAATTATAGAGGAACCTCCATAACTTATAAATGGAAGGGTCATTCCGGTTGTTGGAAACAATCTTATATTAACTCCAATATGTATTATTGCTTGAACTAAAATAAGACTAACACAACCTACTAATATTAATTTTATCCTTTCCTCATTTTCTAAATAAACTTTTTTAAAAACTGAATATATGAAGATTAAGAACAATAATAAGATTAAAATTATGGCAATAACACCAAACTCTTCTGAAATAACAGAAATTATATAATCTGTATGAGCCTCAGGTACTCGAGTCTTAAGAGTTCCTTCTCCAATACCTTTTCCGAAATATCCACCACTAGTAATAGAATCAATTGCTTTTTCTGATTGAGCGTTATGTGTTCCTGTCTCTGTATTAAAAAAAGAAAGTATTCTATTTTTTATGTATTCAAATTTTGGGAGAAATTTTATCGATAGATATAGTATTAGAGATAAAACTAAACATGAAATAATTAAAAAAAAAATATTAATTCCAGATATAAAAATTAAAACAGACCAGCTAAAAAAAACCAGTAATGTTTGTCCTATGTCTGGTTGGGCTGCTAATAAAAGACCTATAAGTAAAGTAATAAGAAAAGAAAATAGATATTTAAAATAAATATTTCTATATTTTTGATTACTGAGTATTAAGCTTATTAAAATAATTAAAAATGGTTTCACTAATTCAATTGGTTGAAATCTTGGTAAAAAATAAAGATCTATCCAACGTTGCGCACTATTAACTTCAACTCCAATAATCGGAACTAAAGATAATGTTATTAACGATAATATAAAAATTATTGGGGAAACTTTAAAAAGTTTTTCTTCATTAATTGAAGATAAAATAAATATGATAATTATTCCTAAAATTACAAATGAAAGGTGTTTAAAAAAAAATGTATAATCATTAGTATCTAATTTATCTGAAACAAGCAGTGATGTTGAAACTAGTGAAAAAAATAGCCCTGTAATAAATAAAAGAATAATTAAAGAAAGTATAAATTTATCAACATTCTTCCACCAATCGTAATAAAAACTAAATATTAAATTTTTAAAATTCATTTAAATGTTTTTTAATCAACTTATCGAAATAATGCCCTCTATCCTCGAAATTCTTAAAACTATCAAATGATGCCGCACTAGGACTAAATAATATAGTTTGATTAGATAATTTATTTTTTTTAATAGTAATAAAAACTTTTTTCAAAGCATCTTTCAATTTGTGAAAATTTTCATATTCTATTTTTTTTTTTAGTTTTTTGTTAAAAAATTTTCTATTTTTTCCGAATATATAGGCCTTAATATTGCTGAAATGTTTTTTTGGTAAGACAAATTTATCTCCTTTCTTAGGCAACCCTCCCACTAACCAATGAATATTTGGACTTGTTTTTAATATTCCCAATGATGAGGCAAAACTTGTAGCTTTAGAATCATTTATGATTGTTACATGTTTATTTTTAAATATTATTTGTTGTCGATATTTTAGGCCCTTAAACTTTTGAATAATTTTTATTAACAAATCTTTTTTAAGTCTTAAACTTTTTGATATATGAAAAATAAATGATAAATTTTCTTTGTTTGTTTCGCTCAAAAAATAGTTGTTATTTATTTTTTTAAAAAAATTATGATTTTTTGTATTTATTTTAATAATCTTACTCTTAAAACTTTTTGATTTAAGATATTTTGATATTAGCAAATCATCCTTTTTTACAAATGCTAAACTTCCTTTTGATTGGTTTTCTATTAATTTAAATTTTGCTTGAACGTATTTATTTATTGTTTTGTGTCTTTCAATATGATCAGGTGCTAAATTTAATATTGCTGCATATTTAGATTTAAAATTTTTACTATATGCTAATTGATAAGATGATGCTTCTATAACAAAAATTGTTTTTTTCTTTATTTTTTTCACAGATAAAATTGGATTTCCAATGTTTCCAACAAGCTGTACATCAAATTTTTGATACAATAAGATTTCATATAAAAGCTGACATGTTGTAGATTTTCCATTTGTTCCAGTTATTGTTATGCAATCATTTTTAAAAAAAGCATAAAAAACATCTAAGTCAGAATGAACTTTGTCGTAATTTTTTTTTAAGAATTTTGATAATCTACATTTGTTTATATCAATTCCTGGGCTTAAGATAATTCGATCAAATTTTTGATTTAAAATTTTTTTATAGCTTATAAGTCTTTTTGCTATTTCGGAATTTTTACTTTTGAACTGAAAATCATCAAATAAAAAAGTGTCACTTTTATTTTTTAAAAATTTAAATGCAGATAATCCACTTTTTCCAAGGCCATAGATTAATATTTTCTTTTTTAAAAAAATATTTAATTTTTCACCCATTATCTTAATTTCAAAGTGGCTAAACCAATCATAGCTAAAATTATTGATATTATCCAAAACCTGATAACAACAGTTGACTCTGGCCAGCCTTTTTTTTCAAAATGATGGTGTATTGGTGCCATCTTAAATATTCTTTTACCAGTCAATTTAAAAGAAATTACCTGAACCATTACTGATAATGCTTCGAGAACAAATAAACCACCTGTTATAGCTAATACAATCTCGTGCTTTGTAATGATACCTACAGCACCAAGAGAGCCTCCTAATGAGAGAGACCCGGTGTCACCCATAAATATTTTAGCTGGAGGAGCGTTAAACCATAAAAAACCTAAACACGCACCAATTATCGACCCACAAAAAATCGATATTTCTCCTGTACCTTCAATGTATAAAATCTGAAGGTACTCAGAAAAAACAATGTTTCCAGTTATATAACTTATAAAAGCAAAACAACCCGCAACTAAGATGACTGGAACAGTGGCCAAACCATCCAAACCATCAGTTAAATTAACTGCGTTAGAAGATCCAACAATTACAAAAACTGAAAAGGGAACAAAAAACCATCCTAAATTTATTACTAAGTTTTTAAAAAATGGAAAATAAAGATTTTTAAATTGATCATATTCCACAAAATACGTTAATACCACCAAACCTATAATGGCTAGAAAAATTTGCATTAGTATTTTTGATTTAGATGAAATACCTGAAGAATTACTATTTCTAATTTTTTTATAGTCATCATAAGCTCCAAGAACACCAAAAGATGTGACGATGTACAGACAAAATAAAATATACATATTTGTTAGATCAGCCCAGAGTAAAACAGAAATAATTAAACCTAATAATATGATAACACCTCCCATTGTTGGAGTTCCAATCTTTTTTACGATGTGATCTGTAGGGCCATCTTGTCTTATAGGATCAAAAATTTTTTTATTTGAAAATAATTTAATAAAAGGTCCTCCAATTAAAAGAGTTATCAACAATGATGTGAAAAACGCTAAACCAGTTCTAAAGGTAATATATTTAAAAACATTTAAATAAGTAAAGATCTCAACATAGTTGAGCAATATTTCATATAGCATGTAACCTTCTTTTTTTTATTCTTGCAATGAATTTATTCAGTCCTGTAGAGTTCGATCCTTTTACCATTAAATAATCACCGTTTTTAAATTTTTTAATCAATTTAATTATATCTAATTTATTATTAAATACTTTTCCTCTTTTACTTGATTTTATACCTTTAAAAGTCTCTCTAATATATTTTCCAATTACATAAACCTTATTTATTTTTGTTTTATTTATAATCTTACTAATTAATCTATGTTGCTTTAATGAATGTGTTCCCAACTCAAGCATATCACCTAATATTAAGTATTTTTTACTATTTTTTGTGGGAATGTTCTCAAAATTTTCAATTGCAGATTTAAGTGATAGTGGATTAGAATTATAAGTTTCATCAACTAAATTAATTTTCTTATTTTCTATTACTATTTTTGACAGATCACCTCTACCATCTGGAATATTAATATTTAAAAATATATCTTTTTTTAAATTTTTAATATTTATATACAAATTTATTGACGCTAATGTTGCTAATATATTGTATAAATTACTATTATTAATATTTTTTGAATAAAAAGAAATAATTTTTCCATTTATATTTATGTACAACTCATATTTACTTTTTATTCTTTTAACTTTATCAAGTTTAATCATGGATAATTTATTTTTAATACCAAAGGAAATAACTTTTAATTTTTTTTTTAAAGCTAAATTTTTATGGTAGCTATAAAAATTATCATCTCTATTTAAAACAATATAACCATTAGTTTTTATGTTATTCATTATCTCAGCCTTGGCATCAGCTATCTGTTTTATATTTTTGAAATTTTTTGAATGAGCATAACTAATATTTGTAATCACGCCTAAATCTGGTTTTACTATTTTTGTCAAATTATCTATTTCACCTTTTTTATCCATACCAACTTCAAAAACACCAAAATCATCATTTTGTTTCAAGTTAAATAAACTCACTGGAACACCATACTTATTATTAAAAGATTTTGAGGAGTATGTTGTTTTTGAGATTTTTTTTAATGTAAGACCAATCATTTCTTTTAAAGTTGTTTTTCCACAACTACCCGTAATTGATATTATTTTTGCACTTATATTATCTCTAAAAATAGATGAGCATTTACTCAAAAAATTCAATGTGTTGTTAACTTTAATTTGTTTAGAAAGTAAATAGTTTCTTTTAACTCGATTTACTATTACAAAGCTTGCCTTTTTTTTCAAAGCCTCTGGAATAAACTTATTTCCATCATTCTTTTTACCTTTAATGGCAAAGAAAATATCATTTTTTTTTACATTTTTTGAATTTATAGAAATATTTTTTATAAGCACTTTGCTTGAGATTTTTGTATTAGAAAGTTCTTTAATAATATTTAATTTTAAATCTTTTGATAAAAATTTATTTTTTAATTTTATAGATTTTAGAATTATCCGTTTATCAGAAAAGAAAAGCTTTTTTTTTCCGTAATCTTGTATTTTTTCATGCCCCTTACCTGCTACTAACAATAAATCACCAGTTTTTAGATCTTCAATAGATTTATTAATAGCTTTTTTTCTATCTGGAATTTCATAGACTTTAGATTTTTTAATCCCTTTTTTTATTTCTTTTCTTATTTTTGATGGATTTTCATAACGAGGATTATCATCTGTTAAATAAATTTTACTTGAATATCTTTCGGCTATCTTACCCATCAGAGGTCTCTTTTTAAAATCTCTATTTCCACCACAACCAAATACTAAGTTTATGTTATTTGATGGGAATTGTTCTTTAAGATTTGATAACGCAAGCTCAAGAGCTTCGGGTGTATGCGCATAATCTAAGATAACCTTACTATTGTTTTTTATATTTCCAATTTTTTCAAGTCTTCCTTCAACAGGCTTTACTTTAGAAATAACTTTTGTGATCTTTTTAAATTCAAGACCACTTTTGTTTGTGGCTAATAAAGCCATCAAAATATTTTTTATTTGTATTTTTCCTATCAAATTAAGCGTAATTTTATATTTAATATTGCTATAATTTACCTCTATAATTTGTTTCTCATTTTCAAAACGATGTGAAATTAATTTAATACCCTTTTTTTTATCAAATATCAGATTAAGATTAATATTTTTTTTTGCAGAAATTTTTTTTATTTTTTTTAACTGAGCAATATTAGAGTCTGTAATAATATTGCCTCTTTTTTTCACTAAATTTTTAAAAAGGTAAAGTTTTGAATTTAAATAATCTGTCATACTTTTGTGATAATCTAAATGATCATGTGACAAGTTGGTAAATATGCCTATATCAAAAATCAATCCATCTAATCTATTTTGTTTTAAGCCATGGCTTGAGGCCTCCATAATTACAAATTCAATATTTCTTTTCTTTAATTCACTTAAAATAGAGCTGAGTAAAATTGGATTTGCAGTTGTATTAGGTAGAGATTTTTTTTTATCTTCGTATCTGTAACCAATTGTTCCTATTGATGCAACTTTCTTATAATTAAGTCTTAATATTTGATAGTAAAAATCTGCAATAGATGATTTTCCATTTGTACCAGTAACAGCAACAAGTTTTTTGGGTTTTTTTTTTAAAATTTTATAAGAAACTTCAGCTAACAACTTTCTTACATTTTTTGAAGTTAATACGACAATGTTGTTTTTCTTTTTTTTTAATTTTCTTTCAGAAATAATTACTGAAGCACCTCTTTCGATTGCATCATCAATATAATTATGACCATCAAATTTTTCTCCCTTGATTGCAAAAAAAATGTTATTTTTTTCTACTTTTGAGCTATCAAATGATATTCCGGAAAAATAAATTTTTCCAAAATTTTTATCAATATTAGGAATATAATCTTTGAGCAACATTGGCTAATTAACTTCACTATATTTTGTGGCTAAAATAGGCCCAATTTTTTCAAGAATATGACCTGTAACTTCTACACTGTTCCAGCCAGCTGTATTTCTTGGACTCCCTTTCAGTTTAAAGTTTGAACCATCCCTATATTTATATACATAATTTTCATTTATTTTTGGTTCGTCTAGCATTACAGCTAAAATAAATTTAGGTTTTGTTGTTGGAAACACTGAAACAAAAGTATTAATCTTTTTGTTTGTATAAGTTCCCTCCAGATTTTTATTAGCAGTTCCAGTTTTTCCACCAACATCATATCCATCGATATTAGCAAGATTTGCTGTACCCTCCTTTGTAGATACAATCTTTCTAAGTATAGGTAGAATTTTTTCAGATACATCTTTATTAATTATTCTTTTTCTCTTCATTGATTGATTTTCCTTAATCAAAATCGGCTGTATATCAAATCCACCATTTGATATAATTGAATATGCTTTAACTATTTGAAGTAAAGTTGTTGTAATGCCATGACCGAATGAGGAAGTGGCTAATGGACATTTGCCCCAATTAAACTTAATGGGCTTTCCTACTTCCTCTATATCAAAACCAATTCCTTCAACGACACCAAGTTTATTAAGAAAAGATCTATATTTTTCTTCTCCTATTTTCTGAGCGATTCTAACCGAACCTATATTTCCTGAACGAATAAGAATTTGTTCTGCAGTCAAATCAGAGGGTAATTTTTCGTTATACTCTCTTATTGGAAATCCAGCACAAGTTAAAGATTTAGGTAAATCAACAAATTCAGTTTCTGGTTCAATAATCTTTTCATTAAATGCAGCAGCTAGAGTAAATGTTTTAAAAACTGAACCAAATTCATAAACACCTTTTGTTGCTCTATTTATAAAATTTAAATCTTTGATTTCTTTTCTTTCATTTGGATCAAAATCAGGTAAAGACACAAGAGAGATAATTTCACCATTATTTGCATTCATCAATATAACCGCACCTCCTAAAGTTTGAAAGATATCATTAAATTTAATTAACTCTTCTCTTACTAAATACTGAATGTCAGTATCTACCGTTAATTGAATAGGTTCTTTTACTTTTTTGAGCTTTGAGTCTAATGATTTTTCCAAACCTGAAATTCCATTATTGTCGTCGTCAATTTGACCAATAATATGACTGAATAAATTTCTATGAGGATAAAGTCTTATTAAACTCTCATTAGGAATTATTGATTTATCTCCCAATTTCATAATTTTTTCATAATTTTCTTCTGAAATTTTTTTTTCAAACCAGAAAAACTTTTTATTATTCAACTTTTTTTCTATTTCTGCAAAATTTTTATCTGGAAAAATATACTTTAAATTTATTAACAACTTTTTTTTATCAATTACTTGAAGAGGATTTATTCCTATATTAATTGAACTAACAGTCTTTACAATATACCTTTGATTTCTATCTACTATATCCGCTCTGTATAGTTTTTTTGTATAAGAATTATTTTTTCCATTTTCTTCCGGTCCATAATTTCTTGATCCCAAATGCAAAAGATGTATAGAAAAAATAAAACAAATAAAGACAAAAACAAAAAAAATAAAAGAAATTCTGTTAAATTTAATATTTAAATTAGACCTACTCTTAGTATATTTAAAACTAAATTCTGTATCTTCTATTTCAAATTTTTTTTTATTCACTATCTTTAGTTTCTAATTTATTAATAATTTGTATCTCATTTTTTGATTTTGTGATTAAATCTTCTTTGAAAAACTCTAAATTAAATTTCATTAACCTTTTTCCAGATGTTAAATACGCATATTCTAATTTGAGATCATTAAATTCGTTTTTCAAAATATTTATATTTTCTTTAACAGCAAAAATTTCATCGTCGATTCTTTTTGTTGAGTTTTTAATAAAGGCTGTAAATAATATCAAAAAGAGAATTGTGGAAATAACAATTAATTTTTTCACAATTTATTACCTAAATTTTCTACCTTAATTAGATATTCAAATTTTTTTAAAATATCAGTTTTAAAATCATAAAAATTTTTCCTTTTAATTACATATCTAAGTTTTGCTGATCTAGAAGGTAAATTTGTTTTTAACTCTTCTTGTGAGGGTGTTATTGGTTTTTTTTCCATCAATTCAAACAAAGTGTCTGGTTGATCAACTTTGGGTACATATCGAGAAACACTTTTTTTTTCTGACAAGCTTTTAAAAAAATATTTAACTATTTTATCCTCAATTGAGTGAAAAGTGACAACAACAAGTACGCCATCTTTTTTTAATACTTTTGTAGCCGCTATTAATCCATAAATTAATTCACTAATTTCTTGATTAACAAATATTCTTAATGCCTGAAAAACTTTTGTAGCACTGTGTGTCCTAAAGTTTCTTTTTTTTTTTGTTTTTTCAATTAGATTAACAAGTGTCTTAGTGTCTATCTCTCCTTTTTTTCTCTCTTCAGCAACTCTAACTGCAATTTTTTTTGCTTCTTTTTCTTCTCCCAAAAATTTGAAAATCTTTTCTAAATCAATTGAGCTTAGGTTGTTTATCACCTCTTTAGCTGAAAAATTATTTAGACCCATCTTCATATTGAGATCTCCAATAGAATTAAAGGATAAACCTTTTTTTGGATCTTTTATTTGGGGGTAAGAATAACCTAAATCAAAGATAATACCTCTTATATTTTTACTTTTTAATTTAAGATTATCCAATTGACTAAATTTTTTATTTTTAAAAATAAATCTACTTGGATTATTCTTTAAAATTTCATCAGCAATTTTTTTACTTTCAATATCTCTATCTAAAGCAATTACTTGATTGTTTTTAAAACTTAAGATTTTTTTTGAGTAGCCACCCTGACCAAAAGTACAATCGATAAATGTGCCACCATGTTGAGGGGTAATAATGCTGATTAATTCATCTAGCAGTACCGGATAGTGTTTTGAAGTATCCGTTACCATGGTGGCTTCCATTTATTTTTTTGAAGACCATTAATTTTTTTGTCTTCTCAAAAATGCCGGTATTTCAAGATCATCTTCCTGATCATCATCAATAGATCCTAACAAATCTTCCGAACTACTGTTTTGATTTTCCGTACTAAATAAATCAGGTCCATTAGTTTCTACTCCAAATTCCTCTAGATTATTAAAGGATGTTTGATCTGTTTCAGATTTTTCCATCGCCTCTTGAGAAAATGACACTTCATTTTGTTGGGATACGTTTTCTACTATATCTTTAGCCTCTTGGTTTTTTAACAATTCTTCATGGTATCTATTATTCACTTCACCAACTGTCTCGCTATCATTTTCTGCAATAACTTCGTTCTCAAGTTTTAAGGCATTAGCACCATGTGACACTGGGGTAGAATTGGTGCTAGAAAAATTGAAAGATGCCGTTGGACCTAAATTGGAAAAATCAGAATAACCTGGATTTCGATTTTGAATTCGATGCACCATATTTATCACTGATTTTGTTTCTGGTTGTTGACCATCTAAAGAAGTAGCAACGATTGAAACCCTAATTTTACCTTCAAGATTTGTATCTTTTATTGCTCCAATTATAACCTCTGCGTCAGCCTCAACTTCAGATCTAATTTTATGAACAATTTCATCTACCTCGAATAATTTTAGATCTTGGCCACCAGTAATGTTTACGAGTAACCCTTTTGCACCTTTTAAAGTATAGTCATCAATCAAAGGATTGCTTATTGCCATTTCTGTAGCTTTCATGGCTCTTCCCTCTCCTTCAGCTTCTCCTGTTCCCATCATCGCTTTACCCATTGATGCCATTACAGTTTCTACATCTGCAAAATCAAGATTGATAATTCCAGGTCTAACCATTAAATCTGTCACACTTTGTACTCCGTGCATTAAAACGTTATTTGAAAGATTAAATGACTCTTCAAAAGTTGTCTGTTCATTTGCAATTTTAAATAAGTTTTGATTTGGAATTACTATAATTGTATCAACATGTTTTCTTAATTCTTCAAGACCAATTTGCGCTCTTCTCATTCTTGATGCACCCTCATATAAAAAAGGAAGTGTAACAACCCCAACAGTTAAAATATTTAACTCTTTTGCTGCTCTAGCAATAACATGAGCTGCTCCAGTACCTGTGCCGCCTCCCATTCCAGCTGCAATAAAAACCATGTTAGCTCCTTGTAAAATATTTACAATTTCATTCAAAGATTCATCAGCAGCGGCTTGGCCAATATCAATTTTTGCACCAGCACCTAAACCCTTCGTTAAATTTAATCCAATTTGAAGTTTTGATTTTGCTTTGCTATGTTTTAAATCTTGAGCATCGGTATTAACTGCAATAAATTCAACTCCTTGCATTCCATTATCAATCATTTCATTTATTGCATTTCCGCCTGCTCCTCCAACGCCCATTACTAATAGCCTTGGTTGTAACTCTTTTATTTCTGGTGTTTTAAAGTTAATTGTCATTTTTTTATTCCCCCTCTTTTTTATTTAAATGTTTCTCCCATTTAAGACTTGCACGGTTAATATTTGCTTTTTTTCTCGCATTAGCCTTAAATTTTTCAAAAGTAGTTGGTTCCCATATTTGGAATGTTTTTCCTTGACCAACAAACAACATACTGTCTTTTATTTTTGCATGTTTAAGTAATTTTGGGTTTAGTGAAATTCTGCCTTCATTATCAAACTGTAAATTTATACTTTCAGATAAAATTGATGTTGCAAAAAAATCTCTTTTTTCTTCAAATGGATTTAAAGAGTCAATTGAATTGGAAATCTTTTCTATTCTATCTTGTGGCCATGCTTCAATTGATTGATTATTAAATGATGGATAGCAAATTACTCCATTATACCCGAGATTAGATAAATAAGACCTATAACTCGCAGGCACTGACACCCTCCCTTTTTTGTCCAATTTGTTTTCGTAGGTTGATAAAAACATAAACCATAAATTCCTATATTCCCTTTTATATGGGAATATATGGGATCATATGGGTTTTTTATTACAGAGTCAATACTTACGATTCAGGGCATAATTTTATAAATGAATCAAAACGTGAACATTTAAATAGGGATTGTAAAAAGATGCGCCAGATGAACTATAAGCCGGGTTCTGTCATTTAAACTTATCATTTATCTAGGCTTAGGATCGCTCCTAAACTCAAGCAACTAACCCTGATGACTAGCCAAGGATGGCTTTTAGTCTTTCAACAATGTCATCTCTACTTAGTCTTGCTCCCAGTGGGGTTTTCCAGCGTTCATTGTTACCAATAGAACCGGTGTGCTCTTACCACACCTTTTCACCCTTGCCATGTTATGGCGGTTTATTTTCTGTGGCACTATCCCTAGGGTTGCCCCCGCCAGGTATTATCTGGCACTGTATCCTTGTAGAGTCCGGACTTTCCTCTTTAAATATATTAAAGCGATAAGTCGTTCATCTGGCAAATTCAATCTATAATTATATAATGAAATTTCAAGTGTAATTATTTATAATTTAATAAGATTTTTACTTATTAATAGGCATTCTTGATCAATTTTACCATTTATTAATTTTTGTCTAAATTTTCGCTGGAAGGCCTTTATTAGATTAATTCTATTTTTTTTTAAATTAGATTTAATAATCCTTGAATATCCGATCTTATATAAATTATTAAAGAATGTTTTTTCTTCTAATTGACTTATCTCTATATTTCTATTTTTCTTAATTTTCCTCAAAGATAAATTGTGCCAATAACTTAAATTTTGTTTTGCTAATTTTTGCCACGGGAATTTTTCTCCAGGGTCTTTTTTACGATTTGGAGCTATATCAGAATGTCCTAGTATATTTTCTTTTTTGATTTTGTATTTCTTGATCAAATTCTTTAATAATTTTATTAGTGAAGAAATTTGTTTCGAATTGAATCTTTTATAAACATGATCATGACCGGGATTACTAATTTCGATACCAATGGAATAGTTATTAATTGATTTTAATTTTTTCCAGCTTGATTTACCTGCGTGCCAGGCTACGTATAAATCAGGAACTAAATTTAATATTTCGCCACTATTTTTAATAAAATAATGAGAACTAACTTTTGATTTATAATCACAAAGTTTATTTAATGCCTCAGTCTCATTTTTCATACCTGTGTAATGGATGATTATAAAAATTATTTTTTTTTTTGCTCTCTTTGGCAACTCAAAGTTAATTGAATAATTTCTAGTCAAATTTAGGGCTAATTTTGAGCTCATTTTTATAAAATACTTAATTTACATTAGTTTTTAATACATTATAAGGACAACTATGATAAGAAAATTTGGAATAATTCTAATTACAACCCTTGCGTTAAGTGTAAATTCTTACGCTGGCTCGGATGGTGAATTGTTATTAAAAAAAAATGATCCTGCAAATGTCAAAGATTGTTTTGAAGGACTTAATAGAGCAACTTTTGCGTTTAACCAGGGCTTAGATGGAATTTTGTTTGAGCCAATCGCTAAAGCTTACAGAGTTTTGCCTTCACCAGTAAGAAAAGGTTTTAGCAACTCTTTAAATAATTTGTCAAACTTAATCACAATACCAAATAATATAATTCAAGGAGATTTAAAAGAGGCAGGAGTGAACACTGGTAGATTTGTTATAAACACTACTGTTGGGGTGTTAGGATTATTTGATGTAGCAGATAAAATGGGGTTTACGGAATATGAGAAAGAAGATTACGGTCAATCACTTGGAACTGCAGGAGTCGGTCCGGGATGTTATCTGATTTTACCGGTTTTAGGACCTTCGACAGTAAGGGATACTGCCGGATCAATAGTAAATCTATTAGGTGGAGATCCGTGGTATAATGTTAGCGTTAAAAATAACACACAATATTTCAATGAAAAAGATTATTATATCAGCAGAGGAACTGCGGGCGTAGATTTTAGAGCTAAAAATTTAGAGTCATTTGATAACTTAGAAGAGAATGCAATGGATTTCTATGCATCTGTTAAAAGTTTATATTTACAAGATAGAAAGCTTAAAATTTTAAATTCAAAAGGGGTTGTGGATGCAATGGATGACTCTGATTGGGACGAAATAGAAAACAACTAATTTTTTTAAGATGTTAAAAAAATTATTTTTTTTAAATATTTTATTTATTTCAATTTTATTAAACCTTAATACACTTAATTCTATTGAGCCAGATATATTCGTTCAATCAACTGTTAATAGGGCTTCCAGTACTCTTAGTGGAAATAATACTAAGGAAGAGAGAATTGCAAAATTAAAAAAGATAGCTATTGATACAGTTGATATAAAAGGTATTGGTTTCTATTCTCTAGGAAAGCATAGAAAAGGCTTATCTCAGGATAAAATAAATGAATATTCAGAAGCTTTTAAAAGCTATTTTTTAAATAGCTTTTCTAGTAGACTTGCAGAATATTCAAATCCAGTAATAGAAGTAGATTCTAAAGAAGTACTAAACGAAAATTATACGATTGTATCCAGCACTCTTGTAGCAACAGAAAAAAGACCAGCAATTAAGATTGATTGGAGAATTTATACAAAAAATACTGATAAACCTCTTATAAGAGATTTAATTATAGAAGGATTAAGTCTTGCGAGAACACAAAAAGAGGAATTTAATTCAATTATTCAAAATGCCGAAGGTGATGTAGAGACTCTCATCAAAAGTTTAAGAGAATTTTCTAATCAATAAATAATTTAAGATTGGTGGGCCCGCCAGGACTCGAACCTGGGACCAATACATTATGAGTGTACTGCTCTAACCAACTGAGCTACAGGCCCTATTAACAAAAAATGTTTATATTAATTAAATGAAAAAAACAAGCAAAGTATTATTTGCCTCAACCAAAATTTTTTTTGGATCAAAAAAATTTTTTATTAATACAAATCCTTCTTTATCTAACATATTTTTCAATTTTAATTTACATATTTGGTGGGCTGTGTTGGTTACGCTCCAACTACCCCTGCAATGTCAATGCAGTACTCTACTATTGAGCTAACAGCCCTACAAAACATTTTTACTTTATCATTATTACTTCTTAGTGAAAATATTTAAATTTGTACTGGACGAATACATTAAGGCTAAATTAATACCAAAAAGAGTTAAAGAATAATCATTAAAAAAAGAACCACTTGGGATTAATGGAAGAAAAATAGTTATCAAATATAACAAACTCCCAAGCTGAATGTAATTTCCATATTTTATTACAAAGACAATTTTTGAAAATATCAATTTATAAAATAAAAATAATAAAATAGCTGTTCCAATAAGGCCATGTTCTGATAAAAACTCTAGATAAATTTGGTGGGGATGAGTTGTGCATAAATAATGTTTTGTTTGATCTTCACCTCTTTTATTAGGGTTCTTACAAGCTTCGACTCTATAATTTTTAGTTCCAACACCAAATAACGGATAATTATTAAATACTTGTAAGCCTGACCTATAAATGTGGAGATAGTAACTTTCATCAACATTTAAATGCGACTTTATTTGGTGAACATATCTTAACTTAAAATAGTCTGACTTATAGATTAGAGTTGTAAAAGAAATTAATATAATAAGTAATGATATTAATTTTATTTTTAAATCAATTTTTTTTAAAAAAGTAAAAAAAAGAAATACTCCTAAAAGGGCTTTAATAGTGTTAGCTCTTTCTCCAGTTACAAAAATTGAGAAAAAGAAGGTTATAGTAAGTAATATTAAAAAAATGTTCACCTTCTTATACTTTTCAAACAAGTAACCCATTAAAATTAAAAAGAAAGAGTAAATAAAACCTCCAACGATTGGTTCATCTTTAAAAAAACTAACTAATCTGGATCCATATGAAACAATGTTTTCTCCAGTTTCAGGATAACCAAGTAAATTTTTTCCGTTAAATTTTTCAAAATAAACATCAAAAACTACAATTGATATTATTAAAAACCAGGCAAACATCAATCTTTGAGAAAGAAGATTATCTTTAAAAAAGTAATTGAAAGCAGCAAATAAAATTATAATTCTTATAAATCCTAGATTTCTAAATATGCCAATTTCAGCATCTAATGAAATTAAGGTATTGAAAATCAAATAAAGATAAAGAATTAAAAGATATTTAATAGTTTTATTTTTTAAGAAAGAAAAGTCTTTTAAATAGATTAAAAGAAATAAAAAAGATAAATCTATTAATAACACATTGATTAATGAAGCTGATGAACCAATTATAATAGAGATTGGCATTAAAGAAAAAAGTATCAAAAAATAATTATTTAAACCTTTGTTTGTCATTATAAATCTAAAATCTTAAACCTTTACAAATAATTCTTTTTGAGGAATGTATATTCTTTTGTTCTGATCGTATTACTTTTACATAATTAAATAATTTTAAGAAATAATCTGGTCTTATAGTGTCAAAAATTAAAATAGTACTCTCATGAAAGATTTTTTTTAAATAATCTCTATAGATATTAAAATCATAATGATAGTCTAAGGAATAAAGCGAGATAATATAATCAAATTTATCTATTGGAAAATTATTTTTATCAAAATCGTATATTTTATAACTGTTTTTGTTCATTCCATTACTTTGTAAAAAAAAATTTAGTTTAGTTAAACTATTATAGGCTTCTAAGTTATCTTTATCCCAACCATAATAAATTTTCTTTGAAACATAGTTTTTTTCAATAATTGAAAAAAAATTTTGGTCAAATTTATAATTTATCAACAGCTCTAAACCACACATGCCGCTACCTATTGATAAAAAATTTTTTTTTTTAAAATCTATATAATCAGACAATAAATTAAATTCTTTTTCCATTTCTTCAAAATATTTTTTCCCGATATTTTTTGAATTTATAAAGTATTTAGAAAAAATATTTGTAAAAAAAAATCTACCGAAAAATTTTCTAATTTTTCTTTGGAATGGGGATAATAATTCAATCCTCTGAAGAAGAATTAATCTTGCAATTTCTCTATCAAGATTAAAATTTTTCATTATGAAAGATTAACTTTCTAAGAAACTTTTTAATTGTTTTGACCTGCTTGGATGTTTTAATTTTCTTAAAGCCTTAGCTTCTATTTGCCTTATACGCTCTCGAGTTACTGAAAATTGAAGACCAACCTCTTCTAGTGTATGATCCGTGTTCATTCCAACACCAAATCTCATTCTCAAAACTCTTTCTTCTCTTGGTGTAAGTGTAGATAAAATTTTAGTCGTCGCTTCACCTAGGTTGGATTTAATTGCTTGTTCTAAAGGAGCTAGCGCTTTCGTATCTTCAATAAAATCTCCTAAGCTGCTGTCTTCCTCGTCTCCAACTGGTTTTTCCAATGACACAGGCTCTTTAGAAATCTTTAAAACTTTTCTTACTTTATCTAATGGCATCCTTAGTTTCTTCGCTAACTCTTCAGGAGTAGCCTCTCTTCCGAATTCACTTAAAATTAATCTTTGTGTTCTCACAATTTTATTTATTGTTTCAATCATATGAACTGGAATTCTGATAGTTCTTGCTTGATCAGCTATAGATCTGGTTATTGCTTGTCTAATCCACCAAGTTGCATATGTTGAAAATTTATAACCTCTTCGATATTCAAATTTATCCACTGCTTTCATTAGACCTATATTGCCCTCTTGTATTAAATCTAAAAATTGTAAACCCCTATTAGTATATTTTTTTGCAATAGAAATAACTAATCTTAAATTAGCTTCAACCATTTCTTTTTTGGCAACCCTGGATTCTTTTTCACCCTTTTGTATTCTGCTTACTAATTTTTTATAATCTGTTACTGAAATTCCAAGCTTATGACTAATCTCTATTAGTCTTTCTCTAATATTTTTAAATTCATCTTTGTTTTTTGCAAAAAATTTTTTCCATTCTGAACTAGTATCCAAGAATTTTTTTAAATTAGGATTTATCTCATTGCCTATATAAAACTTTATGAACTCATTTCTAGAAATTTTCTGATTCATTGCCAATCTTAATAAATTTCCTTCTAAAGAAATAATTTTTTTATTTTCTGCATAATGTTTTTGAACAAGCTCTTCTAAAACAGAGGGTGATAGTTGGAGAGTTTTGATGTTAGATAAAATATCACCAACAATTTTTTCATAAGTTTTTTCTTTTGATGGTGAAAAAACTTTTGATGAAAGCAAACAGTCTAATTTTTCTTTTTGGTATTTAATCAATTTATTATATTCTTTTGTTAGTGTATTTACTGTCTTTAAAATTTTTGGTTTAATTTCTGTTTCCATTGCTGCTAAGGTTGGATTAAAGTCCTCATCAGTATCATCATTTGTATTTTCTTCTTCTCCAGAATTTTTTTGTTTTGCGCTTTGACCAGTAGACTCATCTTCCATGTAATTAGTATCAATATCTATAATTTCCCTTACTAAAATTTCATCCTTTTGTAGTTTTTCATTCCACTCAAAAAATTGTTGGGCAGTTATTGGGCTTTGAGATAATGCAATTAACATCACATCTTTTCCAGCTTCAATTCTTTTTGCAATGGCAATTTCACCTTCTCTAGAAAGTAATTCTACTCCACCCATCTCCCTTAAGTACATTCTGATAGGATCATCACTTTTATCGACTGTCTTACCTTCCTCTTTAGTTGAATTTTCTTTTTTTCTTAAGGCTTTAAAATCTGATTTTTTTTCTACAAGCGTTACCTTCTCATCTAAAATGTGAATAAAAGCCTGGGCCAAATTTTCATTTGATAAGTTCCTTTTACCAAGAGATTTGCTTAACTCCTCATGAGTGATGAAGCCTCTATGAGTTCCTCTACCCATTAATCTTGCAAATGATTTTGTAATAATTCTTTCCACAGCTATATGTTTGAAGAGTCTTATATAATGTCAAATCCACAAAAATCCATTACAAAATTAGGACTTTTAATTGAGATTTTGCTTTTTTTTTAGCTCTTTTTGTAGTTCATTAAATGTAGTTTCGCTCAAATCCTTGGAAAACTTCGACTCTAACTCTTGAATCCTAAGCTCCAAATCATAACCTTTTAGATCTCTGATAGCGTCGTTCAATAATTCAATTATTTCCGAGTCATCTCCAGATTTATTTTTTAAGATATGTTTAATTGGTGCAAACTTATTTATTTTATCCAATAATTGTCTATCTAAATTTAAACCTTCAAGATTAATTTGATCATCAGATTTTAATTTTTCCAAGATAGACTCAAATATCTGTCTATTTACCTCTGTAAATAATTTAATATTTTCGATTAAATAAATATTTGATTGTAATAATTTAAGATTGTTCATTATTAAATATAATAAAGAAAATTCTTTAAGTTCAACACCTGTCAATGATTGACTCTCGTTAAAATACTTCTTGGTAGCTTCTAATGATTTTGTTTTTTTTACGTAAAACTTTTTAGTATTTTGATTTGAGTGAGGAGTTAATTCGGCTATTTTTTCTAAAAAAAACTCAAGAACATATTTTTTTATGAAATTATCTTTAATAGTATTAGCTATAGATCTAAGTTTCTTTTCAAATATTGCCAGTGAAGAAGGATTGTTTTCAGTTTGTTTTTTATAATGACTAAAAATAAATTGATGAATAGATATTTTATTTTGCTTTGTAAAATCAAAAAAATAATCTTTACCATGTTTATTAACGTAACTGTCAGGGTCTTCACTATCTGGTAAAAACAAAAAAGAAATTTTTTTTTCAGGTTTTAATTCTTTGATAGAATTCTCTGCTGCTCGTAAAGCTGCTTGATAACCACTTTCATCGCCATCAAAACAAATTATTATATCATCAAAAAACTGATTTAATGTTAAAATCTGTTTATCAGTTAAAGATGTTCCAAGATTTGCAACCACATTTTCAATGCCATTTTTACTTAAGCCAACAACATCCATATAACCTTCAACTAAATAGATGTGATCTATTTTATTAGACAGTTTTCTTGCAAGATCTAAATTATAAAGATTTGAGCCCTTTTTAAAAAAGTTAGTCTCTGGTGAATTAATATATTTCGCTAAATAATCTAAATTTTCAATTATTCTACCACCCAAAGCGATTGGCTGTCCTGAAATATTGTTTATCGGAAATATCAATCTTCCTTTAAATCTCTCTACACATTTTTTTTTCTTTTCATCAAAATAAAATAAACCACTTTCTAATAAAGTTTTTTCACTAAATTCTTTTTTAAGTTCATCAAAAAAACTTGGATTTTTTTCAACAAAACCAATTTTAAATTTTTTAACTTCGTCTTTGCCTAATGACCTATTCTTTAAATAATCTCTAGCGTTTGAGAGTTTTTCGTTTTTTAATAGCTGATCATGATAATAATCAACATACTTGCTGTAAATTGATAAATACTCTTTCCATTTTTTTTCTCTCTCCTCATCTTGTTTTGTAAATAGATATGGTTGCATTCCTGCAATATTAGCAAGATATTTTACTGCTTCTCCAAACCTTAAGTTTTGAGTTTTCATAACAAAATCAAAAATGTTTCCGTGCTCTGAAGTTGCAAAACAATGGTAAAATTCTTTTTCATCATTAACTGTAAAGGATGGTGTTTTCTCATTTTTAAACGGCGATAGTCCAACAAATTCTTTTCCTCTTTTTTTTAAAGCTACAACTTTTGAAACAACGCTAGAAACTTTAAGACGAGTTTTAATTTCATCTAAATATTCTTTTGGATATTTCATTATTTATTTAATAATTGTTTTAACAAGGCGCCAGCTTTTGAAAAATCAATTTCATCAGCGTGATTTTTTTTTAATTCACCCATTACTTTTCCCATATCTTTAATAGAGCTTGCACCTAATTTAGAAATAGTTTCCTCACATATCTTTTTAGTATCTTCGTCATTCAGCTGCTTAGGTAGAAAACTTGATAGAATATTAAATTCGTTTTGCTCAATTTCTAGAAGATCAGAGCGATTATTTTTTTTATAAATATCGATTGATTCGGTTCTTTGCTTCATCATCTTTTTTAATAATTTTTTTATATCTTCATCATCTGTTTCTTTTTTGTTAGGACCAGACCTGTTTGAGATATCGAGATCCTTAATTGATGATAAAATTAACCTATAAGTTGAGATTTTTATTTTATCTTTAGATTTTAAAGCATTTTTATATTCAGTTTCAATTGTTACTTTTAATGACATAATTTTTAATCTACTTTAAAGAAAAAATTCTTCAAAAGAAAAATTGTTTTTTTACAATTTTATAATACATCTCTGTTGCGATAATAAATCAATTATTGTATTAACCTTTAACTTATGAGTTGTAATTGACTAAAAAAGTAAAAAAAGCTCACTTAAAAAATTCTCAAAAAAACACAGGTATTTTAGTTTTAGAAAACAAAAAGATTTTTAGAGGTATTGGAATTGGATATCAGGGAGAGGCTACTGGTGAGGTTTGCTTTAATACCTCATTAACGGGATACCAAGAAATAATATCAGATCCATCTTATGCTGGACAAATTATAAACTTTACCTTTCCTCACATTGGAAATGTAGGGACAAATAAAGAGGATTTCGAGTCTGATAGAATTTGGACCAAAGGAGTTATTTTTAATTCTGAGATAACATCGCCATCAAATTATAGATCTTTTCAACATTTTGATGCTTGGTTAAAAAAAAATAAGATAGTTGGAATTACTGGACTTGATACAAGAAGTTTAACGAATTTTATAAGAGATAAAGGTGCACCAAAAGGAACCATTGCTCACTCAAATAAAAATAAATTTAATATTAACAAACTTATTAATTCTACCATTAAATGGAGTGGCCTAAAAAATTTAGATCTAGCACAAAAAGTTACCACGCAAAAAAATTATATTTGGAAAGGACTTAAAACTTGGAGTAAAGAACATGGATATAGAAAAAATAATCAAAATTTATTGCATGTAGTGGCCATAGATTATGGAATAAAAAAAAATATTTTGAGATATTTTTCTGATTTTAAATGTAAAGTTACTGTTGTTTCTTGTAAAACATCTGCAGAAAAAATTTTATCTCTTAAACCTAGTGGTGTCTTTTTATCTAATGGACCTGGAGACCCGGCTGCAACAGGAAAATACGCAATTCAAATAATTCAAAATCTTATTAAAAAGAAAATACCATTATTTGGTATCTGCCTTGGTCATCAGATACTCGCACTTGCATTGGGTGGTAAAACAAAAAAAATGAAATTAGGTCATAGAGGAGCAAATCATCCAGTTAAAAATTTAATTAGTGAAAATGTCGAAATCACTAGCCAAAATCATGGTTTTGAAGTTGTAAGAGAAAACTTACCAAAAAATATTCAGATTACTCATAAATCATTGTTCGATAATAGTATCGAAGGAATAAGATTAAAGAATAATCCTGTATTCTCAGTTCAATATCACCCGGAGTCAAACCCAGGACCACAAGATAGTGTCTATTTATTCCAGGAATTTATTAACAACATGAAAAAAAATGCCAAAAAGAAAAGATCTTAAAAAAATTTTGGTTGTAGGTGCTGGACCAATTATTATTGGTCAAGCTTGTGAATTTGATTATTCAGGAACCCAAGCTTGTAAGGCATTAAAAGATGAGGGTTATAAAGTTGTATTAATTAATTCAAATCCAGCAACAATTATGACAGATCCAGATGTTGCTGATAAAACTTACATTGAGCCCATTACTTTAGATGTTTTAGAAAAAATTCTCAAAAAAGAAAAGCCAGATGCAATTCTACCAACCATGGGAGGCCAGACTGCTCTTAACCTTGCAATAGAAGCTGAAAAAAAAGGAATTTTAAAAAAATATAAAATTGAATTAATTGGTGCAAATTCAAAAGCTATTTCCAATGCAGAAGATAGAAAAAAATTTAGAAAAAACATGATTGATATTGGTTTGGATCTCCCAAAATCTGAGATCATAAACAATATCAATCAAGCATCAAAAATTTTAAATAAAATTGGTTTGCCAGCAATAATTAGGCCAGCTTTTACGCTTGGAGGTTTGGGAGGAGGAATAGCAAAAAATAAAAAGGATTACCTAAAAATTATCAAAAATGGTTTGCATGAGTCTCCAGTGAGCCAAGTACTTGTGGAAGAGTGTTTAGAAGGTTGGAAAGAATTTGAAATGGAGGTTGTAAGGGATAAAAAAGATAATTGTATAATTATTTGTTCAATAGAAAATGTAGATCCAATGGGAATACATACAGGTGACTCGGTTACTGTTGCCCCTGCGTTGACATTAACTGACAAGGAATATCAAGTAATGCGAAATGCTTCTATTGCATGTTTGAGAAAAATTGGAGTTGAGACAGGTGGTTCAAATGTGCAATTTGCAATAAATCCTAAAAACGGGCGAATGGTAATAATTGAGATGAACCCTAGAGTATCAAGATCATCAGCTCTCGCATCAAAAGCAACTGGATTTCCCATTGCCAAAGTTGCTGCAAAACTCGCAGTTGGATACACGTTAGATGAATTAAAAAATGAAATTACCAAAGTTACTCCAGCATCATTTGAACCAAGTATAGATTATGTAGTAACCAAAATTCCAAGATTTACTTTTGAAAAATTTTCAACTTCTCCGGCAATTCTAGGAACATCAATGAAATCAGTAGGTGAAGCAATGGCGATTGGAAGAAACTTTAAAGAGTCTCTTCAAAAAGCACTGGTTTCTCTTGAGACTGGTTTCTCAGGATTAGACAGAATATTTAATCTAAATAAAAAACAAATTGAAAAAAAACTGAAAGAAAATATTCCAAATAAAATCTTACTTGTTGCTGAAGCAATGAGGAAAAAAATCAAGCTTAAAAAAATTTATAATTTATCAAAAATTGATCCGTGGTTCTTAAACCAAATTAAAGAAATAATAGAAAATGAAATTAAAATTAAAAATAATGGATTACCTAAAAATTTTGATGATTTTAATCAAATAAAATCAATAGGATTTTCAGATAAAAAACTTTCTGAGCTGTCAAATTTATCTGAGGATATTGTGAGAAAAAAAAGAACTGCACTTAAAATTTTGCCAGTGTTTAAAAAAGTTGATACTTGTGCTGCAGAATTCAAATCCTTTACACCATACATGTACTCAACTTATCAAAGAAATTTCTCAATAAATTCAGAGTGTGAAGCTGACCCGTCTGTTAAGAAAAAAATTATAATATTAGGTGGAGGGCCTAATAGAATAGGACAAGGAATAGAATTTGATTATTGCTGTTGTCAAGCAAGTTTTGCCTTAAAAGCATCTGGTTTTGAGACTGTTATGATTAATTGTAATCCTGAGACTGTTTCCACAGATTATGACACCAGTGATAGATTATATTTTGAGCCTTTAAAAGAAGAATATGTTTTTAATATTATAAAGAGAGAGAGAGATAAAGGGAGTTTAGTCGGTATCATTACGCAATTTGGTGGTCAAACTCCAATTAAATTAGCCAAATTTTTACATGATAATAATCTTCCAATTTTAGGAACTCAATACTCATCTATAGATCTAGCAGAAGATAGAGATAGATTTAGAAAACTTTTAGAAAAATTAAATTTAAATCAAGCTGAAAGTGGAATTGCAAAAAATTTTAAACAAGCAATTAAAATATCTGAAAAAATAGGTTTACCCTTAATGGTAAGACCCTCTTATGTTCTTGGAGGAAGGGCGATGGAAATTGTTTATGAAAAAAGTCAGCTCAAAAATTTTGTGGAAGAAGCTTTTAAAGCTGCGGAAAAAAATCCAATTCTTATAGATAAATTTATTGATCATGCGATGGAGGTTGATGTTGATGCCATATCTGATGGTAAAGAAGTACATGTGGCTGGAATAATGCAACATATTGAGGAAGCAGGAATTCATTCTGGCGACTCTGCTTGTAGCTTACCACCTGTTTCCATAAAACCTTTTTTAATAAAAGAAATTGAAAAGCAAACAAGAAATTTAGCTATAGCTCTTAAAGTAAAAGGTTTCATGAATGTTCAATATGCAATAAAGAAAGATGAAATTTTTGTTATTGAAGTAAACCCAAGAGCTAGTCGGACTGTTCCTTTTGTCTCAAAAGCTAAAGGAATACCATTGGCAAAGATAGCTTCGAGAGTTATGGCAGGTGAGAAACTTTCAAAATTTAATTTAAAAGATAAATCTAAAGGAATGTTTGCTGTAAAAGAGGCTGTTTTTCCGTTTAATAAATTTCCTAATAGTGATTTATTGTTAGGTCCAGAAATGAAATCAACTGGAGAAGTGATGGGATTTGACAAAAATTTTGGAATGGCATACGCAAAAAGCCAGATAGCATCGTCTAATTCGTTACCTACAAGAGGATTAGCTTTTTTATCATTAAAAGACTCTCATAAAGATGAAGGAATAGGGCTTGCAAAAGAACTTTTAAAACTGAAGTTCAGTTTATGTGCCACAAAAGGAACTGCTGAATATATTCAAAAACACGGTATGAGTTGTAAAATTATTAATAAAGTAAGTAGTGGATCGCCTCATATCGTTGATGTGCTTGACTCCAAAAAAATAGCTTTAGTAATTAATACTGGTGGTGGCAACACAGAACACAGATTAAACGATGCTATTGCTTTAAGAAGAGCAACACTTAAAAATAAAGTGCCCTACTGCACAAATATGTCAACAGCGCTTGCATGTATTGAGGGTATTAAATCACTTAAAACGAAAAAATTAGAGGTCACGTCTCTTCAAAACATTTAATCAACTTTCCAATCAGTTTCAAATGTAACATAGTTGACTTGAATACATCTTCTTTCTTTAACAATTTTTTTCTTTTCCATACCGTGCCATGTATTTGGACCACTTGTAAAAAAATAACCATAATTATGCTTGTAGGGAACTGTTTTAACTTTTTCTAATTTTTCATTATAAAAGTCAGTACCTAATTCCTCTGACTCATTTGCATTATTTACAAAAATAAGTCCTGACATTAATTTTTCTTTAATGTCACAATGCGGCTTTAGCCAAAAACCTTCACGATCACATATAACTTCAAGTCTGACATAAGAACCAGATAAATCTTTATTAATCATTTTGGAGATTGTTTCGCATGTCTCTTTAGATTGGAGCTCATTGATAAATTTTACTAAATTTGGAAATTGGGAAGCATTTTCTTTTGTGACAAAACATCTAAATTTTATTGCCTTACCACCTGAGGCTATACCTTCTCTAAATTCAGCAGCACCACCATCAATCGCTCTTGTGCCATCGTAATTGAGATTATGTTTGCTTACATCAGGAATATCTGCAGCTTCTATTTCTTTAATAGCGTCTTCACTTAAAGCATTATTATATTCCCAGTGATTAAATGGAAATTCATACCTTTTTGAGTTTTTTAATATAGAATTAAGAAAAGTCATAATCTTTAAATTGTTTCTCTATATATCCCGATATTCTATGAGTTTCATTAAGTTTTTTATAATTCCATTCTTCCACGCTGTCCTCTAAGTTTTTAATTATATCTAGGGATTTAAAAAGCTCAAAAAATTTTTTGAAGCGAATATTCTTTTTAATAGCTGGCATTTGAGCCACATATATTGGTCTTCCTGACATAGCTGCTTCAGATATCATAGATGTAGAGTCACAAGTTACAATGATATGATTAGCTAGTTTAAGCGATGACAAATAAGCTTTCTTATCAATATCTTGAATTATAATCTGGTTATCATCAAAAAAATTTTGGGCTTTATCAATAATTCTTTGTGGTGTTCTCATTGAGGGTATAAAAATTAACTGATAACCTTGATTGATAAAATTTTTTTTTGTTTTAACAAAAATTTTATCAATTATTTCATCATTAAAATCATAATACTTATTTGGACCACCAGCAATAAACGTTATTACTTTTTCTTTTTTAATTCGAGGCTTTAGATAATCAATATTTTCCTCTAATTCTTTTTCGGTAAGATAATGAATTGCTCCTTTAGATTTTAGAACATTTATACCCTCAAGACCATCATGCTCTGGCGCGATAACAAAATCAAAATTATTTAATGATACTTTTGGATCTTGAATATGAATGTTCATTATTTTACTTCCAAATTTTTTTTTTAAAAAGATGGATGGAACTACACTTTTTCTTCCACATGAAATTACTACATTAAATTTTTTTGATATATCATTTTTAAAAACAAAATCTTTTACTGGTGTCAATTTTGGAGGAATCATTTTCCAAAAATTGTTTAGTTCAATTTTTTCGTGTATAAATTCAAGATTGAGAGCTTTAGCAAGCCCCTCAACTTGGCTAATCATGCCGTGCATCCCCTCGGTCAATAATAAACCTTTTAATTTAGTCATTTATCACTATATAGCTTTCATATGAGTCAAAATCCAACTAAACACACAAAAGTGTTAATAATTGGGTCTGGTCCTGCTGGATACACTGCTGCAGTTTATGCGGCAAGAGCAATGTTAAATCCAATTTTAGTTTACGGGTCAGAGCCTGGAGGTCAACTAACTACAACAACAGATGTTGAAAACTTTCCTGGATTTGCTGATGTAATTCAAGGTCCATGGCTTATGGATCAAATGAAAGAGCAAGCAAAAACAGTTGGAACAGAAATGATTGAAGATCATATAAGTTCAGTAAATCTAAAAACAACACCTTTTGAGGCTGTAGGTGACACTGGTCAAAAATATACTGCTGATAGCATAATAATTTCCACAGGTGCTCAAGCTAGATGGTTAAATATTAAATCTGAACAAGAGTTTAGGGGATTTGGTGTATCGGCGTGTGCTACTTGTGATGGTTTTTTCTTTAAAGATAAAGAAGTTGCAGTTGTTGGTGGAGGAAATGCAGCGGTGGAGGAAGCTATGTTTCTTACAAAATTTGCATCTAAAGTAAAATTAATTCATAGACGAGATAGTTTAAGAGCTGAGAAATTGCTTCAGAAAAAATTAATGGATAATAAAAAAATTGAAATTATTTGGGACTCTGTCGTTGAAGATGTTATTGGTGATAAAGAACCAAAAAATGTGAAAGGAATAAAAGTAAAAAACGTTAAAACAAACAAAGTAGATGAAATAAAACTTGATGGAGTATTCATAGCAATCGGTCATGATCCGGCAACACAGTTATTTAAAGATCAATTGAATATGGACAAAGAAGGTTATTTAATTACAAAACCTGACTCAACAGAAACTAATATTCCAGGTGTCTATGCTGCCGGAGATGTTAAAGATAAGACATTCAGACAAGCAGTTACTGCAGCTGGCATGGGATGTATGGCTGCCTTAGAAGCTGAAAAATTTTTATCTCACTAATTTAAATTTTCACAAAAAGATTTTATTCTATCCATAGCTTTTTGCAAATTTTCTATTGATGTGGCATAGGAAATTCTAAAATATCCATCTAAACCAAATGCTGATCCTTGAACTACTGCAACGTTCTCTTCTTCAAGTAATTTTTGAACAAAATCGGTATCAGTTTTTAATTTTGTTTTTTTATTTAACAAACCTTTACAACTAGGGAACACATAAAATGCTCCGTTAGGAGTTAAACAACTTATTCCTTTTATATTGTTTAAACTTTTTACTACAAAATCCCTTCTTTCTTTAAATGCATTAGATCTTTCTTGAATAAAATCTTGTGAACCATTAAGGGCCTCAACTGCAGCCGCTTGACTTACTGAGGAAGGGTTTGAAGTCGATTGAGATTGGATCTTACCTATTGCTTTAATGATATCTTTTGGACCAGCCGCATATCCAATTCTCCAACCAGTCATTGCATACGATTTGCTCACACCATTCATTGTTAGTGTCCTGTCTTTTAATTTAGATATTTGTGCAATAGTAAAAAATTTAAAATTATCATATTTAATATGTTCATAAATATCATCACTTAAAATGAAGACCTTTTTATTTTTTATTAATACTTTTGCTAAATTTTCTATTTCATGTTTAGTATAACCAGCGCCAGTTGGATTAGATGGAGAATTAAGAATAAGCCATTTTGTTTTTTTTGATATTGCTTTTTGGAGTTTTTTTGCAGTAAGTTTAAAACCATCTTTTTCATCACATTTAACAACTTTTGGTTTTCCACCAGCTAATAAAACCATATCTGGATATGAAACCCAGAAAGGAGCAGGAATTATCACCTCATCACCTTTATTTAAAGTTGCCATAAAAGTATTATAAAGAACTTGTTTGCCACCTGTTCCAACTGTAATTTGATCAGTTGTATAGTTTAAATTGTTTTCTCTTTTAAACTTATCAACTATTGCCTTTTTCAAACTAGGAGTTCCATCAACAGCGGTATATTTTGTATCACCATCTTTTATAGCTTGAATTGCTGCATCTTTAATATTATCTGGAGTGTCAAAATCTGGCTCACCAGCTCCTAAACCAATGACATCTTTCCCAGCTGCCCTAAGTTCTCTTGCTTTTTGAGTTACAGCAATAGTTGGTGATGGTTTAATTCTTTTTAAACTGTCTGATATTATGCTCATTGAAATATAAATTAATTCTACTACGTTCTTTAATATATGGAAAATACTTATCAAGATTTAATTACAGATATCCAGAGCAAAAATCCTAAAATTAGTGGAAAACTTGAAGGTGGTAAAAAATTTAAAATTAAATCAGATTTTAAGCCTGCAGGTGATCAGCCAGAAGCTATAAAAAAATTAGTTAAAGGAGCAAATAAAGAAGAATTTAATCAAGTATTACTTGGGGTGACTGGTTCAGGAAAAACTTTCACAATGGCAAAGGTAATTGAAGCAACTAATAGACCAGCATTAATTTTAGCTCCAAACAAAACTCTTGCTGCACAGCTATATGGTGAGATGAAAACATTTTTTCCAGATAACGCGGTTGAATACTTTGTATCTTATTATGATTATTATACACCTGAAGCCTATGTCCCCAGATCAGATACATATATTGAAAAAGAAGCATCTATTAACGAACAAATAGACAGAATGAGGCACTCTGCAACAAGATCTCTTTTGGAAAGAGATGATGTATTAATTGTTGCCAGCGTATCTTGTATTTACGGATTAGGATCAGTTGAAGCTTATAGTAAAATGACTTTAACTCTCCAAAAAAATTATGATTACAATAGAGAACAAATAATCAAATCTTTAGTTGCTTTACAATATAAACGTAATGATCAAAATTTTTACAGAGGTACATTTAGAGCTCGTGGAGAATATTTAGAAATATTTCCATCTCATTTAGAGGATAGAGCTTGGAGACTAAGTTTGTTTGGAGATAAACTAGAAAAAATTGAAGAATTTGATCCACTTACAGGTGATCAAGTAAGAGAACTAAGTTTAGTTAAAGTTTATGCAAATAGTCACTACATAACTCCAAAACCAACTGTAGAACAAGCTATCATAAATATTAGAAAAGAATTGGAGATAACGCTTAAAAAACATAGGGCAGAAAATAAATTACTTGAAGCTCAAAGATTAGAAGAAAGAACTAAATTTGATCTTGAAATGATTGAAGCTACCGGTTCATGTGCTGGTATTGAAAATTATTCAAGATTTTTATCTGGAAGAAAGCCAGGAGAACCTCCACCCACTCTATTTGAATACTTTCCAGATAATACTTTAATTTTTGTTGATGAATGTCATGTAACTGTTCCTCAACTAAATGGAATGTACAAAGGAGATAGGTCTAGAAAAAGTACTTTAGCTGAATATGGTTTCAGACTTCCATCTTGTATGGATAACAGACCTTTAAAATTTGAAGAGTGGGATTTAATGAGAACTCAAACAGTATTTGTTTCTGCAACTCCTGGTCCTTGGGAATTAGAACAAACAAAAGGTAAGTTTATAGATCAAGTTATTAGACCTACGGGGTTAATTGATCCACCTGTAGAAATAAGACCTGCTAAAAACCAAGTAGATGATTTAATGCATGAATGTAAAAAAGTGATTGAAAATAATCATAGAGTTTTGGTTACAACTTTAACAAAAAAAATGGCAGAAGACTTAACAGAATACCTTCATGAAAATGGAGTAAAAGTAAGGTACCTCCATTCAGATATAGATACACTTGAAAGAATAGAAATCATGAGAGATTTAAGAATGGGTGTCTTTGATGTTTTAGTTGGGATTAATTTATTGAGAGAGGGATTAGACATACCTGAATGTGCTTTAGTTGGAATTTTAGATGCTGATAAAGAAGGTTTTTTAAGATCTGAGACTTCACTAATTCAAACTATAGGAAGGGCTGCTAGAAATGTTGATGGAAAGGTTATTCTTTATGCTGATAAAGAAACGAGAAGTATTAAAAAAGCAATCCAAGAAACTGAAAGAAGAAGAAAAATTCAATTAGCATATAACAAAAAAAATAAAATTGACGCTAAGACAGTCAAAAAAGAAATTAATGATATTTTAGAAAGTGTTTACGAAAAAGATTATGTAAAAATTAGTGAGGGATCCAATGTTGGAGGAAATCTTAAGAAACACTTAAAAGCTCTCGATAAAAAAATGAAAGAAGCAGCTTCTAACTTGGAATTTGAAGAAGCAGCCAAAATCAGAGATGAAATAAGGAAGTTAGAAAGTACTGAATTAGAAATCACATTAAACCCAAAAATAAGACAATATGACGTAAAAAATAAACTTTATCCAAAAGGTAGATCGACAATGGGCATGCCGGGTACTAAAGTTACAAAAAAAAGAGATAAAAAATGGAAGCACAGAGGATAATTATTACTGGTGGGGCAACAAGAATTGGTGCTGCTATAGCTGAAAAATTATCAGGTCCAAATAAGCAAATTGTAATTCAATACCATAAATCTAAAACAAAAGCTGAAAATCTTAAGAAAAAACTCCAAAATTTTGGAACAAAAACTTATTTAGTTAAAGGAGATCTAAGTAAAGAAAAAGATATTTATAAAATTATCAAATTTGCCAAATCAAAAATGAAATTTTTTGACTGCTTAATAAATAATGCATCATTATTTGAAAATGATAAATTAGAAAATTTTACATCTAAAAGCTGGGAAAAACATATTTCTACAAATCTTAAAGCTCCTGCTCTTTTATCAAAAGTGTTTTCAAAAAATGTCAGAGGCAAAAATAACAATATTATCAATATAATTGATCAAAGAGTATTTAAGCTTACTCCATATTTTTTTTCATACACATTAAGTAAAACTGGCCTTTATACTTTAACTAAAACGAGTGCGATGAGCCTTTCACCTAACATAAGAGTTAATGGGATAGCACCTGGACCGACAATCAAAAATAAAAGGCAAACTGAAAAACATTTCAAAAATCAATATTTAGCTACACCACTCAAACAACAAGTTGATGTTGATGAGATTTGTAATGCAGTTGACTTTTTTATAAAAAACAGCTCTATTACAGGTCAAGTTTTAGCAATAGATAGTGGTCAAAGCTTAAATTGGCAGACACCAGATATAATTAAAGGCAGAGAATGAAAAAAAATAATCTCAAAGTTGTAAAAATAGATAAAAATAAAAGCTTATTTAATTACGAGAAAAAAATTCTCATAAATGAATTAATTCTTGATTTAAAACTTGGATATTATGATTTTGAGAAAGAGAAAGAGCAAAAAGTAAAATTTAGTTTAGAAATTGATTATCAAGATAAAAAACCTTCAAATGATAAAGATCTCAGATCAATAGTAAATTATGCAACTATTGTAAAATTAATTAAGAAACTTATTAAAAAAAAACACTATAATTTCTTAGAAACTTTAGCTGAAGCTGTTTTTGATGAACTGTTTAAAGATAAAAGAATTGCAAAAATAATGTTAAAAATTGAAAAGTTAGAAATTTTAAAACAATGTTCATCTGTTGGTATACAAATTACCAAGAAGAGAAGTCATGATAAGCTCTGATATTGGTAAAGAAATAATAAAAAAAGAACTTCCACTAATTCCTAAACTTCCTGGCGTTTATAGGATGTTAAATGAGAAAGGAGATATTCTTTATGTTGGTAAAGCAAAAAATTTACCTAACAGACTAAAAAGTTATATTGCTGAAAGAAATCATATCATCAGGACAGAAAGAATGCTTTCTCAAACGAGAAAATTGGAAATAACAACAACTTCAAATGAAAGTGAAGCTTTGCTGCTTGAGGCAAATTTAATAAAAAAACATAAACCGAAATTTAATATTCTTTTGCGTGATGATAAATCTTTCCCATTCATTTTTATTGGTAACAAAGATAAATGGGCACAGATAAAAAGACACAGAGGAAAAAAAACAAAAGAAGGTTTTTATTTTGGACCTTTTGCTTCAGCAGGCTCAGCTAATTGGACAATAAAGATGATACAGAAAATTTTTCACTTAAGAGTTTGTGATGATACTGTTTTTAAGAATAGACAACGTCCTTGTATTTTATATCAAATTAAAAGATGCTCTGGTCCATGTGTTGGATATATAAAAGAGAGTGAATATGAAAAAACTGTTGAGAATGCAATTGAATTTGTTTCTGGTAAATCAAGAAAAATACAGAAAAGTCTCTCAGACGAAATGGAAAAAGCTAGCGATGATTTAAATTTTGAAAAAGCAGTTATTTTAAGAGATAGAATAAAATCTTTAAACATTATTCAATCATCTCAAAGAATTAATGAAGCAAACTTAATTGAGGCTGATGTAATTGCTGGTTATAAAGAGTCTGGTAAAACCTGTATTCAAGTTTTCTTTTATCGCTCAAAACAAAACTGGGGTAATCAAGCCTTTTTTCCAAAACATGATCCTGATGAAAAACTAAGTGATATATTAAATTCTTTTGTTTCCCAATTTTATGAGAATAAAAGTGTCCCTTCATCTATAATTTTATCTGAGGAAATTAAAGAAAAAATTTTGATTGAAAAAACTCTTTCTCAAAAAGAAGAAAAACAAATAAACATTTCTATCGCAAAAAAAGGATCAAAATTAAAAGTAGTAAATCAAGCAATTAAAAACGCAAAAGATAGCTTAAATAGAAAGCTTTATGAAAGCCAAAATAATAGAGAACTATTTGATGCAGTTGCAAGTAAATTTAAACTAGAGACAAATATTAATTTAATTGAGGTTTACGATAATAGTCACATTCAAGGAACAAATAGTGTTGGTGCTTTAATCGCTTATGGTGATGAGGGTTTTGTTAAAAAAAGATATAGAAAATTTAATATAAAAATTCAGGAAAACAAACAAGATGATTATGGTATGATGCAGGAGGTGCTTAACCGAAGATTCAAAAGAGCAATTCAAGAAAAGGATAATTACTTAACTTTACCTGATTTAGTTTTAATTGATGGTGGAAAGGGTCAATACTCTGCTGCAAGGGAGACTTTAAATGAATTAGGTCTGCACGACTTGCCCATAATTGCTATAGCAAAAGGAAAGCAGAGAAATAGTGGCAATGAAACTTTTTTCCATAATGGCAGAGAATTTAAATTTACAAAAAATGACCCTACTCTTTTCTTTCTGCAAAGGATAAGAGACGAATCTCATAGATTTGCAATTAGTGCTCATAGAGCTAAAAGAAAAAAAGGAATTAGCAAATCTCTTTTAGATCAAATTGAAGGTATTGGTTCTATAAGAAAAAGAGCATTATTAAACCATTTTGGATCTGCTAGAGCAGTAGAGTCAGCAAGCCTGGATGAGATAAAATCAGTTGAGGGTGTTGAGGAAAAAGTTGCAAAAAAGATATATAATTTCTTTCACGAATAAAAATTATGATGTTGAGAAAAATACCAAATATTTTGACTATAGGTCGAATTTTGATTGTACCTTTTTTTGTACTGGCGTTTTATCTTCCAGGTTTTTATGGAGACCTGACGGCATTGGTACTATTTATTGTTGCGTCATTTACAGATTTTCTTGATGGGATGCTTGCTAGATTATTAGGCGAAGAGTCAAAACTTGGGGAATTACTAGATCCAATTGCAGACAAAATAATTGTGGCCGCTGCACTAATTCTTTTGGTCATGGACGGGACAATTAGAAACTACGAGGTAATTGCAGCAATAATAATTCTAACAAGAGAAATATTGATTTCTGGTTTAAGAGAGTTCTTGGCGAAAGGAAAAATAAAACTTCCTGTATCTAATCTTGCAAAATTAAAAACTGTGCTGCAAATGGTTTCAATTGCTCTTCTGCTTTCAGGAGAAACTGGAAATAAGATTATTAACTTTCAGGACTATAATGCGCAAACAATTGGGATTATTTTGTTATGGCTTTCAGCAGTATTAACTCTTTTTACTGGTTACGATTACATGCGCAAAGGCATTGACCACGCAATTTCTGAGGATAACAAAGATTAGGCTGCTTTCTTCTTTCTAACCACACTTTGATAGCTTTCATTCAGATCAATAATCATTTCACAAACTTTAAATTGATTATCAGCTATACAAGAGACAGGGGTAACTTCAGCAGCAGTACCTGTTAGGAAGCAGCCTACAAAATTTTTTAATTCAGATGGATCAATTTTTCTTTCGTGAACTTTAATATTTTTTGATTTTGCAATTTCAATCACTGTTCTTCTTGTAATTCCATCTAAAAAAGAGTCTGGCACAGGTGTATGAAGTTCGCCATTTTTATCTTTAAAAAACACATTGGCTCCAGTTGCTTCGGCTACTTTTCCCTCGTGATCCAACATTAGTGAGTCGGTATAACCGTCTTTTTCAGCTTCATGTTTTGATAAAGTACAAATCATATAAAGTCCTGAAGCTTTCGTATCCCAAGGGATTGTATTAGGTGCAGGCCTCCTCCAATTAGAAATATTTAACTTTATGCCTTCAATTTTTAATTTTGGATCAAAATAGGAACCCCATTCCCATGTAGCAATAGCGACATGAATTTTTGTATGTTGTGCAGATATGGCCATCATCTCGCTACCTCGCCAAGCCACAGGTCTTACATACCCATTTTGAATATTTTGGACAGATATTATTTTTTTAGAAGCATCATTTATTTCTTTTTCAGTATAAGGAATTTCAAAACCCATTCTTTTAGCGGAATAAAAAAATCTTGAAGTGTGTTCCTCAAGTTTAAAAATTGTACCATCATAAACTCTTTCGCCCTCAAACACACAGCTTGCGTAATGTAAACCGTGGTTTAAAACGTGGACTTTTACATCAGACCAATCCACAAGATTGCTGTTGTACCAAATTTTACCATCTCTTTTATCGTAAGGTATCATTTTTGAAAAAATATTTTTAAATTAATTAAAAATTATCTTTGTATCTTGGATATGTCAATATAACTTACCTATTATGAAAGATTTGCTTTATTTAAAAGATCAACAATTAAAAGATTTAATTGAAAAGCTTTTTATCGTTTATAGAGACACTTTTACAGACCCAAAAAAAATTTTAAATAAATACTCGATTGGTACGGCACATCACAAGGTTATTCACTTAGTGTCGACATATGAGGGAATTTCAATATCAGAATTATTAAAGAAATTGAAGATTACAAAGCAAAGTTTAAATAGAGTTCTAAAAGACTTAGTGAAACTTGAGGTTATAAACTTTAAAAAAGATGAAATTGATACAAGAATAAAACATGTTTATCTTAATGAAAAAGGAAAAAAAATTTTTCTAGAAATTTTTGAAACTCAAAAAAAGAGAATATATAATGCATTATTAGAATCTAGCTCTGATGAAGTTGTTAATTTTGATAAAGTTTTAAAAAAAATTATAAATGGATAAAATTGTAGCGCATATATTAATGGTAGATGATGATGAGGGTATAAGGTCACTAGTAAAAAAATATCTTAATGAAAATAATTTTTTAGTTACTACAGCAAGAAATGCTGAAGATGCTACTGAAAAAATTAAAATAATTAAATTTGATATGATTATTCTAGATATAATGATGCCAGGTAAAAGTGGCCTTCAATTTATTCAAGAAAATAAAGATAAACTACATACTCCAGTAATACTTCTTACAGCAAAAGGCTCTGCAGATGAAAGAGTTGAGGGTTTAGAAATTGGAGCTGATGATTACTTGCCTAAACCATTTGAACCAAAAGAGCTTATTCTTAGAATAAAAAACATATTGAAAAAAACTAAAGAAATAAACTTAAAAAAAATAGTCAACTTTTCGAATGTACAGATTGATCTAAATAAATTGATTATATTCAACAATAAGAAAGAATTTAAAATCAATAATACTGAAAAAACTATATTGGAAAAAATGATTAATAACCCAGGAAAAACATTTTCTAGAGAAGATATCAGTAAACTTATTAATTTAGATAAAGAAAGATCTGTGGATGTAATTATTACTCGTTTAAGAAAAAAAATTGAAACAGATCCAAAAAATCCAAAATTTTTACAAACTTTAAGAGGTAGTGGTTATGTTTTATGGATTGAATAAATTTATTAAAAATTTGTTACCAAAAAGACTATTTTATAGAGCACTATTGATAGTGGCTGTTCCAGTCATTTTATTACAACTGCTCGTCACAATAGTTTTTTTTGACAGCCTTTGGATTAAAACAAATAAAGGAATGACTAGAGCTTTGGTAAGTGAAATTGATACTTTTATTGTCGCTTTTGAAAATGAAGAAAATGACAAAGATTATTTTATTGATTTATTTTCTATTCATTTAGATTTAAATATTAAATATTTTGAAGAAAAAGAATTTGATTTTAAATTAAATGAAAGATGGTTTAGTCCAATTGATAGATCTTTAAGACGAGAGCTTAAATCAAGCATGGGTAATAATCAATTTTGGTTTAGCACAACTGACTATTTAGAATTGGTAAATATTAGGATTAAATTTAGAAATGGATACTTTGAATTTTTAGTTCCTAGAGATAGATTGACGAGTTCATCAGCAAGGTTATTTGGTTTGTGGATATCTGTACCAGCGGTCTTTCTAATTTGTGTAGCAATGATTTTTTTAAAAAATCAAACACGTCCAATAACTAACTTAGCTAAAGCAGCTGAAAAATTTGGAAGAGGCGAAGCGGTTGATGATTACAGGCCATCTGGCTCTCTTGAAATAAGACAAGCAGGTTATGAATTTGATAAAATGAGAAAAAGAATCTTAAGACATTTAAATCAAAGATCTGAAATGTTATCTGGTATAAGTCATGATTTAAGAACACCATTAACAAGAATGAAGTTGCAACTTTCCTTTATAAAGGAAAAAGAAATTTCCTCAAAAATGAGTGAGGATATAGATGAAATGGAAAAAATGTTAAACGAATATTTGCAATTTACAAGCTCATCCCAATCAGAAAAAAATGAAACATTTAATCTTTCAAAATTATTAGATGAAACGATAAACAAATATGAAAATAATAATATATCAAAAAATTTATCTCAAAATATATTGATTAATGGAAGAAAAAATTTATTAAAAAGAAGTTTTAATAATATAATTGATAATGGTCTTAAATACGCAAAGAAGGTTAACGTAGAATTAAACCAAAATGGAAAAAATATATTCCTTTTTATTGAAGATAATGGTCCAGGAATCCCAGCAAATGAATATGAAAATGTATTTAAGCCATTTTATAAAATAGACAAAGGCAGAGGAGAAGCTAAATCAAGTGTTGGATTGGGTTTATCAATAGCTTCAGATATTATTAGATCTCATGGAGGTCATATAAAGCTCGAAAAATCATCAATGAATGGTTTGGGTGTTAAGATTTTTTTACCCGCTTAATTTTTTTTTTATTTTTTTGCTCAATTTTAGAAAGTTTTTTTTCAATATTTTCAACTCTTTTAAGTAAAATTTCAAACTCGTCTTTACTTGTAAGTTTCATCTTAAAAACAACTTCATCCCTTTTTGATTTCAATATACTTAATATCTCTGAGCCAAGGTCTTTTGATGTAATAAGGCCTTGTTCAAAAATTTTTGATAATTTTTCCAGAACAAATTTAGAATTTTTCATATTTTTATTTCAATATTTGATATAACCTATAATCATTTATCAAAATGTTCATTAATAATTTTGACCCAGTCGCATTTCAATTTTTTTCATTAGAAGTAAGATGGTATTCTTTATCCTATATAATTGGAATACTAGTTGGCTGGATTTTAAGTAAAAAATTTTTTATTTCCAATTCAGAAATTAAACAAAAATTTGATGATTATATTACTTACTTAATTTTGGGTATAATTATAGGTGGAA
>CACOGI010000003.1 GCA_902626725.1 uncultured Pelagibacteraceae bacterium
AGACGGTAATTATAATGAAAATTAGCAAACTTATAAGGTTGTAGTATAAGTCACTTTCGAAACTAAATAGACCAAAAGCAATACCTTCATTCCAAATCAAGTGAAGGTTTAAAAAACTAGTAAGAAATATTTCGTTAATTGAACCTTCAAAAATACTTATTACATAAAATTTTGATGCTTGATCAAATAGAAGAATTAAAAAAATTATTGCAATATTTAAAATATTTTTTTTAATTATTTTAGCCATGTCTAATACAAGGTCTCTCACTAATTTTCCAACACACTGGACATTTTTCACCTTTTGCTTTACTCGTTTCAACAGTTGTATCGTTTGTATTACTTTCTTTAATTTCTGCAGAAGAGGTAATACAAAGTTCAGATAGATCCACTTCTTTAAGAATCTCATTATCATCTTTATTTACTTTGAGCACTAAAGACGCCTCTAAACTAGAGCCTATTTCTTTTGCTGCTCTTTTTTCCTCAATACTTAAATTGCAAATATCTCTTATCTTCAATAGTTTTATCCATTTCTCATTTAGAACTGAATTTTCAAATTTTTTAGGAATATCTAAAAATTTTTCTAAATGAATACTTTTTTTATTTTTTGAGATGAGTTGATAAATTTCTTCAGTAGTGAAAGATAAAATTGGTGCAAACCATCTTAATAAAGAATTTAAAATTATATTTAGAATTAATAATGTAAATTTTCTTTTTTCGGAGTCTTTTGGATCACAGTATAAAGTATCTTTTCTTACATCAAAATAAAAAGCAGATAGATCTACAGTGCAAAAATTTAATAATTCTTTATACAAATTATGGAAATCATAATTCTTAAAATATTTTTTAAAATTTAAATTTAAATTATAGATTTTATGGAGCATAAATTGCTCTAATTCAGGCAAATTCTCAATTTTAATTTTTTCCAAATCTATTTGTTCAAAATTATCGTTTAGGTTTCCTAGCAAATATCTAAATGTATTTCTTATTTTTCTATAGGACTCTGCATGCTGATCTAATATTGAATAGTCTATTCTAAGATCCTCAGCATAATTTGAGGAAGCAACCCAAATTCTAAGTATATCAGCTCCGTATTTTTTGAGAATATCTTCAGGTGCAATTACATTTCCCAAAGATTTTGACATTTTTAAACCTTTACCATCAACTACAAAACCATGAGAAAGAATAGACTCAAAAGGTGCACGATCTCTAGTTCCACAAGACTCTAAAAGAGACGAATGAAACCATCCTCTGTGTTGATCAGAACCCTCGAGATACATGGAAGCAGGCCACTTTAAATCTTTTCTTTTTTCCAGAACAAATGAATGCGTAGATCCACTATCAAACCATACCTCTACGATATCACTTAACTTTTCAAAATCCTCAACTTTATATTTTTTTCCAAGAAATTTTTGCGGATCATCTGAAAACCAACAATCAGATCCTTCTTTTTCATAAATTTTTGCAATATTATCAAAAACCTCATCATCAACCAAAATTTCATTTGTCTTCTTGTTAATAAAAATAGGCAATGGAACTCCCCACACCCTTTGTCTTGAAACACACCAATCAGGTCTTGTTTCAATCATCGATTTCAATCTTTCTTTTCCTTTGCTAGGATAAAAGGTTGTTTCATCAATTGCTTTTAAAGCTTTATTTCTGAGCTTATGACTATCCATAGAAATAAACCACTGGGGAGTTGCTCTGTGAACTAATGGTGCTTTTGACCTCCATGAATGAGGATAAGAGTGAACAAGTTCACCACTCGATAATAATTTTTTTTGGTCTTTTAATTTTTCAATCACAATTGAATTAGACTTAAAAATATGTATCCCTTCAAAAAGTGCTACATTTTTTGTATATCTTCCATCGCCATCAACTGTTTCAACTGCTTTAATTCCATTATTCATACACAAATTAAAATCATCGGGACCATGACTTGGCGCGCAATGAACAATTCCAGTACCTTGTTCTGTAGTAACAAAACGTGCTTCCAGCATAGGTATGTCGTATTCATAACCAAGTTTTAAAAAAGGATGATTGCAAATTGTTCCTTCTAAATCTTTACCTTTAAAATTTTTTAATTTTTTGAAACTTTGAATTTTAGTATCTTTTACAACTGTATCAATTAATGCATCTGCAATAACAATTTTTCTATTTTTAAAGTCTCCATCGTCATTTACTTCAATTAATAAATAATCTAAGCTTTCATTGTAAGCCAAGGCTTTGTTAGCTGGAATAGTCCATGGGGTAGTTGTCCAAATTACTATTTCACTGTCATTTAATTGTTTAATATTTGATGATTTAACTGGAAAAGATGCATAGATAGTATCTGACCTATGATCCTGGTACTCAACTTCTGCATCTGCTAAAGCTGTTTTTTCAACAGTTGACCATAAAACAGGTTTAAAGCCTCTATACAAACTTCCTTCTTTTAAAAATTTACCTAGTTCTCTTACTATTTGAGCTTCAGCATCAAAACTCATTGTAGAGTAATAATTTTTCCAATCTCCTACAACTCCTAACCTTTTAAATTGATCTTTGTGAATATCTATCCATTTTTCTGCAAAGGCTCTACATTCTTTTCTAAACTCAACGATTGGAACTTCATTTTTGTTTTTTTTATTTTTTTTGTATTGCTCTTCAATTTTCCATTCTATTGGTAATCCATGACAGTCCCATCCTGGAACATAGACAGAGTCTTTACCATCCATCTGATGAAATCTCACAATTATATCCTTTAAAATTTTATTTAAAGCCGTTCCCATGTGTATATTACCATTCGCATAGGGAGGACCATCATGAAGAACAAATTTTTCTTCTCCCTTTCTAGATTTTCTCAATTCATCATAAAGATTTATGTTTTGCCAAAACTTTAAAATTTCTGGTTCTCGGGTTGGTAAATTTGCTTTCATTGAAAAAGCAGTTTTAGGTAGATTTATTTGAGATTTGCTCATTTTATTTTTTTGCTCTCAATAAGTCGGTTTTAATTTGTTTTCTAAGTTGGTCGACATTTTTAAATTTTTTTTCTTTTCTAATAAATTTTTTAAATTCTACTGTTAAATACTTATTATAAAGATTTCCAGAAAAATTAAATAAATGAACTTCCAATAATATTTTTTTTTCATTAAATGTTGGTCTATAGCCTAAATTTGCAATCCCTTTTATGTAATTTTTTTTGCCATATCTTTTTGCTTTAACTGCATATACACCTGGGCAGGCTAAAATGTAATCTTTGATATCAATGTTTGCCGTTGGGAAACCGATTTTTTTTCCTAGCTGTCTTCCTTTTTGAACCTTTCCAACAATTGACCAATTTCTATTCAGAATTTTATTGGCTTTTTCTAATTCCCCTTTTTGTAAAAGTTTTCTAACCAAAGATGAAGATGCTATTTTCTTATTGGTTAACAGTGGTTGTGGTTTAACTACCTTATAACCATACATTCTCTCAAATCTAATCAACTGTCTGACGTTACCTTCTCTCTTATTTCCAAATCTAAAATTGTTGCTTACAAAAATGAATTTTGGTTCTAACTTTTTACCCAATATTTCTTTAATGAAAGTTATAGATTTTATTTTTGAGAATTTTCGATCAAACTTTTTTATTATCAAAAAATCTACATTGAGATTTTTGAGATTATCAATTTTTTGCTGCAAATTAGAGATTCTAAAATTATCTAAATTCTTATTAAAAAACATTTTTGGCATTGGTTCAAAAGTCAACACACCAATTTTTGAGGAATATTTTTTTTTATATTTCTTAGCTAATGAGAATAATTTTTGATGTCCTTTGTGAACTCCGTCAAAGTTTCCAATTAATATTATTGACTCTTTGTATCTTGGATTGATATTAAAATTTTTATATATTTTTTTTAATTTTACCATTTCAATTCCGATTGAATATAATTACAAATTGTTTCGTAAGATTTTGCAACTTTTTCAATTCCTTTTTCTTTAATCTCATCCTTATGAATTCCATTTGAAATTATCAAAGAATCATAATTTAAAAGATTTGCTCCTTTTATATCAGTATTTAAATTATCACCTATGGAAAGAATTTTTTTATTTTTGTTATCGATAGATTGATTATAAACTTCAGGATAAGGTTTTCCAAAATAAACAACTTCTCCACCCATTTTTTCAAAAACCATTGCAACAGAACCAGCACAAAATTCTCTTGTGTTTCCTCTGTCAACAATTAAATCAGGATTTGTGCAAATCATTTTTTTTTTTATATTTTTTTCGAACAAATCTTTATAATAATTTAAGTCTTCATTATGATCATCAAACAATCCAGTGCATAAAATATATTCGCTTTTTTCTATATTATCTAATTTCATTTTTTCAAAGTCTTTAAATAAATCAAAATCTCTTGGTGGACCCACGTGAAAGAAAGATTTGTTGATTAAATTTTTTTTTAAATAAATAAGAGCTGCCTCACCAGAGGTAAAGACATGATCTCTAATTTCTTTCTCCATGCCTAATTTTTCCAAAAAAGATTTAACTGCATGATTGGGTCTCGGTGCATTTGTGAGTAAAATATAATCCTTTCTTTTTTTACCGATTTCTTTGAGAGCTTTTATCGCCTCAAGGTGTAGATTAACCCCATTATGGACCACCCCCCATAAGTCAACATAAAATAGCTGATAATTGTCTACAATAGAACTTAGACCTTCATTATCTAAATTTTTAGTCATCAAATTAATCTATAAACCATAAAAACCACAAATTCCCTTATTTTTTAACTAACTAATTTTTAAGTATATCTTGAAATAGTAAGGCCAATCTCTATATGAAGACCATATTAATAAGGAGAATTTATGAAATTTAGACCGTTACACGATAGAGTTTTAATTGAAGTTTTAGATAGCAGTGAAAAAACTGCTGGTGGAATAATCATACCTGATACAGCACAGGAAAAACCTCAAGAAGGCAAAGTAGTTGCGGTTGGTGGTGGAGCAAAAACTGAGGACGGCAAAACGATACCAATGGATGTAAAAGTCGGAGATAAAGTTTTATTCGGCAAATGGTCAGGAACTGAGGTTAAAATTGATGGCAAAGAATACAGCATAATGAAAGAGTCAGACATTATGGGAGTTTCAAGCAAATAATTTAATTTAAAGGAGAAGATAAAATGGCAAAAGTAGTAAAATTTGATGCAGAAGCAAGAGCAGCAATGATTAGAGGAGTTAATATCCTTGCTGATACGGTTAAAGTAACACTAGGACCAAAAGGAAGAAATGTGGTTATGGACAAATCTTATGGTGCTCCAAGAATTACAAAAGATGGTGTTTCTGTTGCTAAAGAAATTGATCTCGAAGATAAATTTGAAAACATGGGTGCTCAAATGGTTAAAGAAGTTGCTAGCAAAACAAATGATGAAGCTGGTGATGGAACAACTACAGCGACTATTCTCGCACAAGCTATTGTAAAAGAAGGTGTAAAATATGTTACTGCAGGTATGAACCCTATGGATGTAAAAAGAGGAATTGATGCTGCAGTAGATGTAGTGAAACAAAATCTAGTATCTTCAGCTAAGAAAGTAAAAGATAGTGATGAGATTGCTCAAGTTGGAACAATTTCTGCGAACGGTGATAAAGAAATTGGTACTATGATTTCGAAAGCAATGCAAAAAGTTGGTAATGAAGGTGTTATCACGGTTGAGGAAAACAAAGGAATTGAAACAGAATTAGATGTTGTTGAAGGTATGCAGTTTGATAGAGGATATTTGTCTCCATACTTTATTACGAATAGTGATAAGATGACAACTGAATTAGAAAACCCTTTTATTCTATTACACGAAAAAAAATTAACAAATCTACAACCAATGGTTCCTCTTTTAGAGGCAGTTGTTCAAGCTGGAAGGCCATTAATGATTATTTCTGAAGATGTTGAGGGTGAAGCGTTAGCCACTTTAGTAGTGAATAAATTAAGAGGCGGTTTAAAAGTTGTAGCTGTGAAAGCACCAGGATTTGGTGACAGAAGAAAAGCTATGCTTGAGGACATTGCAATTCTTACTGGTGGTTCAGTTATTTCTGAGGACTTAGGAATTAAACTTGAAAATGTTAAACTTGAAGATCTTGGTTCTTGTAAAAAAATTAAGGTTGATAAAGATAACAGCACCATAGTAAATGGTTCTGGTAAAAAATCAGATATAGAAGCTAGATGTTCTTCAATCAAACAACAAATTGATGAAACAACTTCAGACTATGACAAGGAAAAACTGCAAGAGAGATTAGCAAAATTAGCTGGTGGTGTAGCAGTAATTAAAGTTGGTGGTGCAACAGAAGTTGAAGTAAAAGAGAGAAAAGATAGAGTTGAGGATGCTTTAAATGCAACAAGAGCTGCTGTCGAGGAAGGTATCGTTACTGGTGGTGGTTGTGCATTATTGTATGCTGCTCAGGAACTTGAAAAAGTAAAAGCTAAAGGTGAAGATCAAAAAGCTGGTGTAGATTTGGTAAGAAGAGCATTAGAGGCTCCAATTAGACAAATTACAAAAAATGCTGGTGTAGATGGGTCGGTAGTCGTTGGTAAACTTTTAGAACAGAACAAGAAGACACACGGATATGACGCACAAAATGAGGAATATTGTGACATGTTTGCCAAAGGTATTATTGATCCTGTAAAAGTTGTTAGAACTGCACTTCAAGATGCAGCTTCAATATCTGGATTATTAGTAACTACAGAAGCTATGATAGCCGACAAACCTGAGGAAAAAGATGCAGGAGCTCCTGCAATGCCTGGTGGAATGGGTGGCATGGGCGGTATGGGTGGTATGGGCGGTATGGGAATGTAGGTACCCCTATTCACAAAAAAATTCATAAGGGCAGTTTTTACTGCCCTTTTTTTTTAATTTTTATAAATTAATTTATTAAAATACTTTAGTTTTTTATGGTCAATAATAAAAAGGAAATTAGATAAAAATCTATTCCAGATTATTTTCTTTTTCTTAAATAAGTAATCAAAATTCATATGATCATAGCCATACCCACAATATGAATAACCATTTTTATTCAAGTATTTCACCATTGCTTTTTTTTGAGTTCTATTTAAATGAAGATGCTCGATAGAAATATTTTCAATTAGAACTTTTTTAAGATCAATTTTCATTAATACTTCGTAATCTATACCTTCAAGGTCTACACTCAAGTAATCAATTTTTTCACCTATATAATTTTCTAAAAATTCATTAATATTAAAACCCTTAATTTTAAAACTATTTATAATTGAATTCGGATAATGTTTTCTAACATGATTAATATCCATGGAACAAACTTGATAATGTGGCTTATCTTCTTCTGTAAAAAAAAACTCATATTCTTTTGAATTCTCATGTGTAATAGCAAAATTAAAAATATTTACATTTTTGAAATCTTTATAACAAGATTTTAGTTTTACTATATTTTTTGAATTTGCCTCAACTACATAGGCTTTATCTTCTGCAACAATTTTTTTTTTAATAAATTCAGTAAATCCACATCTAAAATTAGATCTTTCATCTAAATCTCCTGCACCGCCACCCAAATGAACAAAAATTTTTTTCAATTTTATATTAAATATTTATTTTTAAATATATATATTCATTTTATGTCAAAAAGATACAGTGGTAAATCTTTTAAAGACTCGAGTGTTAAAAAAAAACCTAAAATGAGTCTTAAAGAGAAAAGAAGATTTAAAAAAGAAAAGGCCAAAAAATCTATATAAGAAATTATTTATTCAAAAAATTCAATATTTTTGAGGTTTTTTAAAAGTTTCTAAAAAATAAAATTAATGTATAAGAGCCAGAAATTATGACTAACAAAATAAGAAACATCACAATAATTGCACACGTAGACCACGGTAAAACTACTCTAATTGATAATTTAATGAAACAAAGTGGTTCCTTTAGAGAAAATGAGATTATTGATGAAAGATTAATGGACTCTGGTGAATTAGAGAAAGAGAGAGGAATAACAATTTTAGCTAAACCTGCATCAATTAATTGGAAAGACTCTAGAATTAATATTATTGATACACCGGGTCATAGAGATTTTGCTGCAGAAGTTGAGAGAGTTCTTAGTATGGCTGATGGTGCACTGTTACTAATTGACTCTGCAGAGGGTGTAATGCCTCAAACAAAATTCGTATTGTCTAAAGCGTTAAAACAAGGTTTAAAACCAATTGTAGTAATTAATAAACTAGATAAAGCTGATCAGAGAGCTAACGAAGTTTTAGATGAAACTTTTGATTTGTTTGTAAGCTTGGATGCTAATGAGGAACAATTAGATTTTCCAGTTTTATACGCGAGTGGCAGATCGGGTTGGGCAGATAAAGATTTAAATGGGCCAAAAGAAAATTTAAACCCTTTGCTAAATCAAATCATTGAGCATGTTAAACCTGCAGAATTTGATAAAACTAAACCCTTCGCAATGTTATCTACTTTGCTTTATGCAGATAGTTTTCTAGGAAGAAGTTTAGTTGGAAGAATTGCTCAAGGAACTGCTAAAGCAAACCAATCTATTAAGGCGATTAATTTAAAAGGTGAAAAAGTAGATGAGGGAAGACTTACAAAAATATTTAGATATGAAGGGACTAAAAAAATTCCAATTGATGTTGGTGAGGCAGGAGATATTGTTGTTGTTGCCGGTTTGGAAAAAGCTAATGTTGCAGATACAATATGTGATATTGAAGTAAATGAGCCAATTAAAGCAACACCGATTGATCCTCCGACAATGTCGATTACTATAACTGTAAATACCTCTCCGTTAGCAGGCACTGAAGGTAAAAAACTTACAAGCACACAAATAAGAGAAAGATTAATTCAAGAAGCACAAAATAATGTTGGGATAACATTTTCTGAGAATGACGGTAATGATTCCTTTGTGGTAAGTGGTAGAGGTGAATTAATGCTAGAAATTTTACTAACTCAAATGAGAAGAGAAGGCTTTGAAATGACTGTAAGTCCACCAAAAGTTTTATATAAAAAAGATACAACCGGAAAGAAACTTGAACCAATAGAAGAAATAACAATGGATCTTGATGAGGAGTATTCTTCAAAAATTATTGACTCAATGAATAGAAGAAAAGGTAAATTAATTGAATTAAAAGACACTGGTAAAAATAAAAAAAGACTTATATTTCATGCTCCGACAAGAGGCTTGATGGGATATACTAGTAAATTTTTGACACTCACTAAAGGTAATGGTGTAATTAATAGAATTTTTCATTCATATGGTCCATTTGAAGGTGATATGGAAGGAAGAAGAAATGGAGCATTAATTTCAATGGAGCAAGGAAAAGCAGTTGCTTTTGCAATATTTAACTTACAGGCAAGAGGTGAAATGTTTGTAACTCACAATGATCCAGTTTATCCAGGTATGATTGTGGGTCTATCACCTAAGCCAGGAGATATGATTATAAACGTCATGAAAGGTAAAAAACTAACTAACATGAGAACGCAAGGAACTGATGAGAATGTGGTATTGACACCTGTAAGAAAAATGTCAATCGCAGAACAATTAAGTATGCTAAATACAGATGAAGCTTTAGAAATAACTCCAGATTCTTGCAGATTAAGAAAAGCAATTTTAGATCCACATGAAAGAAAAAGAAACGAAAAAGCAGGAGCTGCTGCTTAATCAAAAATTCGATCAACTAAATAAAGACCCAAAGCTACGCACGGACCAATACCAAAAGCAAATAATAAAGTCCCTATCCCTACAGTGCCTCCCAAATACCATCCAATACTAACAACTGTAATCTCTAATGTTGACCTTACAGCTGCTATTGGAAGATTTGTAGTTTTTTGCAGTCCAATCATCAATCCATCACGAGGCCCTGGTCCTAAATTGGAAACTAAATATATGCCTCCACCAATACCCACTGTAATTACAGACAATATTGCCAAAATTAATTGATTAATATAATTGGACGGGGTAGGCACAAATTTAATACAAAGATCTATCATCATTGCAATTATCAGAGCATTTAGAATTGTACCTATGCCAGGTTTTTGACCCAGTGGAATCCATAAAATTAAAACTGCTATACTTACCAAAAGAGTAATTGTTCCAATGCTTAAATTAACTTTAAGGGAAATACCTTGAGCCAAAACACTCCAAGGCGAAGCTCCTGTAAAAGATACAATTAATAAACCTTCACCCAGCCCAAATAGCATCAATCCAAAACACAAAAAAAAGAATGTTGAAAATTTGGGTTTTAAATTATGTGGCTTTTCTGATGTCCAATATACTTTTGGTATTTTCTTAATTTTTAAAAACATTTTTTTTAATAAGTTATTTCTATTATTGATAAAGTTTAATAATGTAATTGCCAAATGAAAAGATTTATTATCATTTTATTATTTACACTCTTTTCCTCAATTTCGATAGCTCATATAGGTCACTATAAAAATTTTAGCAAAATTGAAATGGAAATTTTTAGAAATGGTGAATTAATTGGTTTTAGTAATTATTTTTTTGATAGAAAAGGAGATTATACTATCGTTAAAAATCAAACAAAATTTTCTGTTAAAATTTTAGGTGCTATAATTTTTCAAATTGAAGCATACAGTGAAGAAAAATATCTTAAAGATCAATTAATTTCATTTAACTCTAAAACTTTACAAAATGATAAGGAAAAATTTGTGGATCTTATTTTTGATGAAAATTTAAAAAAATTTGTCATAAAAGGCTCTTCATACAATGGAAATGCTTCCATTGATAATGTTGTTGGAAATTGGTGGAACCATAAAATTTTACAAACAAACAGTCAAATAAGTCCAATCTCAGGAAGTATAAAAGAACAAATCGTTACTTTTGTTGGAAAAGAAAAAATTAAACAATATGGAAAAGTTTATAATGTTAATCATTTTACACTCAAATCTAAAGATATGACTTTACCAAAAGATAAAAGATTAGATTTTAATGTTTGGTATGATGAAGAAAATTCTCAAATTATTAAAATTTCATATTCAAGAATGGGAAATTGGGAATATCGTTTAAAAAACGTTGAATAAATATTATTTACCCGCAACAACCATGCCCTCAATCATCATAGTTGGAGAATTAGTTGAATATTTAAATTCTAAATCATTGGCAAGTGTAATGTTTTGAAACATATCTCTAAAATTTCCTGCAATTGTAATTTCATTAATTGGATGTTTAAATTCACCATTTTCAATTAAAAAACCACTAGCACCAACTGAATAATCACCCGTAACTATATTACTTCCATGACCAATAGTTTCTGTTATGTAAAGACATTTCGAATTTGAATTTAAAAGATCTTTATAAGAAATATCCCCATTTTCAAAATAAAGATTACTTGTTCCTCCACATCTGCCATTTGATCTTTGATTTAATTTCTTTCCATTATAAGTATCAATTAAATAATGCTTGAGAACCCCCTGCTCCACCAACCTTAAAGTGTCAGACCTTACTCCCTCATTATCAAAACTTCTAGATCCAAGGCCTTTTAATATGTCTGGTTTGTCCATTATATTAATTTTATCAGAAAATATTTTGTGATTAATTTTATCTTTTAAAAAAGATGTTCCTCTAGAAATAGCCGAAGATGCTATTGCACTAGCGAATGTACCTAAAATTCCTTTTGCAATTCGTTTATCGAATATTAGAGAAATTTTTTCACTCCCTATTTTTTTAGGACTAAGTTTTCTGATAGTTTGTTCTGCTGCTAATTTTCCTAATACATCTGCATCTATAATATCATCAAGATGACATTTGCCGGTGTATTCATAATCACGCTCCATGCTCTTATCATCTTTTGCAACAGTAACGCTCGAAGCGACAAATGATGAATCTTTATATCCTTTACAAAAACCATCACTATTAGCTAAAATAAAATTTGATTTATCTTCGGTAAAGCTAGACTCTGTATTTATAATTTTTTTATTGCTTGATGCTGAGACTTCTAATTTTGTCAAATATTGAATTTTATCCTCATTATTTATGTGAGTATCATCATACAAATCTAGATCTTTTACTTCTTTAGCAAGTAAATCTTTATCTGGAAGTGAATTAAATTCATCCTCAGGAGTATTTTTTGTAGTTTCAATACATTTTTCAATAAGAGTGTTTAAATTTTCTTTTGATAGATTAGAGGATGATATTGATGATTTTTTTTTACCAATATAAGTTGTAATACCAACGGCAAGATTATCTGATCTATTAGACTCATCTAATTTTTTATTTCTAAAATTCACTGTTTCAGAAATTGAATTACTCACAATAACACTTGAATCTGTTGCTCCTAATTTTTTTATCAAATCTAAACAATAAGACGCTTTTTCCAATAAATATTCTTGATCTTTAATCATTAAAGTTTTGTACCACCGACTGTCATTTTGTTGATCAATATTGAAGGTTGGGCAACTCCAACTGGAACTCCTTGGCCAGCTTTACCACAAGTTCCGATACCTGGATCTAACATCATATCATTTCCAACCATAGAAACTTCTTTTAAAATAGATGGTCCATCACCTATAAGTGTTGCACCTTTAATCGGAGCTCCAATCTTACCATTAACAATTTCATATGCCTCTGTACAGTTAAATACAAATTTTCCTGAAGTAATATCAACTTGCCCTCCACCAAAGCTTACAGCAAAAATTCCTTTTTCAACTGATTTAATCATTTCTTCTTGAGTATGATTGCCATTTAACATCATAGTATTTCTCATTCTTGGTAATACAATATGTCTATAATTTTCTCTTCGACCACTACCGGTCGATCTAGTTTTCATTAATCGTGCATTTAATCTATCTTGCATAAAGTTTTTTAATATTCCGTTTTCAATTAAAACTGTCTTTTCTGTTGGAGTTCCCTCATCGTCTATTGTTAAGCTTCCTCTTCTATTATTTATAGTACCATCATCAACAATTGTTACACCTTCGCTTGCAACCTTTTGGCCCATTAGATTATGAAATGCAGATGTTTTTTTTCTATTAAAGTCTCCTTCTAGACCATGTCCTATGGCTTCATGAATTAAAATCGCAGGCCAACCAGGTCCCAATACAACTTTCATCTCACCAGCAGGTGCTGGTTTGCTATCTAGATTAACAGAGGCGATTCTAAAAGCTTCATCACAAACATTTTTCCAATTTGTTTCACCTAAATAAAAATCATAAGATTGTCTTCCACCTACACCATATACACCTGATTCTTTCCTTCCGTTTTTTTCTAGCATCACTGATACATTAAATCTAATTAGGGGACGAACATCGGTTAAAACTTCCCCACCAGATCTAATTATTTCAATTGATTTTTGTTCTCCACTAAAATTTGCTGTGACTTGCTTTACACTTTTGTCTTTAGAACGAAGATATTTGTTTGCTTCTTCTAAAATCTCAATTTTTTCCTTAAGTGATTTTTGCTCGATTGGATTAATATTGTCATAATACTTTTCATTTGATTTAGGTATCGAATGATTATAAGTGCCCCTCGCAGATTTCAATGTTGATTTTAAACTTTCAGAAGATTGTTTTAGTGAATTCTTTGATATCTCATTCGAATGTGAATAAGCCACAATTTCATCAGAGATAGCTCTAAATCCAAAACCTAAATCTGAATTATAACTAGAGTTTTTAATCTTATTATCATCTAACGAAATTGTTTCTGATTTTGAATTTTCTAAATATAGCTCTCCATCATCACACTTTTGTAAAGTGTCTGAAATTATAGCCTCTGCTTCATTTCTAGATAAATCTGATTTTTCAAAAAAATTGCTCATGAATATAAGACTTAAGTTGTTTATTATAATTTTCAACTAGAGTATTTTACGCATGTACATAAATATAATAAGTTAGTAAAAATTAGACAAAATGAAGGTTTACTTTAATAATTCTTGTAAAATTTGTAAGGCAGAAATTGACCTTTATAAAAAAGAAAAAGTTGATGGGATTGATTGGATAGATATTACAAATAACAATTTAGCTGAGAGAGAAACTTCTAAAAGTGATAAACAACTATTACGAAGATTGCATGTTATTGAAAATCAAAAAGTAATTGAGGGAGCTGAGGCATTTCTCATATTATGGAAAAAAATGCCAAAATATAAGTTTCTTTATAATTTTTTTAAATTACCAATAATTTTCAATCTATTTTCTTTTGGCTATGAAATTATTGCTTTCTTTCTTTATTTGAAAAATAAAAAACAGTTAAAAAATTAATCTAAAAAATATAAAAAAAATTTACTTAACAGCGACATTGAGGATACAAACATAACAAGGACTATTGAGTACATTAGTAAAACAATTTTGTTTTTTTTTCTTCTTAGCCTTACAAAATCTCTATCGTCTAAATCAGAAATATCTCGCTCTCCCACAACAGGATAGTCATAACTGAATCGCCAAGTGCTATCCCCAAGTCTATGATCTAAATTATTATAATACTCTATCCAAGCAAGTACGTATCTTAAAAGAAAATATAAAATTAAAAGAAATATTGTTCCATAAACCATATAAAATAATACCTAATAAAAAAAATATTTAATTCATCTTTTTAGCTCTTTTTCTTGCAATAAGATTGGTTAAAGAGTCAACCATTGTGTCAGATGCTTTAAAAATATCTACACTTCTAAACTCATGTGAAAGATTTTTTTCTGGATTGGTTTTATCTTCTATTACGATGCCTTCATCCGGAGAATTATTTTTGATATAAATAAGTAATAACCACTCTTCATCATCGGACTCATCCCATTTTATAAAAATTTCGCCAGTTTCAAATCTTCTGTCTATACATCTAAATATAGACATGTTTCTTGTAATATGTTTTTTGTTTAATTGAAAAACTAAACTGCTTGCACTTCTATAAAAACTTTCTAATGCAAACTCAATTTTTTGTCTTGCTAAATTATACTCTTTCTCCTTTGATAATAATGTTTCCCTATCTTCATCACCCTGAAGTTTAACCCCAAGAGCTTCCACTCTTTCTCTGATTTTTTGGTCTCTTAAAATACGATATTTTTCTTTAAGCTTTTCAATTCTTTCTTGTAAGCCAGCATAATCGTCTCTTTTTTCTCTTAAAGAAATCTTTTCAAGACGTTCCAATTCTTTAACTTCTCTCACTCTAAATTTTTCTATTTGTCTATCTAGCTGTAATTGCTTTAAAAATTGTTTTTGTTTTTCTGCTTGTTCTATTCTAAGAATGGCTTGTTCTTTTCTCAAAAATAATTTTATATCTCTATTTCTCTGTTTTTCTAATCTAGCCTCTTCTCTTAAAGCTTGTTCTTTAACTTTTATTCTTAATATTTGATCTTCTTTTTTTTGTTTTTCTATTGCGAGTTTTGCTAATCTCTCATTTTCAATTTTTTCTATTTTTTGTCTTCTTTTCTCATCATCTTTTAAAATCTTATAATTTGAAATTGTTTCAGAAATTTTATCAAAAAATTTTTGAATGTACTTTTCTAAGCTAAATTTAATATCAAATTTAAGTTGTGGTTTTAAAGAAAGTTGCAGCTTAACAAATTTTAAAGTTAAGCTCTCATTTTTAGACTTTTGGTTATTGAAATATCGAGTTTTACTCCGGATTTTTTTAACTTTATTCTTCTTATTTCTTTTAATTTTTTTTTTTGGTGTTTTTTTTCTTAATTTAAAATTTTTAAATTTAGATACTTTTTTTCGATATTTTTTAATTTTTTTACGTTTTTTTCTCATTTTTTTAAGAATCTCAATTGTATCAATTATTATTGATAAATATAGTCTCTAGTGACAGGAGTTGATGTGTAATTTTTTGTAAGTTGAAATTGATATACAACTTGATCTCCCCATTTAAATGCCATCTCGCACCCAGCAAGATAAAATTCCCACATTCTAAAAAATTTTTCATCAAACATTTCAATTATTTTTGCTTTGTTCCTAATACAATTTTCTTTCCAGTGTCTTAAAGTGTGAGAATAATGCAGTCTTAAAACCTCTATGTCTGTCACAATTAATCCAGCCTTTTCTATAGGACTAGTTACCTCGCTTAAACTTGGAGTATACCCGCCTGGAAAGATATATTTCGTGATCCATGGATGAGGGTCTCTTGGGGGTTCAACCGAGCCTATAGTGTGTATTAAGGAAATACCATCTTCATTCAATAAATTTTCAACTTGTTTAAAAAATTTTTTATAAAACTTTCGGCCAACATGTTCAAACATTCCAACACTTACTATTCTATCAAATTTTTCATTCAATTCCCTATAATCCATTAATTTAAATTTAACTTGATTTTCTAAATTCATTTCTTTTGCCTTTTGATTACAATAATTAAACTGATTTTCAGATAAGGTAATTCCTGTAACTTCACATTTAGCACTTTTTGCTATGTCAATAGCTAATGAACCCCATCCACAGCCTATATCTAAAATTTTTTGATTTTCTTTAATATTTAATTTTTTAATAATATGTTTAATTTTATTATTTTGTGCTGTTTCCAAACTATCATTTTTATTTTTAAAATAAGCACATGAGTATTGCCGTTTGGGATCTAAAAATAAATCATACAGATTATCTGAGATATCGTAATGATGAGAAACATTCATTTTGGATTTTTTAATAAAATTAAAATTTGTTAAATACCTATAAGAACCTCTTAATCTATTAATTAGAAAACTAAAAAAATTTAAATTACCCCTACCAAAATTCATCAATGCTAAATCTAAGAAATCAGTAAGAGTTCCATTTTCTATTTTAATTTCGCCATTGGTATAAGCCTCACCAAAATAAAGATCAGGGTGTAACAATAATTTATAATGAAGACTCTTGTTTAAGATTTTTAAATTTATAGGGTTTTCACCAGGATCTCCGATTATATAATCTTTTGAATTTGCATCAGTTAAAATAAAACCATTCTTTTTAAAAACTTTATTTAAAAAACGTGCGAGTTGCATTTTATGCTGCCATTGATGAGTTATTTGTGAAATTAAGTTTTTTTAAATTTTCTATTAACTCTTTTTCATCATTTTTGTTTAAAAGACTTAGTGGAGGTAAAATATTTTTATAATTCTCATCCTCTAATGAAAAAAAAGAATGTAATCCGGAAATTAAATTATATTTATCAAAAGCACCTCTTACATCACACAATTTCTTATTTATTGATTGTTTTTTCCCAGAATGAAAGTCATCATAAACTTTTCTAGACATGGCTGCAGTTACATTGCACGTTGCTGTAATAATTCCGGAACATCCTAATTCTAAACCTTTTAAAAGCTTAAGTTCTGATCCTGGAAATATAGAAAAGTTTTTTATTTTTAAGTTTTCAAATAAATTATATGAGCTATCTTTTACACCCACAATTTGATTTGGAAACTTATTAACTAATTTATTAATACAATCAATACTGAACCTATATCCACTTAATTTTTCAAAATTATAAAGAATTATTTTACAATCTTGTATTGATTTTATTATTCTTGAATAAAATTCTATAACTTCGTTATCTCCATATTTATAATATGCAGGAGGCATAATTAAAAATTTATCAAAGTTTAAAGATTTAGCAATTTTCATAAAATTAATTGTTTCACTCAATGAATTTAAACCAGTACCAATTAAGTGTTTATCTTTGTATTTGCTTTTTGATAATTTATTTAACAAGTCAATTTTTTCTGAAATAGAAATTAATTGTGATTGACCTGTGCTTCCAAATATTGCTGTACCATGACAACCATTATCTATTAACTTTTCAGCATGATCTATTGTTTTTTCAACATTTAGGCTCAAGTCAGAATTAAGAACTGACATGGTGGCAGCAAAAATTCCACTTATTTTTGTCATAATAAAAATTTATATAAAAAATATACTTAGTAAAGTTTATAAATACTATATGAAAATTTTAGCAGTACAAAATAGAATGGGTATAGGTGATACCATAATATTTTTACCTTTTATAAAGGCTATATGTACAAAATTTAATTCACCTATAAGTTTACTTGTTAAAGAGAATTCAAAAGCTGATCAATTTCTTTATCAAACTAATTATATTGATAAAATTTTATTTTTGGAAAGAGATAGAACAAATCAAAATAGACATAATGGATTTCTTGGCAGCTTAAAATTGATAAAAGATATCAAAAAATATGATTTTGATAAAATTATTATTTTTAATTCATCTTTAAGATTTAATATTATTGCTAAGTTATCCGGAATACCTGAAATTTATCAATACCCATTATTTCAAAAAACAAACCAACACATTACAAATACACCAAAAAAATTTGTAAAAGAAAAATTAAAAATTGATGTAAATGAAGACCCAGAAATTCAAATTGAAAAATCTATAATTTCACAAGCAAAAGAAAAATTTCAAATTAAGCAAGATGAAACAAATATCCTTTTAGGCATAGGCGGTTCTGGGCCGACAAAAAGAATACCGGCAAAAACTTTTTTAAATGTTATGGAAAAATTATTAAAAATAAAAAAATGTAAATTTTTTCTAGCTACTGGAAAAAATAATGACGAACAAATTATTTTGAATGAAGTAATGCAAACAAAATTTAAAAACTATTGTCAACCACTGGACAATTTATCAATAAAAGAAACTTTACCAATCATTAAAAATTGTAATTTTTCAATATGTAATGATTCAAGTTTTAGTCATTTATCCGCTGCTCTTGGAATAAAAACTATTACATTGATGGCAGACACACCTTTAATATATGGTAACTATAACTCCAAGATGTTTCCAATAATTCCTGATAACGAACAAACTGTAGGTCATAATACGCTAGGCAAGGAAAAAATTAATCCACAAAAAATATTTGATAAAGTTTTGGAAATAATAGACTAAGAAATATTATTTAAAACTATATCTTTAGCCTCATTAACAATTGATGATAATCGAGAAGTTTCTGGTGATACATCTGGATGAATTTTCTTTTGAATCTTTATATAAGCTTTATTCACATCTTCCTTGGTATATCTTTTATTTATATCTAAATTAAGAATCTTATAAGCTTCTGAAACTGATATGGATGACTGATTATTTAAATTTGATTGATTAAATGAAAATCTTCCTGATCGTCTTAGTGTTTGAATGAGCCTAAAAAGAGAGATTAACTGAAAAATAGAAAGCCCTTTTAACTTTAATAACGCTAAACTTGCTAATGTAAGAGGTAAGGTTAATAAAAATCTACCTCCAATCGCAAATAAAACTGCTAAAATAATTAATGCTAATATGATTAAAAATCTAAGACCTTTAGAAATTTTTCTAGATGAAATGTTGGTTATTAAGCGCAGTAGAAAATAAAAAATGGTTAATATAACCACTGTATAAATTATTATATTCATATATTTTTACTTAATGAAAATACCACAACTTAAAAAAAAACCAGAGCTTAAATCTTGTCACAATAGGACATGGGAGGATAATTATAGTTGGATTCATCAAGATAATATTCTTGAGGTTTTAAAAGATAGTTCCAAACTACTTCCAGATGTAAGAAAATATCTTGAAGAAGAAAATAATTTCACAGAACACAATTTAAAAGACACAAAAAAATGTCAGAAAATCTTATTTGATGAAATAAAAGGTAGAATAAAGTTAGATGATGAGTCGTTAAAATTTAAAGATATAAAATATGAATATTGGACTAAAACAACTGCAGCAGGAAATTACTCAATAAAACTTAGAAAGAAAATTGGAAGTAACACAATCGAAGAATTTTGGAATGGCGATAAAGAAAAAGGAAAATTAAAAACTGAATATTTTGGTGTGGGTGATTTGGAGGTAAGTTACAATGACAAACTTTTAGGTTATTCTTTAGATTTAAAAGGTTCTGAATATTACTCAATTTATATAAAAGATATTTCCTCAGGAAAATTAGTTACTGAAAAAATAGAAGAAACGAGTGGAAGTATTACTTTTAGTTTAGATGACAAATATTTTTTTTATTCAAAACTAGATGAATTTCATAGACCAAGAAAAATATTTAGACACCGAATTGGATCGTCAGTTAAAGAAGATGAGCTTATTTTTGAGGAAAAAAGTGAAGCATTTACTGTAAGCATAAGTTTGAGTTCAGATGAAAAATATTTTTTTATTACAACATCAGATCATACTACATCTGAACAATACTATTTTGAAGTTACTGAAAAAAATCCAAAGCCAAAATTAATAAAAAAAAGAAAAAAGGGTGTAATTTACTCTGTCAATTCTTGGGATGAAAATTTTTATTGTCATACTAATGATAACGCAGAAGATTTCAAAATTGAAAGATGTGATGATTTATCTAATCAAAAATGGGAAGTTTATATAGCGGCTAAAGATGAAGTTCTAATTGGAGGATTAATATTTTTAAATGATTGGATAATCAGAGGAGAAAAGTCAAATGCATTAGGAAAACTATTTGCCAGAAATAAAAAAACAGGAGCCGAAGAAGAATTAAAATTTACTGATGAGTCTGTGATTGTGCCCAGTGTTTCATTGATACAAAGAGATAAAAATACTGACTTAGTTTACTTGTCATACTCATCCCCAAAAACACCAGGTAAAACTTATTTGTATAATTTAAAAACAAAAGAAAAAAAATTGGTAAAAGAACAAGAAATCCCATCTGGTCATAATCCCAATGACTATATAGTTGAAAGATTAGAGTGCCCTTCTCATGATGGAAGGTTAATTCCAATTACAATAACTAGACATAAAAAAACAAAAATTAACGGATCAGCAAATTTACTTTTATATGGTTATGGATCATATGGAAGTTCAATGACACCAGACTTTTCCTCAACCAGATTAAGTTTAATTGATAGAGATATAATCTGGGTAACGGCACACATTAGAGGAGGAATGGAAAGAGGAATGAAATGGTGGAAAGAGGGAAAACTTCTTAATAAAAAAAATACATTTGAAGATTATATACACGTTGCAAAGTTTTTAATTGAAAAAAAATATTCATCGAAAGGAAAAATTATTGGCATGGGTGGATCGGCTGGTGGTTTATTAATGGGAGCTGTAGTTAATCAATCACCAGAATTATTTCTTGGTATTGTTATGGCTGTACCATTTGTTGATTCTTTAACAACTAACTTGGACCATTCTTTGCCATTGACCGTTGGAGAATTTGATGAATTCGGAAATGCAAAAGATAAAAGAGATCATTTTGATTACATTTACTCTTATGCTCCCTATAATAATATTAAAAAAATGGATTACCCTCACATGTTAATTACAACAAGCTTAAGTGATAATAGGGTGTTATTTGATGAGCCAGCAAAATTTACAGCCAAACTTAGAGATTTAAAAACAGATAATAACTTACTTTTGTTAAAAACCGAAATGAATGCTGGCCACGGAGGTAAGTCAGGTAGAGATGGTGCTATTGAAGAAATAGCTTTTGACTACGCATTTATATTGAAGATATCCAAAAAGATTAGAATTTAACAACTTGAAAAAAAAAAAATCACTCCTATATGAACTATGTTGGTCGCCTAATGGGGCTAACAATAAATAAACTTGCTTAACAAAGGAGGATATTATGACAAGTAAGGATTTATCTATATTTAACTCACTAAGACCTTTTTCAATTGGTTTTGACGATATGTTTGATCAGTTCGAAAATATGCTTGGTAATGGTTCTTTGACTATGCAGTCAAATTACCCGCCTTATAACATCAGAAAAACTGGTAAGGATAATTATGCAATCGAAGTTGCTTTAGCTGGTTTTAACAAAAACGATGTTGAAGTTGAGTTTGAAGATAATTTATTAACAGTAAGAACTAAACAAGTTAATAAATCTGAAAATAATAATGCTGATGGAGAAATAATTCACAAAGGTATTTCGCAAAGACAATTTGCTAGATCATTTACAATAGCTGATGACGTAAAAGTGAATGGTGCTGAGTTAAAAGACGGTCTTTTAACAATATCTTGTGAAAGAATTGTTCCAGAGCATAAAAAAAGAAAACTTATTGATATTAAGTAAGTATACCTTGCTTGCGGAGGTAAATTCTCCGCAGGTAATCAAAAGCAACCGTTAGATACAAATCCAATAACAATATAATTAAAGTCTATTTCAAATCTTCTTTCGCAAGGAATTCCATATTTCTTGGTGTTATAAACAAAAACTAAATTTCCTTTTTCATTTTTAAAGTCCTCATCTGGCTTTCCTAAATCCATTTTTAAAATATCAGAAGATTTTCCAATATATTTTGTTAGTTTTTGATTTTCTTTTTCAATTATTGCGTCTGTTTTTTCTTTTATAGTTTGGCAACCTGTTAAAAAATTAATTAACAAAATAACAATAAAAAAAAATTTGAGCTTTAACATATTTCAATATTATCAATTCAATTATGGCATAAATATAAACTTCTGAGTTGAAAATTGTGAATAAAGACTAGTTTTAAAAGGTAAATATACAGAGAATCAAATATTTATCATCTATTAGGAGGAAAAATGCTTGAAAATTATTTTAATTATAAAAAACACAAAACAGATTTTAAAACAGAGGTTATAGCTGGCGTGACTACTTTCTTGACGATGGCTTATATAATGTTTTTAAATCCATTTATATTATCGGGAGAATTTGCCGGACCTGAAAAAGGATTCTTTGATTTCGGCGCAGTATATACAGCTACAATTTTAGCTACAGCATTAGCATGTTTTATAATGGCGTTTTATGGAAAAACATGGCCGATTGGGCTTGCACCTGGTATGGGTATTAATGCCTTTGTTGCTTTTGGGGTTTGTGCTGGAATGGGATACACACCACAAGAAGCTTTAGGTGCTGTTTTAGTTGCGGGAGTTTTATTTTTAATAATCTCACTCACTCCAATAAGAGCTTGGCTAATAAATTCAATTCCTAAAAGTTTAAAATTGGGAATTGGAGCTGGTATTGGTTTATTTTTAGCAATAATTGGTCTTCAAATTATGGAAGTTGTTGTTGATAACCCTGTAACGTTAGTACAATTAGGCAACTTGGGAGATCCATTGGTATTGTTAGGGTGTGCAACTTTTATTGCAATCATAGTATTAGATAAAATGAATGTAAAAGGTAATATTATAATAGGCATTTTAGTATTTAGTATTATTGCTTGGGCAACAGGACTGGCAAAATTTAATGGTATAGCAAGCTCACCACCATCAATGACATATTTATTTGAATTTGATTTGTCTGCTGCAATGACTGCTGGAATGTCAACCGTAATATTTACTTTATTGTTTATCGATTTCTTTGACACTGCAGGAACTCTCACTTCAGTAGCAAATGTTGCTGGCAAAGTTGGTAAAGATGGGAAAGTTCAAGATATTAATAAAGCCATGTTGTCAGATAGTGTAAGTACTGTTGCAGGCGCAATGATGGGTACAACAACTGTTACTAGTTATGTTGAGTCAGGAGCGGGAGTAAAAGCGGGTGGAAAAACTGGCATGACATCTCTTGTTATAGGAATACTATTTCTGTCATGTATATTTTTTGCTCCTTTAGCGACTAGTTTACCAAAGCAAATTGATGGTGCAGCATTACTTTTTGTTTCAGTACTTTTTATTAGAAATATAACTGATATAGAATGGAATGATATTTCAGAGTCAGCTCCAGCTATTCTTGCAATGATTTCAATGCCATTAACATATAGTATAAGTAATGGTATTGCTTTAGCGTTCGTATCTTATGCTTTAATCAAAATATTTACTGGTAAGTTCTCATCCACTTCACCGGCAATATGGGTTGTTGCAATACTAAGTGTAATTAGTTTTGTAGTTGCATAAATAATAATTTTATAGGGCTGGAAATTAACCAGCCCTATTTATTCTTTTCAATAATTTGCTCTATAGATAAATCCTCATAATGCTCTGTTGGCTGTACAATCCAAGGATCAGAGCTCAATCTAATGGGGCAGAAGTCTGGTTCGAATGACGAAGATTTTTTTTTCCATAAACATGCAGTTTTTACTTCTTTAATATAGTTTTTAGTTGGACCATAGTTTTTTAACCATTCAATACTTTTGTTAAGTGTCAAACCTGTATCTGATAAATCATCTATTAATAGGACTTTTTTAAAATCTTCATTTTTAGCCAAAGAACTTATTTCTCTAGCAAACATCAATTGACCTTGCTGGTCTTCCATTCCTTTTCCTGAATAACTTTGAATTACTATATAGGCTATAGGAAGCTTTAGTATTCTAGATAAAATATCTATTATTGGTGCAGCACCTCTCATAATGCCTATTAACACGGTTGGTTTATAACTTTTGTGAATTTCAACTGCTAGTTTTTCTACAATTTGTGAATATTCTTTAAAACTAATAATTAACTTCTCAGCCATGAAAGTTTTTATTATATAAATAAATAAAAGTAAAAATAAATTTATGAAAATTTTTGATTGTTTTATGTTTTATGATGAAGAATTGCTCTTAGACATAAGAATGAATATTTTAAATAATTTTGTTGATTATTTTGTAATTGTTGAAAGTAAATATTATCATAATGGACAAATAAGAAATCTTAAATTTAATATTAATAATTACTCTAAATTTAAAGATAAAATAATCTATATTATTCATGACAAACAACCAGAGACACTAAACGAAATTAATGAAAATGATCATAAAGATATTGTTTCTTATAAAAAGATATTTAATGCACATTTAAGAGAAAATGATCAAAGAAATTTTATTAAAAAAGGTTTGATTAAATCTGAGGATGAGGATTTGATTCTCATTTCCGATGTTGATGAAATTCCCAATTTAGAAAAAGTAAATCTCAAAAACATAAAAAATAAGATAATCATGTTTGAGCAAAATATATTTTACTATAAATTGAATAGATATTTAAAAGATTTTACATGGTTTGGAACCAAAGCTTGTAAAAAAAAAAATTTAATAAATCCGCAATGGCTTAGAAATATAAAAAGTAATAAATATCAATTTTTTAGAATAGATACTTTTTTTTCAAAATTAAAATATATAAACAAGCTTTATGTCAAAGAAGGTGGTTGGCATTTTTCTAATTTAAAAAATTCAAATGAAATTGAACTTAAACTTAAATCTTACTTACATCATCATGATTATGAAACTGAAGAACTGGGCCACAAAAAAATTGCTGAGTTGATAAAAAAAAACGAGACTATTTATGACATGCTCGCAGATAAAACGTCAGAGAAATATGGAGAAAACTCTAGAAAAAAACTTGAAATATTTGAAACTAATAAATTACCATTATACATTCAAAAAAATTTGAATAAATTTTCAGAATGGATTGACTAAGCATGAAAGGTTATATTATTTGTGTCTACGAAAGTATTAATGATGATAATGCTCTGAAAGATTATGCAGTGAAAGCAAAAGAAGCTGTAAACAAATTTAATGGTAAATTTTTAGTAAGAGGAGGAAAAAATATTTCTACTGAAGGAAAAAAATTTGTAAGAACAGTAGTAATTGAATTTACTTCCTTCGAAACTGCAAAAAAATTTTTTTATTCTAAAGAATATCAAAATGCACATAATCTCTTAAAAGGTACTGTGTTAAGGCATCATCAAATAATTGAGGGATCCTAATATTGAATTGGTTCAGGATCAATGCTTCGCCATAAATACCAAGTCGCAACAGAACAATAAGGTGTAAATTTTTTTTGTAAAAGAGAAACAAACTTTTTAGGTGGAAAATATTTTTTATTATAATTTTTAGAAATCGCTCTTAAGAGTCCTATATCTTGTATAGGCCAAATATTAGACCTATTATATGTAAAAAGCAGAATCATCTCTGCCGACCATCTTCCTATTTGTTTTAAATTTGAGAGATAAGATATTGCATCCTCATCATTCATTTTTGGTATTAATTTTGGATTAAATTGTTTGTTTATTATTTCTTTGGCTAAACTTTTTATACCAATTACTTTCTGACGGCTCATGCCACAACTTTTTAATTGAGAAAAAGTTAATTTTGAAACTGTTTTAGCATTAATTTTGTTTTTACATTTTTTTTTGAATCTCATGAAAACTGAATTAGCAGCCACAACACTAATTTGTTGACCAATTATACTTTTGCATAATGAGAAAAAAATATCCCTCCTAGTTGATAAAGTTACTTCTGATGGTCCTTGATAATTTTTAATCAATTTTGATATAATTTTATCTCTTTTCGATAGATATTTTTTTGCTTTATTCCAGTATTTAGGAACTTTAGTCATTAATTGTTTTTGAAGTAATAATACTTTTTTTATAAATTTCTCTTCTAAATATTATTAATGTTGAAGCAATGACTAAAAGAGCACCAATTAAAGTTTTTATTGTTGGTATTTCTCCCCAGATAAAATAACCAAAAATTATAGCAAAAACCAATGTAAGATATTTTAAAGGAGTCACTAGAGAAACCTCTGAATATTTATAGGATTGGCTCAGCCACAAATTCGATGCTCCCCCAAAAAAACCAATTAGAGACAAAATCATAAAATGATTTAGACTAGGCATTACCCAGCCCCATGGGATTGTCAGAAAACTTAGTAAAGTAATCGCAATCGAAAAAAAAAGTGAAATTAACCAAACAGGTTCCGTCGACGAAAGTTGTCTTAATGTGATTGCAACATACGAAAGTCCAAGACAAAAAATTATTGGAAAAACATAATAAATATTAAGTTCACTTATGCCCGGTTCTGTTATAACAAGAATCCCGATAAATCCAACTAACACTGCCAACCATCTATAAATTCCAACTTTTTCACTTAATAAAAATATTGAGAGAATAGTAGTGAATATTGGAGCTGCAAACGATATGCTTACCACGGTTGCTAATGGTAATTTTCTTAAAGCTATGAATATCGCTATTATAGCAACTAAACCTGCTACACATCTTAAAAAATGTAATCCAGGTCTTTTCGTTAAATAGAAATTATGAATTCGATCTCGTGGAATGATAAAGAAATAGAAAATTATGCCAAAAAAACCCCTAAAGAATAATACTTGTCCCACAGGATAATCAACTGACCATTTGACAATTACATCCATCAAAGAAAATCCACAAATGGACAGAAACATGTACAAAAATCCTAATTGATTTTTACTTAGCATATGAATAATTTGTAGATTAATTTAAATCTTTATCAATGCAAATAGCAATTTTAGCTCTTGGATGTTTTTGGGGACCAGAAATTAAGTTTAGTAAAATTGATGGTATTATTAAAACAGAAGTCGGATATTGTGGTGGCAATAGTCCTTCAACAACTTATAAAGAAGTATGCACAGGAAAAACTAATCATGCTGAAGTTGTAAAACTTGATTATGACGAAAAAATTATATCTTACGAAAAAATTTTAAAAATTTTCTTTCAAATTCACGATCCTACTACTCTTAATTCTCAAGGTCCAGATATAGGAACTCAATATAGAAGTGAAATATTTTATTTAAATGATGATCAAAAAAAAATAGCTAAAAAAGTACTACAAGACGTTAATGATAGGTTATCAGGCAAAGTTGTTACAAAAATTTCTCTATTAAAAAATTATTGTCCGGCAGAGGAATATCATCAAAAATATTTAGAAAAAAGATAAGAATGTCATTAATAGAGTCAGATTGGTTGCAAGAAAACATTGATAAAGTAAAGATAATTGATTGCTCATGGCACATGCCCCAAACAAAAAGAAATGGATTTGAAGAATATAAAAAAAATCATATTCAAAACGCAATTTTTTTTGATTTAGATAATAATTCAAAAAAAGATACTGACTTACCGCATATGCTTGTAGAATCTGAAAGCTGGGAAAAAATTGTATCAAATATGGGTATCTCAAAAAATGATGAGATTGTTATTTATGATAACTCAGATGTAATTAGTTCCTGTCGCTGTTGGTTTAATTTTATTTATTTTGGACACAATCCTAAATTAGTCCACGTATTAAATGGTGGTTTCCAAAAATGGATGGATGAAAAAAGAGATGTAACTGATAATAAGACAATTATTCAATCTTCAAAATATAAAAGTTTTGAAAAAAAAGAATTAGTAAAGAAAAAAAAATTAATAGATCAAAATATTAATGATAAAAATTTTAAAGTAATTGATGCTAGAAGCAAAGAAAGATTTGATGGTAAAGTTCCAGAACCGAGAAAAGGATTAAGAAGTGGTAGTATCAAAAATTCATTCTGTATTCCGTTTAATCAATGTTTGAATAAAGATAAAACATTTAAAAGTCCAAAAGAACTTAGGATTGTGTTTGAAACTTGTTTAAAAAATATTAACGAACAAAATGTTGTTTTTTCATGTGGTTCTGGTGTTACTGCGTGTGTTTTGGCACTAGCTTATTCTTTAATTAATGATAGATATCTTCCTTGTATTTATGATGGCTCTTGGGCTGAATACGGTCTAATTTAAATTTACTATGAAAAGATCTACAAAAACTATTTCAATAATAATTGTATTTTTTTTAATTATTGCAATCGTAATTGTTGGAAGGACAATGATCGGAAACCACTTTAAAAAAAAATTTAGTAAAAGACCACCTCCAGGAATAATAGTTACCGAAGTTATTGAAAAAGAATTCTCTGAAAAAATAGAAACATTCGGCACTGCTATTTCAAAAAAATCAAAAACTTTTAAAATAAAAAAAGATGATCTTTTCGGAGATTTAAAATTAAAAAATTCCGTTAAAAAAGGTGATGTTTTAATTAAATTAAAAAGCGGAAATATCTTAGCTCCGTTTAGTGGTGTTCTTGGTTACACTGGACTAACAGAAGATATATTAGTATCCAACAACATCTTTATTATTACTCTTGATGATAACTCAATAATATATTCTGACATTAAAATTCCCGAAAATTACTCTGCTTCAATAAAAAAAGGTCTTCCAGTTGAAGTTCGATTATCTAGTTATAAAGAGAAAATATTTTTAGGCGAAGTTGATTTTGTTTCTAGTAGAATTAACGCTGATACAAGAAGTTTATTATCAAGAATTAAAGTTAAGAACAAAGAATTAGAATTAATCTCAGGGTCTTTGTTAGAAGTCAGTGTTAAATTTAATTTAAGGAATTCCTTAAGTGTTCCAGACACAAGCGTAATGATTGAAGGTGATAAATCCTATGTCTACAAAATTGACGAAGAAAATATTGCAAATAAAACTGAAGTAAGAACTGGCCTCCGGGGTAATAAAAACATTGAGATAATATCTGGATTAGAAGAAGGAGATGTAATTGTTGCTGAAGGCTTAAAAAAAGTAAGACCTCGAGGAAAAATAAAACCTATTAATAAATAAATGTTTATCACTGAATTAAGTATAAAAAGACCGGCCGTATCTTGGGTGATGTCACTTATATTGATTGTTTTTGGTTTATTTGTTTTTTGGAAATTACCTGTGCGAGAGCTACCTAATGGAATACAGCCTCCGGTAGTTCAAGTTCAGGTAGATTATAAGTCGGCCGCAGCATCGATAGTAGATCAAGAAGTTACTCAAGTAGTAGAAGATGTAATAGGTGGAGCAGAGGGTATTAAAAATATAGATTCTAAATCTGAAAACGGAAGAAGTACAATTAACGTTGAATTTGATACAAGCATTGATTTAGATAATGCGGCTAATGATATTAGAGAAAGAGTTGCTAGAGTTGTGGACAACCTTCCATCTGAGTCTGATCCTCCTCAAATCCTCAAAAGGGCTGCGGGCTTTACAACTACTATGTGGTTATCTTTATCTTCATCAACTTGGAGCGATCTTGAACTGGGAGACTATGCAGAAAGATTTCTTGTTGATCAGTTTTCAAGTGTAAAAAATGTTGGAAGAATAAGGGTCGGAGGATTAAGGGAGTTAAGCATAAGAGTTTGGATCGATCCAATAAAACTCGCTGCTAATGATTTAACCATTACTGAAGTTGAGAACGCAATGCGTGGGGAAAATATTAGTCTACCAGCAGGAACTCTTGAGGCGGACAATATTGATCTAACTTTAAATTTAGATAAATCATACAATGATATCGAGACTATTAAACAACTACCAATAAAAAAAAATGATAATAAAGTAATACTATTATCTGATGTAGCTGATATTAAATTTGGTCCTGTTTCAGAAAAAACCCTTTTTAAAGCACAAACTAAAGATCAAATTAATTTAAAAACTGTCGGAATAGGTATTTATGCTAGAAGTGGCGCCTCAACAGTTGAGCTTTCAAAAGATATAAAGAAAAAAATTATTCAAGTTAAAAAATCTTTGCCAGAAGAGTTAGATTTAAGAGTTTCTTTCAACAGAGCAAACTATGTAGAGGCTGCTATTGAAGAGGTATATAAAACTTTGTTAATAGCTTTTGTTTTAGTTGTTTTAATAATTTATCTGTTTTTAGGCAATTTAAAGGCTGTAATAGTACCTGCCATAGCACTACCTGTGAGCCTTATAGCCTCATTTTTAGGCTTATACTTATTTGGATTATCAATAAATATTTTTGTTCTTTTAAGTTTTATTTTAGCTATTGGAATAATAACAGATGACTCCGTTATAATGACAGATGCAATTTATAGAAGAATAGAAAATGGTGAAACTCCATTAGTTGCTGCTTACAAAGGCTCTAAACAAATTTCTTTTGCTATTATAGCCACCACATTAATTCTGGTGGCGGTTTTTCTACCATTAATTTTTATTAAAGGAATTTCTGGAACATTATTTAAAGAAACAGCAATTGCTTTGTCATTTTCAATAGTTGTATCCTCTTTTGTGGCGTTAACATTGTCTCCGATGCTTGCAAGTAAATTTTTATATAAGAAAAATTCTAAAAAAGTTTTTTTACAAAAGTTTGAAAAATTTTTTTTAGGTTTTGCTAATTTTTATAAAGAAACTTTAGATACGATAGTAAGAAAAACAAAATCTGTAAGTTTTTTTATAATCTTAATAGTTATCGCCTCAGTATTGTTATTCAATTTTTCAAAAAAAGAGCTATTACCCATGGAAGATCGTGGAGCATATTTAATTATTGGATTCACAGATGAAGGAACTTCCTTTGAATATACACAAGAACAAGCTCAAAAAGTAGAGGCCAAACTTCTTCCGCTTCTTCAAGCTGAGAATAGTCCATATTCAAGATTTATAATGAGAGTTCCTGGTTTTGGAAATTCAGCTAATTCATATAATAGTTTTATAATAATCGCTTTATTAGATGACTGGAAAAATCGAAAAAAAGGACAAGAAGTTGTGTTGAGGGAAGCAATAGGAAAAATAGTAACTTTGCCTCAAGCTGTAGCTTTTCCTATTTCTCCTCAGTCTATAAGAGTATCTAATTACAATAAACCTGTACAAATGGTCGTTTACGGAAGTACTTATGAGGAACTTGAAGAAATACAAGTAAAATTAATTAACAAACTTAGATCTAATAAAAACCTTTCTCGAATAGAGTCTGATTACAATAGAAATAAACCTGAAGTAAAATTAATAATTAACAAAAATAAAGCTAAAGATTTGGGTGTTTCTACAAAATCGATTGGGGAAACACTTGAAACTCTTTATGGAGGAAAAAAAATTACAACTTTTAATCAATTAGGCAAAGAGTATCCTATAATTGTTCAACAGTATTTATCTGATAGGAGAAACAAAGAAGGTGTTTCAAAAATATTTGTTCGTTCAGAAACGAATGGAAAATTAATTTCTTTGGCAAATCTAGTTAATTTTAAAGAAGAGGGCTCAGCCAAAGAGCTTGCAAGATATAACAGACAGCCAGCAGTAACAATATCAGCAAATATAAATGAGGGATATACCTTGACTGAAGCAATAAAATATTTTGAAGAGGTAATGACTGATTTAGCTCCAGAAAATCAAATTACTTGGAAGGGAAAATCTGAAGAAATTAAGGAAACAAGTAATGAATTATTTATAATTTTTGCTTTAGCATTGCTTACTGCATATTTAGTAATGGCAGCGACCTTTAATTCCTTTATTCATCCATTCATAATTATTTTAACTGTCCCATTGGCTGTTTTTGGTGGATTGGTCTTTATCTTGTTTCTGAATAGTTCAGTAAATATTTTTTCTCAGATTGCTCTTATTATCCTAATAGGAATTTCAACAAAAAATAGTATTTTGATTGTTGATTATGCAAATCAATTAAGAACTACAGGAAAAAATATAGAGTTGGCTGTTAAAGAAGCATGTGCAGTGAGATTTAGGCCTATAATAATGACGTCACTTAGCACTATGATCGCCATGATACCATTAGTAATAGGAAATATTGGACCTGGAGCTGGCGAAGGTTCCCGATTAGCTGTTGGCTCTACTATTCTAGGAGGAATGATCATATCAACATTCTTTACTTTATATATCACACCTTCAATGTATTTAGCTTTAGCAAAAAATACTAAAAGAATTGATATAATTGATATTGAACTTAAAAAAGATTTAACTAAAAAATAATATATTTATTTTCATTGAGAGAACTTTTGCATCTTAATAATTGTTTTTTATAAATATTTGATTGTTTTTCTACTTTTTTAGCTAATCCAATTACTTTTTTATTTTTTTTATAATATTTATAGTTTCCCCAACCCTCATGATAAGCAACATATTGTTTAAAAGCATCTTTTTTAGAAATTTTTAAAATAGCCTCAGATTTGTTTGTATACCAGCCGATAAAATCAACACTATCTTTAAATCTTACTCTTGAAGCTAATTTGTTTCCTGTTTCCTTTTTATATTGTTCCCAGGTACCTTTAACTGCTTGAGAATAACCAAATGAACTTGAGGGTCTTTTAAATGGTATTATCTTAAAAATTTTTTGTCTTCTTGGTTTAGCTAACCAATCAAAATCGGACTCCATTTTAATTATTGCTAATTGAAGATAAATAGGCGTGCCCCATTTTTTTTCAACTTTTTTGGAGTGCTTGTACCACAAATATCTTTCGTCAAATATTAAGCAGCTATTTGCTGTATTTGATGGAATTGAAGAACAGCCAGTTAACAAAAATATAATTAAAATAATTAATTTATTTTTTAAAAAACTCATATTTATTTATAAGTTTCTTAATTAAAATTACAATCGTCACGCCTATTAAATTTCCTAGTAAGTCTTGCCACTGAAAACTCCTTTCAGGTATCATAAAATGAAAAACCTCAAGAACTATTGATAAAAAAAATAAATAAATTATTAAAATTTTGACTTGTTTCAATTTTTTAAAAGTTAGAAACCCTAACGTCGATATCATTACAAAAATAAAAAAGTGATTCGATGAAATTAAAAAATCAGATGTTATTTGAGGTTGTATCTTTTTATCACCATATATTAGCCATCCAAGAACACTTCCTGGAAAAAGATATAAAAAGATCAAAGAAAAATTGACTGAAAAAAAAATTATTTTGTAATTAGAAAAAAATTTTATCATTAAATTATATAGTTTTATTTATAAATATATTTTAGAAATAACAATATGAGTTTTTTAATATTAATAAGACATGGCCAAAGTATATGGAACCTCGAAAAAAGATTCACTGGGTGGGTTGATGTTGATCTAACTGAAAATGGCAAGCTAGAAGCAAAAAAAGCTGGAAAACTTATAAAAAAAAAAAATATTGAAATTAATTTTTACTATTCCTCTCTTCAATTACGAGCTAAAAATACTTTAAAGATTATTCAAGAAATCCTAGATGATAAAAAAAGTTTTATTAGAGCTTGGGAGTTGAATGAAAGACATTACGGGGCACTCACGGGTCTAAATAAAATTGAAATTAGTAAAAAACTAGGACAAGATAAGGTATTTGAATTTCGAAGATCATGGGATACCAAACCAGACATTCTTAGCAAAGAAAGCCCATATCACCCATTAAATATTAAAACTTATGAACAATTACCCAAAGAATTAATACCGGACACAGAATCTTTAAAAGATACTTATGAAAGAGTTGTTAATTATTTTCAAAAAGAAATCAAAGGGAAATTAAAAGATAATAATAATGTTTTAATATCTGCTCATGGAAATTCGATTAGGGCATTATGTAAAAATTTGTTTAATATTGATAATAATGAAATTACCAATTTAGAAATTCCTACGGGCAATCCTTTAATTTTAGAATTAGACGCAGATACAAAAATAATTAAATGTGAATACCTCGATAAGGATAGAGCTAAAGATCTTTTAGTTTTTTAAATGTTTCAAGATCAGTTAAGTGATAAAAATTACTTAAACTCTCAAAACCATTTAATTTATTCTTTTTTAAAAGTTCTGTCCAAATTTTGGAGATTGGAAAATTTTCTAATCTACAGTTATTAAACAAGCTCTTATTTAAAATCTGGCAACCAATATATATGAAATCATTTTTTTTATCTTTGCTGACTAAGTTATTTATTAAATTAAAATCTCCAGCGAGGTTCTTATCGAAACTCAATTCCTTATTTACCATTAAGAGAATATTATCTAATTTATTCGAAAAATAAAAATTTTGCATTTTATCGATTTCCTCAACATAGTTTTTTTTCCAGATTGTATCTGGATTAAAAATTATAAAATCTTTATCTTCTGAATTTTTAATCATATTCAAAATTCCACCCCCAGTATTTAGTAGTTCATTTCCATCATCAATTATCTGAATATCAGCTTCAAATCTTTTGTTTTTAATAAACTCAAATATTTGATCACGTAAATGGAACGTATTAAGAAGAATTTTTTTTATTCCAGATTTTATAATCATATCAATACATGTTTCCAAAATTGTGATATTATTTAATTCAAGCAGAGGTTTGGGTTTTGTTAATGTTATAGGGTTTAATCTTTTTCCTAAACCCGCACATAATATTAATGCTGTATTAATTTTCATTTAATTTTTTTTTGAAATCTTGGTTTAATAAATTTCTAAGTTCAATGAAGATCTTATTTTTATTAATGCGCAAATTAATTAATTTCCATGTGTATGGTATCAATTTAAGATATTTTGTTTTACGGTCCCTAACGGCCAAACGTGTAAAAATACCAATTATTTTTAGATTTCTTAAAATTGATAATATTTCAAAATCATTTTTAAATTTTTTGATTTCTAATTTTTTTTGTTTTTTTACATAAAAATTAAAAACTTTATTTTTTAATGATAATGAGCTTTTAAATCTTACATCATCTATTAGAGAAGCTAAATCATAAGCTTTGTTTCCAATTAAAGCATCTTGACTATCTATTACCCCTATTTGATTTTTAACCCACATTAAGTTTGAAACATGAAAATCTCTATGTACAAAAACATCATTTTTTAACTTTAAATCACGGGTTAATCTTTGTATTACCATTTTAAATTTTTTTGAAAATATTTTTTTTCTTGATTTTGATAGATTTTTGTCCACATACCATTTGCAAAATAAGTTTGCTTCATCAATTAAAATCTTTTTTTCATATCTAGGGATTATATAATTTTTGTTTCTAAAGTTTCTAATCCTTCTATTTTTGATAGATTGAATTTGATTCAATAAACTTACTATCTTTTTGAAGTAAAAAAATTTATTCTTTTTTTTCTTCAATATGTTGAAAATAGTTTTTTTTCCAAAATCTTGAATTTCAATATAATTTTTTGAGTAATTTTGGCTATATAAAATAGGTGCTAAAATTTTATTTTTATTTAAAATTTTGTTAATTGAATCGTATACAAGCAAATTTTTAAATTTCTCTCTTTTTGCAAAAACTACTATCGAGGTTGAGCGATTATTTTTTTTCCTATAAAACTCTCTAAATGATGCATCACCTTTTATTTCACTTATTTTTTTCATCAGGAAATTATTGGTTTAAACCTTTAATTTGTAAAGATCTTGTTTTATGATCTTTGCCATATTCAAAAAATAATTCTATTAAATTTTCAGGTTTTTCTTTAATCATTTGTGGCCACTCGATCAATGTAATAATGTTATTAGTCTCCTCAAATAAACCCAAATTTTTTATTTCACTTGCTGATTTTAATCTAAAAAAATCATAATGATTGATTGTTATTTCATCAATTTGGTATTCATTAAGCAAATTAAATGTAGGACTAGTGACTTCTGTTAATTTTAACTTATGAATTTTTTGAAGACCATTTATTAAATATTTTACAAAAGTGGTCTTTCCAACTCCCATTTCCCCATACAAAAAAACTATATTTCCAGGCTTAAGCTTTTTTAAAAGTTCATTAGCTAGTTCTTCGGTTTTTTTTTCTGAAGATAAGTCTATAGTATCACTGCTAATAGCGATAGGCATTAGGTTTAAATGGACCTTCTACTCCAACACTAATATAGTCTGCTTGGTCTTTAGATAGTTTAGTTAGTTTGGCACCAACTTTCTTTAAATGAAGTGTTGCAACTTTTTCATCTAAATGTTTTGGTAAAACATATACTTTATTATTATAATTTTTATAATTGTTCCAAAGTTCTATTTGAGCAATTACTTGATTTGTAAAAGAAGCACTCATAACAAAACTAGGATGCCCAGTTGCACACCCTAAGTTTACTAATCTTCCCTCTGCCAAAAGAATTATTCTTTTTTTACTTGGAAGCTCAATTTCATGTACTTGTGGTTTAATTTCTGTCCATTTGTAGTTTTTTAAAGCCTCTACTTGAATTTCATTATCAAAGTGACCAATGTTACATAAAATTGCTCTATCCTTCATGTCTCTCATATGATCAGCTGTAACAATATCTTTATTGCCTGTTGCAGTAACAACTATATCTGCTCTACTAATAGCTTCATCCATTAAAACTACTTCATAACCCTCCATCGCAGCTTGTAATGCACAAATTGGATCAGCCTCAGTGATCATAACCCTAGCGCCGCTTTGTCTTAAGGATGCAGCACTTCCTTTCCCTACATCACCAAAACCAGCTACGATAGCAATTTTTCCAGACATCATTACATCTGTAGCTCTTCTTATTCCATCAACTAAACTTTCCCTACATCCGTACAAATTATCAAATTTGGATTTAGTAACAGAATCGTTGACATTAATTGCTGGAATTAAAAGTGTATTATCTTTTTCCATTTTATTAAGGGCTTTAATTCCAGTTGTAGTTTCTTCTGAAACACCTTTTACTTCTTTTAATAATTCTTTGTATTCGTTATGCATTATTGCTGTGAGATCACCACCATCATCCAAAAGTATATTGGGTTTCCAATCTTTTTTTCCAACAATAGTTTGTTTAATGCACCATAAATATTCATCCTCTGTTTCACCTTTCCAAGCATAAACTGGAATACCTGCCTTAGCAATTGCTGCTGCTGCATGGTCTTGAGTTGAGAATATATTACATGAAGACCATCTTACTTCAGCGCCTAAATCTACTAAAGTTTCGATTAATACAGCTGTTTGAATGGTCATATGCAAACAACCAATAATTCTTGCACCTTTTAAAGGTGATTTTCCAGAATATTCCTCTCTTAAAGCCATTAAACCTGGCATCTCACTTTCAGCTATTGAAATTTCTTTACGTCCAAATTCAGCTTGAGATATATCTTTTACTTTGAAATCATCCATGAGGAGTTTTCTAACAATAAAGGATTAATTAATCAATAGATCTCTTTATACTCTTGGGAATATGATTTCCATGCTTGCACCTTTTTGATCTGATCTATTAGAGGCTTTAATTGTTGCATTATGTAAATCAACTAAGTTTTTTACAATGTTTAAACCTAATCCAGAATGTTGCCCAAATTTATCTGGTCTATTGCTATAAAATCTTTTAAATACTTTATTTGTGTCTTTTTCTTTAAAACCTTGCCCCTCATCTAAAATGTTAATCATAACTTTATTATCATTTAATTTTGAAACCTTTACCTTTACGTCGCTATTATCTTTACTAAATGAAACAGCATTGTCTAATAGATTTGCTATTATTTGTTCAATTCGATTTTCTATACCGTTGATGAAATATCTGCCTTTTCCATCATTCAGATAGGAGATTTTAATTCCTCTTTTTAAAGTGTAAATGTTATTAAAATCATCTACTACTGATTTAATAATTGGCTCAACATCTAGTTTCTTAATTTTTTCCTTACTTAGAGCTACTTCATCTTTTAACATTTGAGAATAATCAGTAATTAATCTCTCAATCCTTTGAACGTCGTGGCTTAATATATCAATTAATTCTATTCTCTGATTTACATCATTTGTGTCATGAAGTATTTCAGACGCACTTTTTAAAGAAGCCAATGGATTTCTTATTTCATGAACCAAGTCTGTTGAAAAATTTTCAGCGTGAGATATTCTTTTTTGTAGTTCTAATGTCATATCATCCAGGGAATTCGAAAGTAATCCTAGTTCATCATTTCTTAATTTTAATGTATCAATATTTGTAGTCTTTGGATTTTTATTCTTAATTGTTTTTGTATAACTCACTAAATTTTTTATAGGTTTTAAAAAGTATCTATTTAGAACAAATGAAAAGATTAATATTACAATACCAACAGCAATTGCCGTTCTAATTATAAAAGTTTTTCTCTCATTTATAGCTGCTTTAATATCATTGGCATTTTCAGTTATCGCTAAATAACCAACATTTTTACCATCTTTCATTACATTTTTTATTGTTGTTAATTTAAATTTATTAAATTCATCTTGAGTAAAAGTGAAGGGTATTCCAAAATTTTTAGATCCAGCATAATTAAATAAAATATCTTTTAAGGAAACAGAGTTATTATTGCCAATATCTATATTCTTTTTCTCTGTAATTTCTTTTGTTTTTTCCTCATTTAAAATTTCAAGTTCAATAGTATCTAGTCTTGTTGTAAAAGATCTGGGATCGAGATCTAGAGTGTCTGTATCTCCGACCAAATTTAATTTATTATCAAAAAAAATTACTCTATCAAGATTTTGGAAAAGAAATCTTGTAGAAAATAAAAACCTTCTAATATCTTCTTCTACAAATTTAACGTCTAATCTAATTAAATTATCAATAGTATTATTAATTACCTCAATATGATTTGAGGATTTTTTTTTAATTAAATTTGGTTGAACATTCTTAAGGTATACAAAAGTAAATAATCCAATAATTGTAAAAAAAATTAAATTTATAAACAAAAATTTTTTTAGAATTGAGAGATTTTTAAGAAAATTTCCAAACATTAACTAACATTCCACCTATACCCACTTCCATATCTTGTTTCTATAGCTGAGAACTCAGGATCAATTTTTTTGAATTTTTTTCTTATTCTTTTTACATGACTGTCAATTGTTCTGTCTTCTATATCTGTGTCCTCTCGATAAGCTATGTCCATTAATTGAGCTCTTTCTTTAATGATGCCAGGTCTTTTAGCTAATTCTTTTACTAATAAAAATTCAGTCGTTGTAAGTTTGTCAGGTAATTGTTTTCCATCCCATTCACATTCCAATTGTGAGGGATCTAATTTTAATTTTCCGTGAGAAATAATACTTTTATTTTCTTCAATTGTATCTTTTGAGTCTTTTTTTCTAAGTTGAACTCTAATTCTTTCAATTAGTACTTTTATAGAAAATCCCCCAGATTTTTTAACAAAATCATCAGCACCTAATTTTAATCCTAACAATTCGTCTATTTCATCATCCTTGGAAGTTAAAAATATGACTGGAAGTGAGGTTTTTTTTCTTAATTTTTTTAGCAATTCTTCTCCATCCATTTTGGGCATTTTAATATCAACAATCGCTAAATCTGGTGGAGTTCTTGTTAAACCTATTAACGCACTTTCCCCGTCTATATAAGTTTGAACTTTAAACCCCTCTTTTTCTAAAGCAATACTTAAACTAGTTAAAATGTTTCGATCATCATCAACTAGCGCAATAGTTTGTTTATGCATATCTGATAATAAAAATACTAAATTGTTCTAATTTGGGCAATTAAATTAAAATTAGTGTAGTGAACCCCAATTATTACCTATATTTAAATCTACAGTTAAAGGAATTGTAAAAGAATGATAATCACTCTTTGCAACACTTGACATTTCCTCAATAATAATTTTGCTGATTCTTTTAATATCATCATTGTGAGACTCAAAAATTAGCTCATCATGTATTTGCAACAACATCTTTGTTTGTAGACTTTTTTCACTATGTAATCTCTTATTAAGTCTTATCATTGCTAGCCTCATTATCTCAGCGGCAGACCCCTGAATAGGTGCATTAATTGCTGCTCGTTCTTGAAAATTCCTAACATTATAATTTTTATCATTTATATTTATGAAATGAGATCTTCTACCGAAAATATTATTAACATATCCACTTTTCCTGCAAAATTTTATAGTTCGATCCATATAAAATTTAATTTCTGGAAATTTTCTAAAATATGCATTTAAAAACTCCTCAGCCTCGTGATTTGAAACATTAATTTGTTTTGCTAGCCCATACTGAGATATCCCATAAATTATTCCAAAATTTATTGCCTTAGCTTTTCTTCGCTGATCTTGATTAACTTTTTTAATATCAACATTAAAAATCTGACTCGCAGTAAGTGAGTGTATATCTTCATTTTTCTTAAAAGCTTTTTTTAACTCTTTAACATCTGCTAAATCTGCTAAAATTCGCATTTCAATTTGATTGTAGTCAGCTGAAATTAAAAGGTGATCTTTTTTAGCAATGAAGGCTTTTCTAATATCTTTTCCATCCTCAGACTTAATTGGAATATTTTGTAAATTAGGATCACTTGATGCTAATCTTCCAGTTGTTGTTGCTGCTAGCAAGAAGGATGTATGAATTCTTTTAGTTTTTGGGTTTATATGCTCAGGTAAAGAGTCGGAATATGTATTTTTTAATTTTGAAATTTGTCTCCAATCTAAAATTAATTGTGGAAATTTATGCCCTTTAAATGCAAGATCCTCTAGAACAGATGCGCTAGTAGCAAAACTACCTTTTTTTGTTTTTTTTAAATCAGCTATTTTGAGATCATTATATAAAATTTCTCCAAGTTGTTTTGGTGATGCAATATTAAATTCCTTTTTAGATATCTTAAAAACGTTTTTTTGAATTTTTTCTATTTTTTTTTCAAATTTAGAGGATAAAACTTTTAAAAATTTACTATCTATTTTAATACCCTCAATTTCCATAAAAGCTAAAATTTTTAACATCGGCTTTTCAAAAACTTCATAAATGTTAATCATTTTTTCTATTTTCAAACTTTTATAAAATTTTTTATATAATCTTAAAGTTATGTCTGCATCTTCAGCAGCGTAATCTTTTGCTTTTTCTAAATCTACTTCACTAAATTTAATTTCTTTTTTACCAGATCCAACTAAGTCTTTAAAAGTTATCGTTTTATGATTTAAATGAATTTCTGATAAAGTATCCATGTTATGTCTATTTTTTCCAGCGTCTAAAACATAAGACATGAGCATGGTGTCTTCCATTGATGATATATTAATTCCATGCTTATAAAATACGATAAAATCAAATTTAATATTTTGTCCAATCTTTTTAATACTTGAGTCCTCTAATAAAGGTTTTAATTTTTTTAAAACCAAATCTTTATCTAGGCATTTTTTTGAATTATGTCCGATTGGTATATAGCAAGCTTTTCCAATTCGTGTGCTAAGCGAGATACCTATAAGATCTGCTTGATGTGGATCAAGTGAATTTGTTTCCGTATCAACTGCAACTTCACCTATCTCCTCTGCCTCTTTAATCCAACTATTAATCTCTAAATGGTTTTTAATTAACGAATATTTTTTTTTATCAATGGTTTTCTCATGCGTATTAGGTATTGTTTGATTTTTAACACTATCTAAATTTGGCTCCCCATAGACTGATATTGCTGAGCTCAATAATCTGTTAAACTCCATTTCTCTTAAAAATTGATAAAGTTTATCTTTATCAATCTCTTTAAGTTTTAAATCACTCAATTCTATTTCCACTGGGGCATCATTTTTTAATGTCACTAATTTTTTACTTATTAAAGCTTTGTCTTTATTTTCAATAAGCGTTTCTCTTCTTTTGTTTTGTTTAATCTCATGAGCTGAGTCTAAAAGTACTTCTAAATTACCATACTTATTTATCAATTCTGCAGCTGTTTTAACGCCAATTCCCGGCACACCTGGAACATTATCGCTACTATCTCCAGCAAGAGATTGGACATCTATTACTTTGCTAGAGACTACGCCAAATTTATTCTTTATATCCTCCTCTGAAATAAATTTGTTCTTCATTGGATCATAAATACGAACATTTTTTCTATATAGTTGCATCAAATCTTTATCTGACGATACTATTGTTACTTTCGCTCCTGCATTTAAAATTTTATCAGCATAAGTTGCTATCAGATCATCAGCTTCATAATTTATCAATTCAACTGAAGGTAAATTAAATGCTAAAACAGATTTTCTTATATATTCAAATTGGGGAGCTAAATCATCAGGTGCTTCCGCCCTATTTGCTTTATAATCACTATAAATATCATTTCTAAATGTTTTTCTTGCTGAGTCAAAAATTACAGCAAAATGAGTCGGCTTTTGTAAATTTTGATTGGATTTAGAATCCTCTAGAAGTTTAAATAACATGCTACAAAATCCACTTACAGCTCCAGTTGGTAATCCATCACTTTTACGTGTTAGAGGTGGCAAAGCATAATAAGCTCTAAAAATATAACCTGATCCATCAATTAGATAAAAATTATCTGTTTCTTGAATTTTGCTCATTATAAATAATTATAGATTATCGATTAAAATAAGAGTATTATTTTTTATGGAACTTATAAAGCAAAATTCTCAATCTCAAATAGTTAAATCATTAATTGTAATTTTTTTTGGTTCAATAATACTAGCAATATCAGCTAAAGTTAAAATACCTTTTTATCCAGTGCCAATGACTATGCAAACATTTGTTGTACTATTTCTCGGAATAGGTTTTGGATATAAGATTGCGGTGTCCACGGTATGTTTATATTTAGTTGAAGGAATTTTAGGCTTACCTGTTTTTTCCAATTCCCCAGAAAGAGGAGTTGGTTTAGTATACTTTACAGGTCCAACAATGGGTTATCTAATTGGATTTCTTTCAGCATGTTTTTTAGCTTCTTTCGTAAGATTGAAGGATAATTTGTTAATAATTTTTGTAAAATTAATTTTAGCAGTTTCTACTATATATATTTTAGGGATTTTATGGTTAGCAAATATTATAGGATGGGACAAACCTATTTTTCAATTAGGTGTAACACCTTTTTTGATTGCAGAACTATTTAAGATTGCCTTGTTAACAATTTTGGCAAAGTATATTCTCAAATTTAGAAAATTTATTTAGGGGATCTTTTAGATAAAATTCTTTGTAAAGTTCTTCTATGCATTTTTAATCTTCTTGCAGTTTCTGATACATTCCTATTACATAGTTCAAATACTCTGTGGATATGTTCCCATTTGACCCTATCAGCTGACATCGGATTTTCGGGAGGAGCAGCTTTTTTTGATGGATCTGCTAATAAAGCCTTTTCAACATCATCTGCATCTGCTGGTTTAGCTAAATAATCAATTGCACCCTCTTTAATTGCAGCTACTGCAGTTGGAATATTTCCATATCCAGTAAGCATTATAATTCTACTCGCAGAATTAGATGTCTGGATTTCTTTCACTACTTCTAATCCATTTCCATCACCTAGTCTTAAATCAACCACAGCAAAACCAGGTTTTTTGGACCTAACTGTATCAATTCCTTTTTTTACACCTTCAGCTTGAATAACCTCAAAACCTTTCTTTTCCATGGCTCTAGCCAATCTTTCTCTAAAAGGGTTATCGTCATCAACAATTAGCAACGATTTATTGTCAAAATCGGCTAAATTTTGAAGTTGAGCTTCATTTTTCATTACATTTATATGTGTATTTTTTTCCACAATTCAATAGGTGATTATTTGCTTTACTTTGAATTACTATTGAATTAATGCCTGCAATTACTAAAGTTTTTTATAAATAAAATACTTTTTTTTGTTAAATTTTTTTGGGGGGCATTTTTGATGCAAAAATTTAAGTCAGTTGAAGATTTAGTAAATCAACTGAGACCTGATAAACCGGTTTATTGTATCAGAAAGAATTCTATTCTTTCTGCCTCTAAATACTTTCAAAAAAAATTTCCTGGAAAAGTTCTTTACGCTGTTAAAACAAATCCACATCCAGAAGTCATTAAAACTCTTATAGAAAGTGGAATAACTCAATTCGATGTGGCTTCAATTGAAGAAATAAAAGCAGTTAGAAAATTTAGTGAGAACTCTAAATGCTCCTTTATGCACACAATTAAAAGTAAAGAAAGTATTCGTGAGGCGTATTTTAAGTATGGAATAAAAACCTTTGCATTAGATACGAAAGATGAGCTAATAAAAATTATTAAAAATACAAATGATGCTAAAGATCTTGAATTATTTGTGAGAGTAGCTGTATCTAATGAGCATGCTGAAATTGATTTATCTAAAAAATTTGGTGCATCAAATTCTGAAGCATCAGGATTATTGAGATTAGTTAAGCAATACGCAAAAAAAATTGGATTAAGTTTTCATGTAGGATCACAATGTATGCACCCAATTTCTTATACGAAAGGTATAAATGAAATTGGAAATATTATAAAAAAAACGAAAATTTATCCAGATTATATAAATGTAGGTGGTGGTTTCCCAACTATATATCCAGATTTAGTACCTCAGTCTTTAGACAATTACTTAAAAGAAATTAAAAAGACTTTGGAAAATTTAAAATTTGATTTTAATCCTGAAATTATATGTGAGCCAGGTAGAGCATTGGTAGCAGAAAGTGGTTCAACTATAGTAAGAGTAAATCTTAAAAAGAAACAAAAACTTTATATAAATGATGGAACTTATGGAACACTCTTTGATGCAGGCACACCAAATATAGTTTTTCCATCAAAAATGATAAAAGATACTTCAAATAAAGTTATTTCAAAAAAATTAACTGCATTTGATTTTTATGGTCCAACATGTGATAGCATGGATTATATGAAAGGCCCCTTCTTACTTCCAAACAATATTAAAGAAAATGATTATATTGAACTTGGTCAATTAGGAGCATACGGATTAACCTTTAGGACTCAATTTAATGGTTTTTTTTCAGATGATATTTACGAAGTTGAGGATAAGCCAATCTTGTCGCTTTACAATAAAGATTTTGATAAAGCCAATTTAGTTGCTTAATGCCAGAAAATAAAGATTTAGGTCATAATAGTAAAAAAAAATTTCTGAAAGATCCTGTTGAACATATAGATATAACTTCTTTTGACACAAGAAAAATAATTTCATCAATGGAAAAAATGTCTTTTGTATCTAGAGAAACTGCGAATGCAGCAAATATTTATAACGAAATGTTAAAAGATAAAGATTGTACAATTTTTTTAACATTAGCTGGTTCAACCTCGGCAGCTGGGTGTATGAACATTTATAAAGATTTAGTAAAATACAATATGGTAGATGCTGTTGTTGCTACTGGAGCCTCTATTATTGATATGGATTTTTTTGAAGCTTTAGGTTTTAAACATTATAGAGGATCACAGTTCCAGGACGATAATGAACTTAGAAAAAATTATATTGATAGAATATACGATACTTATATTGATGAAGATGAATTGCAAATTTGTGACAAGAAAATTTGTGAAATAGCTGATAATTTAGAACCTAAAAGTTATACTTCAAGGGAGTTTATTCATGAAATGGGTAAATATCTAAAAAAAAATTCTGTAAAAAAAAATTCTTTAATTGAAACAGCTTATAACAATAATGTTCCAATATTCTGTCCAGCATTCACAGACTCTAGTGCTGGTTTTGGATTGGTGATTCATCAAGAAAAAAATCCGAGAAATCATATAACTATAGACTCTATTAGGGAATTTAGAGAATTAACAGAAATTAAAATTCGATCTAAAGGTTCAGGGTTATTTATGATTGGTGGTGGAGTTCCAAAAAATTTTATTCAAGATACAGTGATATGTGCTGAACTATTAGGGAAAGATGTTGATATGCATAAATATGCGATACAAATTACAGTTGCTGATTCAAGAGATGGTGCTTGTAGTAGTTCAACTTTAAAAGAAGCTAGTTCATGGGGAAAAGTAGATGTCACAAAAGAACAAATGGTTTTTGCCGAAGCAACAAGTGTACTACCTTTAATTGCTAGTGATGCGTATCATAAGGGTGAGTGGAAAAAAAGAATTAGAAAAAACTTCTCAACCATTTTTAGGTAAAAATTGAAATATTTATCAAATAAAGAAGGGTTTCTCGGAACAGACAATAAATTTAATTTTAAAGAAAAAGTTGTAATAATACCGTTTGGATTAGAAAAGACAGTAAGTTATGGGAGTGGTACAAAAAATGGTCCAAAAGAAATAATAAAAGCTTCTCATCAAGTTGAATTATATGATGAAGAACTTAATTGTGAACCTTATAAAAAAATAGGTATTAAAACTCTTAAACCTTTCAAGATAGATAAGAATATAATTAAAGCTCTTAATAAAATATCAAAAATAAATCAAGCTATATTAAAAAAGAACCTTTTTCCAATGACTTTTGGTGGAGAACATTCAATTACACCAGGATGTTTAAAGCCTTTTACAAGTAAACATAAAAAAATTTGTTTGTTGCATTTTGATGCACATGCTGATTTAAGAAATAGTTATAATGGTGAAAAATTTTCACACGCTTCTGCTATGAGAAGGTGTTTAGACCATGAAAATGTATCATTAATTTCATTTGGTATAAGAAATATTTCTAAAAGTGAAATACCTTTTTTAAAAAAAAATAAATCAAGAATAAATATTTTTTGGGCAAAAGATAAGGCAAAATGGAATCTAAAAAAATTTAAAAATCTTATTAAAAACAAGACTGTTTATCTAACTTTTGATGTTGATGGATTTGATGCAAGTATAATGCCAGCAACAGGTACACCAGAACCAGGAGGTTTGTTTTGGGATGAAACTCTTGATATAATTAAAATTGCTGCCAAAAATTCAAATATAGTTGGCGCAGATATAAATGAACTTGCACCTATTAAAAGCTTCAATTCTTATAATTTTCTTGTTGCCAAACTGGCATACAAAATATTGTCTTATAAATTTTTGTATTAATTTAAACAGGTTTAAAGGTCTTGAGGAGCATTCTAAAAGGTATTAACATTAAAAGTGCTACAAAAAGTTTAACTGCTAAATCCCCTAATGCAAGAGTTATCCATGGTACTCCTGTTTTGTAAAATGATATTGAGAAAAATAAAAAAGTATCAATTGATGATCCAATTATAGATGAGGTTAGAGGTGCTATAAACCAATCTCTTTTTCTCAAGTTATCAAAAATTTGAACATCAATTAATTGGGCTATTAAAAATGCTGTTCCAGATCCAATTGCAATTCTGATTGAAATCAAATCTGCAAAATTTGTAGAAAATATAAAGGTAAAACTTATCCCAAGTGCAAAACCAAAATAAACGATTTTTCTGGCAATTAATTTACCATAAGATCTATTGGCTAAATCAGTTATCAAAAAAGCAATGGGGTAACTAAATGCACCATAGGTTAACACCTCATTTAAACCATAAAAATTTACTGGAAATTGAACTAAATAATTTGAGGCCAATACAATAACTCCCATTATAAATGAGAGGAATAAAAGTAATTTACTCATTAAATATTTTTTGAGGTGGCAGTTTTTTTCTGAAATGGAGATTTAATTAAAAGACTTTTTTTTAATTTTTTTAATCTTGGTGACAAATTTTTGTTTTTGACTGTTTTTAAAAAGTCATCAAAGCTACCTTTTTTGTCGACCGACCTTACTCCTGCATTGCTTACATTTAACTTTAAGCTTTTTTTTAAAAGCTTGCTTGTAAATTTAACCTTTTTTAAATTTGGTAAAAATCTTCTTTTAGTTTTATTATTAGCATGACTTACATTATGACCTTTCATAGGATTTTTTCCGGTTAATTCACATTTTTTGGTCATAATGATAACGACTATATAAGGTGTGATATTGATCTCGTCAAGTTTATAAGATTTTTACTACTATTTTTTTCCTATTATTTCAGAAAAATTAGAAACACCATCTTTTATCAATAATTCCTTAAGCTCATTTTTAATAAAGGTAACTATATTTGGTCCTCTAAAGACCATTCCCGTATAGAGTTGAACAAAATTAGCTCCAGCTAAAAATTTTTCATAAGCACTTTTTCCAGAGTCTACCCCACCTACACCGATTATCTTAATTCTTCCTTTAAGAATTTTGAAAAATTTATTTATTAATTTTGTTGATTTTTCCTCTATTGGCTTACCTGATAAACCTCCTTTTTGATGCTTTTGTACATTCATTAATTTGTCTCTAGTTGCGTCTGATGTATTGGAAATAATTATAACCTCCACATTATTACTTAAAAGCACTTCACATATTTTATTTATTTCCTGATCATCAATATCTGGAGATACTTTTACAGCTATAGGAACCTGTGAACTTAAATTTTTTTTTTCTTTTTCAATAGCTTTTAATAAATTGTTTAATCTTGACTGTTTATGGAAACTTCTAAGATCTTCAGTATTTGGTGACGAAATATTAATTGTAATGTAGTCAGCTAAATTGTGGAAAGTTTTTAATCCTATTATATAATCATCTAATCTATCTGATGTATTTTTGTTCGGTCCTATATTAATTCCAAGTATGCCTGTTGGTTTATTAGATTTTATTCTATCAAAAATATTGTTAGCTCCTCGATTATTAAAGCCTAACCTATTAATTAATGCTTCATCTTCTACTAATCTAAAAACTCGTGGCTTAGGATTTCCAGATTGCATTAAAGGTGTTATTGTTCCAACTTCAACAAAACCAAATCCTAATTTAAATAATGGATTGTATACCTCAGCATTTTTATCAAAACCTGCTGCCATCCCGATCGGATTTTTTAAATCTTTATTAAATAATTTTGTTTCAAATAAAGTATTGTCACTATCTTCATTTAAAGTGTTTGGAATAAAATTAAATTTTAAAGATTTAATAGCCAAATTATGAGCAGTTTCTGGATCTAATTTGAAAATTAAAGATCTTAAATTTGAAAACATTATTTAATTTTATTTAATATAAGATCTTTTGTTTCTTTAACACCAAAAAAACTTATAAAAAAACCCATTCTTGGACCATTTTCGACACCAAATACAACTTCATAAATGAGTTTAAACCAATCTCTTAGATTTTCAGAATAACCATTTTCTTTACCAGTGGAATAAATTATTGTTTGAATATCTTCTGGCTTCATTTGATCATTGCATTTATCTAAATTTTTAATTAGAGAATTTAAAGCTTTTTTCTCTAAATTATTTGGTATTTTATATTTTTTTCTTAATTTAATGACATCATTAAAATACTTAATAGCGTATCCAATTAGCCTATCAAATATGGGATGTTCTTTTTCTAAAATACTTTTTTTATATTTTTTAACAAATTTCCATAAAAGTTCTTTAGTGTCTGCATTACTCGTTTCTACAAGATTAAGAAGCATTGAAAAAGACATAATTGTATTTTCTTTTGGCACTTGACTATTATGCACATGCCATAAAGGATTCATCAGCAATTGAAATTCATCTTGTGTTTTTGCTTTTTCAATCAAATCTAAATATTCATCTACAGCTTTTGGAACAATTTCTTTATATAGTTTTTTTGCTCTTCTAGGATTTTGATACATAAATAATGACAGACTTTCTGGGGAAGCATATTCTAACCACTGATCAATTGTAATACCATTGCCCTTTGATTTTGAAATTTTTTCACCTTTTTCGTCTAGGAACAATTCATAAGCGAATCCTGATGGATTTATTTTACCAATAAGTTTAATTATTTTTGTAGATAAAATTGCACTTTCGATTAAATCTTTTCCATACATTTCAAAGTCAATATCTAGAGCATACCACCTCATAGCCCAATCTACTTTCCATTGTAATTTACAATTTCCATTTAAAATACTTCGTTCTAGTTCCTTTCCATTATTATCAAAAATAATTTTTGATTTTTCTTTGTCAATTTTTTTAACAGGTATTTCTAGTACTGTTCCTGTCTCAGGACATATAGGTAAAAATGGACTATAAGTTTTTTGTCTTTCTTTTCCTAATGTTGGCAATATAATATTCATTATTCCATCATAATTTTCTAAAATAGTCTGAAGTGCTGAATTAAAAAAACCTGACTTATAAAGAGAGGTAGAACTTTTAAATGTATAATTAAAATTGAAATTATTTAAAAAAGTTTTTAACATCTCATTATTATGCTCACCAAAACTTTTGAATTTTTTAAAAGGATCAGGAACTTCTGTAAGTGGTTTGTGCAAATTTTTTTCTAATAACTCTTTATTTGGAATATTTTCAGGAACTTTTCTTAAACCATCCATATCATCGGAAAATGTGATAATTTCTTTAGGTAGATCTGTTAATTGATCTAAAGCATTTACCATCATCGATGTTCTTGCAACTTCACCAAAAGTGCCTATATGAGGAAGCCCACTGGGACCATAACCAGTTTGAAGAGTTATTTTACCCTTTTTTTCAATAATTGATTTTCTTTCCTTAAGCAATTTTTTAGCCTCAACAAATGGCCATGCATTGGTTTTTTCTAAATTTTCTTTTTTAATCATGAATATTTCTAATAATATCTAATATTATAGATTTAGTTAATTCATATAGAGTTGAAATTTATTTACCATAAAATAATGTTCTTTCAAAATGTCTAATTATAAAACAGTTTTTTTTACTCTTGGAATATTACAGATAATTCTTGGAATTTTTATGCTCATTCCGATTATAGCTCAATTTTTTTACAAAGAAATTGACTCTTCTTTTTTTGGTGCATCTTTAGTAACAATTATTTTTGGAACTTTATTTTTTTTATCAAATTTAGATCATGAAAAAAAACTAAGTTTACAACAAGCCTTTTTGTTAACTTCGTTATCTTGGCTAAGTATAGCAATTTTTGGATCTTTGCCATTTTTTTTTTCAAACCTTAACTTTTCATTTACTAATGCTTTTTTTGAAAGTATGTCAGGAATAACAACAACTGGTTCTACAATCATTAAAAACTTAGAAAATATGCCAAAGAGTATTTTATTATGGAGAGCTATTCTCCAATGGTTAGGAGGCATAGGAATTATTATTATGGCAATTACATTGATGCCAATAATGAATGTAGGTGGTATGCAATTATTCAAAATTTCAAGTAATGACTCTTCTGAAAAAATACTTCCAAAATCAAAGGAAATTGCATTAAGATTAATTTATATATATTCGGGTCTTACAATACTTTGTGCAATAACCTATGGTATTTTTGGAATGAATATTTTTGACAGTATAACTCATGCAATGACCACATTGGCAACCGGTGGTTTTTCAAATTACAATAAATCAATCGGTTTTTTTAATAGCATAGCAATTGAAACATCAGCTATGATTTTCATTATCCTGGGAAGCTTACCTTTTATCGCTTATATAAAATTTATTAATGGGAATAGAAAAATTTTTCTTTCCGATTCACAAATCATTTCTTTTTTTAAAATAATATTTGTTAGCATCATTATTTTATCAATTTATTTATTTTTGAGTGACTATGGTTCATTTAATATACGATCGATTTTTTTTAATGTGATTTCAATTTTAACAGGTACAGGCTTCGTAAATGCTCAATTTGATAGTTGGGGCAGCTTTCCATTAGTTGTTTTTATAATATTAATGTTTATTGGTGGATGTGCTGGTTCAACAACGTGTGGAGTAAAAATTTTTAGATTTCAAATTTTGTACTTATTTATTATAAATCAATTAAAAAAGATAATTTATCCAAAAGGAATTTTTGTTATTAAATATGATCGGAGTACAGTCGACGAAAAATTTATATCGTCAATAATTTCTTTTATATTTTTTTATTTTGTAATTTTTTTTATCTTAACGGCCTTACTTTCCTTATCTGGTTTGGATTTCATTACATCTATATCCGGGGCTGCTACGTCTATTTCTAATGTTGGACCAGGATTAGGTTCTACAATAGGTCCAAATGGGAATTTTTCATCTCTCCCTGATATTTCAAAATGGATATTATCAATGGGAATGATTTTAGGAAGATTAGAATTATTTGCAATTCTAGTTTTGTTTTTACCTTCTTTTTGGAGAAATTAAATATGCTAGAATTTAAAAAACAATCTTTTTCAGAAATGTTTTCGGTTTATTTTGATAAAAGAATGTTAAAAATTTTATTATTAGGGGCTATTTCTGGTTTCCCTTGGGTTTTAATTGGTAGCAGTTTAAGTTTGTGGTTAAAAGAAGATGGATTAAGTAGATCAACTATAGGCTGGGCAGGATTAATTTTTGGAGTTTATGCGTTTAATTATTTATGGGCTCCTTTAGTAGATAGAATACAAATTCCTTTTTTAACAAAAAAGATTGGCCATAGAAGAGGGTGGATTGTTCTAATGCAAATCATAATTCTGCTTTCTCTTATTTTATGGAGTATAACTAGTCCAATCGAAAATTTAGCTTTTATAATTACAGTAGGTCTGATTATCGCTATCGCATCAGCTACTCAAGACATAACTGTTGATGCTTTAAGAATTGAACAAATTGGTGAAAATGAAGGAAAATCAATGGCTGCTGGAGCAGCGATGGCTGTGGTAGGTTGGTGGAGCGGGTACAAACTTGGAGGCGTACTATCTCTGTTTTCAGCAGAATTTTTACAAAATAAAGATTTTGAAAATTACTGGCAAATTACTTTTTTAATTTTAGGTATAATAATAATTTTTATGAACATTGGTTTAATGTTCGTTAATGAAGATAATGTATCTGAAAGACAAAGTAGACAAAAAGAAAATGATAAATTTATTTCAGATAAGCTCGGTAATGAAAATTTTTTTAAAAAATTTTTAACATGGATGGGTGGAACTGTAAGTGGTCCTATAATCAGCTTTTTTAAGAAAAATGGCTTTTCTATTGCGATTGGAATTTTAGGTTTTGTTTTCCTTTTTAAAGTTGGTGAGGCTTTTCTAGGCAGAATGTCGATAATTTTCTATAAAGAAATAGGTTTCAGTAAATCTGATATCGCAATTTATTCAAAAACATTAGGTTGGATTACAACTGTAATATTTACGCTTTTAGGAGGATTGTTTGTAATAAGATCTGGTGTTTTAAAAGCGATGTTTTTGGCAGGAATTATTATGGCAACTACAAACCTTTTATTTAGTGTCCTTGCTTGGAGTGAAAAATCAGAAATTTTATTTGCTATCGCTGTTATTTTTGATGATATCGCAGCAGCATTTGCTACAGTTGCTTTTGTAGCATTTATATCTCTTTTAGTTGATCGAGCATACACAGCAACACAGTATGCCCTTTTGGCATCGATTGGAACTGCAGGAAGGACAACTTTGGCATCATCCTCTGGAGCGTTAGTAGATTGGTTAAATGGTGATTGGGGTATCTTTTTTATATTAACAGCATTAATGGTAATACCCTCTCTTATCATATTGTGGATAATGAGAAACAAACTTCAGCTTAGTGAAAAATAATTTTTTTAATAAACCAGTAACAAACATTAATTTGAAACCTTCATCAAATTCAGAGGTTGTATCTCAAATTTTATATGGGGAAAAATTTAGAATAATTTCAAAAAAAAAAGGATGGATTAAAATCAAAACTACTTATGATAATTATTCAGGATATATTAAAGAAAATAAATTTTTTAATAAATTTAGACCAACAAATAAAATCTATAAATTAAATGCTCGAATTTTTAAAAAAAAGGGAAATAGATTTTTACAAACAGAAAATTTTTTATATTTTGGGTCTGGTATTTCAATAAAGAATAAAAGTAAAAAATTTTTGGAATTTGAAAAAAATAAATGGATAAAAAAAATCGATACAAAAAATATTAATCATTTCGAGAAAGATATCTTGAAGATTTTAAAATTATTTCTTAATACTAAGTATTTATGGGGTGGTAAAACATCTAATGGGATAGATTGCTCTGCTTTAATACAAATTTTTTTTTACTATAATAGAATTTTCTTTCCTAGGGACTCTAAAGATCAGTTAAAATATTGTAAAAAAAAAATAAATAAAAGATTTATAAAAGATAAAATTATTTTCTGGAAAGGTCATGTCGCATACTGTTCAAATAAAAAAAAATTAATCCATGCTTACGGGCCAAAAAAAAGAGTTTTGATAATGAATATAAATAAAACTATTAAAAAGATATTTAAAGATACTAAATTAAACCCTATATATATTTAATTATGTTAACAGATCTAGAGCTGAAAGAAAAATTTCAATTACTTTCAAATAAACTCAAAGTTGGCTTGTTTCAAGAAGTAATTGATGAAACCAAAGTTTTACTTAAAAAAAGAAAACATCAAGTTTTTTATAATTTATTAAGTCTCTCTTATCAAAGTTTGGGTAAGCATGAAGAGTCTATTGAAATAATGGAGCTGGCCTTAAAAGCTAATTCAAAAAATCCACATTTTTTAAATAATATTGGTCTTTCTCACTTATCATTAAATAATTTTAAAGATGCAGAATATTACTTCAAAAGAGGCCTAGAAGAAGAACCTAATTATATTGCTATATTAAATAATCTTGGTCATCTTAAAGGTCTGCTAAACTTAAACAAAGAGGCTATATCATACTTTCAAAAAGTCCTAAAAATAAATGATAAAATGTTGGAAGCATTATATAATTTATCAATTAATTTTGAGTCTCTAGGTGAGTTTGAAAAATCATCAGAATGTTTAAAAAAAATTTTAAAGCTTTATCCAAAATATACTCAGGCAGATCGATTATTATCCAATAAGACTAAGTATTCAAAAGATCACCCTCACTTCAATGAAATGAAAAATAAATTAGAAAATGCTGAATTAGCAGAAATAGACAAAGCTCATTTGTATTTTGCACTTGGAAAATATTATGAGGATATTAAAGATTACGATAGTTCTTTTAAAAATTATTCACTTGGGAATAAAATATTTAAAGCACTCTATAATCATAAAACTGAGGAAAGTAAAAATGAATTTACAAAGATAAAAAATTTTGATTATGATAAGTTAAATAACGATAATAAAAAAGATTCTAAAAAATTAATATTTATTGTTGGAATGCCAAGATCTGGTACTTCATTAGTTGAGCAAATATTATCATCTCATCAAGAGATTTATGGTGGTGGAGAATTGCCATTTTTAGAAGCAGAACTGAAAAAGAAACTTCTAAATTTAAACAAAATTCCAGATTTAAAAAACGAGGATATTCTTCACTTCGTTTTAGATTGTAAAAATCAATATTTAGAAAAAATTTCCAATTATGATCTTTCGAAAAAAATTTTTACAGACAAGACGTGTCTTAATTTTAGATTTATAGGATTTATCAAGCACATCTTTCCTCAAGCAAAAATCATAAATTGTAATAGGGATCCGATGGATGTAATTTGGTCGAACTTTAAAAACTATTTTTCAAAGTCAATGCCTTTTACAAACGATCTTAATGATATTGGAAATATTTATAATTTATATAAAGATTTGATGAGTTTTTGGAGAAAAAAGTTTCCTAATTTTATTTATGATATCAATTACTCAAGTCTTGTAAATAACCCTAAACCTGAAATTGAAAAGCTATTAAAATTTTGTGAAGTACCTTGGGATGAAAATTGTTTAAATCATGATAAAAATAAAAGAGCCATTAAGACTGCTAGCTCAACACAAGCAAGAAAACCAATCTATAAATCTGCTATCAAATCCTCGGATTATTATAAAGACTATTTAAAAAGTGTAAAAACTTTAGTAGATTCTAATTAGACCTTCCAAAGTCTGGTGCATCGATATCTTGTTTTAATTTAATAATTTTTGATCTAACTTTTTTAGTTTTGATTAGTTTTTTTAAAATAGATTTGTTATTTTTATAGTTAATATCTTTTTTAAAACCTTTTAAATTTTTTATAAATAGATCTATGGCTTTAATTAAATTGTTTTTATTATCAAAAAAAATGTCCCTCCACATAATTTCATTAGAAGCGGCTATCCTTGAAAAATCTCTTAAACCTCCTGCGCTGTATTGAATAAGATTAAATTTTTGTTTTTTTTCAAAATCTTGAGCAGATTTAACTAAATTGTAAGCAACTAGATGGGGTAAATGACTGGTAATGGAGAAAATTTTATCATGTTTTTCGGAATTCATAATAACTGTTTTTGAACCTATTTTTTTCCAAAAAGTGTTCAAAAATTTTAAATTTTTTAAATTTGTTTTTTTATCTTTAATTAAAATACACCACTTATTATTAAACATGTTATCTTTGCCAAATTCTGGTCCACTTACTTCTGAACCTGCTATGGGATGGCTTCGAGTCCATTGAATACCTTTTTTTAAAAATTTTTTAATGATTTTAGATGACTCAATTTTTGAAGACCCTATGTCAGTTATTAATGTTTTCGGCGAAATAAATTTATTAATCTTTAAAATAAGTGCCTTATATTCACTCATTGGTGTGCAAAAAATAATTAAATCTGAATTATCCACTCCTTCTCTCAAGGACTCAATTATTTTACCCGGTAATCTCAATTTTTTTATTTTGGTAATATTTAATTTTGATTTCTCATATATAAATATTTTTTTTGCAATTTTTTTTTTTGCAATCGTTCTAACTAACGAGGAACCTAACAACCCACAACCTATAATTAATACTTTTTTCATTTTTTAAAAATGCTTTCAGTTACTTTCATAAACTTTAAATTTTCTTTTTTTGATCCCACTGTTAATCGCAACATATTTTTAATATTATAACCATCTTCAGTAGATCTTAATATAATTCCTTTCTTTTTCAGTTTTTCGTAAAAATATTTGGCTTTAAGTTTGCATTTTGTAAAGTTTAATAATAAAAAATTTGCGGAAACTTTGTTTGAACTAATACCATATTTATTCAAAAAATCTTTCAATTTTGTTGCATAAAAAATATTATGTTTTATTGATTGAGATATAAATTTATTATCTTTAAGAGACTCTACTGCTGCAATTTGTGCTACCTCATTAACATTAAATGGAGGCTTAATTATATTAAGTGCCTTAATAATCTCTTTTGATCCATAGCCCCATCCAATTCGTAAAGATGATAAACCATAAATTTTTGAAAATGTTCTTAATATAAAAACATTTTTGTAATTTTTAAACAAATCTAACCCTGACTTGTAATCTACATTTTGCATATATTCTGCATAAGCATCATCTACAACTAACAATATATTTTTTCTCAATTTTTTTCTTAATTTCATAATTTCATTTTTAGTTAAATAAGTTCCAGTTGGATTATTTGGATTAGCCAAAAAAACAATCTTAGTTTTTATTGTAACCTTTTTAAGTATTTCTGAAATTGATACTTTAAATTTTTTTTCTTTTGCAAACACTACGTTTGCACCAATTATTTTTGCATATATTCTGTACATTAAAAAACTGAATTGTGGGATGATTACTTCATCTCCTGGCTTTAGTATCAGTTGGCAAATCATCTGAATTACTTCATCGGAACCGGCACCGCAAATAATTCTATCCTTATCACATTTGAACTTTTTTGATATTTTATTTCTCAGTTCCTTAGACTTGCCATCAGGATAACGAAAAAAATTCAAATTTTTTCCGATAAGAATTTTTTTTACTTTTGGACTCACACCCAAAGCAGATTCGTTTGCAGAAAGCTTAATAACCTTCTTCAGTTTTTTAATGCTGGATTTCCCAGGTTTATAAGCCTCTAATTTAAACTTTTTAAATCTAATAGTTGTCATGTTTTTAAATTTTAAGCCCTTTATAAATAAAAAAACAATTATTTATACAGTATTAGTGAAAAAATTTTAAAAATTGACATACCAAATAACATCTTGTACAAAATTTATGCGCTGATTTACCTGAATTGCGAGCGCTTTAAAAAAACCGCTAAAAAAGTTTTTTTTCTCTCAATTCAATTATCAGCTTAAATTATGAATATTAAAGAAAATATAAAAACATTATTAATAGAAAAACCATTAAAGTTAGACTGTGGTAAAACAATCAATAATTTTCCATTAGCTTATGAAACCTATGGCACACTTAACAAGAATAGGGATAATGCAATACTTGTTTTTCATGCTTTAACAGGAGATCAATTTGTCACTGGAATAAATCCTATTACAAAAAAAGATGGATGGTGGTCCTACGCAGTTGGTCCAAATAAGGCTATAGACACAAATAAATACTTTGTAATTTGTGCAAATGTTATAGGAGGGTGTATGGGATCTTTTGGCCCAAGTCACGAAAATCCTGAGACAAAAAAAATGTATGGTACTGATTTTCCAGTTATTACAATTAATGATATGGTAAATGCTCAAATAAATTTATTAGATTTTTTTGGGATAAAAAAACTTTTTTCAGTGGTTGGTGGTTCAATGGGTGGGATGCAAGTCTTACAATTTGTAAGTAATTTTCCAGATAAAACAAAAACTGCTGTTCCAATTGCTTGTACATCAAGTCACTCAGCTCAAAATATTGCATTTAATGAACTTGGCAGACAGGCTATAGCAGCTGATCACAACTGGTCAGATGGAAAATATAATTTAAACAACACTGTACCTGATAAAGGTTTGGCTGTTGCAAGAATGGCTGCACATATAACTTATTTGTCAAAGAAAGGTCTTCAAGAAAAATTCGGAAGAAAACTACAAGAAAGAGATGATCTTAAATTCGGATTTGACGCAGATTTTCAAATAGAAAGTTATTTGAGATATCAAGGATCAGTATTTGTAGATCGCTTTGATGCTAATAGTTATCTTTATATTACCAGAGCAATGGATTATTTTGATTTAGTAAAACAATTTAATGGTAATTTATCTATGGCGTTTAAAAATACAAAAGCTAAATTTTTTATAATCTCATTCACATCTGATTGGCTTTATCCAACACAAGAAAATAAGGATATTGTTATTGCTTTAAATGCTATTGGTGCAAATGTTGGTTTTGTAGAAATAAAATCTGATAAAGGACACGATTCCTTTTTACTAGATGTTGCTGATTTTTTAAAGGCACTAAAAAATTTTTTAGATAAATCATACTCAGAAAAATAAATATGAAACCAGAATTTAAAATCATATCTCAATTAATTGATGAAAATTCTCAAGTATTAGATGTTGGTTGTGGTGATGGTATTTTAATGGATTATTTAATTAAAGAGAAAAAAGTAAATATAAGAGGAATAGAAATTTCAAAAACTAAAGTTCAAAACTGTATTGCAAAAGGATTGACTATAATTGAAGGTAATGCTGAAGAAGATTTGCAACAATTTCCAAATAAGTCTTTTGACTATGTCATATTAAGTCAAACCCTCCAGGCTTTCCTTAATCCTGAAAAAGTTATTAATGAGCTATTAAGAATTGGCAAACAAGCAATTGTAACGATTCCTAATTTTGGCTACTGGAAAATAAGATTACACCTTTTATTAAAAGGAACAATGCCAGTGACAAGAACATTGCCTGATGAGTGGTATAACACTCCAAATATTCACCTTTGCACTATAAAAGACTTTGTTTTTTTTAGTAAAGCTAAAAATTTTAAGCTATCAAAATCTATAGCTCTAAGAAATAATCTGCCATCAGACATTAAAAATTCTAACCTAGATATGAAAAATTTGAGTTCAAATCTTGGAATTTTTTTAATAGAAAGATAAAATGGAAATAAAAATAATCCCATGTTTAAATGATAATTATTCATATTTAATTTTTGATAAAATAAAAAAAAATGCGTGTGTTATAGATCCTAGTGAAGCAAAACCTATTATTGAGGTAATTGAAAAAAATAAAATAAACTTAAAATATATCTTAAATACACATCATCATTATGATCATGTGGGTGGAAATAAAGAGTTAAAAGAAAAATATAAATCAAAGATAGTTGGATTTAAAGAAGATAAAGATCGAATTCCTGAAATTGATATTATGGTAGAAGATAACCAAATTTGGAAAAATGAAAATTTTGAAGCGAAAATTTATCATATTCCAGGCCACACATCAGGTCATATAGCCTTCCATTTTTTTAAAGAGAAAAAAATTTTTACTGGTGATACATTGTTTTCTTTGGGTTGCGGTAGAATTTTTGAAGGCACATATGAACAAATGTTCAATTCGCTGAAAAAAATTAAAGATCTTCCAAGAGATACTGAAATTTATTGTGGACATGAATACACCTTACAAAATGGAAATTTTTGTTTAACACATGATTCCTCTAATTTAAAATTAAAAGTAAAAATTGAAAACGTTAAAAAAAAATTAGAGAATAGCTTACCAAGTATCCCAACAATTTTAGCAGATGAAATTGAATGCAATATATTTCTCAAGGCCAAAGATTTAAAAAGCTTTTCAAAATTGAGAGATTTAAAGGATAATTTTTAGCTGATAGACCTTGACTATAGTGTCTCCCAGACTATATTGCGATAATTAAAATTTACATAAATTATATGTCTTACGCAATAATACAAACAGGTGGAAAGCAATACAAAGTTAAATCAGGAGAAATTTTGAAAATCGAAAAATTACCTGGTTCAAAATCTGATACAAAAGTAGAATTTAAGGAAATATTAGCTTATGGGGATGACAAAATAATTGAAATTGGAGCGCCAACTGTTCAAGGTGCAAAAGTAGAGGCTAATTTAATTAAAAATAGCAAAAATAGAACTGTTTTAATTTTTAAAAAAAGACGAAGACAAAATTCAAGAAGAAAGAATGGACATAGACAACAATATTCTATGATAAAAATTAACAAAATTTTTTCAAAAGATGGTAAAGTTTTATCTGAAGCTGAAAAAATTACAAAGCCTTCGAAAAAGAAAGAAGAGCCTAAAAAGGCAGCAAATAAATAATTGGTAATAAACTATGGCAACAAAAAAAGCAGGTGGATCATCTAGAAACGGACGTGACAGTGCCGGACGAAGACTTGGTGTCAAAAAGTATGGTGGTGAAACTGTAATACCTGGAAATATCATTGTTAGACAAAGAGGTACTAAAATTTTTCCTGGTGAAAATGTAGGAATGGGTAAAGATCACTCAATTTTCTCAGTAATTAAAGGTAAAGTAGTTTTTAAAAAAACTAAATCAGATAGAACATTTGTTTCTGTAAAACCCAATTAATAGTACAACTAAAAAATAGCGTTGTATTATGAAATTCTTAGATCAAGTTAAAATTTATATCAAAGCTGGAAATGGTGGTGATGGATCTCCAAGTTTTAGGAGAGAAAAATTTATTGAATATGGAGGACCTGACGGTGGTGATGGCGGAAGTGGTGGATCCGTAATATTGAAAGCTGAAAGAAATCTCAATACCTTGATAGATTATAGATACCAACAACATCATAAAGCAAAAAGAGGAGATAATGGTTCAGGTCAAAACCGAACAGGAAAAAGTGGAGAAGATTTAATACTCAAAGTGCCATTAGGGACACAAGTTTTTGAGGAAGATAACAAAACATTAATTTATGATTTTATAAAAATCGGGGAAGAATTTACGGCTGCAGCTGGAGGCAAAGGTGGTCTTGGAAATACTAGATTTAAAAGTTCTACAAATAGAGCTCCAAGAAAATTTACAAAAGGAACTCCTGGTGAAGAATTTACTATTTGGCTTCAATTGAAAACAATTGCTGATATTGGAATAATTGGATTACCAAATGCTGGAAAATCAAGTTTGTTAGCTGCAATAACTAATGCAAATCCTAAAATAGCTAATTATCAATTTACGACTTTAAATCCGAATCTTGGAGTTGCTAGTTATGATGATAAAGAAGTTACAATAGCAGACATTCCGGGTTTGGTCGAGGGGGCACATAAAGGAACCGGACTTGGAATACAATTTTTAAAACATATAGAAAGGTGTAAATCTCTTTTACATATGATTGATATAACTGATAATGACATCAAAAGTAGCTATAAAAAAGTTAAAAATGAATTAAAAAATTATAGCTCCAAACTTTCTAAAAAAAGAGAATTAATCATCCTTAATAAGACTGATTTAATAAACAAAAATGAAGTGAAAAAAATTATCAATGATTTTTCGAAAAATATAAAATCCGAAGTAATTTCTATGTCAACACTAGAAAAAAAATCTGTATCAAAAATTAAGGCAAAATTAATTTCCTATGCATCTTAAAAATTCAAAAACAGTTGTGATAAAAATTGGATCTTCTTTATTAGTTGATGATAAAAATAAAATTAGAAAAAAATGGTTAGAAAGTTTTGCGAAAGATTTAAAAAAACTAAAATCAAAAAACAAAGAAATTATTATAGTAAGTTCTGGTGCTATAGCTCTAGGTTGCAAAAAAATGAACTTAAAAAATATAAATTTAAAGCTTGATAAAAGTCAGGCAATTGCCTCTGTTGGTCAAATAGAATTAATGAATTTATTCTCTCAGACTTTTTCAAAGTTCAGGTTAAATATTTCTCAAATTTTATTAACTTTAGATGATACAGAAGAAAGAAGAAGATCAATTAATGCGAAAAGAACTTTTGAAAACTTATTTAAACTAGGCTACATCCCAATTGTAAATGAAAATGATACGATTGCTACATCAGAAATAAAATATGGAGATAATGATAGATTAGCTTCAAGAGTGGCACAAATTACAAATGCAGACACTCTAGTTTTATTATCTGATGTTGATGGACTTTTTACAAAAAATCCTAAAATATATAAAGATGCAAAACTAATAAAAAAAGTAGAAAACCTGACTAAAGATATTCAAGGAATAAATATCAAAGGTATTACAAAACTAGGTAAAGGTGGAATGAATACAAAAATTGAAGCGGCAAAAATTTGTAACTTATCTGGTTGTGATATGATTATAGCAAATGGATTACATTTAAGTCCTATCGATAAAATAGAAAAACAAAATAATTATACTTTATTTGAGTCAAAAATATCAAAATTACATGCTAGAAAAAAATGGATAATCAGCTCTATTTCACCTAAAGGAGAACTAACCATAGATGATGGTGCTAAAAGAGCTTTAATTAATGGAAAAAGTTTATTAGCTGCAGGGATAAAAAAAGTTTCGGGAAAATTTAATAAAGGTGATCATATAAAAATATTTGATATTAATTATAAAGAGTTTGCAAGAGGCTTAAGTTCTTTTTCTTCTGAAGAAATCAATAAAATAAAAGGATGTCAATCAAATGAGATTGAAAAAATCCTTGGTTACATCTCAAAATCAGAGGTGGTACATAAAGATGATATGGTAGAAATCTAATGAAAAATTTATTAGTCAAAATTGGTAAACAATCAAAAAAAGCCTTTTTATCCCAAATTCATTCAAATAAAAAAAATAAAGTGTTAAAAGACTATTGCTCACTTATCCAAAAAAATAAAAAAATAATTATTAAAGAAAATAAAAAAGATATTAAGAATGCTTTCAAAAAAAAGATTAAAGATAACTTAATCCAAAGACTTATACTGGATGATAAAAAAATTTTAAGCATAATCTTTTCAATTAAAAAAATTATTAAATTAAAAGATCCTACTAATATTGTTTTAGAAAAATGGAAAAGACCTAATGGTTTAAACATTTCTAAAATATCTATTCCTATAGGTGTCATTGGTGTAATCTATGAAAGTAGACCCAATGTAACTTCGGATGTTGCCTCTTTATGTTTTAAATCTGGAAATCCAGTTATTTTAAAAGGAGGTTCTGAAGCATTTTACTCAAATCTTATTTTGTCAAAACTATTTAGAAAATCACTTAAAAAAAACCAGGTAGATGAAAATTTTGTTCAATTTTTAAATATTAAAAATAGAAAAGTAGTTGATTATTTATTAATAAAAATGAATAAATTTATTGACGTAATTATACCTAGAGGGGGCAAAAATTTAGTAAAAAAAGTTCAAAATCTTTCAATAGTTCCAACAATTGGCCACCTAGAAGGCATTTGTCATTCCTATGTCGATAAAGATGCAAATCCTAAAATTGCAGAAAAAATTATTCACAATGCCAAATTAAGAAATACAGCAATATGCGGAGCAACGGAAACTATTCTTTTGCATGAAAAGATAATCAAAAAATTTGGTATTCAAATTTTAAAAAATTTAGAAGATAATGGATGTAAAATTATTGGAGATAATAAAATTAGGAAATTTTATAAAAAAAAGATACAAAAAGCCTCCATTAAAGATTGGTCAAAAGAATACCTATCACCAATTGTATCTGTAAAATCCGTAAAGAATGTTGATGAAGCAATAAGTCATATCAATAGATTTGGAACTATGCATACAGATTGTATAATCACACAAAATATTAAAACCTCAAAAAAATTTTTAAAAGAAGTAAAAAGTTCGATTGCAATGCATAATACATCTACACAATTTGCTGATGGAGGGGAATTTGGTTTTGGAGGTGAGGTTGGTATTTCTACAAATACACTTCCACCAAGAGGCCCCATTGGTCTAAAACAACTAGTTTCATATAAATATCATATTACAAGCAAAGGAAAAATAAGGAAATAATTTGAATTTAAAAAAAAATAAAATTGGGATTTTAGGTGGATCTTTTGATCCAGCTCACAAAGGACACTTGGCAATATCAAGAGAAGCTGCAAAAAAATTTAAGTTAAAAAAGGTAATATGGGCAATTACAAAAAAAAATCCTTTTAAGAAAAAAAGTGATAATAATATTTCTGCTAGAATCAGGTATTGTAGAAGAATTGTTAAGAAAAAGAATTTTATTAAGATAAAATTTTTTGAAAATATTATTAAGTCAAATAAAACAATTGATCTTATTAATCATCTCTCTAAAAATAAAAAGAGTGAAATTTATTTCATAATGGGAGCAGACAATTTAATTAATTTTCATAAATGGCACAAGTGGAGGATAATTTCAAAAAAATGTAATATCATTGTATTTGACCGTCATGGTTATAAAAAAAAATCACTAAATTCAAAGGCATATAAAAGCCTAGGTAACGAAAAATTGAAATTTATTAACTTTAATAAAGTCAATATTTCATCTTCTCAATTAAGAAAAATTTGATAATCTTTTATTAATTAATGGATAAAATTTCAGATTTAAAAACGATCATCATAAAAACTTTAGATATTAATAAAGCCCAAGACATTATAAGTATTGATCTCAAGGATAAAAGTTCTATGGCAGACTATATGATTATTGCTAGCGGAACCTCATCTCGACACATTCAATCTTTATCTGAACAAGTTTTGGAAAAATTAAAAGATAATGGAATAAATAATTCTAAAATAGAGGGAAAAGAAAGTAATGAATGGAAACTGGTTGATGGTATAGATTTAATTGTTCATATTTTTCATCCTGAAAAAAGAAAATTTTATGAACTTGAAAAAATGTGGTCTGAATTAATTCCCAAAGAAAAGCTTATAATATGATTAAAAAAAAATTATTAATTATATTTTTCTCTTACATGTTATTTCTACAAGGAGTTAATTCTTCAGAGAATGAAATATATAAAAAGATAGACTTATTCGGAGAGGTTCTTGAAAAAATAAATAAGGAATATGTAGATGAGATAAATCAATCAGAAAGTATGGACTCTGCAATTAATGGTCTTCTCCAATCTTTAGATCCCTATTCTGCTTATATGTCTCCTGAAATATTCAATGAAATGCAAACTGAAACAAGTGGAAAGTTTGGAGGGCTTGGTATTGAGGTAAGTATGGAGTCTGGTGTTGTTAAAGTTATCTCTCCTATTGATGATACCCCCGCCTCGCGAGCAGGTATCAAAGCGGGTGACTACATTGTCAAAATAAATGAGATACAAGTTCAAGGTAAGTCGCTCAGTGAAGCTGTTGATTTAATGAGAGGTCCAGTAGGGTCTGGAATAGAATTAACTGTTAGAAGAAGAGGTGAAAAAAAGGCACTTACATTTAATATTGTTAGAGAAATTATTCAAATTCAATCTGTAAAAGCTGATCTCTTAGAAAAAAATATTGGTTATATTAGATTAACTTCATTTAATGAAAACAGTGGTTCACAATTTAAAAAAGAGATTCAGAAGTTAGAAAAAAATAAAAATATAAAATCTTATATTCTTGACTTAAGAAATAATCCAGGTGGATTGCTTTCTCAAGCAATAAGTATATCTGACTATTTTTTAGATAATGGAGAAATAGTATCAACAAAAAGTAGAAAAGTTTCTGAAAATAGAAAATGGTTTGCAAAAAAAGGTGATTTAATAAATGGAAAAACCTTAGTTGTTTTAATTAATTATGGATCGGCATCTGCATCAGAAATTGTTGCTGGCGCTTTGCAAGATCACAAAAGAGCAATTTTATTAGGAGAAAATAGCTATGGGAAAGGTTCTGTTCAATCAATAATTCCTCTTAAAAATGATGGTGCAATAAGATTAACAATAGCTAAATATTACTTACCATCGGGCAAATCAATTTCAGAAGTTGGAGTATCACCAGATATTGAAATAAATGAAGAAAATGACAATTTTCAAATAAAAACTGAAACGGATAATCAACTTAACTACGCTATTAAACTACTTAAGGGTTGAGATGGATGAAAAATTTAAAAATCTACCTCTTAGAAATGGGGTAGGAATAGTTGTTTTAAATAAAGATAATAAAATTTTCGTAGCTAAGAGAATTGATAATCCCAAAAATTACTGGCAAATGCCACAAGGGGGTGTAGACGATGGAGAGGATTTTTTAGCGGCTGCATATAGAGAGCTTGAAGAAGAAACGAGTATTAGAAATGTAAAGCTTATTAAAGAAATTGATGGCACAATGACCTATGAGCTTCCAGGGCATTTATTAGGAATAATATGGAAAGGAAAATACAAAGGTCAAAGACAAAAATGGTTTCTGATGAGATACTTGGGTAGTGATGACGAAATAAATATTAAAACTAATAAACCTGAATTTTTAGATTGGAAGTGGATAGATTTGAATATGTTAACTGAAGTTGTAGTAGACTTTAAACTTCATGTATATAAAGAGCTAAAGGAAAAAATAAAAAAACAATTAATTAAGTAATTTTAAAGTTTCAACTTTTTGGTCAGCTAAATATTTCAACTCATCACTTATTTCAGTTTTATTAGCTTCCTCTTCGGCAATTTTTAGTAAATCTTGTATTTTATTTTTTCCAATATCTTTTAAATTTAAGATAGAACTGGTAAGCAGAGACAGGTTATTATTTTTAAATTCAACAATACCATCCTCTACATAATACTTCTCTCCCCCAGATTTTGCTTGAATAGTAATTATTCCTGGCTTTAAAAATGAGATTATCGAAATATGATCTTTAAGTATTCCCATTTCACCCTCAAAAGCAGGGACAACCACTTCCGTTACGTCATCCTTAGACAAAAAAGATTTGTCTGGATTTACAATTTCTATTTTAAATTCTTCACTCACTACGCAGCATCTTTTTTCATTTTTTCTGCTTTTTCAATAGCTTCCTCAATAGTACCTACCATATAAAATGCAGCTTCGGGAAGATGATCATACTCGCCTTTACAAATGGCATCAAAACCTTTTATAGTTGACTCCAAATCTACAAGTTTACCTGGTGATCCAGTAAATACCTCAGCAACAAAGAAAGGTTGTGATAAAAATCTTTGAATTTTTCTTGCTCTTGCTACAGTCAGTTTATCTTCCTCTGACAATTCATCCATACCTAATATTGCAATAATATCTTGTAAAGATTTGTATGTTTGAAGAACTTTTTGAACTTCTCTTGCAACTCGATAATGTTCATCACCAACTATTCTAGGATCAAGAATTCTTGAGGTAGAGTCTAATGGATCCACAGCAGGATAAATACCAATTTCCGCTATTTGCCTGGAAAGTACTGTGGTTGCATCTAAGTGAGCAAATGAAGTTGCAGGTGCAGGATCTGTTAGATCGTCTGCTGGAACATAAATAGCTTGTACAGAAGTAATTGATCCCTTGTTTGTTGTTGTAATTCTTTCTTGTAAGTTACCCATATCTGTCGCCAAAGTAGGTTGATAACCAACTGCGGATGGTATTCTTCCTAAAAGTGCTGATACCTCTGAGCCAGCTTGAGTAAATCTAAAAATATTATCAACAAAGAAAAGTACGTCTTGACCTTCTTGATCTCTAAAATATTCCGCAACAGTCAATCCTGTAAGAGCAACTCTGGCTCTAGCTCCAGGGGGCTCATTCATTTGACCATATACTAATGCTGCCTTTGACCCTGAACCATCTTTTTTAATTACACCAGACTCTATCATCTCATGATAAAGATCGTTACCTTCTCTAGTTCTTTCACCAACGCCAGCAAAAACAGAGAATCCTCCATGGGCCTTTGCAACGTTATTAATTAACTCCATAATAAGCACTGTTTTACCAACACCAGCACCTCCAAATAAACCAATTTTTCCACCCTTGGCATAAGGTGCTAACAAATCAATTACTTTTATTCCTGTAACTAAAATTTCTGTTTCAGTCGATTGATCATTAAACTGAGGTGCAGGTCTGTGAATTGGCCAACTCTCTTTTGTTTTAACATCACCTCTTTCATCAATAGGTTCACCAATTACATTAATAATTCTTCCTAAAGTCTCTGGACCAACAGGAACTTTGATGGGCGCATTTGTATTAACTACTTCATCCCCTCTTTTTAATCCTTCTGTAGCATCCATCGCAATAGTTCTAGCTGTCGATTCTCCTAAATGCTGAGCAACTTCTAAGACTAAACGATTGCTACCATTTTTACACTCTAATGCAGTTAAAATTTCTGGAAGTTCTCCTTCAAATTTAACGTCTACTACTGCCCCAATAACTTGTGTGATAATTCCTTTACTCATAATTATAAACTTTCTGCTCCTGATATAATTTCTATTAGTTCTTTTGTAATTGCTGCTTGACGACTTCTATTATACTCAATAGTAAGTTTGTCAACCATTTCACCTGCGTTTCGAGTGGCATTATCCATTGCACTCATTCTTGCTCCTTGTTCGCTAGCTGAATTCTCTAACATTGCTTTAAATATTTGTGTTGAAATATTTTTAGGTAATAAGTTGTTTAAAATTCCATCTTCATCTGGTTCAAATTCATAACTTTCGTCCGATCCATTTTCGTTATTATTTTCAGTTTTTAATGGAATTATCTGTTGAGCTTGCGGTATTTGAGTTATTACATTTTTGAATTGATTATAAAAAATTGTACAAATATCAAATTCCTCTTTTTCAAATTTTTCAATAATAATTTTTCCAACTTTTTCAGCATCAAAATAATTTGCATTTTTTGAATTTTTAAAAGATATATTTTCAATTATTTTGTCTCCATAAAGTCTTTTTAACTGATCATTGCCTTTAGACCCAACAGTAATAATTTTTAATTCTTTACCTTCTTCTTTTAATTTTGAAAAATAACTTTTGGCTTTTTTAATTATATTACCATTAAATCCACCGCATAAACCTCTATCAGATGTCATTACTACGCAAAGATGAATTTGCTCATTTCCAGTTCCTGATAAAAGTTTAGGAGCATTGCTTTTATCAGATATACCACTAGATAAATTCAAGATAATATTGTTCATTTTTTCTGAATAAGGCCTACCTTTTTCTGCACTATCCTGTGCTCTTTTAAGTTTAGCAGCTGCAACCATTTTCATAGCTTTAGTAATCTTTTGTGTAGATTTTACACTGGAAATTCTTTTTTTTAGATCGTCTAAACTAGCCATAAAATTAATTAAGATTTAAAATTTTTTTTCAATTTAGTTATAACTTCAACTAAACTTTTTTCAGTATCTTCCTCTAACTTTCCTGAGCTTAAAATTGACGCTAAAATCTCAGGTTTATCAGACTTACATTTATCGATTATTTTGTTTTCAAAATCTGCAATTTCTTTTTGGTTTATATCATCTAGATATCCTTTTACTCCACAAAACACTGAAATGACTTGTTCTGCTACTGTCATTGGAGAGTACTGTTTTTGTTTTAAAAGTTCAGTTAATTTAGATCCTCTATTTAAAAGTTGTTGAGTTGAAGCATCTAAATCAGAACCAAATTGAGCAAATGCTGCCATTTCTCTGTATTGTGCCAACTCAAGTTTCATTGAACCTGATACTTTTTTCATTGCTTTTGTTTGAGCGGCTGATCCAACTCTAGAAACTGACAATCCAACGTTAATAGCAGGTCTAATACCTTGATTGAATAATTCTGTCTCTAAAAATATTTGTCCATCCGTGATTGAAATTACATTAGTTGGAATATAAGCAGATACGTCACCACCTTGTGTTTCAATAATTGGAAGTGCTGTTAAAGATCCCCCGCCGTGTTCGTCACTTAATTTTGCGGCTCTTTCTAATAATCGACTGTGTAGGTAAAATACATCTCCCGGATATGCCTCTCTTCCTGGAGGTCTTCTTAATATAAGTGACATTTGTCGGTATGCAACTGCTTGTTTTGAAAGATCATCATAAATGATTAATGCATGCATTCCATTATCTCTAAAATATTCACCCATAGCACAACCTGTGTAAGGAGCTAAAAATTGCAAGGGTGCAGAGTCAGAGGCTGTTGCGGCAACAATTGTTGTGTACTCCATTGCACCAGCTTCCTCTAAAGTTTTTTGAATTTGTCTTACTGTTGATCTTTTTTGTCCTACAGCAACATAAATACAATATAGTTTTTGTTTTTCATCACCCGAATCATTAATTTTTTTTTGGTTTATTATTGCATCAATTGCGACAGCTGTTTTGCCAGTTTGTCTATCACCAATAATTAATTCCCTTTGACCTCTTCCAATTGGAACAAGGCTATCAATCGATTTCAGCCCTGTTTGCATTGGTTCACTGACTGATTGTCTTGGAATAATTCCTGGAGCCTTTACTTCTACCCTGCTTTTTTTAACACCTTTATCTAAAGCACCTTTTCCATCAATTGGATTTCCTAATCCATCCACAACTCTACCTAATAACTCTTTTCCAACTGGTGTATCGACAATGCTTCCCGTTCTTTTTACAACATCTCCCTCTTTAATATTTCGATCATCTCCAAAAATAACTACACCGACATTTTCACTTTCTAAATTCAAAGCCATACCCTTAGAACCATCTGAAAATTCAACCATCTCTCCAGCTTGGACATTGTCTAAACCATAAATTCTCGCTATCCCATCACCTACAGATAAAACTTGTCCTACCTCAGAAATTTCTGCTTTTTCTCCAAAATTTTTTATTTGTTCTTTTAATATTTTTGTCACTTCTGACGGATTAATTTCCATGTTATGCCTCTATCATTCTACTTTCTAATTGTTGTAATTTTTTTTTAATAGAGGTGTCAATCATTGTACTGCCAATTTGCACAACTAAACCTCCAATTAAACTTTGATCATGTATATAATTTAATTTTATTTCGGACTTAAAATTATTCGATAACTCTTGTGTAATCTTACTAATTTCATCTTGTGTTAAATTTTTAGCTGATCTAAGCTCTGCTTTTAGTTCTCCTCTTTTTTCTGAACAAATCTCATTAAAATTTTTTAAAATCTGCTGAACATAAAAAAATCTTCTTTTTGAAATTAAAAAACTCAAAAAATTTTTGAATAAAACCTCTAAACTAAAATTATCAGATATATTTTTTATAACTTGGTTTAGAATCTCTCTACTTATTGTAGGGTCTTTTATTAAATTATTAAAATCTTTACTATTTGAAATTAATTTCAGCAATGCATGAGAATTCTCTTCTATTTTTGACAGAGAGTTAGACTCACTGGCTAATTCAAACAAAGCTAAAGAATATCTATTAGCTGAAGTATCGGAAAATCCTTTGTTTTTACTCAATTTATTACCTTTAAATGTAAGTGATTAATTTTAAAAATCAGGCTTTAATTAACATATGCAATTATAGTCTTCAAGCAACACATTGATAAAAAACTGTTTTTTTTCGGCTTTAATTAAAGCTTATTGGATCAACATCAACTGAAAGTTTTATTCCTGAAGAAAATTTATATCTTGAAATTATTGAGGCTAAAGAGTTTTGTAATTTTAAAGTTTTTGAACCTCTTATAAGTAATCTGACTCTATATTTTCGTTTTAATCTAAATATTGGTGCGCTTACTGGGCCTAAAACTTTTCCATAGATTTTATTTTCTAAAGACAATTTGAATTTCATGGCCTCTTTTTCTAATTTAATTTCATTTTCACCTGTTAAAATTAAAGAAATGAATCTTTGAAATGGAGGGAGACCATTTTTTTTTCTTATTTCTATTTCTTTATCCAAAAAAATTTCTGGATTTTTATTAGTAATATCAGATATCATTTTTGTATTGTAATTGTAAGTTTGAAAATAAACTGTTGAAGATTGACCTGTTCGTCCTGCTCTACCAGATAACTGATGATATAATTGTAAATTTTTTTCAGCACTTCTTAAATCATGACCTTGAGAAGACAAATCAACATCAACTACAACAATACAATTTAAATTTGGAAAATGAAAACCCTTAGAAATTAATTGTGTTCCAACTAAAATTTGAATTTCATTGTTAATTATTTTTTCTAATTTTTCCTTCGAACTTTTTTTATTCATAGTATCACTAGAAAAAATTTCAATTTTTTTTGATGGAAAATTTTTCTTTACCTCTTCTGAAATTCTTTCTACACCTGGCCCACTAAATATAAAATCACAAATTCCTTTCTTAGTACAATTTCTTTCCAGAGAAGATTTAAAACCACAATAATGACATAATAAATTTTTTTTAATTTTATGAAAAACTAAGTTTATTGAGCAGTTTGGGCAGGAAAAACTATTATAACATTTTTTACATATAACATTTGGAGAAAAACCTCTTCTGTTTAAAAAAAATAAAACTTGATCCTTTTTTTCTAAATGGGAGTTTACTTTATTAATTACCTGTTTAGAAATCCATGACTTATTTTCTAACTTAACATCATTTAAATTTATTATTTCATAATTTGGAAGAGAAGCATTTTTATACCGCAGATTAAGTTTAGAAATATTATATTTTTTTTTTTTGATATTTTCGTAAGTTTCAACTGATGGAACTGCAGTAATTAAATTAATTGGGATATTCTCAAATGATGCTCTTGATATTGCCATATCTCTTGCATTATATATTACTCCTTCATCTTGCTTGTATGATTGATCATGCTCCTCATCAACAACAATTAATCCTAATTTTTTAAATGGCAAAAATAATGATGATCTTGCTCCTATTACTACTTTGATCTCACCATTTATTATTCCGCTCCAGATCATTTCCTTGTTTTTTTTTGTAATACCTGAATGCCATATCGCTGGTTTGAAACCAAAAAATTCTATAAATTTTTTTTCAAATTGATTAGTTAAACCAATTTCTGGCAACATTATCAGTCCTTGAGAACCTCTTTCTAAGATTTTTTTTAAAGCTTCAAAATATACAATTGTTTTACCTGATCCAGTTGTGCCTTGTAGCACATGAACATTAAATTTCTGATTTGAAATATTAATCTCATTTAAAGATTTTTTTTGTTCAATTGTTAATTTAAAAAAAAGTTTTTCAATTTTATCATTTAAATTTTCGTCAAATTTTTTATCTAATTTCTCAATAGCTTTTCCACCTAACAAAACAAGTTTTAAAGCCATACCTTTTGGAATTAGATTGTATTCTGAAAACCAGTTTAAAAATTCTAATGTCTTTTTTTTTAAATTTGGAGTTTGTAATTTTCTAATTATTTTCTTGATTTTGAAGTTTTTATTATTATTTTTCTCAAAGTTGTCCCATACTACACCTATTTTTTTTGATTTACCAAAAGGCACTTCAACAAAATCTCCAATTTTTAATTCAATATCACTTTCATATGTAAACGGATGATTAAATATATTTGGTAAAAGAATCGGAAACTTCATATTTTTATAATATGAAAATATATTAAGAGTGTATTGCTCTTTTATCTACCGATAATGCTGCTTCTTTAACAGCTTCTGAAAATGTTGGATGAGCATGACAAGTTCTCGCAATATCCTCCGAACTTGCCCCGAATTCCATTGCAACACCAATTTCTGCTATCAACTCTCCTGCATGAGGTCCTATTAAATGTGCCCCTAAAACTTTGTCAGTTCTCGCGTCTGCTAAAATTTTAACAAAACCTTCTGTATCATCAATTGCTTTAGCCCTTGAGTTAGCCATAAATGAAAATTTACCAACCTTATACTGAATTTTTTTCTCATTTAGTTGCTCTTCTGTTTTTCCAATGGTTGCAACTTCCGGTGTTGTATATACAACCCCAGGAATTGTATCATAATTTACATGGCCTGATTGACCTACAATGTTTTCAGCTACTGCTATACCTTCATCCTCAGCTTTATGAGCTAGCATCGGCCCAGAGATTACATCACCTAATGCGTAGATATTCTCAATATTTGTTTGAAAATTTTTATTAGTTTTTATTCTTTTTTTCTCATCTAATTGCAAACCAATTTTTTCAAGATTTAGACCGTTCGTATTCGGCTTTCTACCTACTGAAATTAACACAACATCACATTCAAAATTTTTTTTATTACCATCTTTGTCTACCGTTGAAATAGATGCGCCTGGTTTATTTTTTTTAACTGCTTCTACTTTATGTTGCATATGAAATTTGACTCCTTGTTTTTTCAAAATTTTCATAAACTCTTTTGAAATCTCCCTATCCATACCAGGGGTAATGTGATCCAAAAACTCAATTACATGGACTTCAGCACCAAGCCTCGACCAAACTGATCCCATTTCAAGACCTATATAGCCTCCACCAACAACAACCATCCTTTTTGGAACTTTTTCTAATTTTAAAGCGCCTGTTGAAGAAACTATTATCTTCTCATCAAATTTAACTCCAGGCATTGATGCTGGTATTGAACCAGTAGCAATAATAATTTTTTCAGATTCTATTGTTGTTTCATTATTTTTTTCATCCTTAATGAGAATACTATTTTTAGACTTAAAACTACCAATTCCTTTAAAATACGTAACTTTATTTTTCTTAAACAAAAACTCTACACCCTTAGTTAATATAGTAACGGCCTTATCCTTATTTTTCATCATTTTTGATAAATCTAATTTTACTTTTCCGACTTCAATTCCCTTACTCGATAAATTCTTAACTTTGTGAAACTCCTCAGATAAATTAAGTAAGCTTTTTGAGGGAATGCAACCAACATTTAAACATGTTCCTCCAAGAGAGCCTCTTGACTCTATGCATGCAGTTTTAATACCTAATTGTGCAAGTCTTATTGCACAAACATAACCTCCAGGTCCACCACCTATTACTACAGCTTGAAATTTATCCATCATTTAAATATCTAAGAACAGCCTTCTTGGGTCCTCTAAATTTTCTTTAACCATTTTTAAAAAAGAGACAGACTCTTTTCCATCAATTATTCTATGATCATATGATAGTGCTAAATACATTACAGGCCTTATTTTAATTTCACCATCAACCACAATAGGTCTGTCAACAATATTATGCATGCCTAGTACTCCTGACTGAGGCAAATTTAATATTGGTGTTGATAGCATTGAGCCATAAACACCTCCATTGCTTATTGTAAAAGTCCCCCCCTGAAGATCTTCAATTGTAAGTTTACCATCTTTTGCTTTCTCTGAAATACTTTTAATATTTTTCTCTATATCAGCAAAGGATAATTCATCCGCATTTTTTAAAACTGGAACTACCAGACCTTTATCTGTACCAACAGCAAAACTAATGTTGTAATAATTTTTATATATTATCTCATTTCCTTCTATTTCTGCATTGACTGCTGGAAAATTTTTTAATGCTACAACACAAGCTTTAACAAAAAATGACATCAGGCCTAATTTAACATTATAACGATTTTGAAAATCCTCTTGATTTTCTTTTCTCATTTTCATTACGCTGGTCATGTCAATCTCATTAAAAGTAGTTAACAATGCAGCGTTTTCTTGAGCTTGTTTTAATCTTTTTGCAATTGTTTGTCTCAATCGAGTCATTTTAATTCTCTCCTCTTGACCATATTTGATTTTTCTCTCAGAAGGAGGCGGGTTAACACCCATTAAATTAATCAGATCACCCTTTAAGACTCTTCCATCTTTTCCTGAGCCTTTTACAGTTTTAATGTCAATTTTATTTTCATTAACAATTTTTCTTACAGCTGGAGATAGAGTTTGATCTTCATTTTGATCCTCGATTTCATTTCTTAATATTAAAGGTTCTTCTATTTTTTTATCATCTATTTTATTTTCTAAAAATTCTTCTTCTTCAATATCTTCTACTTTTTCATCCTCAAAAATTTCGATCTCTTCTTTTAATTCTTCGATTTTTTCATTTTTGTTTTTTGCAACACTCGAGCCATTTGTTGATATTGATCCCAGTAAAGCGCCTACCTCAACAACTGAGCCATCTTTAGAATTTATCTGATCTAAAACTCCAGAAGCAGGAGATGGGACTTCTAAATTTACTTTATCAGTTTCCAATTCTACAATGGGCTCATCTGCCTCAACTAAATCACCTTCATTTTTTAACCATTTTGAAACCGTCGCCTCAACAATGCTCTCACCTAATACTGGAACTAATATTTTTTCACTCATTTTACTCAAAAACTTTCATTACAATTTCTTGTTGTTGAGAATTATGCCTTTTAATATATCCTGTTGCTGGAGATGCATCAGGGCTTCTTCCTACATAAGAAATTTGATTATTATTAGCCTTAATACTATCTAATGTCCATTGGATATAATCTCTTACTGAAAACCATGCGCCCATATTCTTTGGTTCTTCTTGACACCAATAAAATTTAGCACTTTTAGCATATGGTTTTAATTCGCTAACGAGGCTTTTAGCTGGAAATGGATATAACTGTTCAATTCTATAAAAAACTATATCATCTCTTTTTTGTTTCTCTCTAGCCTCTAATAAGTCAAAATAAATTTTACCAGAACATAAAATCACTTTTTTTATTTCTTTTGGTTTTTTTAGTTTGATGAATCCATTGGATTTTGGATCTATAGCATGATCCCATAAAACTCTATGGAAGGAATTTTTTTTACTAAAATCTTCTAAATTAGAAACACAATATTTATGACGCAATAAAGATTTTGGTGACATTATTATTAGAGGTTTCCTAAAATCTCTGTGCATTTGTCTTCTAAGTGCATGAAAATAATTTGCTGGAGTTGTACAATTCATTACTTGCATATTATCATTTGAGCACATTTGTAAAAATCTTTCCAATCTTGCGGAGGAATGCTCTGGACCTTGTCCTTCATATCCATGTGGCAGCAACATGACTAAACCAGACGCTCTAGACCATTTTCTTTCACCAGATGCTATAAATTGATCAATAACAACTTGAGCACCATTAGCAAAATCTCCAAATTGAGCTTCCCATAATGTTAAGGTATTCGGCTCAACCAAACTATAACCATATTCAAATCCCAAAACTGCTAGTTCAGATAGGAAACTATCAACTACTTCAAAATTTTTTTGTTTTTTTGAAATATTATTCAAAGGTATATACCTAGAATTATCTATCTGATTTCTTAAAACAGAATGCCTTTGACTAAATGTTCCTCTTCCAGAATCTTGTCCTACCAACCTAACAGGATAACCTTCCTCTAAAAGTGATCCAAAAGCCAAGGCTTCTGCGGTAGACCAATCTATTCCTATTCCATTTTTAACACTTTTTTTTCTATTATCTAGAATTTTAGAAATAGTTTTATGAATATTAATTTCACTTGGTATTAAATTTATTTTATTTGATATTTCTAATAATTTTTTTGTATCTGCTCCCGTTACACCCCTTTTATCTTTACCTCTTTCAGGTTTATATCTAGACCAAGTTCCTTCAAACCACTCTATTTTCGGTTTATAATCTTTTGCAGTTTTAAACTGATCATCAAGAAGGCTTTTGAATTTTTTTATAGACTCATTTAAAAAATCTTTTGAAATGGTTTCATCTCTAATTAATCTTTCACCATATACATTTACAGGAGATGGATGAGATCTTATTTTTTTATACATTAAAGGTTGAGTAAAAGATGGCTCGTCACCTTCATTGTGTCCAAATCGTCTATAACAAATTAAATCTATAACTACATCTCTATTAAATTTTAATCTAAAGTCTGTAGCTATTCTACCTGCATAAACAACTGCCTCTGGATCATCACCATTGACATGAATTATAGGAGCTTCAACCATTTTTGCGATATCAGATGGATAAGGTGAGGATCTTGCAAATCTAGGGCTTGTTGTAAAACCTATTTGATTATTGATTATGATATGAATAGTTCCACCAGTGTTATGACCTGGTAATCCAGACATCGCAAAACACTCAGCTACAACTCCTTGTCCTGCAAAAGCAGCGTCGCCATGAATTAAGATTGGTATTACTTTCTTTCTTTCTTTATCCTTATGAAAGAATTGTTTAGCTCTTGTTTGACCTAGTACAACAGGATTAACTGCTTCTAAATGAGATGGGTTGTCAGTTAAACTAACATGAACTGAATTTCCATCAAATTCCCTATCAGATGAGGCACCTAAATGATATTTTACATCTCCAGCTCCATCCTCTGTAGAACTTATCTCTCCTGCAAATTCGTTAAAAATTCTCTTGTAAGATTTTTGTAAAACATTTGCTAAAACGTTAAGTCTTCCTCGGTGAGACATTCCAATTTTAACTTCTTTAACTTTAGATTGACCTCCAATTTTAATTATTTGCTCTAAAGCTGGAATTAAGCTTTCCCCACCATCAAGTCCAAATCTTTTTGTTCCAACATATTTTGTGTGTAAAAATTTTTCAAATCCTTCAGCTTGAATTAACTTATTTAAAATAGCTTCTTTACCATTTTGCGTAAATTTAAAATCATCAGTTTTTTCAACTCTATCTCTAAACCATTTTCTCTCCGTAGGATTAGAAATGTGCATAAACTCATATCCAATGGATCCACAATATTTATCTTTCAAGAACTGTAAGATCTCTCTTATATTTGAATACTGTTTGTTAATTACTCCATCTAAAAAAATTTTTTTATTATAATCCTCTTTTTTAAATCCATAAGACTCTGGATGTAATTCATCCAAATATTCGGACTCCATCATGCCCAATGGATCAAGTTTTGCTATAAGATGACCTCTTTGTCTATATGACCTAATTAATGAAACTGCCTTGATTGAATTTGCATTGGATTTAACTATTTCTAACTCATTTGTTTTACCGTTTTCCCTAGAAATTTTTTTAAGACTTTCAATTGAAATTTTATTTTTTTTAGGACTCCATGAAGGTCCATTAATTTCATTAATAATAATATCTACTTCATCACCAATTTCATCAAAATAAATTTTCCAACTATCTGGTAAGCTTGTATCTTGATTAATGTACTTTAAATACATTTGCTCGATAAATGCACTATTAGATTTATTTAAAAATCCTGTTTTTTCAAGTTCTAGATTTTTTGAAGATGACATCTATATAGATAATATAATCCTTGAAAAAAATTTTTCAATTATACAATTTATCGAAAAGAGTTTTGCCAATTTTCGATGGTGAGTTAGCAATAGTTATACCACAATCTTGCATTTTTTTTATTTTGTCTTGTGCTCCACCTTTACCACCTGAAATAATAGCTCCAGCATGACCCATTCTTCTTCCTGGAGGAGCTGTAACACCAGCAATAAATCCAACCATTGGTTTCTTGATTTTATGATTTTTAACAAATTCTGCTGCTTCTTCTTCAGCAGTACCTCCAATTTCACCTATCATTAAAATTGATTCAGTTTCTTCATCATTTAAAAATAAATCTAAACAATCTATAAAATTTGAGCCATTGATTGGATCTCCGCCGATTCCAATACAAGTTGATTGGCCAAGCCCATTTTCTGTTGTTTGGGCAACTGCTTCATAAGTAAGCGTACCTGATCTAGAGACTATACCCACAGATCCTTTTTTATGAATATTACCAGGCATAATGCCAATCTTGCACTCTTCAGGAGTTATAATGCCTGGGCAGTTTGGACCAATCAATCTAGAATTTGACTTTATTAATCTTTGTTTAACTTTAAGCATATCTTGAATAGGAATACCTTCTGTAATACAGACAATAAGCTCAATTGATGCATTAATTGCTTCAATAATTGCAGCTGCAGCAAATTTTGCTGGAACATAAATCATTGTAGCATTAGCGCCTTCAGATTCTTTTGCCTCCTTAACTGTATTAAAAACAGGTAGTTCTAAATGTTTTTGTCCACCTTTTTTTGGTGTAACTCCACCAACTAATTTCGTTCCATATTTGATTGCTTGCTCAGAATGAAATGTTCCATGTGATCCTGTAAAACCTTGGCAAATTAATCTGGTTTCTTTATTAACTAAAACTGACATTTATTTAATTGCCTCAACAATTTTTTTAGCTGCATCATCAAGATTTTCAGCAGAAATTAATTTTAAACCAGAATTATCTAGTATTTCTTTTCCTTTCTTAAAATTTGTGCCCGCAAGTCTTACCACAAGTGGAACATTAATATTAATTTCTTTAGCTGCATCTACCACACCTTGTGCAAGAACATCACATCTCATAATACCACCAAAAATATTAATTAATATTCCCTTAACATTTTTATCTGACAAAATTATTTTAAAAGCGGCTGAAACCTTCTCTTTTGAAGCGCCTCCACCAACATCTAAAAAGTTTGCTGGCTCTTCGCCATATAACTTAATTATATCCATTGTTGCCATAGCCAGCCCCGCACCATTTACCATACAGCCAATGCTTCCATCTAATTTAATATAAGCTAAATCATGTTTGCTTGCTTCAATTTCGGTAGGGTCTTCTTCGTTTAAATCTCTAAGCTCCAAAATTTCTGGATGTCTAAATAAAGCATTACTATCAAAATTAACTTTTGCATCTAAACAAATAATTTTTTTTTCTTTGGTTAATATTAATGGATTTATTTCAACCATATTTGCATCTGTTTTAATAAACATTTTATATATTGATTTTATCAAAGAAATTGCCTCATTTTTAGAACTGCCCTCTAAGTTAAAAATTCTTATAATTTTTTCACATTCTTCATTTGAAATTTCCTCATTTAACTCAACTTTAGTTGTTAAAATTTTATCTGGAGATTTAGCGGCTACTTCTTCAATGTCCATTCCACCTTGGTCACTTGTGATAAATGCAATTTTTGACGTAGCTCTATCTACCAAACAAGACAGATAGAATTCTTTTTCAATGTTTGATGATACTTCTACATAAAGTCTTTTTACTTCTCTTCCTTCTGGGCCTGTTTGATGAGTAACCAATTTTTTTCCTAAAAGTTCTTTAGCTGATTTTTCAAGTTCAATTAAATTATCTAAAATTTTGACTCCACCAGCTTTTCCTCTACCACCGGCATGAATTTGGGCTTTTAAAACATATTTATCAGTTTTTAGTGATTTGCATTTTTCTAAAAGCTCTTCAACAGTAAAACCAAATACTCCTTCAGGTACAACAGCACCAAATTGTTTTAAAATTTGCTTAGCTTGATGCTCGTGTATATTCATTATTTGGCTAAATCTGTATCTATATTAGATGCGGCTTCCCAAAGTTTTTTTACAGCTTCGACAGAGTGAAGAAACTCAGATTTTTCTTTTTCATCTAGATTAATTTCTTCAATTTTTTCAACACCATTTTTACCTACAATAATTGGAACACCAGCATAAATATCTTTAATTCCATATTCACCATTCAAGTAAGCTGCACACGGAAGCATTTTTTTCTCATCTTTAAGATAAGCTTTGGCCATTTCAACTCCTGAAGCAGCTGGCGCATAAAAAGCTGAGCCTTTTTCTAAAAATTTCACAATTTCAGCTCCACCATCTCTTGTTCTTTGGTTTATTTCTTCCAATCTTTTTTGAGAAATTTTTCCTTCTTTTACCAAATCTAATAAAGGTTTTCCCGAAACTTTTGTAAATCTTGGCAAAGGAACCATTGTATCACCATGTCCACCCATTACCATTGCCTCTATTTCTCTTACTGGGACAGTAAATTCTTCAGACAAAAATAATTTAAATCTTGAGCTATCTAATATACCAGCCATACCTACAACTTTGTTTGGTGAAAGGCCTGAAAATTTTTGAAATGCCATTACCATTACATCTAAAGGATTAGTAATACATATCACAAATGCATCTGGAGCATTTTGTTTTATTCCCTCAGCAACTTGTTTTATTATTTTTAAATTAATTCCAAGTAAATCGTCTCTACTCATACCAGGTTTTCTTGGTACTCCTGCAGTGATGATTATTACATCTGAACCTTTAATATCTTTATAATCATCAGTGCCTAAAAACTTAACATTAAACCCATCAACTGAAGATGACTGAGCAATATCTAATGCTTTTCCTTTTGCAACACCGCTGGCAACGTCAAATAAAACTACTTCATCTACTAATTCTTTTATGCCAATTAGATGTGCAAGAGTTCCACCAATTTGGCCTGCACCAATTAACGATATCTTACTCATTTTCTCCTTTATTTCATTGTTGGCATCACGAATTCTGCATTAGAACGAATCCCTGAAGGCCATCTTGAGGTTATGGTTTTTAATTTTGTATAGAATTTTATACCTTCCATGCCATGCATAGCACTGTCACCAAATAAAGATCTTTTCCATCCTCCAAAACTATGAAAAGCCATTGGAACTGGTATTGGAACATTTATTCCAACCATTCCAACCTGAATTTTACTCGCAAATGTTCTTCCAGCATCACCGTCTCTAGTATAAATACTAACTCCATTTCCATACTCATGATCATTTATTAATTTTGCTGCATCCTCGAAAGTCTTTACTCTAACTACAGATAAAACAGGTCCAAATATTTCCTCTTTATAAATTCTCATTTCTTTTTTTACATGGTCAAACAAACATCCACCGATATAAAATCCATTTTCATATCCTTGTAATTTTAAATTTCTTCCATCAACTAATAATTTTGCACCCTCTTTTACTCCTAAATCAACATAACCTTTTACTTTTTCTAAATGCTCTTTTGTCACTAAAGGACCCATTTCAGAATTTTTGTCCATTCCAGGACCAACTTTTAAAGCCTCCGCTTTTTTTGACAATCTTGATACTAATTCATCTCCAATATCTCCAACAGCAACAGCAACAGATTGTGCCATACACCTTTCGCCTGCTGACCCATAAGCAGCTCCCATCAAACCATTTACAGCACCATCTAAATCACAATCAGGCATTACAACTAAATGATTTTTTGCACCACCTAATGCTTGAACTCTTTTTTCATTTTTAGCAGAGTTTTCATATATATATTTTGCAATAGGAGTTGAGCCTACAAAACTTACAGCCTTAATATCTTTATTTGTAAGAATTGCATCCACAGATTCTTTGTCTCCATTTACAACATTAAAAACACCATCTGGTAAACCTGCGTCTTTTAAAAGTTCTGCTAATCTAATTGAACATGATGGATCTTTTTCTGACGGCTTTAATATAAAAGTGTTTCCACAAGCAATAGCTATAGGAAACATCCACATTGGAACCATTGCTGGAAAATTAAATGGTGTAATTCCTGCAACAACACCTAAAGGTTGTCGCATTGACCAACTATCAACGTTAGTTCCGACATTTTCTGAAAATTCTCCTTTAAGTAAGTGAGGAATACCACATGCAAATTCAACAACTTCGAGTCCTCTAGTTAAAGATCCTTTTGCATCCTCGTAAACTTTCCCGTGTTCTGCTACAATTAATTGTGTCAGTTCATCTGAATTTTTCTCTATTAACTCCTTAAATTTAAACATTATTCTAGCTCTTTGAAGGGAAGGTTTTAGTGACCAATCATCAAACGCTTTTTTTGCAATTGTTACTGCTTGATCTAAATCAGCTTTAGAGGCTAATCTTACTTCTTTTTCTTGTTCTCCAGTTGCAGGATTAAATACTTTGCCTTTTTTGTCAGAAGTTCCAGGAATTATTTTACCACCTACAAAATGTTCAATTAATTTCATGAATACGATCTTTTAGAGTAAAAATTCTTATTAGTCTATTGTTTAAATATTAGCGGTTGCTAACATTTTTTTTATTTCAGCTATTGCTTTTGCAGGATTTAATCCTTTAGGACATGCGCTTGTACAGTTAAGAATTGTATGACAACGATACAACTTAAGTTCATCAGCAACTTTTTTTAATCTAGCTGTTCTTTCCTCATCTCTACTATCAATAATCCATCTATATGCTTGCAATAAAACTGCTGGACCTAAATACTTATCACCATTCCACCAATAACTAGGACATGAAGTTGAGCAACATGCACACATAATACACTCGTAAGCGCCATCTAATTTTGCCCTATCTTCTTTTGATTGAATTATTTCTTTAGTTTCTGATTTAGAGTTAGATTTTAACCAAGGTTCAATTGATTGATATTGTTTATACAAACCGTCTAGATCACCAATTAAATCTTTTTTTACTTTTAAATGGGGTAATGGATAAATATTAATATCACCTTCTATTTCAGCATGTGGAGTAGTGCAAGCTAAACTATTTTTACCACCTATATTCATTGCACAAGACCCACATACACCATGTGCACAAGATCTTCTGTACGCTAAAGTGGGGTCTATTTCATTTTTAATTTTATTTAAAATATCTAATACTTTAGATGGACAATTGTCCATATCAACTTCATATGTATCAATTCTAGGATTTTCTCCAGAAGATGGGTCCCATCTATATACATTAACTTTTCTTAAGTTTTTTGAACCAGTCAAGTCTTTAAAATATTTACCTTGTTTTACTTTAGAATTTTCAGGTAAATTTATTTGTACCATTAATAAACTCTCTCCTGGGGTGGAAAATATTGAACTTCATTACTTAAAGTAGATTTATGAACCTCTCTATAACTTATTTTTGTATTCTTGCCATCATACCAAGCAAGTGTATGCTGCATAAATTTTTCATCATCTCTCTTAGGAAAATCTTCTCTTGCATGTGCACCTCGACTTTCTTTTCTGTTATAAGCAGAGTCAACAGTAACAACTGCTTGTCTTATTAAATTATCAAATTCTAAAGTCTCTACTAAATCAGTATTAAATATTAATGATTTATCTTTTACAGATAAATTATTAATACCATCATAAGTTTTTCTAATCTCATCCACACCCTCTTTAAGTGTTTTTTCAGTTCTAAAAACTGCACATTTAGATTGCATTGTTTTTTGCATAGAAAGTCTTAAATCAGCAGTTCCAGTATCACCATTAGAATTTCTAATTTTATCAAAACGATCTAAACATTTTTGAGTTTCTGTCGCGCTTATATCTTCATGCGGTGTACCTGGTTTTATAAGCTCTGCAGCTCTCTTTGCTGCTGCTCTTCCAAAAACAACTAAATCAATTAATGAGTTTGAACCGAGTCTGTTTGCACCATGAACTGAAACACATGCAGCTTCTCCAATTGCCATTAATCCTGGTACAGTTTTTTCTGAGCCATTTACAGTCAACACTTCTGCTTTATAGTTGGTTGGAATACCTCCCATATTATAGTGAACAGTTGGTACAACAGGAATCGGTTCTTTAGTAACATCTACATTCGCAAATAACCTTGCAGCATCAGTTATGCCTGGTAATCTGCTTTCAATTATATCTTTATCTAAGTGACTTAGATTTAAGTGAACGTGATCTTGATCTTTTCCAACGCCTCTTCCCTCATTAATTTCTATTGACATTGATCTACTCACAACATCTCTTGATGCTAAATCTTTAGCCTTCGGTGCATATCTTTCCATAAATCTCTCTCCTTTTGAGTTTGTAAGATATCCTCCTTCACCTCTAGCACCCTCTGTTATTAATGTTCCATGTCCGTAAATTCCTGTTGGATGAAATTGAACAAATTCCATGTCTTGCAAAGGTAATCCTGCTCTTAAAACCATTGCATTGCCATCTCCAGTACAAGTATGAGCAGATGTAGCTGAATAATAAACTTTACCATAACCACCTGTAGCAATAATTACAGTATGAGCCCTAAATCTATGAATAGTTCCATCGTTTAAATTCCAAGCTATTAGTCCCTTACAAGCTCCATCTTTCATCAATAAATCTAAAGCAAAATATTCAATAAAAAATTCTGTTTTATGTTTTAGGGCCTGTCCATACAAAGTATGTAAAATTGCATGACCTGTTCTGTCTGCAGCAGCACAAGTTCTTTGTACAATTCCGTTTCCATAATTTTTAGTCATTCCACCGAATGGTCTTTGATAAATTTTTCCATCCTCTGTTCTACTAAAAGGTACTCCATATTTCTCTAATTCAATAACTGCTTTAGGAGCCTCTTTACAAAGATATTCGATGCTGTCTTGATCTCCCAGCCAATCAGCACCTTTGACTGTATCATACATGTGCCAACGCCAATCATCTTCACCCATATTACCAAGAGCAGCTGAAATACCTCCTTGAGCAGCAGATGTATGACTTCTCGTAGGGAAAACTTTTGAAATACACGCTGTCTTTAATCCTGCTTCACTTAGACCAACTGCAGCTCTTAAACCTGATCCACCAGCGCCTAACACTACTACATCATATTCGTGATCAATAATTTTATATGAACTCATAACCTAGATACTAATATAATTGTAATTAATGGAATTACCACTGCTGATAGATATAAAAGTCTATTTGCGACATTTTTGATTTTATCATTCTTAATATAATCCTCAAAAACCTCACTAATACTCAATGCTGAAAAAAAATATGCATTGATAATAAATAAACTAAATAAAAACTTTGATAATGGGTTTATAAAAAAATTTATAACAACAAAATAGGCTTGATCATAAATTGTAATAAAATTTAAAATAAACCATATCATTAATGGAACTAATGTTGCCCCACTAACTTTAAGAAAAATCCATTTTTTAGTTGCGTTTATCATTTTAAAAAAAATTTTTCCCAATTAGATAGAAAGCAATTGTTAAAATTATCGATCCAAATATTACAATTAACCCAGTTATCTTTGCTGTTCTAAGTTCAAATCCATACCCCAAATCCATAATGATATGTCTTATCTCACTTAAAATTTGAAAAGAAAAAGACCATGTAAGTCCTAAAATAAAAAATTTACCTATTAATGAAACTAAAAATAAATTTATGAATTCATAATTACTTTCACCAAAAACAAGGAGAGAGGCTAATAAGCAAACAAATGAAATTGCAATTATATTTATAATTCCTGTGATTCGATGAGATATTGATACTAACGATGAAATATGCCACTTATAGATTTGAATATGAGGAGATAATGGTGGTTTATTTTCCATAAAAATTATTTTTAATTAATGTTTCAGCGATTTCTACAGCATTCAAAGCCGCGCCTCTTAAAAGATTATCAGAGACAATCCACAAATTTAATCCATTCTCAATTGTCTTATCCTCTCTAATTCTTGATATAAATGTTTCATCTTTACCTTCTGCTTCTAATGGAGTTGAGTACCCACCATCAATTCTCTCATCAATTACTTTACAACCCTCAAAATTATTTAATGCCTCTTTAATCTTTTCAAGAGAAAAAGGTTTTTCAAATTGTAGGTTTACTGACTCCGAATGAGAAACAGAAATTGGTAATCTTACACATGTAGCTGTTAAATCAATTTTATCATCTAGAATTTTTTTTGTTTCGTTGGTCATTTTTAATTCCTCTTTTGTGTAACCATCATTTGAAAATACATCAATATGGGGAATAGCATTAAAAGCTATTTGTTTGGTAAAATTTTTAGATTTCACTTTTTTACCATCTAAAACTAATTTAGTTTGTTCAATCAACTCATCCATTGGTGCTTTACCACCTCCTGATACTGATTGATATGTGGAAACTACTATTCTTTTAATTACAAAAAGGTCATGCAAAGGTTTTAAAGCAATCACCAATTGTGCTGTTGAACAATTTGGATTGGCTATAATATTTTTTTTTATTTGATCTAAATGGTTTGAGTTAACTTGTGGAACAATTAAAGGAACATCTGGATCCATTCTATAAAAGCTTGAATTATCAATGACTAGACAATGCTTTGCGGCTTTCTCTGCAAATTTTTCTGAGATTTTTCCACCAGCTGCAAAAAAAGCTATTTTTACTTTAGAAAAATCAAAATTTTCCAGATCAAAAACCTCATGTTCTTTATCCTTAAAACTAATTTTTTTGCCAGCACTTTTAGATGAAGCAACTAAATACAGATTATCAATAGATAGTTCTTTTTTTTCGAGAACTTCTAAAGTTTTTCTTCCAACATTTCCTGTTGCTCCTACAATTGCAATATTCATGATGTAGGTTTTATACTAGATGAAAGGCAAATCGCAAACTTTTACAGCTAAAGAATTTCCCCCAATTTCCAACAATCCCGCTGTCGATGGTTTACAATAAGGCTCATTTATCATTGCTATTCCTATAACTTTTTTAAAATGTGGCGAATAACAAGCTGATCTTAAGTCTCCAATAAAATTTCCTTTTTCATCTTTAAGGTTAAGAGATTTGGTTAAGTTAATTTTATCAGTTTCGATAAAAACTCCCATTAATTTTCTTTTTATACCATCTTTTTTTATTTTCTTTAATTTTTCCTTACCTAAAAACGATATTTCAGAATCTAAATTTACATATTTATCAAAGCCACATTCAAAAGGATTATCATTATTATCAAAATCATTTCCGTAAGATAAAAGACCACTCTCAATTCTTTCTATAAGATTAGGACAACCAGGCTTTAAATTAAACTCATCACCTATTTCAAAAAGGTGATCATAGAGATCTAAACCAGATTGAGTATTTTCGACATATACTTCAAATCCTCCTTGTTTTGACCAACCAGATCTTGCAATTAAATGGTTAACACCCTTAAAATCAAAATAATCAAAGCCAAAAAATTTTAATTCTGTAATTTTTTTTCCAAAAACTTTTTCCATTAAACTGAATGATTTTGGTCCCTGTATTGCAAATATATCAACATTTGGTTCAAAAATTTGAACCTCAAAATTATTTCCAGATGCAAGACCTTTTGTAAAAAATATAACATCTGAGTCAGCAATTGAAATCCACCACCTATCTTCAGCTAATTTCAAAATTACAGGGTCATTTACTAAGTTTCCATTGCCATCAATAATTGGACAATAATAACATCTTCCTATTTTTGACTTTGATAAATCTCTACAAGTCATTAGCTGAACAAGTTTTGCTGCATCTTTACCAGAAATTTCTACTTGCCTCTCAGCCGATACATCCCAAACTTGAACTTCTTTTTTTAGATGGTTACATGAAACCTCTATAGACCCGAATGCAGCAGGTAACAGCATGTGATTATAAACTGTATAAGCTGTAACGCCTTGTTTTTCTATTCTTGATGTGTAAGGAGTACTCCTTATTCTTCTTGATTTTGCAATTGAATAATTTTTCATGAAATTAAAAATTTTAAGATCTTTTCTCGCATTTCAAAGGCTTTTTCAATCATAATCATATGTCCACATCCTTTAATTACATGTGTCTTGGAATTTTGTAGTAAATTTGAAAATTTTTTTCCTACTTCTAAGTTAACCATTTTATCTAATTCTCCTAATATCAATAATGTAGGCAAGTTTATTGTTTTTGCTGCCTCAGAGCCATTAGAGTAATTATTACATGCTCTTAAATCTACTGCTAATATTTCACTAATATCTCTTGGTGACTGAATTATTTTTTCTACTGGATTTCCGCCTATAAATTTTTTTGAACCCTCATAACCCCATTTCATCATTAATTTAACAGCATCTGAGTCTCCATTTTGAGCTAACTCTATTAAATCAGGGTGAACAGGCATTTTATTTGACCCTCCAATGAAAACAATTTTTTTTAATCTCTGTTTGTACTTGAAAGCATACTCGAGCATTTCTAAACAACCTTGGGAATGACCAACTAAAATTAGGTTTTTTAAATTTAACTTTTCAAAAACTTTTTCTAACCAATCAGCAATTTTTTCAATACTGTCTAAACAAGGTCCATCTGAATTTCCATGTCCAGGCAAATCTAATGATAATACGTTAAAATTCTTATTTGAAAAAAATTGTTCAGTGAGAGACCAAACTATATGCGAAAGCCCACTACCGTGCAAAAATACAATAGTTTCTTTTTGAGAATCTATTCCTTGGCCTGCATCTGATGCATGGATATTTTTATTTTCTATTTGAAATATCAATTATTTACCTAAAATTTTTTTCTAAGCTCAAACTTTTGAATTTTTCCAGTTGATGTTTTTGGTAAATCACAAAAAATTACTTGTTTTGGTACCTTAAATCCAGCAAGAGTTTCTTTACAAAAGCTAATTAGATCTTTCTCTGTTACAGGTTTATCTTTAACCATTTCAATAAAAGCACAAGGCACCTCTCCCCATTTCTCATCTGGCTTAGCCACTACTGCTGCGATAGATACTGAAGGATGTTTTGCTAAAGTATTTTCTATTTCAATCGAAGATATATTTTCACCTCCAGAAATTATAATATCTTTTGATCTATCTTGAATTTTTACATATCCATCAGGATGCATTACAGCTAAATCTCCAGAATGAAACCAGCCTCCATCCATAGCTTTAGATGTTGCGTCTTTATCTTTAAAATATCCTTTCATTACAATATTTCCTTTGATCATAATTTCACCAATAGTTTTTCCATCTTTAGGCACTTCGGTCATTGTTTCCGGATTCATAACTGCTATACCTTCTGTGTTTGGATACCTGACACCTTGTCTAGCTTTAATCTCATTTTGTTTCTCTTCATCAAATTCATTCCAAGCATCGTTCCAAGCGCATTGTGTGACATGTCCATAAGTTTCTGTTAATCCATAAACATGCATCACTTCAAAACCCAGTTCATTCATTTTTTTAAATATTATACTTGGAGGTGGTGCCCCAGCAGTTAACACATAAACTTTTCGTTTTAATTTTTTTCTATCAGTCTCTGGAGCACCAGTAATCATATTCAGTACTATTGGAGCTCCACCAAAATGAGTTACATCATACTTATCAATTAATTCAAATATTTTTTTAATATCAATATTTCTTAGACATATAGTTCTTCCATTTAACATGGGTATAGTCCAGGGGTAGCCCCAACCATTACAATGAAACATTGGAACAATAGTTAAAAAATTTAATCTATTAGGCATATTCCAAGCAACAGCACTTCCAGTGGACATTAGGTATGACCCTCTATGATGATAAACAACACCTTTTGGATTTCCTGTAGTACCAGATGTATAGCTCAATGAAATTGCTTGCCATTCATCCTCTGGCATTTTCCAATCATAATTTTCATCACCAGTATTCAAAAAACTCTCGTACTCTAGTTCTCCAATTTTTTCACACTTGGCTTGATCTGCAAATTTATCGTTAATATCAATTATTATAATTTTATTTTTTAATGAGCTTAAAGCCTTTTTTACTTCTACATGAAGTTGTCTATCAACAACTAATACTTTTGCTTCGCTATGATCTAAAATATAAGCAATTGTTTTAGCATCTAATCTAATATTAATGGTGTTCAATACTGCGCCTGTCATCGGCACAGAATAATGACCTTCAAAAATTTCTGGAGTATTAAATGCTAAAAAAGAAACTGTATCGCCCTTTCCAACACCAATTTTATTAAGTGCGCTTGCAAATTTAACTGTTCTTTTATAAACTTGATCCCAGGTATATTTACGGTCTTCATAAACAACTGCTTCATAATTCGGATAAATTTCTTTAGCTCTTTTTAGAAAAGTTAGAGGAGTTAATGGAACATAATTTGCATTATTTTTATCCAAATTAGTATCGTAATGACCCATTTTAGTTAAATTTAAAATTCATTAAATTAGAACTACCAGAGATAGCTGTCTTGTAATGTTGTTCTGCTCTTGGCAGAACTTTATCAAAGTAAAATCTGGCAGTATCTATTTTATCATTATAAAAATTTTTATTTTCATTATAATCTTTAAAACTTACCTCTAAAACTTTAATCCATGCATATGCAATAGATACATAACCTAAAGTTCTTAAATAGTCATTTGCTGCAGCACTTACATCATCTTTATTTGTTTTTGCTCTATCCATCATCCAATCACTAAATTTTTTTAATATACTAAGATGATTATTAAATTGTGATATGAATGGTTTAATTTTATCATTACTGGAATTACATTCAGATTTTACCTGATCCAGAAATTTATTTATTATACTCCCATTTTTATTTGATAATTTTCTAAAAACTAAATCAGCTGCTTGTACTGAATTAGTTCCTTCATAAATAGGTGTAATTCTATTATCTCTATACAGCTGTTCTATACCTTGATCCTTTGTATACCCGTAGCCTCCATGAATTTGCATTGCATCACTGGTTATTTCCATTGCTAAATCTGTAAATAATGATTTAACGACAGGCGTCATCAAAGATACATAATCGGATGCTTCTTGACGAACTTTTTCATTTGGATGATACAAACTAACTTCGGTTTGTTGAGATAGCCAAAAACACAGAGCTCTTTCACCCTCAATAATTGATTTCATATTTAATAAAGTTCTTCTAATATCTGCATGCTCAATAATAAAATCAGCTCCGTTTTTTGATCCTGAATTATTTGTTTTTCCTTGTTTCCTCTCTTTTGCGTAAGACAGAGAGTTTTGATAAGCAATTTCTGAAATACCTAGACCTTGAATACCAACAACTATTCTTTCAAGATTCATCATTGTAAACATGGCACTTAATCCTTTTTCTTTAGCTCCAATCATATATCCAGACGCTTCGTCAAAATTTAAAACGCAGGTGGCTGATCCTTTTATACCCATCTTAGTTTCTATAGATCCTGTTGATATTCCATTTCTAGATCCTACAGTTCCATCATCCTTAACTATAAATTTAGGTACTAAAAATAAACTTATTCCCTTTGTTCCAGCAGGAGAATCATCAACTCTAGCTAAGACTAAATGAATTATATTCTCAGTAAGATCGTGATCACCTGAGGTAATAAAGATTTTTTGTCCAGTTAATTTATAAGTTCCATCAGATTGTTTTTTTGCTTTTGTTTTAAGTAAACCTAAATCAGTACCACAAACTGGTTCTGTTAAGCACATTGTGCCACTCCATTTTCCCTCAACTATTTTTGGTAAATATTTATTCTTGATATCATCTGTGGCATGGTGATTTATACAATTATAAGCTCCAATACTTAGCTCACTATAAAGTTTAAAAGATAAGCTGGCAGAAGATAACATTTCATCAAAAAATGCGCTCACTGTCTTAGGCATACCTTGTCCTCCATACTTTGGATCACAAGACAAAGATGTCCAACCATCCTCAATATATTTTTTATAGGCCTCTTTATATCCGGGAGGAGTCCGAACAACACCATTTTCTAAAATTGCTGGATTTTCATCACCAGCTTTTGCAAGTGGTAAAATAAGATTTTGATTTATTTTAGCTGCCTCTTGTAAAATATCCTTAACAAGGTCCGAGCTTACATCTTTGTATTTTTCTAATTCATTATAATTTTTGTTGTTTCTTAATTTATCAAAAAGAAACATCATATCTTCTACTGGAGCGGTATAGCTTGGCATATGTTTAGTTTAAAATAATTAATCGATTATTGCAATTTTGAAATTATCGCATCACCCATTTGAGATGTTGATACCTCTTTCATTCCAACTGACAAAATGTCTTTTGTTCTTAATCCATCATTTAGAACATCTTGTACAGCTTTTTCTAGCGACTCTGCCTCTTTATCTAAATCTAATGAATATCTTAAAGCCATAGCGAAACTCAAAATTGTTGCTATAGGATTTGCTACACCCTGACCAGCGATATCAGGGGCCGAACCATGAATAGGTTCATACATAGCTCTCATTTCACCATCTTTGTTTTTAGCTCCTAAAGATGCTGAAGGCAATAAACCTAAGGATCCTGTTAACATAGAGGCTTGATCTGACAACATATCCCCAAATAAATTGTCAGTTACTATCACATCAAATTGTTTCGGGTTTCTTAATAATTGCATAGAACAATTATCAGCAAGCATATGACTTAACTCTACATCTTTGTACTCTTTATCATGAAGTGACTGTACTTCCTCTCTCCAAAGTTGACCAGCTTCCATCACATTTGATTTTTCACAAGAGGTTACTTTATTTGATCTTTTCTTTGCCAAATCAAAAGCAATTCTAGCTACTCTAGCAATTTCACTACTAGTGTAAGTATGAGTGTTAATTCCTTTTCTTTCTCCATTTTCAATTGGCTTAATTCCTCTAGGTTCTCCAAAATAAATTCCTCCTGTTAACTCTCGAACAATCATAATATCTAAACCTGATACGACTTCTGGTTTTAAAGTTGAGGCATCAACTAATTGCTTAAAACATATTGCTGGTCTTAAATTGGCAAAAAGTTTTAACTCTTTTCTAAGTTTTAAAAGTGCTCTTTCAGGTTTTTTTGAAAACTCTACATTGTCCCACTTTGGACCACCAACCGCACCTAACATTACAACTGCACTTTCTAAGGCTTTATAAAAAACCTCATCAGTAATAGGTGTACCATGCTTATCATAAGAACATCCGCCAGCTAAATCTTCATCAATTTCAAAGTCTAAAGATTTTTTATCATTAAACCAGTTTATTATTTTTTTTACCTCACCAATTACTTCTGGGCCAATCCCGTCTCCTGGAAGTAATAAAATTTTTC
>CACOGI010000004.1 GCA_902626725.1 uncultured Pelagibacteraceae bacterium
GATTAATTACAGTTTCTAGATTTGATAAAAGAAAAAATCATGAAAAAATAATTATGGCTATAAGAAATTTAAAACAAACATATCCTGATATTGTATATATTTGCATTGGATATGGTAATGAGGAAAAAAATATTAAAGAATTAGTAAAAGAACTTGATCTTAGTTCTCAAGTTATGTTTTTTAAAAATATAAGTGACGACTTAAAAGCTTCATTAATTGCTAAATCTGATATTTTTGTTATGCCATCAATTGTACATAAAACATCTGTCGAGGGATTTGGGATAGCTTATATTGAAGCTGCACAGTATGGCGTTCCTTCTCTTGGAGGCAAAGATGGTGGTGCATCAGATGCAATTCAACATAATAAAACTGGTTTAATTTGTGATGGAAATAATTTAGATGAAATTTATTTTTCCTTAAATTCAATGATAGAAAATAAAAAATATTTAGAATTTGGAAAAAATGCAAAAGAAACTTCTTCTAAATTTAATTGGTCTTACACTATAGAGGAATATAAAAAAATTCTCACAGTAAACTAACTAACCTTTCAAAAACTTTTTCAGCACCTAAGTTATTAAGATCTGTCACTTCTATAGCCTTAAAGTTTTCTCTCTCTATACTTACTTTATATGCTGTTGTATGTTTGCCAAATAATGTGAGACCTTTGGTTCCTGTATGAGCTGTGATATGTGCTGGACCAGTGTCGTTAGCAACTACAAAAGAACTTCCTTTAATCAAAGAAGTAAGTTGAGATATATTTAGTGCCCTTCCATTATCCAATAAAGGAATCGCATTTATATCTTTTGCATGATCTGTTTCTGCTGGACCAGGAGCAGTGACAACTTTATACTCATCACCATATTTGTCTAAAATTAATTTAATAAGTTTATTATAATGAGGCCATTTTTTAATTGTTAAATGTGGTGAGCAAAAAGGAAATAATAAAATATATTTATCTAGTTCATAAAAATTCTTTATTTCACTTATGTCTGTAGAAGCCCAACTAAAGTCTGGTTTTAAAGTACTTGATGTATTTAAACCTGACTTTTTTAATTGATAATCAAATCTCTCAAGAACTGAAATTTTATCAAATTCATCTTTATTTTTATCTGATGGTAATGTTGTAATTGAGCTCGACCAAGCTATTTTATCTGCTTTTGGAAAAAGAATTTTCTTATAAAAATTAGTTCTAGAGGAATTTTGAAGATCAAAAACTTTTGAAAAATTGTGCTTCTTAAGCTCTTTCATTAAGAAATATAGATAGATTAAATTATATCTTGGTAATCTTTTATCTAGAATTATCTTGTGAATAAAAGGATTATTATTAAATAGATCAAAATAAGGTTTTGTTGTTAATAGGTATATTTGATCATTTTTATGATTTTCAGATATATCTTGAATTGCACCGCTAGCTTGAGCTATATCTCCTAATGATCCATGTTTGATAATTAAAATATTAGACATATTTAAAACAAGATAACACAGTATTAAATTTTATGAATAAAATTATTGTAGAAGTTTCAATTGGGGAGCTTTTAGATAAAATTTCTATTTTAGAGATCAAAAAGAAAAAAATAAAAGATCCTGAAAAGTTAAAATTTATCAACAATGAACATTTAATTTTAAAAGATCAATTAAAAAAAAATGTTATATCTGATGAAAAACTTGATGAACTTTATCTAACACTTAAAGAAATAAACACAAAACTTTGGATTATTGAAGATGATAAAAGACAATGTGAAAAAGACAAAAACTTTGGTGAAAAATTTATTAAACTTTCTCGAGATGTGCACTTTCTAAATGATGATCGTGCAAAAATTAAATTAGATATTAATAATCATACTGGATCTGTCATTAAAGAAATTAAAGAATATACTAGCTATTGAAGCTATATTTTTTTTCTAAAAATTTAATCACATTATGAATTATAAAAGTCATAAATAGATAAATACCACCAGCAACAATAAATACTTCGATAGGTTTGAAAGTTGTTGAAATTATATATTTTGCAACACCAGTTAAATCCATGATAGTAACTGTACTTGCTAGAGAAGTACCTTTCATCATCAAAATTATTTCGTTTCCATAAGCTGGAAGTGATTGTCTAATAGCGATTGGAATTTGAATTTTATAAAAAATAATTTTGCTTGATAAACCTAAGCTTTGCCCAGCCTCTATTATACCAGGTTTAATTGTTTGAAAAGCTGATCTTAAAATTTCAGATGTATAAGCACCAGTATTTAATGCAAAGGCTATAATTGCACACCAATAAGGTTCTTTTAAAATCACCCATAAAAATGTTGATCTCAAATATTCAATTTGACCTAAACCAAAATAAATAATGAATATTTGAACTAATAAAGGTGTACCTCTAAATAAATATGAGTATGTATAGGCAAACTTATGAACAAAAATATTTTTGTTTAATCTAAGAATAGCAAAAAATAAACCAATCATTAATCCCACAATTAATGATACAGATAAAAGTTTTAAAGTTATTATTGCAGCATTCAATAACTTTGGGAAACTATTTATCATTAACTCAAAATCCACTAATACCCCCTACTATACTTTACTTCTAATTTATTAATTAACTTCATACTTAAAAAAGTTAACAATAAATATAAAACTGCAGCGAATGAATAAAAGAACAAAGGATCTCTTGTAGATCCAGCCGCAATATAAGATTGCCTCATTATTTCGACTAAACCTGTTACTGAAATTAAAGAAGTATCTTTTAGCGTAATTTGCCAAACATTACTTAAATTAGGGATAGCAAGTCTTAACATTTGAGGAAGTATAATTTTATAAAATTGTACAAACTTACTCAAACCTAAAACTTTTGCGGCTTCAAACTGGCCTTTATCAATAGATTGAATAGCTCCTCTAAAGACTTCTGTTGAATAAGCACCAGAGATGATGCCAATTGCAAAAGAGCCAGTAATAAATGCATTAATCTCTATATACTCATTATATCCAAACATTGAAGCAAGGAACATGATTGCTCCACTACCACCAAAAAAGAAAAGGTAAATTACTAATAATTCAGGAACACCTCTAATAACTGTCGTATAGGCATTAGCAATTAAATTAAAAGATTTAAACTTAGATATTTTTAATGGAGTAAAAATTGCAGCAAAACTAAAACCAATAATCATAGCTGTGATTGATACAGCTATAGTCATTAGGGTAGCACGAAATAACTCATCGCCCCAACCAGTATCTCCAAATGCTAGAAGTTCCATACAGATTGGCGACTATACATGATAGTCGCCAAATCTAAAATTTAATTACATAGAAGCGTCAAAACCGAACCACTTAGTAGCTATTCTACTAATATCTCCGTTCTTTCTCGCTTTATCAATAGCAGAGTTAAACTTTTTAAGAAGCTCAGTATCATCTTTTCTAATACCTACTCCTACGCCATTTCCAAATGCACCACCTGAAAAAGTTGGTCCAGTTAGCACAACTGGTTTTCCAGATTTTTCTGCATAATCGCTAAATGCTACTGCTGCAGCTAATGCAGCATCACATCTTCCAGATGCTAAATCTAGATTAACCTCGTCTTGTGTTTTATAAGTTCTTACATTTATTTTTCCAACATCACCAGAATCTAAGAAATTTTGGTGAATTGTAGCAGTTTGTACACAAACAGTTTTGCCTGCTAAAGCTGCAGTAAGAGTTTTTAAAGCTTTTTTTGCAGCTGCGTTTGGTTTAGTTAAATTAATTCCTGCTGGAGTATCTAAACCCTCAAGACTTGAGCCTTTCATAACTGCTAAAGATGCAACTTCATCAGCATAACCCTGAGAAAAATTAATAGCCTTTTGTCTTTCTGCTGTAATTGACATTCCTGCCATTATAGCATCAAACTTTCTCATGATTAACGCTGGTATCATTCCATCCCAATCCTGCTCCACAATGGTACACTGTTGTCCAATATATCTGCAAAGTGTATAAGCTAATTCAACCTCGAATCCGATTAATTTTCCAGACTCATCTTTTGAATTCCATGGAGGATAGGCTCCTTCGGTACCGATTCTAATTTTTTCAGCATTAACATTCCCTATGATTAATAAAGATAATAAAACTGAAAAAATAGTTTTTTTAAATATATTCATTATTTTCTCCTTTAATAAAAAAATAGTATTTCATAAATTAGAGATTTAAAAAAGAGAAAATTAGTGATTTATTGATGATGAAAAATTCCAGGAACAATCAAAACTAGGTACGTAAACCCTTGATAATTTAGTGTTTCCAAAATGATGATGAAAAACGTTTAACCAATTTTCAACTTGATGGGGTTTTTTATCTTGGCTGCCTACTTGTGCTGTTATAACACCTTTTGGTTTTAAAATTCTTACTAAAGAATCCATATTTTTTGCTGCTAAGTCTATGCAAAATTGATCATCATTTAGGTCAACAAATATATGATCATAACTATCCTCTTTTACTGATTTAATGCTTTCAAAAGCATCACCCCAAACACATTTAACAGAGTTTTTTTCTGTAGCTTTTTGTCCAATATCACCTAAATGTTTATTGCATACTTCAACTACCTCAGGATCAAGTTCATACCAATCTATAAAATTAAATTTTTTTGATATACATTCTCTGGCAACTCCCCCATCACCACCACCAATAATTGCTGCTCTTTCTATATTTTTATTCAACTTTAAACCAGATCCAACGAAAGTTGAGCTGTATAGATGCTCATCTGAAGCAGCAACTTGAATTTCACCATCAATAAATAAAGATTTTCCAAATTGTTCAAGATCTAAAATTTCGATATGCTGACCAACTTTAGACTTAAAATCTTCCAAAACATCATTTACAACATAAGCTTTTTGAAGACCAGGTGAACTGTAAATATCATGATAAAGTGATTTTGTATCTCTGTTAAATTCTTTTTTGACTATTCTTTTGTGCTTAAATTCTTTTTTAACAATATCAATTGCGATAGATGGACTAATTTTTCCGCAAGTAAAAAAATCAAAACTAATAATTCCTTTTTCTGGAAATGTATGAAAGCTAATATGACTTTCAGCTAGCAAAGCTAATATAGTGAATCCTTGTGGCTCAAATTTATATTTTGAAATATTTAAAATTGTTACTTTCGCAGCTTCAGCAATTTCTTTTATTACTCTTTCATATACTGATGGATCGTAATCTTTATCAGTTCCAATTATATCTAAAGTAATGTGCTCCCCAACTTTAATCATATTACCCTTTTTTATAATCTTTCGCTTTTTCTAAAACTTTTTTCATTTCTTCAAATGAAAGAATCTTAGGTTGACCTAACTTTAGAGCAATAGTGTATTGATGACAAATATTTTCTACCTCTTGTGCAAGTTCGAAAGCTTGTTCTAAATTTTTACCAAAGGCAACCTGGCCGTGATTTGACATTAGGCAAGCACATCTATCTTGTAGAGCTTTGAGTACATTTTTAGACAATTCTTCTGTTCCAAAAGTAGCGTATTCAGCACATTTAATGTCCTCTCCGCCAGCCAATGCAATCATATAATGAAAAGAGGGAATTGCTTTTCCATGTGAAGATACAGCTGTTGCGTGTGGAGAATGTGCATGAACAATCGCTAGAGCATTCTTTTTATCAACATAAATATCTCTGTGAAATCTCCATTCAGATGAAGGATTGTTGTTTGAGTCGTTTTTTTCTATCTCTTCGTTTAAACCCATAAAAACAATATCTTCCGGTTTCAAGGTTTCATACTTTTTTCCTGAGGGAGTAATTAAATATCCATCTTTATCATCTTCTTTAGCTCTTACAGATATATTCCCTGATCTTAAAGGGGAAAGATTTGTTGAATTTAATTTTAAAGAATATTCGATAATTTGATTTCTTAGATCTAAATTTTTCATTTAAATAACTTATTTAATCCTTCTGATGATGCTTCACATATACCTTTTTCAGTAATTAAACCTGTAACATATTTTGCTGGCGTTACATCAAATGCCAAATTAATTGCCTTACTTTTTTTTGGATAAATTTGAATTTTCTTAATATTTCCCTTATCATCAAAGCCTTCCATATGTGATAATTCCTCTGAATTTCTTTCTTCTATAGGGATATCTTTATGATCTTTTAAATTCCAATCAATTGTTGAACTAGGTAACGCTACATAAAAAGGAATATTATTATCGTGAGCAGCCAAAGCTTTTAAATAAGTTCCAACTTTATTACAAACATCACCATTGGCTAAAGTTCTATCTGTTCCAACTATACACATATCAACTTTACCTCTTTGCATTAAAATACCACCTGTGTTATCTGCGATGATTGTGTTGTTCACACCTTCTTCATTTAATTCATAAGATGTTAGATTGGCTCCTTGGTTTCTTGGTCTAGTTTCATCTGCCCAAACATGTACTGGAATTCCTTTTTTATGTGCACAATATATTGGAGAAGTTGCGGTCCCCCAATTTATTGTTGCAAGCCATCCAGCATTACAATGTGTTAAAATATTTACAGTGTCCTTTTTTTTATTATAAATTTCTTCAATTATTTTAAGACCATTTAATCCAATATTTTTACAAAACTTTATGTCCTCTTCACAAATTTCTTTTGCTTCACTCTTTGCCATTTCTAAAATTTTATCACTATTAACACCTGATAATTTATTTATCATTCTATCAACAGACCATTTAAGATTTATAGCTGTTGGTCTGGAATTGATTAAATTTTCTGCTGATTTTTTTAAAAAAGATTGGTCATTATTTTCAATGATAGCCAAAACCAATCCATAAGCAGCTGTAGCTCCTATTAAAGGGGCCCCTCTTACCTCCATCACTTTAATTGCATTTATTGCATCATCAACTGTTTTAAGATCTTTAATAATGAATTGGTGTGGAAGTTTTGTTTGATCAATAATTTTTACAACATCGTTTTCAAACCAAATAGTTCGATATTCTTTACCTTCAATTTTCATTTATTTAAAACTCTACCTGCAACTGTTTTGAGTTTATCTTTTGTTTTTTGGGTTATTTTTTCTGGAGCTGTAATGATAGCTACATCTAAACAACTATTTGTTGGATCTTTTGGATCTATATGATTTTCAAAATTTTCAATTAAATTTTTAATCATATTTTTTGCCTTTGCAGCATTCCCTAGTAAAACTTTTATAACTTGTTGAACATCAACATTTTCGTGATCCGGATGCCAACAATCATAATCTGTTACCATTGAGACAGATGCATATCTAATTTCAGCCTCTCTAGCTAATTTTGCCTCTGGCATATTAGTCATACCAATTACGTCAGCTTTCCAAGTTCTATAAAGTTTTGACTCTGCTAAGGTTGAAAATTGTGGGCCTTCCATTACTACGTAAGTTCCACCTCTTTGAAAATCTATTTTTTCTTTTTTAATTGCTTCTTCACATGCGTTCATCAAACCAATAGAGGTTGGATGTGCCATAGAAACATGAGCAACAATTTCTTCATCAAAAAAAGTTTTAGCTCTTGCAAAAGTTCTATCTATAAATTGGTCTATAATAACAAATTTTCCAGGAGGTAAATCTTCTTTAAGAGAACCAACCGCAGAAACTGAAACAATATCGGTGACACCTAATTGTTTTAATGCGTCAATATTTGCTCTAAAATTTATTTTTGACGGTGAAACAAAATGACCTCTACCGTGTCTAGGTAAAAAATAAACATCCTTACTATTATAATTTGTTTTTAAAATATGATCTGATGGTTTTCCCCATGGTGTATTTAAATCCAATAACTCCCTATTTTTGAATTCCTCCACATCGTAAAGTCCACTTCCACCTATTATTGCTAATTTATTTATTGTCATGTCTAAAAAATAACTTATTTATACTTTTATATTTAACATATATGAATTTAAAAGACTTTATTAGATCAATTCCAGATTATCCAAAAAAAGGTATATTATTTAGGGATATAACTACATTGATTAAAGATGAAAAAGCATTTTCTGAAACAATCAATCAAATCATTGAGAGATCAAAAAAATTAGAATTCAATAAAATAGCTGCGATAGAATCAAGGGGTTTTGTTTTTGCGTCTGCTGTTTCATATATTTTGAAAAAACCATTTATAATGCTTAGAAAAAAAAATAAATTACCTTCTGAGGTACATTCAGTAGATTTTGAACTTGAATATGGTACTGCAACTATTGAAGTACATAAAGATTCTATAAACAAAAATGATAGTGTTCTTGTGATTGATGATTTGATTGCAACTGGGGGAACCGCTGAGGCAGCAGCAAAACTGGTAGAAATTTCTGGTGGAAAGGTGTCCGGCTTTGTTTTTGTAATAAATCTATTTGATTTAAATGGATCAGATAATTTAGAAAAAAAGGGGTATATAGTAGAAAATTTAATTGAATTTCCAGGTCATTAATAAATATATGAAAAATATAATAGTAACAGGTGGATTAGGGTTTATAGGTAGCAACTTAATTGAGATATTGATTAAAAAGAAGTATTTTGTCATAAACTTAGATAAAATTACTTATTCGTCAAATTTTTATAACACAAGAGAATACAAAAATTCAAAAAATTACAAATTTTTAAGATGCGATATTAAAGATAAAAAGCTAAAAAAAATCATATTTAAATATAAACCAATTGGGATTTTTAATCTTGCAGCTGAAACACATGTAGACAGATCAATAGATAGTCCCAAAAATTTTATACAGAGTAATATAGTTGGTGTTTATAATTTACTTGAAAGTTTTAAAGAATATTCAAAAAAATATAAATCAAAATTAATTCATATATCAACAGATGAGGTTTATGGAGATGTTCTGAGAGGAAGATCATCTGAAAATTATCCATATCAACCAAGCTCGCCTTATGCTGCTAGTAAAGCTGCATCAGACCATCTTGTTAGCGCATATATTCGAACATATAAAATTCCAGCAATAGTTACAAATTGTTCAAACAATTATGGACCAAAACAACATCCAGAAAAATTAATTCCAAAACTTATTTATAATATTTTAAACAACAAACCTTTACCAATTTATGGTAGAGGTAAAAATTCAAGAGAATGGATTTATGTTAAAGATCATTGTGAGGCTTTACTTAAAGTTTTTACAAGAGGTAAAATTGGTGAATTTTATAATATTGGGTCGAATAAAAATTTAAATAATCTTAAAGTATCCAGAGAATTAATTAATGTTGCTAAATCAATTATGAAAATAGGAAAAAAAGTTAAAATCCAATTTATAAAAGATCGTCCTGGTCATGACTTAAGATATGCGTTAAATAGCAATAAAATAAAGAATAAGTTAGGATGGTCTGCAAAGACAAATTTTAGACACGGGGTAAAATTAACATTTGATTGGTATAATGAAAACAAAAATTATTTTAAATCATTACCAAGAAAAGATATTTTGAAAAGGTTGGGTAAAGGATGATAAAAAAAGGAATAATTTTATCAGGTGGTAAAGGGACAAGAATGAGTCCTTTAACAAAAGCTGTCAACAAACAACTTCTTCCGATATACGATAAACCTTTAATTTTTTACCCTTTGTCTATTTTAATGTTAGCAAATATAAGAGATATATTGATAATTGTTAATAAAGGTCAGTTAAATCAATATAAAAAAATCCTACCTAATGGAAAAAATTTAGGAATTAAAATTACATACGTTGAACAAAAAAAGCCTAAAGGTTTACCTGATGCATTTGTGATAGGTGAAAAATTTATAGGAAAAGATAATGTCGCAATGATTTTAGGTGATAACTTTTTTTACGGTCAAAATTTAACTAGTAATCTTTTAAAAAATACTCAATTAAAAAAAGGAGCAAGAGTTGTTTTACATAGGGTTTCTAAACCAGAGCTTTTTGGAGTTGCAAAGATCAACAAAAAAAATAAAATTATATCCATCAAAGAAAAACCAAAAAAATTTTTATCAGACTTGGCAATTACTGGTTTATATTTTTTTGATAATAATGTTGTAAAGTTTTCAAAAAGATTAAAGCCCTCTAAAAGAAAAGAAGTTGAAATAGTTGATCTTCTGAATATGTATAAATCTAAAAACCAACTAAGTGCAGATATAATTGGTAGAGGTGGTGCATGGCTAGACACTGGTTCAATTGATGATTTTTATAAAACTTCAAATTTTGTCTCAGCTGTTGAAAATAGACAAGGTTTCAAAATTGCTTGTTTAGAGGAAATTTCATTAAATAAAAAATGGATATCAAAAAAACAAGTGCTTAATTCTATAAATTTCTATGGAAATTGCGAATACTCAAATTACCTTAAAAGAATAATTAAGTAATTGTTTTGGTAGCGGGAAGTGGGATCGAACCACTGACCTCGGGCTTATGAGTCCCGCGCTCTAACCAACTGAGCTACCCCGCCTTTTTTTTTTGATTTATAATAGTTTAATATTTCTATTCAATATTAATTAATCATACAGATTGATCAAATTCCAAGGAATTTAAAAAAAAATTTGAAATAATATTAGATTAGTGAAATTAAACCGGTAATTGCAAGGGTGCCAAGTGCACCTGCTGTAATTAGAAAATTTTTTTTAATCTTATCTTTTTGTTCTATTTTAACTCTGTTAAGTAAAATATTAATATCAACTTTTTTTTCTACAATTACTTCCTCATCATCTATGAGCTCGTTATTTTTAAATTTTGTTTTTGCAGAATTTCTTATTTGCATAATTTTATTTAACCACACTTTCCATCATAACACAACCAATAAGAGAATTATTGATATGTGAGACTGATCCCTGCAATTATAATTAAAGCCAAACAACTGATAAGAATAATTATATTTTTTTTTAATACAATATTCTCTCTTTCTCTTAATTTTGATTTTAAAACGTTTATATCAACTCTTTGGGTACTTTGATTTTTACTTTGTAAAGGCTTTTCAATATTACCGCTATCATTTGGGGTCTCGATAGAACTAGTTTTATTTTCAAAGCCTTTAATTTGCATTTAGGTATTTAAGATTAAACTTTGAGTAAAAACAAATACATAGAGGTTCAAATTGGGTCACATTTTAGTTGACACATGTCCATTTTGGGTTTCATATCTCATTTTTAAAATTATGAGCTTACAAGAAATAGACTTTTCTAAAACACTCTCAGATGATCAGGTTTATGAGGCAATAATGTCTAATTATTCTGGTTTAAGTAAAGAATGGATTTTTCACCAATGGAATTGGATGAATAATGTCTATTCTCCATTTAATGATCATTATAAGTATTTGATTATTATCTCATTAGTTGAAAAAACTCTTCAATTTTTCGACCAGATGCAAATTCAATACTCTTATGATGAATATTATTCAAAATCATATCTTCAAATTGAAAAGTTCAGTATTGCTGAACTTTGTGAAAAATTAGATTTACCCAAAGAAACTGTTAGAAGAAAAGTTCTAGAACTTGAAAAAGAAGGAGTGATAACTCGAAGTAAAAAAAAGATTATAATTGATAGAAAAGCATTTTCTTTTGTAAAACCAGAGAACCAAATTAAATTTACGTCAAAATATATTTATTTAGTATCTCAAATTTTGAATAAAGAACAAGTTTACACAAAAAAACTTGATCAAAAAGCCATTGAAAATATTATAAAAAAAAAATTTACGTTATGCTGGCGATGGTTTTATAGAATGCAAATACCATTAATCATTGGATACCATAAATTTATGCAAGATTTAACTACATTTCATATTTGGGGAACAGTTTGTATGAATCAAGTTTTAAATGTTTCAAAAGAACTCAATACTAATGATAATGAAAACTCATTAGATTATTTTTCAACGAACAACGTTCTTATTAAAAATCTTGCTTCTGACACTGGTATAAGTGCAATGTCAATTTCTGATATGACTCAAATTCCGAGAGCAACAATAATTAGAAAATGTAAATTCTTGCTTCAGCAAGATTTGATTAAGATAAATTCAAAAAAACAATATGTATTATCTTCTATGAATTTTAGAAAGATCCTGCCCTATCAAACAGAGGCATTTAAATTTAAGGCTAAGTTTATTCGTAAAGTTTTAAATTTGCTTTTAATCTCTTGAAATATTAAATAGTAATAGTATAACGTTGCAAAAAAATACTTAAAGGGGTCATGAGTATAGTCACTACAATAGCACCATTTGCATTAGCGATTATAATGTTGTCTTTAGGTGCGTCTTTAACAGTAAATGATTTTACTAGAGTATTCCAACATCCAAAAGAATTTTTCGTAGGTTTAATTTGTCAATTAGTTGTTCTTCCTATTGTTGGATATTTGTTAATTATTATTTTAAAAACCCCAGTGGAATTAGCCTTGGGAGTAATGTTAATTGCAGCAGCACCTGGGGGAGTTACATCAAATGTATTAACTAAATTTGCAGATGGTGATGTGGCTCTTTCTATTTCTCTTACTGCTTTTACAAGTTTAATTAGTATTGTCTCAGTTCCTTATATTATTTTTTTATCTATTGATTTATTTAACATCACTTATGTTGAAAAAGAAGTTTCTATGCTTGGAATATCATTAAAGATGTTTTTTGTTGTGACTATTCCCGTAATTATTGGAATGATTATTAGAAAAGTATTTAATAATTTCATTGAAAATAATATGAAATATATCGAAAAAATATCCATTGGATTATTTTGCGTAGTTTTTTTTGCTATCTATATTGAAGAATGGGATAGCATTATAATGTTCATGACTACTGCCGGAACTGTATCTCTTATTCTTAATATTTCTATGATGGTAATAGGTTTTTATGTAGCTAAATTTTTTGCATCTGGTGTTGCTCAACAAAGATGTATTTCTTTAGAATGTGGATTGCAAAATGGTACTCTAGCTGTTTTTGTTGGAACGCAATTATTTGGTCAAAATATGACATACATGGTTCCTACCGCAGCATATGCTTTAATAATGATGGCCACTTCAGTGATCTTTGTAATCTTATTGAGAAAAAGAACTTAATTATAAATTTTTAAAATCTGTTCGTTTTAGGGCTTTTGGTTGAATAGAAATAGGATATTTCTTTTTCTCTACCTCAATAAATAAATTCTTATTACTGAGTTCTTCATTAGTGAGATTGCTATTAATATATCCAAAAGTTAAATTTTTCTTAAAATTAAATGAATAATTTCCTGATGTTGATCTTCCAATAATTTTATCATCTAGATAAATAGGTTCGTCATGAAGCAACAATGGTTCACCTGGTTTACTGTTGTTTAAAGTAAACATAGCAAATCTACTTTTAAGATTGTCTTTTTTTATTTTTTCTAAAGCTTGTTTACCAATAAAATCCTCACTTTTTGTATTGCTTATTGTAAAAGATAAACCTGCTTGATATTGATTTTCTTCTGGTGAAATATCATGACCCCAATGTAAAAAACCACTCTCCATTCTCATAATATCCATTGCATGCATTCCACAATTTGAAAGGTTAAAATCTTTACCTTTTTCAATTAATAATTCATATATTTTTTTAGCATCATTAATATCTACATATAATTCATATCCTAATTCACCAACGTAAGAGAGTCTCTGAGCCCAAATTTTTACCCCATCTATCGTAATATATTTTGCTGTACCAAATTTGAAATTATCATTATCAAATTTATCTTTAGAAATTGCTTTGATTAAATTTCTACTTTTTGGTCCAAATAATCCAAACACACAGTAATCATCCGTGACATCTTTTAATTTTATATCCTTATAAAGATGTTTGTTAATATGAAACTTATCTCTTTCTCTTGTAGCTGCTGAACTTATTATTCTAAAATGATTTTGGTCTAAACAAACTACTGTTAAATCAGTCTCAATTCCACCATCGGGATTTAACATATGAGTATAAGTACATTTACCAATCTCATTTTTTATATTAGCGGTACAAATTCTTTGTAATTCTTTATGTGCTTTATCAGATTTTATCTCAAACTTTGAAAAGGGTGATAAGTCAAATAGACCGACATTTTTAATAGTGTTATTAGTTTCGTATTCTGCTGAAGGATACCAATTTTGATAATTATAGCTGTATTCATACTCTGATTTTTCTCCATCAAGTGCAAACCACATTGGTCTTTCATATCCAGCTGAAACACCAAAACATGCTCCGAAACTCTTTAAATTATCGTGATATGGAAGTGTTTTTATATTCCTTGAAGTCTTATGTTGTTTAAAAGGCCAATGCATTCCATAGAGATCACCTAACGTTTCAGTAATTCTCGGTTTAATAAAATCTAATTTTGAGTGAAATTTTTGAAATCTCTTTATGTCATAACTAAAAACATCTTCATTAATGTGACCAGTCATCATCCATTCAGCCGTAACTTTTCCTACACCACCACCACTTCCTATTCCAATGCTGTTGAGACCACAACATACAAAGAAATTCTTTATTTCTGGAACTTCTCCTAACAAGGTATTCGTATCAGGGGTAAAAGACTCAGGTCCTGCAAAAAATTTTCTTATTCCTGCTTTTTCTAATACTGGAAACCTTTTAATCGCAGATGCTAAATATGGTTCAAAATGTTCAAAATTTTCAGGAAATTCTCCAAATGAAAAATCTTCAGGTACGATACTTGTTTTATCAAAAGCAGGAATAGATTTTCCCTCAAAAATGCCTACTAAAATTTTGCCAGCATCCTCTTTAATATATGTGCTATTATCAAAATCTCTAATTACTGGTAATGTTTTTGACAAATTATCAATTGGCTCAGTTATTATGTAAAAATGTTCTGCGGGATAAAGTGGAACACTTACTCCAATTTTTTCAGCAATTTGTCTAGACCACATTCCTGAGGCTAAAACAATATATTCACAATTAATTATTTGACCTTTAACTTTTACTCCAGAAATTTTTCCATCTTTTGTTAAAATTTCTTCCACTGGTGATTTTTCAAAAATTTGTGCACCCTCCATTCTTGCACCTTTTGCGAGCATGTGTGTTACACCTGATGGATCAGCTGCTCCATCACCTGGCATTAAAATTCCACCTATCACCTCATCGGTATTAATTATTGGATAATCTTTTTTAATTTGATCTTTATCTAAAATTCTAACATCAACATCATAAAGTTGAGCTGTAGTTGCTTGTCTTTGAAGCTCCTGCCATCTTCCTTTATTTTGTGCAATTGAAAGAGCACCGTTCAACCTTAAACCAGCTGAGTGATCAACTTCTTTTTCAAGTTTTTTATATAAATCTAAAGTATACTTTCTAATTTTTGTAATTGCTGCTGTTGGACCCAGTTGACTTACAAGTCCCGCAGCATGCCAAGTTGTCCCTGATGTTAACTGATCTCTTTCTAAAAGAATTGTATCTTTCCAACCAAATTTTGCTAAATGATAGGCTACTGAACAACCAACAACACCACCACCAATAACAACAACTTTTGTACTACTTGGTAGTTTTTTTTCCATCTACTTAATTTTTGATTGCTACTCCTGGGTCAACATATTGATGTCCAAACACATCTGCAACTGCTTTATAAGTCACATGACCTTTGTGAACATTTAATCCTGCTAAAAAGTTTTTATCTTCCCCTAAAGCCTTTTGATAACCTTTGTTAGCTAGTTTTGCTAAATAAGGAAGTGTTGCTTGATTTAATGCAAAAGTAGAAGTTCTTGGAACTCCACCAGGCATATTTGTTACACAATAATGAACTACATCATCTACAATATATGTTGGATCACCATGTGTAGTAGGTTTGCTTGTTTCAACACATCCACCTTGATCAATTGCAACATCAACTATTACGGATCCTCTTTTCATTAATTTTAACATATCTTTAGTGACTAATTTTGGTGCTTCTGCACCTGGTATTAAAACACCACCTACTAACAAATCTGCTTCAGCAACTAACTTATTTAAATCTATTTTATCACTTTGTTCTGGAATTATTTTATCACCAAACATCTCAACTAATTGTTTCAATCTCGCTTCAGATTTATCTACAATATGAACTTTAGCTCTCATGCCAGTTGCTATAATTGCAGCATTTTCTCCTACAACACCACCCCCAAGAATTAATACGTTTGCTGGCTCACCTCCTGGCGCTCCTCCTAACAATACTCCCCTACCTTTTTGATTTTTTTCTAAACAATGCGCTCCTGCTTGAACCGACATACGACCTGCTACTGCACTCATTGGTGCTAATAATGGAAGTCTTCCATTATCATCAGTTACTGTTTCATAGGCAATATTTATACTTTTTGATTTTATTAATCCCTCAGTTAATTCTTTTGCAGCAGCTAAATGAAGATAAGTATACACAATTTGATTTTCTCTAATCATATCAACCTCAACTTTTTGAGGCTCTTTTACTTTAACAATTATTTCTGCATCATTAAAAATATCTGAAGCTTTATTAACAATTTTTGCTCCAGCATTTGTATACTGATCGTTTTCAAAACCTGCTTCGAAACCACCGTTGTTTTCAACTAAAACTTCATGACCCTCTGATACAAGAGTTTTTACACTTTCAGGTGTTAAACCTATTCTGTTTTCTTGTGGTTTTATTTCTTTAGGTACGCCTATCCTCATTATCTCTCTCTGTTAACTATAGATATAAAAATAACTAACTAGTTTTTTTGGTTTTTTTGATAGTTAGTGATACCCGTTCTTAGTTTATCAATAATCTCATCAATATGTTTTTCTTCACAAATAAATTGTGGAGCAATAATTAAACAATCTCCTGTTGCTTTAAAGTTAACTCCAGCTTCGTAGCAAGCTTTAAAACATTCATAACCAGCTTTACCAGGTTTAACTTTCATTTTCATATCAATTCCACCCATCATTCCATAGCCTCTAATATTCTCTACAGACTCTAAATCTTGAAGAGAAAATAATCCTTTTTGAAAATAAGGAGCTAAGTTTTTTGCTCTATTAAAAATATCATCTTTTTCAAAAATATCTTGAACAGCTAACGCAGCAGCGACAGCTACTGGTATTCCAGAATATGTATATCCATGAAATAACTCAACTGATCCCATTGGTGATGCATCCATTACTGCATCATAAATTTCGTCTTTACAAGCAACAACACCCATGGGAACAACTCCGTTTGTAGTAGCTTTGGCCATTGTCATAATATCTGGAGTTACACCAAATTCATGACTTGCAAATGACGAGCCAGTTCTTCCCCAGCCAGTAATTACTTCATCAAAAATTAAAAGTATTCCATGCTTGTCACAAATTTCTCTTAACTTTTGTAAATATCCTTTCGGTGGAACTAATGTTCCTGTTGATCCAGCTATTGGCTCAACAATACAAGCAGCTATATTTTCTGGACCAAAGTTGCTTGCAATTCTTTCTAAATCATTAGCTAAATCTCCACCAGTTTCTGGTTGACCACTTACAAACTTATGATCTGGCAAATGTGTATGTCTCATATGCTGAACTCCTGGCATTAGAATACTTGCAAAAGTTTTAACATTATTAATCATTCCTCCAACAGATACACATCCAATATTCATTCCATGATAGCCTCGTTCTCTACCAACAAATCTAAATCTATGAGCATTTCCTTTTGCTCTATGATAAGCAACTGCTATTTTAATTGCTGTTTCGACAGCTGTTGAACCACAAATAGTAAAAAACATTTTATTTAAATTTCCTGGAGTATGTTTTGAAATTTTGGTCGCTAATTCAAATGAACCCCCAAATCCTTGTTGGAAAGGTTGTGCATAGTCTAAAGTTTCCAATTGTTTGGTTACTGCTTCAGTAATTTCTTTTCTACCGTGTCCTAACGGATTGCAAAATAATCCTGAGCTTGCATCAATTTGTGTTTTTCCATGATGAGTCTTTAGATAAACTCCTTTTGCTTCAGTGATTAATCTTGGATTTTGTTTGAAGTCTTTGTTAGATGTAAACGGCATCCAATGTTCATTTAATGAATTTGGAACTGAAGTACGATTTTCTGAACTCATAATTTCTTTCTTTAAAATTTTATTAATTAATAATTATAAGATTCTTTAGACTATATAAGGCTAATTAACCACCAAAATAATTGCCGCAACTTAAAGTTGTATTCAAAATAAACACTTTTTTGTTTTACTTCTCTACTGAATTAATTTTAAACTTAGAACATATAAATAACTAACAAAGAGGATTAAATGAAAAAAATAATTAGCTTTCTTTTAGGATGTTTTGTTGCTCTTAACTTAAGTGTTTCAGTTGCAAATTCAGCAGCTAATGAAGTTAGAGTTGCTTACTTTCTAGAATGGCCAAGTCCAAATTTAGAAGACATGCAAAAGAAAAATTTTGCAAAAGCTTTGGGTGTACCAGTAAAATGGACAAACTTCACTAATGGTGGAGCTATGACTGATGCTATGTTAGCAGGAGATATTGATATTTCTTACTCACAAGGTTTAGTGCCTTTTATTAATGCTGTTAAATCTAAAGCACCAATTAAATTAGTTGATATTGCTATGGAATACGGAATGGGAGGAACAACTTGTGTTACTTCTAACGCTTCTGGAATTACAAAAGCAAACGCAACTGAATTAGAAGGTAAAAAAGTTGCTGTTCCACTAGGAACAATGGCTGAGTATGTTTTTGATGAAAGTATGAAAGTTGTTGGAGCTGACAGAAAAAAAATGGATATTATTCAAATGGACCCTGAAGAAGGAGCTGCTGCTTTAGTAAGTGGTGATGTTGTAATGGCATGTTTATTTGGTGGTAACTCTATTAAAGCTGCGACTGCTGTAGGATCAAGATTACTTACAGTACAAGAAGCTAGAGACGCTGGTATTTTAGGAATAGATATTACTTCTGTAACTACAAAGTTTATGAAGGAAAATCCTGAAATGCTTAGAACTTTTATAGAAGTAACTCATGAAGCAAATGCTAGATACAAAGCTGGTAAAAGTAACATGAGCGTTATGGCTAAAGCTTCAGAAATGAAAGTAGGTGATATGAAAGAAACTTTAAGTGGTTTCAAATTCTTAACACCTGAAGAAACTAAACATTCTATGACTAAGGGAAATCTTGATGCATTCTTAAAAGGAATGGGAACACCAAGAGGAAATGTAGACACTAGTTTCTTACCTCTATAATTAAATAGAGAAAGAAAAATTTAATAGGCACCAATTAATTTAAATTGGTGCCTATTTTTTTTAAAAGATTTCTAATATAAGGTATTAAATGAGTGATTTAGTTTCTCAAAATCTAAACATGATTTTTAAGACTCCAAAAGGAGAAACTGTTCACGCTTTAAAAGATTTAAATTTTACTCTTAAAAAAGGAGAGCTTCTTACAGTTCTCGGTCCATCAGGTTGTGGTAAAACAACTTTATTAAATATCACTGCGGGTTTTATAAGACCAACTTCAGGAACTATTACTTTAAATAATAAAGAAATTGATGGTCCAGGTGTTGAAAGAGGAATGGTTTTTCAACAAGGAGCTTTATTTGAATGGTTGACAGTAGCTGAAAATGTAAATTTTGGATTGAGGATGAAAAATAACGATCCTATTGAAACTCAAAAAAAAGTTGATGAATGGTTAGATATTGTAGGACTAAAAGGTTTTGGCAATACACCTACATACCAATTGTCTGGAGGGATGCAGCAAAGAGTTGCTCTTGCAAGATGTTTAATAAACGATCCAGACTTAATTCTTATGGATGAACCTTTAGGGGCTCTTGATGCTTTAACCAGAGAAAAAATGCAGTCCTTAGTTTTAAAAATTTGGAAAGAAACTGGAAAAACAATTATATTAATTACTCACTCAGTTGAAGAGGCCTTATTACTCGGTGAAAGATTATACGTAATGGCTCCTCGTCCAGGTCGAATACATAAAGAATACAATCTTCCATTTGCATCAATGGGACTTAAACAAGACTTAAGAGAAATTAAGAAAGATAAAGATTTTTCTTCAAAGCGAGAGGAAATTCTAGAAATGATCTGGAATATGGAAGAAGAAATAATGGGAAAAGAAAATTAAATGTTAACCCAAATAATAACTTTTTTAATATTTTTTGCTGTGATCGGTTGTATCCTTTATGGCAGACGATTAATTAAAACTGAAAAAGTTGATGCAGTTTTTGGAAATCCTGAAAGAGCATTAGGTGGAACTCATTGGGTCATTGTTGGAAGTAGTTTTCTTCTTTTAATTTGGCTTTACTATTCTTGGGATATCGCGAAAGGTTTTTATCCAAAATCTGCTAATGAGCTGTGCCAAGTAGGAAAAGTAAACGACTCTTTATTAGGATTGAAATATCAATTTCCTATAGAACAAAGAGAGTTTAAAAGTACTTCTCAAATTAAAAAAGAAAATAAGAATTTAGAAAAGCTCTCAAATGAGATAAAAAATTCTAAAGAACTTAATAATGAACAAAAGACAATTCTTGTAAGCTTTATAGGTAAAACAAATCAATTAATTCCACTATTGACTAATGAGGATTTACTTGAAAAAGAAACTAGAGAAAAAATTGAGGATATAACTGGTAAAATTAATCTTTTAACTGAAAATTTTCAAAAACCTGATTATCCGTTTGAAACAGAGCAAGAGCTAAACGAGAGACTTAAGGCTGTAAATGAGGAAGGTGGTTGGGGTATCACAAAAATTGATGCTGGCTCAGGAAGTATTGAAAATACTTTAGAAGTACCTCTTATACCAGCTACTGATAGAGGCTTAAAATTTCATGCTGCAGCTCAAGAGTTAAATTTGATAAGTGAAGAATTTTTTAAACTAAGAAACCATAATCCAGAATTTAAAAATAAAATTAAAAAAATTAAAGATGAAATTAAAGTATACAGAAATGATTTAACTGAAAACGAAGAGATAGCTTCTACTTATGCCAAAAATATTGTTAAAATTGCAAGAAGAATAGAGTTTGCAAGTATTTATCCACCAAACGCATTGGATAAAATGCAGAATGCTATTGTCAAATTTGATAATGCTCAATTAGATGCTCAAGGTGGTTTAAGACTTATTGATATCTTTTTATTTCCGGCTGGTACAATAGTTGCAAGTGGTCCAAGTTGTTCAGAACAAGGTTCTGGTAGATGGTTACCAAAACCATCTGACACTTTTAATAAATTTGTATTAATGTCTAAACCAAGCGTTGGTTATAAAGATATTCCTCTTTTATGGATTAAGATGGTGGATATAAGTACATGGATAGGTTTTATTTTGCCCGATTGGATTGCAGATATTTTACCTGGAGAATATCCAGTTCATACTAAAAATGGAATAGTTAAGCAAAATTTTAAAGGTGTAGTTTTAAAATTTGTAACAGGCGACTTTAAATTATTAAAGATTCCAGTTCCATATGGTCACATTTGGGATTCTTTCATGAGAGTTTTTCTAGGATTAGTTTTTGGAATTATTATTGGGGTTCCGTTAGGATTATTTATGGGGTTAAATAGATTTGCAAAAGGTTTTTTTGATCCACTTATAGAATTATACAGACCTGTGCCTCCATTAGCTTGGGCGCCTCTTATCATCTCTGTTTTGGGTATCGATAACACAGGAAAAGTATTTTTATTATTCATGGTCTCATTGTCTATTATGATTATTTCAGCCAGAGCTGGTGCCTCTGGAACGCAATTATCAAAAATTCATGCGGCACACTCTTTAGGTGCATCTAAGAAACAAATTTTAAGATATGTGATTTTCCCTAACTCTTTACCTGAAATTTTAACTGGAATAAGGGTTGCTGTTGGTATGTGTTGGGGAACTTTAGTGGCAGCCGAATTTTTAGCAGGAACGACAGGTATTGGGTTTGTAGAAAACGTTGCTAAGAAATACTTTCAGTATGAAGTTATTTGGATAACAATTTTCATAATGGGAATGCTTGGTCTCTTGTTTGATGTTACATTAAGAAAAATAATAGATAAAACTATTCCATGGCGTGGAAAAGGTTAATTTGAAAACAGAGAATTTAAAAAAAGAAGTTATCAAAATATTTAAAAAATTTGGTCTTAGCGAAAATCATGCTTCGATATCAGCGAATGCTTTGATCAATGCAGAGTTGGTTGGTGCCTATGGGCATGGTTTATCAAGATTAAAAATGTATTGTGATAGAATTTCAAAAAAAATAATTAATCCAAAACCTAAAATTAAAATAAAAAAAATTTCTCAATCAATTTCTCATATCGATGCTGATGATAGTATAGGGTTTGTAGCAGCTGATATTGCAATTAAAAAAGCAATTCAGAATACCAAAAAAACTGGTATAGGATTAGTTGCTGTAAAAAATAGTGGTCACTATGGTTTGTCAGGATACTATGCAGAGCAAGCAGTTAAAAAAAATTTAATTACAATGATTTTTACTAATGCTCCACCAGCTGTTGCACCACATGGCTCTTTAAAAAGTTTATTTGGAACTAATCCAATTTGTTTTGGTACACCTACTGGATCAAAAATTCCATTTATTTTAGATACTTCAATCTCGATGATCAATAGAGGTAAGATTAGAGTTGCGGCAAGAAACAATCTAAAAATTCCTGAAGGAGTAGCGCTAGATAAATTTGGTAAAGTGACAACTGATGCTAAAAAAGCACTTTTAGGTGTACAGCTTCCAATCGCTGGATTTAGAGGTTCAGGTTTGGCTTGGATGGTTGATATATTAAGCGGTGTCTTTACTGGTGGAAATCATGCTGGCAAAGTTAAAGATCCATTTGATGATTTTTCTGGACCACAAAATATTGGGCATTTATTTATCACATTTAAAACAAATTTATTTGTAAAAAACTATAATAGTAGAATTAAAGAGAATATAAGAATAATTAAAAAATTACCAAAAATTAAAGGAGTAAAAGAAATAGTGTATCCTGGTCAAAATAAATATAAAAGATTTAAAATGAATTCAAAAAAAGAAATAAAAATATCAAAGATAATCCAAGAAGATTTAAAATTTCTTAAAAAATAAATATGCTTTCAAGTAAAGAAATTGTTTGTCCAAATAATTTATTAAATGTAGCACACAAAAAAAAAGGTGTAAAAGCAGCAATAGTAAATGCAGGAAAACCTTTGCCAATGCTGTCGGTCCAAGATGCAGTAAATGAAAATTTAATTGAACCAATATTTATTGGAGATGAAAAAGAAATTCATAAATGTGCACAAGATTTAAAATGGGATATTTCAAATTATGAAATTATTCATGAACCTGTAGAAAATAATACTGCTACCATCGCAGCTAAGCTTGCTAGTGAGGAGAAAATTAGGATTATAGTTAAAGGCCATATTCATACAGACGTTTTAATGAAAGAGGTTTTAAAGAGAGAATATAATTTACTTGGTAAAACTAGATTAAGTCATATTTGGCATATGACTTTAGATAAAGAAGATAAGCCACTTATAATTACTGATGGAGCATTAAATGTTCTACCAAATGTAAAAACTAAAATGCATATTTTAAAAAATGTAATTAACTTTTCAAATAGGATTGGAATCGAAAGGCCAAAAGTTGCTATTTTATCAGCTACTGAAGAGATTTTAGACAGCGTGCCAAGTTCCATGGAAGCAGATGAAATAACAAAATTAGCTAAAAAAGAAAAATTAAATGCAGACGTATTTGGACCTCTTGCTTTTGATAATAGTATATCAAAAAAATCTGCGGCTATAAAAGGAATTAAAAATGATGTAGCTGGTATTGCTGACGTTTTATTGGTCCCAAGTGTTGAAACAGGTAATGCTTTAGTTAAAATGTTAATTTATTTTTGTGGTGCATGTGCTGCTGGAGTTGTTGTTGGCGGCAAAGTACCTGTTGTTATTACAAGTCGTTCTGATGAAGCTCAAGCAAGATTAGCCTCTATTGCTGCAGCAATGGTTGCATTAGATTAATTGTTTGATTGCAATAAAATTGAAATTGCCTTAAATAATTCATCAGAAAAAAGAATATAATGGCAATCATATACCTTAAAAAATCACCAAAAACATCATCAACTGATGACACAAAAACTACAGGTATTGTTCAAGATTTATTAAAAGACATTGAAAAAACTAAAGAACAAGGATGTATTGATTTAACAAAAAAATTTGACAAATATGATGGTGAGATTTCTGTATCAAAAGAAAAAATTGAAGAAATTAAAAAAACTTTAGATCAAAAAACTAAGGATGATATTCAATTTTCTTATGAAAGAGTAAGAAAGTTTGCTGAAGCCCAATTAAAAAACTATGGTAAAGACTTTGAGGTAGAATTATCTAACGGTTTATATGCTGGTCAAAAGTTGGTGCCAGTGAACACTGCTGGATGCTACATTCCTGGAGGAAGATATGCACATATTGCTTCTGCGGTAATGAGTGTCACAACAGCAAAAGTTGCTGGTGTAAAAAATATAATCGCTTGTAGCCCGCCTAAAGAAGGTGTGGGCGCTCATCCTACTATAGTTTATACAGCTGATCTTTGTGGTGCAGATGTAATTTTAAATTTAGGTGGTGTTCCAGCTATTGCTGCAATGACTAATGGATTATTTAAAAATCCACCAGCAGATATTATTGTTGGTCCAGGAAACCAATTTGTCGCTGAAGCAAAAAGAATTTTATTTGGCAAAGTTGGTATTGATTTATTTGCTGGCCCTACCGAAATTGGAATAATAGCAGATGAAAAAGCTGATCCAGAAATAGTAGCTGTTGATTTAGTTGGTCAAGCTGAACATGGCTATAATTCTCCTTGCTGGTTATACACTAAAAGTAAAGAGCTTGCGGAAAAAGTAATGAAAAGAGTTCCAGAATTAATTGCAGAACTCCCTGAGGTTCCAAAAAAAAATGCTGATGCTGCATGGAGAGATTACGGAGAGGTAATTCTTTGTGACACTGATGAAGAGTTAGTAAAAATCAGTGATGAATACGCTCCTGAACATTTAGAAGTTCAAACAGAAAATTTAAAATGGTTTCATGAAAGATTAACTAATTACGGATCTTTGTTTGTGGGTGAGGAAACAACTGTTGCATATGGAGATAAATGTTCAGGAACAAATCATATTTTACCAACCAAGGGTGCTGGTAGATATACTGGTGGGTTATTTGTAGGAAAATTTATTAAAACTCTAAGTTTCCAAAGAATGACAAAGGAGTCTACAGAACTTGTTGGTGCTGCTGCAGCTAGAATATCTAGATATGAAGGCATGGAAGCGCATGCAAGGACTGGTGATGTAAGATTGCGTAAATACGGATATTCAAACGAATAATTATTCTCTACTTAAATCCTCAGAACTTATATTTTCTTCTTTTTTAGGATATTTTTTTTCATTTATAATATTTGCAAAACTGTGATTTACATCACGGTGTCCAGCTTCATCATCTCGTATTACTCTCACTACATCTTTTAATGTAGCATGCAAAGGTAAGTTCCAATAATTAATTGCTACTTCTGGAGCCGGTTCATCTTTTATTTTGCCAGTTTCTAATTCATGTAAATATTCTGTATAACTTCTAACAGCCTCTTCCTCAAAATAGCCAACAATTCTATGGGCAGTTCTTTGTGATACTAGATAAATAATTGCGTATGTAATAATAAAAATGAATTGGGCCATTAAAATAATAATTCTTTCAATCCACGTTGGTTTAGCAACATGAATAAAAGTCATTAAATGCATTCTTTCATTTTCAGCTTCATCTAAAAGTGTTTTAATCCATCCTCTGTCATCTTGCATTTTTCTTAAGGATCTTAGATGAATGATCATGCCGGCTACCATTCCTGGAACTGCAGCAACTGTTTCTAAAACTACAGCTCTGTGGCCATATCTTTTTTTAAAAAAAGTATCAGCTAGAAACCTTAAAAACTTTGTAAAAGCTAAAGCAACTTTGTCACTAAAGTTAATTGGTTGATAATGTTTTTTTAAATCATTCATAACGTTTATTTAATTACTTTTTCAAAAAAACCAATAGGTCTAAATAACCCTTCAAAAGTGTTTTATTTCAATAAAAATTAAGAATGTTATTTAAAACATAGAAAGACAAAACTGTCATAAAAAGCACCACAAACACATTTATATAAAACCAAGTTTTTTTATTGTTTAAATACTTAGATAAAAAGTTTGCTAAATAACCGATCATAAAAAAAAATAAAAATGAAGAAATCGTTGCACCCAAACCAAAATATATTTTATTAATTAAGATTAAATTTTTTGAAAAATTTCCTAGAAAAAAAACTGTATCAGAATAGACGTGTGGATTCAGATAGGTAAATCCTAACGTTTTTAAAAAAATACTTTTAAAATTCTCTTCAGACTTGGTTGTAGAAAAATCAATATTTGAAAAACTTGATTTAATTTTTGAGTAAATAAAATGTAATAAAAATATTAATAATAAAATATTTAATATAAGCTCAACAGTCTCATTATAATAATTTTTAAAATATTCAAATAGTATGATGCCTAAAAAAATTAGTAGATAATCTGAAATCGAACAAATCAGACAGACAGTAAATATAAATTGTCTCTTTAGTCCCTGCTCTATAACAAATATGTTTTGTGCACCAATGGCTAAAATTAGACTTAGCCCAGTAAAGAAACCTAATATTAGGTATTCCATCTAGGACTTAAATTATTCTGCGTTAGCAGTTAACGTCTTAATCTCTAAAATATTTTCGTTAGGATCTTTAACAAAGAAAGTTTCTTGCTCATACTTTGTCCCTTTAAATCTTAAATAAGGTTCGTCATAGTATTTTGCACCTTTTTCTTTTAGTCTTTTCTTGAGAGCATCAAAGTCTTTACGGGATAAGTGAACTCCAAAATGTGGAACTGAAACATTACCCATATCAACATCATGTCTTTCGTTATCAAGTTTATGCTCACTTGCATGAAGGGTTAACTCATTTCCCCAAAAATCAACATCTGCCCATTCTTGAGCAGAATTATCAAGTCTACAGCCTAGCGTTTCACTATAAAACTTCTTAGCTATCTCCAAATCTCCACATGGAATAGCTAAATGAAAACAATTTGTATTTTTGTACATATTTGCTCCTTTAAATACTTAACAGAAATACTATATAAGCATTGGTTTTTTAAATCAAGTTGACAAATTTTATGAATGATTTTTTACAATCTATAATAGACAGAGATCCTGCGGCAAAATCTAAATTAAGTATAATTTTAACTTACCCAGGAGCTAAGGCGATTTTTTTTCATAAAATTGCAAATTTTTTTGCGATAGCAAAATTTGATTTAATTGCAAGAATCATCTCTCAATTTTCAAGATTTTTAACTGGGATAGAAATTCATCCAAAAGCAAAGATTGGAAAAAATTTATTTATTGATCATGGTATGGGAGTGGTTATTGGTGAAACTTCTGAGATTGGAAATAACGTTACTATTTATCACAATGTCACATTAGGAGGTATTGCTCCAAGTATAAATACTAATGATCAAAGAAATACTAAAAGACATCCAACTTTAGAAGATAATGTTGTTGTTGGATCTGGAGCTCAAATTTTGGGACCAATAACAATTGGTAAGAATTCCTTAATTGGTGCAAATGCAGTAGTTACTAAAAGTGTTCTTGAAAAATCGATAATGGTAGGAATTCCAGCTACAAAAGTTGGTGATGCTACAAAAGGATTTCAACCTTATGCTGTTACTGATAAAGATAAAGATTAATGACACAAATTAAAAACAACTTTATCGAGTCAGTTGGCAATACACCTTTAATTAAATTAAAAGCAGCCTCTGAGGTAACTGGATGTAATATTTATGGAAAAGCAGAGTACCTAAATCCAGGTGGATCCGTAAAAGATAGAGCTGCTCTTGCGCTAATAAAAGATGCACAAGAAAAGAAACTAATTTCGGAAGGTGGAATCGTTGTTGAAGGTACTGCTGGTAATACTGGGATAGGTTTATGTCTTTTGGGAAATTCCTTAGGTTATAAGACAATAATCGTAATGAATGACAATCAAACTCAGGAAAAAAAAGATACTTTAAAAAATATTGGTGCAGATCTTAGACTGGTACCACCCAAGCCTTATAAAGATGATGGAAACTATGTAAAAGTTGCAGGCCGTCTCGCTGAAGAATTAAAAAGTACAAATAACAATGGTGTAGTTTGGGCTAATCAATTTGATAACACTGCTAATGCGAAAGGTCATTACGAAACAACTGGTCCAGAAATTTGGGAACAGACTGATGGTAAAATAGATGGCTTTGTCTGTGCGTCAGGAACTGGGGGCACCATCGGTGGGGTAAGTAAATTTTTAAAGGAAAAAAATAAAGATATTAAGATTTATTTATCTGATCCAACTGGTTCTGCTTTATATAATCACATTATGAATGGTGAACTTAAAGCTGAGGGTGGATCAATAACTGAAGGTATTGGCTCAAGCAGAATAACTAAGAACTTTGCTGAAGCTAAAATTGATGGCGCTTTTTCAATTAGTGATCAAGAGTCTTTACCCGTACTTTATGATTTAATACAAAATGAGGGATTAAGTCTAGGAACTAGTTGCGGAGTAAATATTGCAGGTGCAATTAGATTAGGAAAAGAGCTAGGTCCAGGAAAAACAATTGTAACAATTCTTTGTGATAGATCAGATAAATACAACTCAAAGATGTTCAATAAATCTTTTTTAAAGGAAAAAAACCTCCCTATTCCTAACTGGTTATAATAACGCATACCAGATATGTAACAAAACAGTTACATTTTTATTCTAATATTAATTAATATCGGAATCTTATGAAAAAAATAATTTTAATTTTTTCTTTTTTTATTTTTACATCTGCTTATGCAGGAATGAGTAAAAAAGAAAAATCTAAGGCATGGGAATGCAGCGGAATATATATGGCAAACTATTTCTTGCCATCTGGTGAGGAATTTGAGTATAGCATGAAAGAAAAGTCTATGGCATCTGTGAAAGTCATGAAAACATATGCTCTTGAGATTGGAATTTCAGAAAAAGAATGGGATGATGGAGTAAACAAAGCTGTAGATAAATATTATGGCTCTAAGTATGACAAAGCAAAAACTGAAGAATGTCATTCATTTATAGCATCCACAATTCCTAACGGTACAGAAAGAGTTAAAAAAGTAGTTCAAACTTTATATTAATTTAACAAAGGAGATAAAATGCCAAAAGCATACTTAGTAGCAGTTCCAAAAGTTACAGACAAAGATATGTTTGCAAAAGAATATGCAAGTAAAGTTGCAGACACACTTAAACCTTTTGATGGAAAGTTTCTTGTAAGAACTCCAAATAAATTAGTCTTAGAAGGAGATGAGCCCACCCTTACAGTTGTGATGGAATTTCCAAATAAAGAAAAGGCTTTAGGTTGGTATAATTCTGAAGCACATCAAAATATTGTTACTCATAGAAGAGCAGCCACAGATCCAAAAAGTACAATTATTATCTGTGAAGAGTCAGACTCTTATTAAAAAAGGAGAAAAAATGTTAGAAAAATTTAATGGAATATTTTATTTAATAATTTACTTAATTCACTTTATGGGAGTTGGTGTTTACGCTTTTCAAACCATTTTTGGTACTAAAAGCTTTATGGAAAGATTCGGCATAGATCCAAGTGGAGCAATAATGATTAGAATGGCAGGAGCATTTATGCTTGCTGTATTTTTAATGTCAATCTACGTAGGTTTTATAAGACCTGGAGGTTTGGATAATACATGGGGATTCTTAAATTTAGTTTTTTTAAACAATCTATGTATTTTTATATGTAATTTTTATTCTATTAAAATAAATAAAATAGGAGTTAACGAAAAAACCACAAACGAAGGTATCATTGCGCCATTTGTATTTACAGTTATGAGTGCAATTCTATGCTACGGTTTAACTGATAAGATATACACATAAGGAGTTTAAGATGTCGATATTAAAAAGATATACTGATGCAATAGATAAAAAAGACGAAGCAACTATGAATGAACTTTTGCATGATGATTTTAAATTTACAATGCATAAATCTGGAAATTCACTAGGAAAAGCTGATGTTATTAAATGGGCAATGAGTGGCGATATAAATCAAGATAAGACAAGGGTTGTATATGAAAATAATGAAGTGGGTGTTCACCATTCCTTTGTTACATTTAATGACGGAAATGTTGAAGCTGTAATGGCAGTTTATAGATATAAAGACGGAAAAATTGTTAGTTTAGAAACTGGCGCTACCCCAATGTCTAAGTAAGTGAAAAAAATTTCATTCATTTTTCTTTTTATCTTATTTTCATCATCCTTATTCGCTGATGATAATAAAAAGGAAATTGATAAATTATTTGTTCAATTAAAAAGTGCTTTAAATTTTGAAAATTCAAAAAAAATTGAAGATAAAATTTGGGACCTTTGGACTACTCACCCATCAAAAAGTAATTTAACAAAGTTATTAGCTGATGGTTCGTCTAAAATGATGGATAACAAACTTGATGCGGCATATGATAAATTTACTGAAGTAATTGAGCTTGATCCCAATTGGGCAGAGGCTTGGAATAAAAGAGCAACAGTATTATATTTAATGGGTAAATATGAACTATCACAATCTGATATTGATAAAGTGCTTATGATTGAAAAAAGACATTTCGGTGCGCTGACTGGACAAGGATTGGTACAGATAGCTCTCCAAAATTATCAAAAAGCAATTGATAGTTATATTGAGGCTCACAAAATTCATCCTTATATGAAATCTCCATTAATAATGATAGAGAAACTCAAATCTCAAATCAAAAAAGAAAGTATATAATTTTGTCATTTTCGAAAAAGTATTCAAATTTACTTTTTATCTTAATTATGGGATTTGGTATGAGTTTATTGATGACATTGATAATTACTTTTATAAATACAGGGATGGATGAGCAATATATTAACAGATTCTTAAAAGCCTGGTCTGTAAGTTTACCAATAGCAATACTTGCAGCTCTGCTAGTAGGTCCACCAATTAAAAAATTTGTAGATAAAATTACAAAATAATCATAGTGTAAACTGTGAGCAACATATCAGGATATATTTTTTTATTAGTAGCAATCATCCTTGGAATAGCTGCAAATGGTTTTTTAAAGTCTACTAACGGTTTTACAAATATTGGGCCAACAATTTTTTGTGCAATCACTATAGTTGCTTGTATTTTTTGTTTATCAAAAGCAATGAATATAATTCCTGTTGGATTTACTTATGCTACATATGGTGGTTTAACAATTACAGCAGTAACTTTGTTTGGTATATTTAAGTATAATCAAGTACCAAATATTTACGGTGTTATTGGAATAATTTTAATTATAATTGGTGTAATTTTATTAAATACTTTGGGTAAGACTACTTAGATACTGGCCTTAATAATCTTAACATCTTTTTATGAATGGTTTTATTTGTTGTAACTAAAATATTTCCTGCTTTAACAGCATTTTCATTTTTCCAATTAGTAACAATACCTCCGGCAGCGTTGATAATTGGAATTAAAGGATGAATATCCCAAATTTTATTTCCTGCTTGTATAACAACATCAATTTTGCCTTCAGCTAAGTGAGAATAACTTAAAGCATCTGTGCAAGGAAATTGCATTAACTTTAAAATCTTTAAAATTTTTTGCTGCTTTTTAGGAGAAAGACATCCATTAAAAGCACCTGAGAGTTTTAATTGAGAAAATAAAACATTTTTATTAACGCTTATTATTCTTTTTTTTCCATTTTCAAAAACATAAGCTCTTTTGTTTGAAGTATTGAGATAATATTTTTTTAAGATTGGAAAATTCGCCAGACCTAAAATTGGTTCACCTTTGTAATTTAGTGAAATTAAATTACTCCATGACGGGTTTCCTATTACAAATGATCTTGTTCCATCTATAGGGTCTAAAACCCAAGTAAAATTACTTTTCGACTTTTGATGTCCAAATTCTTCTCCAATTATTTGATGGGTTGGAAATTTCTTTTTTATTTCTTTTCGTATAAATTTTTCAAACGCTTTATCGGCACTAGTGACTGGATCGTACCCCTTCCCTTTAAGTTTATTAGATATTTTGAAAGGTCTATTTAATTTAGAATAATAAAATTTAGTAAGTTTCTTGGCTAAATTTTCAATAAATTTAGAATAGACCTGATAATCTGAGGTTTTTAATTTTATCACAGAGGACTAATACTATTTTATTACTATTGATTAAAGCTAAATTTTAAATAATGATAAATATTAAATAATGAAAATTGAATTAGAAGATAAAAAGGTATTTTTTGAAAACCAGGGCTTAAAAAAAGAAATACATCCTTTTTGGTTAAGAGAGAGAGTTGCTGGAGACAGTTTCGTTGATAAAAAGACACAACAAAGACTATTTGATCCTACTGAACTAAACGAAAAAATTGAAATTGATACCTTAAACCTGTCAAAAAGTTACTTAGAAATTACCTTTAAAGATGGAGTGCATACTAAACTTGCAATACAAAACATATTAAAAGAATTTTCAAATATAAATGATGTAAAGCATATTGAAAAAATAAAATGGGACTCCTCATTAAAAAATTTAAATATTTTTGAATTCAAGAATAAAATTTTTGAAGAGGAAGAAATGTATAAAGCTCTTATAAGCTTCTACAAATATGGTTTTGTGATATTTAAAAAAGTGCCTACTCAGAATAATTTTATAGTAAATTTTGCAAATTCAATTGGAAGTATAAGAAGAACTAACTTTGGTGAATTTTTTAATGTTAAATCAAAACCAAACCCAAATGATTTAGCTTATACATCTTTGCCATTGGCTCCTCATACGGATAATCCCTATCGAAATCCAGTTCCATGTATACAGTTGTTACATTGTATTGAAAATGAGGTTAATGGAGGTTTATCAACTTTAGTCGATGGTTTTACTGTTACTGAAAAATTAAAAGAAGATTTTAGAGATTATTATAAAATTTTAACTGAAATAAAAGTAAGATTCCAATTTATAGATCAAAGTATAGTTTTAGAAGATTGGTCAGAAATGATTCAGCTTGATGAACTTGGAAAGTTTAAACAAGTAAGATTTAGTCCTAGATTAGATTTTGTGCCTTTGATGGACAAAGATAAGTTAGAATTATTTTACTCAGCTAGAAAAAAAATATCTGAGCTTTATAATTCAGATTTATTTAGAATAGAGTTCAAACTTCAACCAGGTGATTTACTCATGATGGATAATCATAGATTGCTTCATGGCAGAACCACTTATAATGCTAATGAGGGAAAACGTTTTCTGCAAGGTTGTTATATAGATTATGATAGTACAGAAGGAAAGTTAAAACACCTTAAGAGAAAATTTAATTTGTAAAGTATATCCAACCTATAATCATATATTTTTTTCCATAATTTATTTAATATTAGAAATTTGAGCCTCAGCATCGATTATAGATTTCTCATAATCTAAAGCCATTTGATCTGCGCTTATAGTATCAATTTTTTCAATTCCAAAAAAATTTAATAAAAATTTTAGCCACGGAGTGAGAAAATCCTCTTTACCATTTAATTTTGTTCCGCCAGAAGTTATTACTAAAAAAGCTCTTTTATTACTTAGTAAGCCTTGTCTTCTACCATTTGGTTTAAATTTAAATGTTTCACCCACTCTTGCCACAAGATCTGACCAAGCCTTAAGTGTTGCCGGAGGACCATAATTGTAAATTGGAGCCGATATTATTATTATATCACTTTCTTTTAATTCCTTGACTAATTGATTTGAAAGCTCGAACATTTTTTTATGATTTTCATTTTGATCTTTCTCTTTAATATTCATTCCAGACTCGGTTAGCCCAGATACAAAAACCATTTCGTCATTTAAATCTCTATAAATTATCTCATCATTTGGTTTTTTAATTTTATCTAACAATTTTTTCGCTAAAGCTCTTGATGTTGAGCCTTCTTTTCTAGCACTGGAGTCTATTTGATAAATCTTCATATTTAAACTTACCCAAATTTTTGTAAAAATGGAAAAATATTTAATAAATAATAGCCTAAAGCTTGTAATTGGTTGGTTATTATTAAAATACCGGTAATTAATAAAATAATTCCACCAGTTTTTGAGACTAAATTAATATTTTTTTTAAAATTTTTTGAAAAAATTAAGAACCTTTGAATGAGATATCCTGAAAGTATAAATGGTAAAGCTAAACCTATAGAGTAAAGTGCTAGAAGTAAAATACCTTTATTAATACTTTCTTCTGTTGCAGCAAGAACTAGTATAGAGCCTAGAATTGGACCAATGCAGGGTGTCCAGCCAAAAGCAAATGCCATCCCTATAATGATAGGGCTATAAAAATTTTTACTTATCTTCGCTTCAACTCTTTTTTCAAAATTTAAAAATTTGATATTTATAAACCCAATTATATGAAGTGAAAGTAAAATTATTATTAAACCGGCAATAATTCTGAGCTCATAAGAGTTCTGAAGTAAAACCTGTCCTAAAAATGTTGAGGCTGCTCCAAAAACTATAAAAACGATAGAAAATCCAACTGTAAATAAGATAATTGGAATTAAATTTATATTTTTTTTTTCAATCAAATCATTTAATGAACTACCAGAAATATAAGAAATATACCCTGGAATTAAAGGTAGTACACAAGGTGACAAAAAACTTATTAAACCAGCTCCAAATGCAATAACTAGTTCGATCATTTGTTAATTTTTTTTATCCTTTTAAGCCTAAGTGTGTGTACTTAATGTTTAGATAGTCTTTGATCGCCATAGACCCACCTTCTCTTCCATACCCCGATTGTTTTATTCCACCAAATGGTGCTTCAGCTATCGCAACCAATGGAGTGTTCACAGCAACTGTTCCTGTCTCCATTAACTCAGAAGCTTTATGAGCTTTTTCCATTGAATTAGTACAAATATAACTCGATAGACCAAGTTCGTGATTATTTGCTCTTTCAATAACTTCATCAAATGTTTTGAAGGATAACATTGGTACCAATGGGCCAAACGGTTCTGTTTTCATTATAGTATAATCATCTTTTACATTATCAAACACTGTGGGCTCATAAAAAAAACCTTTGTTGAATCCTTGAGGTCGTTTCCCTCCTGTTAAAACTTTTGCTCCCTCTTTTTTAGTTGTTTCAACCAATTCTTCAATTTCATTTAATCTTTTTTTAGTAGTTAGAGGACCAAGTTGAACTGATGGATCCATTCCGTCCCCAATCTTTAATTTATTAGTTTTTTCAACAAACAAATTAACAAACTCATCTTTTTTATTTTCTTGAATGTAAAATCTATTTGGTGAAATACAAACCTGTCCATTATTTCTGAACTTAGCAGCTATTGCCATTTCAGCAGCCTTTTTAATATCTGCATCATCAAAAACTATAAAGGGTGAGTGCCCACTCAATTCCATTGTTACTCTCTGGACTTTATCAGCTGCTTGTTTTAAAATTAATTTTCCAACTCTCGATGATCCTGTAATTGAAATCTTTTTAACAATATCAGATGCAATGAGTTGTTGTGCGATACTTGGTGGGTCTCCTGACAAAAGATTTACTACACCTGGTGGCACTCCACATTCTCTACAAATATCTACCATCTCCATAACTACGCCTGGGGTAATAACGTCTGGTTTAATTATCACCGAGCAGCCAGCTGCTAATGCTGTTGAAATTTTTCTTGCAGACAAAACTGCAGGAAAGTTCCATGGCGACAGGGCAGCAACTACACCTACAGGCTGGTAATAAACATGCACTCTAGTATTCTCAAATCTACTTTCTACAGTTTGTCCATAAATTCTTTTTGTTTCTTCAGCATTCCATTCAAAAATATCTGCTGCTCCATTAATTTCGCCTTTTGCTTCAACCAATGGTTTTCCAACTTCGAGTGTCATCCATTTTGCTAGAACATCTTGTTTTTCTCTCATCTTGTCTGCTATTTTTCTAATAGTGTAAGATCTTTGCCATGGTGATGTTTTTTTCCAGACCTCTAGTCCTTTAGCAGCAGATCTTAATGCTGCATCCACATCTTTTGGTGTTGCTTTAGATGCTTTACCTAAAACTTCCTCATTTGCAGGATTTATTACCTCGTACGTTGCTTTATCTGATGATTGTTGCCATTTACCGTTGATAAATTGTCCAAATTTTTCGTACATTATTTAACTTAGCATTACTATAAGTTGTGTCTACTGTGTAATTTTTGCATGTTAAATAATTGACTTTTCATGATAGCCTTAATTTATAGAAAGGAGTTACTAATGAAAGCATACATAATGGGAAATTATACTGCAAAAGCTTTCCAAGGATTTCTTAAAGATCCAGCAAGTGATAGAAAAGCTGTGGTAAAACAACTTACTGAAGCAATGGGTGGTCAAATGCATAGCATGGATATTGTAAGAGGATCTTATGACTTTATAGTTGTAACAGATGTACCAAGCTTTGACGATTTTGCTGCTATTAAGCTAGTAGTAGAAGCTTCGGGTGCAGTTGAAAATCTAACAATGTTAGAAGCTATAGATTTTGGTAAAGCTACAGCTAAAGCAAGTAAAATTGGTTACAAAGCGCCAGGACAATAAGAAAAGTTTGAAAAGATTACTTCCAGTAGCGGACTGGAGTAATTTCATAATTGATGCATGTTAAATTTTAATGTGCTATCATTTTTTAAATGCAAGCTTTAAAAGATTCTTTTGGAAGATCGTTTCCATATATAAGATTATCAATAACAGATGTCTGTAACTTTAAATGTGGTTACTGCTTACCTAATGGTTATCAGGTTGATAAAAGTGATAATAGAAAATTTCTTCATTTAGAAGAAATAAAACGGTTAGCTAAAGTTTTTTCTAGATTAGGAGTATCTAAAATAAGACTTACTGGTGGGGAGCCAACAGTAAGAAAAGATTTTTTTGATGTTATAAAGATTTTAAAAAATGAAGCTGACATTAAAAAAGTCGTAATTACAACAAATGGCTATCATTTAGATAAAAAAGCCAAAAAGTTGGTCGAGAGTGGTATTAACGGAGTAAATATTAGCATTGATAGCCTCGATAGAAATATCTTTAGAAATATCACAGGTCATGATCGTTTGCCAGAAATTTTAAAAGGAATTAAAAATCTCCAAGAATTAAATTTTGATAACATTAAAATAAATGCTGTTCTCTTAAATAACATAAATGCGAGTGAAAAAGATTTTAATAATTGGGCAGAATTTATAAAAAAAAATAAAGTTGATTTTAGGCATATTGAGCTAATGAGAACTGGAGATAATTTAGACTATTTTAATAAATATCACGTATCCTCAAAAATTTTTAAAGATTACCTGAATAAAAATAAATGGATTTATCAAACATTTGGTAAAGATGCAGGACCATCTCTTAATTATATCAATCCAAAATACAAAGGGAAATTTGGAATTATAGCTCCATACTCTAAAGGTTTTTGTAGAACTTGTAATCGTTTAAGAATTACTTCAAGGGGGGATCTGAGATTATGCTTGTTTGGTAATACAGGAATAAGTATTAGACACTTGTTACAAAAAGATGATCAAATCGATGAATTACAAGATCTTATTCTTGGTCAAATGAAATTTAAAAAAGAGTCTCATTATTTAGAGCTTGGAGAAACAGGTTTAACTAAGAATTTATCAACAACAGGTGGTTAATGACAAAATTAAAAGTTATAAATCATAAAGAACTGAAAGATTGGGCTAAGGAGATATTTCAGAAGAATTCTTTTAATATGGTGGATGTTTCGTCAAAGAAAGAAACATTTAGAAGAGCATTAGCATCAGGGAAAATTTATGTTGGAAAAGAAGTCTTTGATTTAATTAAGAATAACGAAATGCCAAAAGGAGATCCTGTTACTTTAGCTGAAATATCGGCTGTATTAGGAGTTAAAAAAACAAGTGAGCTAATTCCTTTATGTCACCCAATTCCAATTGATCATACTGCAACAAAAATAATTATGAATGAAGTTGATAATTCATTAGAAGTTTTTTGTGTTGTGTCAGCAGTAGCTAAAACAGGTGTAGAAATGGAAGCTATTATGGGCGTGAATGCTGCATTAATAACAATTTATGATTTAAGTAAAATAATAAATCCACATCTTAAAATAGATAACGTGAAGTTATTAATTAAAGAAGGTGGAAAAAGTGGATTATGGACTAATCCAGATGGATTGCCTGAATTTTTAAATAATATATTTTAATTTCACATGTCCGTTTATCTAAGCACTCAAAAAGTAATCAAAGACTGGATTGATTACAACGATCATATGAATGTTTCATATTATCTATTAATGTTTGATAAATATGGTGCGGATACATTAAATAATATTTTCAAGATGGGTGAGCACTCAGCAAAAACAACTAAGAAAAGTACAATGATTGTAGAGTCTCACATTACTTACAATCAAGAACTTCAATTAAATGATGAAGTTGATATTAATTGTGTTTATTTTGATCACGATAAAAAACGACTTCAATATAAAATGGAAATGATTCACAAAGAAAAAAAATTTCTAGCCTCAACAATTGAAATTTTAGCTTTATATGTCGATCTTAATGAGAGAAAAGTTGCCGAATTTGAGGAAGAAAAAATAAAGATTATGGATGATTTTATTAATAAAAATAAATCACAATTACATGATAAAAACTTAAAATTTTCTTCAAAATTAAAAAAATGATAATTAAATTAGAATTATTTGGAGCTACTAGAGATTTTAGTGATAAAGACCACCTAGATCTTGATCTGCAAGATAAATCTTCGATAGGTGACTTACGAAATGAAATCATTAAGTATATAGAAAAAAATTTTCAAGGTAATAAGAGCTTCATCAAAGTTGTTAAATCTTCAGCGTTTTGTTCTGAAAATAATGAAATAATTAGCGACAATTATAAAATCACAAAAGACCAAAAAATTGGTATTATCCCTCCTATCGGAGGAGGTTAATGCTTCATACAAAAATAGTAGACACTAAAAAAGAAAAGATACTTACTTCAAATGCTGAAAAATTTATTAAAGATTATAAGTTTGGGGCATCAATTTATTTTTTAGGTACTGTCAGAAATATAAATGATAATAAGAAAGTTACAGGAATTACTTACGATAGTCATGATGAAATGGTGATCAAAAGCTTTGAAGAAATTTATAATGAAGCGGATCAAAAACTAGATATTAAAGATAAAGCTGTGTTTATTCAACATGCTAAAGGGTATCTCGACCTTGGTGAGATAAGCATAATTATCGCAGTTGCTTGCAAACATCGTGATCAAGCTTATGTGCTTTCTAGATATATAATAGAGGAGATCAAAAAAAGATCACCAATTTGGAAAAAAGAGCACTATGAAAATGAGGAAAGTGAATGGTTAGAAGGAAATCCATTAGTTAATGAAAAAATTTAAGCACTCAGAAATTACTCCGGAAAAAATTTATAATAAAAGAAGATCTTTTATTAAATCTATGGGTTATGGTTTAGGTAGTATTGCTTTTAGTTCAGTACCTTTAATTAATGCTAAAGCAAGTAATTTAAATGAACCCACAAGTTATAAAGATATAACGACTTATAATAACTATTATGAATTTGGCACTGGTAAAGGCGATCCACATAGAAGAGCAAAGAATTTTACCACAAGACCCTGGAGTGTTATAATTGAGGGTGAAGTTGAAAAGCCATTAGAGCTCCCTATTGAAGAAATTTTAGCAATTAAATCTGAGGAAAGAATTCTTAAACTTCGATGTGTTGAAGGTTGGTCTATGGTTATTCCATGGTTAGGTTTTTCATTGAGTGAATTACTTAATAAAGTACAAATTAAATCATCCGCAAAGTTTGTTGAATTTGAAACAGTTTATAATCCTGAAGAAATGGTTGGTCAAAGATATCCTGTTTTAAACTGGCCTTATATCGAAGGTCTTAGATTGGATGAAGCAATGCACCCTCTTACTACTGTTGTAACTGGTTTGTATGGAAAGCCTTTACCAAATCAAAATGGTGCACCTTTAAGAATATTCATTCCATGGAAGTATGGTTTTAAAAGTGCAAAATCAATTGTTAAGATTAGATTAAAAAAAAATATGCCAAACACCGCTTGGAAAAATGCTTCCCCAAGAGAATATGGTTTTTACTCAAATGTAAATCCTGAAGTTGATCATCCTAGATGGTCCCAAGCTACAGAAAGAGTAATTGGAGAGAGTATTTTAGCTCCAAGAATAAAAACTTTAATGTTTAATGGTTATGGGGATGAGGTCGCTCATCTTTATAGCGGTATGGACCTTAAAAAAAATTATTAAAATAAATTGAGAAATTATTTCAAGCCTACTGTTTTTTTACTATCACTTTGGCCAATTTATATAATAGCCTATCAATTAATTTACAATAAATTAGGTCCTGAGCCTGTTGATAGGATTATAAATCATTTTGGAGAATGGACTTTAATATTTGTACTTTTAACTCTTTCAATGACACCTCTTAGGAAAATTACTAATTCTTTGGAATGGATAAAATTTAGAAGGATGCTTGGTTTGTTTGCTTTTTTTTATGCTTCAATTCATATGCTTAGTTATGTTGGCCTAGATTATAGATTTGATTTTGAACCATTGATTGATGATGTTTTAAAGAAAAAATTTATTTTTATAGGTTTTTCCGCATGGTTATTACTAATTCCTTTGGCAATAACTTCATCAGATAAAATGGTCAGAATTTTAAAAAAAAATTGGAAAAAACTTCATCAATTAATTTATGTAATTTCAATTTTTGGAGTTTTGCACTTTATTTGGTTGTCAAAAACAATATTTTTTAAACCATTAATTTTTTTGATTATCTTGATTATTCTTCTATTATTTAGAATAAATTTTAAGAAATTTAATTTATCGTAGTATCTTCAGGTATACAAATCTCAGATCTTGTTAAAAATCTTCTTCCAGTGCCATTGTCTAATGAAAACATTCCACCCATTCCCTCAACACAATCAATAATTAAGTCTGTATTTTTCCAAGCTGTGTGTTGAGTTTCACTAATATAAAAAGGTATACCACCTATTTCACCAATCATTACATCATCTTGACCAACTTGATATTCTTTTGCTGGATAACACATTGGAGCACTACCGTCACAACATCCACCTGATTGATGAAATAATAATTCTTTACCGTGATTCTTTTTTAATTCTTCTATTAAATCTAATGCTGAAGGTGTTGCTGTAACTTTCATATTTATATGGCCCGTAATTTATTACGGGCCATTATAATATATCTATTAAAAGAAGCCTAATTTTTTCTCACTATAAGACACGTGTAAATTTTTCACTTGTCTATAATGATTTAGCATCATTTTATGAGTTTCTCTTCCGATACCAGATTGTTTGTATCCGCCAAATGCCGCATGTGCTGGATAAGCATGGTAGCAGTTTGTCCAAACTCTTCCTGCTTCAATAGCTCTACCCATTCTGTATGCGATATTTCCATTTCTTGTCCAAACACCTGCACCTAAACCGTAAAGAGTATCATTAGCAATTTTTAATGCCTCTGCTTCATCTTTAAATTTAGTTACTGATACAACTGGTCCAAAAATTTCTTCCTGGAAGATCCTCATTGAATTATTACCCTCGAAAATAGTTGGTTCGATATAGTTTCCTTTTTCTAAACCACTATTAACTTTTGCAACATTTCCACCACATAGAACTTTGGCACCTTCTTTCTTACCTAAATCTAAATAAGATTTGATTTTTTCCATTTGTTCTACTGATGCTTGAGCACCAATCATAGTTTCCATTTTTAGAGGATTGTCTTGTTTAACAGCTTTTGTTCTAGCAATTGCTCTTTCCATGAACTTATCATAGATAGATTCTTGAACTAGTACTCTACTTGGACAAGTACAAACTTCACCTTGGTTAAGCGTAAACATTGCAAAACCTTCTAAACATTTATCAAAGAAGTCATCATCTTGTGCCATGACGTCTTCAAAGAAAATATTAGGAGATTTTCCACCAAGCTCTAAAGTAATTGGAATTAAGTTTTGAGATGCATATTGCATAATCAAACGACCAGTTGTTGTTTCACCTGTGAAAGCAATCTTTTTGATTCTCTTAGATGAAGCTAATGGTTTACCTGCTTCTAAACCAAAACCACTTACAACGTTAACAACTCCTGGAGGTAATAAATCACCAATCATTTCCATTAATAACATTATAGAAGCCGGAGTTTGTTCAGCTGGTTTTAGAACAACACAGTTACCTGCAGCTAATGCTGGAGCAAGTTTCCAAGTTGCCATTAGAAGTGGGAAATTCCAAGGTATAATTTGACCAACTACACCTAGAGGTTCTGGAATATGATAAGAATATTCATTATTACTTATCTCAGCAACAGATCCTTCTTCAGCTCTGATTACACCTGCAAAATATCTCCAATGGTCAACCACTAAAGGTAAATCTGCAGCCATACATTCTCTAATTGGCTTTCCATTATCTAAACACTCTGCTGTAGCTAGTGTATTTAGATTTTTTTCAATAACATCAGCAATTTTTAGAAGAATGTTAGATCTTTCAGTTATTGAAGTTTTTCCCCAAGCTGGAAAAGCTGCATGAGCAGCATCTAATGCTGCATCAACATCTTTTGCATCTGATCTTGCTATTTTACAAATTACCTCGTTGTTTATCGGTGTAACATTGTCAAAATATTTTCCAGACTTTGGTTCAACAAATTTCCCGTTTATAAAATTTCCATATTTTGATTTATATGGAAACGGGACTTTTAAGTGAGACGTATCCAGTAAAGGAGACGAAGCACTTTTTATTGTTTCTGTACTCATTTTCTTTACCCCTCTTTTAGTTTTTATTGATTTGAGTTTATTGTTTTTTCTAGACTTTTTAGAACGCTTATTAGTCGCAGAACTTTTTGTTCTAACTTTTATTTTCGTTCTTTTTTTTCTAGAAGATTTGACCAACTTTTTTCTTTTTTTGGTCTTCGGCTTTTTTTTTGACTTTTTTCTAGCCATAAACCTATTAAACAAACATTTGAGGTCTGTGTCTATTTCAATAAATTTAATTTTCTACTACCAATTGTATGAATACTATATCTTGTGCTAAAGCAAAAAGTCATTAATATTTTTTTATGAATGAAAATCAAAAAAAAGAAATCCAATCAGCAACTTTTGAGAGATTACTTAAACATTTAGATGAAAGAAAAGATGTTCAAAATATTGATTTAATGAATTTAGCAAATTTTTGTAGAAATTGTTTATCTCGATGGTTTAGGGAGGAAGCTGAAAAGAAAGGTATTCATATCTCAGATCCAGAAGCGAGAGAGCGTATATATGGAATGCCTTACTCTGAGTGGAAAGAAAAATATCAAAAATAATTAAATTAATTTAATTAAATCATTGTACTCAATAATATTCATTAATTTTTTATGATTATGAAAATATTCTTCAAAGTTTAATTTCGAAAAATTTTCTTTTGGATATTCCAATAAATTTTGATTTTTTCGTTTAAAAATTACACCAATACCAAAATCTGCATAACATGTATATACATCTAAATTTTCGTCTGTTCTACATTCAACAAGAGCTTTCCAAACATCACCATTCCAAGTCCATTGACACCTGGGTATAGCTTGGTCATAATAATTATTTGGTAAACAATCGTGCAACAAAATTATTCCATCATTGTTTAAAAAGGTTAATGAATTTTGTATGTCTTTCTTTACTTGGCTATATTTGTGTAAACCATCAATAAAAATACAATCAAAGTTTTCATTATTTGTTTTAAAAAAATTATCACTTGTATCTCTAATTGTTCCTCCAGATACCGGATCTACTCCTACTTTTTTTTTACAATTTATATAATTAAATAATTCATTATCAAAACAGCCAATTTCAAGATAATTCTCATATTTTTTTTTACTAATTATTTCTTGAACTATTGATAGTCTTGTCTTTTTATTGTTAAAATCGAACCCAATACTCCCTAATTTTTTATCTTTAAAAAACTTATGATAATAGAAAAATAATCTCAAAACTTTTTTACTATTAATTAGTCGTATAAGCTTTTTTCTAATTAATTTTTGAATCATGATTAAAGCTTATTTTTCTTTTAATCTTGGAAATAATTCTACAAAATTACAAGGTTTGTGATTAATATCAAGTTGATGTTTAAGTATTTCGTCCCATGCATCCGTTACGCCACCAGATGAACCTGGTAATGAAAAAACGTACTTACCATTCGACAATACTGCACAAGCTCTTGATTGAATAGCTGATGTTCCTACAGTTTTTAAACTGATATTCCTAAAAACCTCCCCAAACCCAGGAATGTGTTTATCAGCTATTTCATCTAACGCCTCTGGAGTAATATCTCTACCTGTTAATCCAGTTCCGCCAGTAGTTATGATCACATCAATATTTTTTTGATCTAACCATTTTTTTAAAATAAGTAGTATTTCATCTTTATTATCTTTACAGATTTTTCTATCTATCAAGTTATGATTAGCTTCTTTAATTTTATTAACTAGAATTCCACCAGATTTATCATTATCAAATGTTCTGGTATCTGTTACAGTTAGAAGTGCTATATTTACTCTCATAAAATTCTGATATGACTATATTATCAATATTATTTTTTATAACAGCTATTTTATACTCGAGTGTTGGTTTCGGTGGAGGCTCAACTTATTTGGCACTTTTGCTAATTTGGGGTACTCCTTATTATATTTTTCCAATAATAGCACTAGTTTGTAATATTATTGTTGTTTCAGGTAATTCATTTAATTACATCCGTGCGGGAAATCACAATTTTAAGTTATTAACTCCTTTTTTAATTGGATCAGTTCCCTTTGCATTTTTTGGTGGAACTTTATTAATAGAAAAAGAAATCTTTGAAATTTTATTATTTTTTGTCTTATCTAGCGCAGGTATATTATTGCTTTTAAATAATAGGTCTTATGAAAAAGCCAGCTTTTCTTCTAAGAAATTAAATTTTATTTTTTCTTTTTTAATAGGCTCAATCCTTGGTTTAATATCTGGTGTTGTGGGTATAGGAGGAGGTATTTTTTTAAGTCCAATACTTTTTTTAATTAAAGCTGATGAGCCTAAAAATATATCAACTCATGCTTCAGTATTTATATTAATCAATTCAATTTCTGGGGTTATGGGTCAACTAACAAAAGAAACATTGTTAAATGAAATTATAAATTACTGGCCCCTTTTTATTTGCGTACTGCTAGGAGGTTTCATAGGCAATTATTTAAATCTAAAAATTTTTAGTGGAAGATTGCTAGCTATCACTACTTCATTGCTAGTAATATTTGTTGCTATTAGAATGGGTTTTAAAATATTCTAATATATTGTAATTAATTAACACAAATGGATTTAAATTTTTTCAAAAAAACTAGAATTTTAGATGGAGGAATGGGTCAAGAATTATTAGCTAGAGGGATGAAGCCCAATGGAACCTTATGGAGTGCTGGAGCTTTACTAGAAGAAGACAACCGTTCTCTTGTAGAAAATGTTCATGAAGATTTTGTTAAGGCAGGAGCAGATGTAATTATTACCAACACTTTTACAACACGCAGAGTAAGACTTAGAGAAAATAATATCGAGGATAAATTTGAAACATTAAACAAGTTAGCAGGAGAAATAGCAAAAAGAGTTAAAAAAAAATATCCACATATTTTAATTGCTGGTGGCTTGCCACCTCAAAATACAACTTATTCAGCAGACACAAGAGATGAAAGTGAAATTTTAAATAATTTTAATGATCAAGCAAAAATTTTAGATCCATTTGTTGATTTTTTTTATTTTGATGTTCTTAGTAGTGTTAAAGAAATTGGTATAGCTATTAATTCAATCAAAGAATTTAATAAACCTTTTTTAATTGGTGCACATATATCTGAAGGAACAAGCCTACCAAGTGGTGAAAAATTATCTGATATTATAAAAAATATTAATAGTCAAAATCTTCTTGGTTTAATTTTAGCTTGTGTCTCTCCTGAAAATTTTCAAAGAAATATTGAAGACATAAAAAAAATTAATTGCCCATTTGGTTTTAAACTAAACGCATTTGAAAGAACAAAAACTACTGGAGGATACACAAATAATTTTAAAAAAAGTAGTTCAGGAAATCCAAATGAATTTCTAGGTGTTCGTAAAGATTTAACACCTAGAAAAATGAGTGAATTTGCAAAAAAATTCAGAGATGCTGGGGCTACAATATTGGGCGGTTGTTGCGAAACAAGGCCAGCTCATATAAAAGAGATATCTAAACTAGTTTAAGTATTTAAAGATTTATTGAAAATTAATAATGGAAAATATTACTGTTGTAATTTTAACTTATAAAACTCCTAAGAACATTATTTTAGATTGTTTAAAATCAATTAATAAAAATATAAAAATTCTAATTATTGAAAATTCAGAAAAATTTATTAATTCAGAGATAATAATGTCCGAATTTAACAATGTGAAAATAATTTGTACCGGTAAAAATTTAGGCTACGGTGGTGGTAATAATTTTGGTATTAAAGAAGTTAAAACTGATTACATATTAATTTTAAATCCTGATGTAATTTGTGATAAAAATCTTTTTTTTAATATATCTAAAGTCATAAAAGAAACTAAAGATTTTTCAATTATAGGCTGTCAATATTTATATGATAAAAATTTTATGCCTGCAGGTTTTTTTGCTAAGAAAGCAAATAAAGAATTTGTTATCAATTTTAAAAATAATAATATTAGTGATCTAACAGAAGTTGATTGGGTTACAGGATGCTCTTTACTAATTAATCTAAAAAAATTTGAAAATAAGAAAATATTTGATGAAAATTTTTTCTTATATTTTGAGGAGTTCGATCTTTGCAAATCTTTAAAAAAGAGAGGTGAAAAAATCTATAGTTCGAAAAAACTAAAGATCCATCACCTAGGTTTGAAGAGTTCTATAGATGAAAATTCTACAAATATAAAAAGTATAAATAGATTGAGAGAATGGCATTGGATGTGGTCTACCTTTTACTTTTATAGAAAAAATTTCAGTTATTTTTATGCCTTAAGTAAAGTTGGAGGCAAATTTTTAAAAGCTTTCTTCAAATTAATATTTTATTCATTAACACTTAATAAAGATGAAAAAGAAAAATATAAATACAGATTTTTAGGTATTCTCAATGGGATATTAAAAAAACCCTCAAGCTTTAGAGATAATAACAATTAATCATTTATTTAGCTTTCTTTACAAAATAAATACCAATAACAACTGCAATAAGTGAAATTAAAACTTTAAAAGTAATTATTTCTTTTAAAAATATATAACTTAAAATTGTTCCAAATATTGGTATCAAATAAGAAACTTGTGATTGAAAAATTAATCCATTGTTAACCAATATTTTAAACCTTAAAAGCCATGCAATACCTGTTGAAACAAACCCTAAGTAAATTACTGAAATAGTTGAGTCTAATCTCGGATTTAAATTCCATGGTTGTTCGACAAAACTCACTAAAGGAATAAGAATGATGGTGGCCCAAATTAAAATAGAGCCAGTAACATTTTCATTTTTCTTTTTACTTATTTTAAGAGTTAAAACTCCTCCGATAACATAACAAGTCGAACCTAGTAAAATTAATAATGCAGATGAAAAATTATTTTCATCTATAAGTAAATTATCTGAAAATAAAAAAACAATACCTGAAAATCCAATTAATATTCCTATAGTTTTAATAAAATTAAATTTTTCATTTTTAGTATAAAAATGACCAAGAATTGTAGAGCTTAGTGGAGTTGTTGACATTAAAATTGCTGCTAAATTACTTTGAACTGATTTAACTCCATATGCAATTAAGAAAAAAGGTGCTACCAAATTTATAAAACCAATAATAGCAAACCAATGCCAATCTTTTGAAAATGCTTCAATCTTGATATTTTTAAAATAACAAAGTAATAAAACTGGTATTGCTCCAAAAAAAACTCTTAAAAAAGCAATTGTTATTGGTCCAAAAGAATATGTTGCTATTTTAATATTAAAAAAAGCTGAGGCCCAAATTAATGCTAAAATTGTAAGCAACAAATAATCAAATAATTTTGGTTGTTTCATTCTGTAATATCTTTAACAGTTCCATTTGTTATTTTTTGTAAATTCTCAAAGTTTATTTTAAAAACACAATTAGGGTGTCCTGCTGCAGCATATAAATTATTAAATCTCTCAAGGCTGTTATCTATAAATATAGATATTTTTTTTAGATGACCAACTGGTGAAACACCACCAATAGTGTATCCGGTAATATCTTTGACCTCATCTGCTGAAGCCATTGTGGCATCTTTAATATTTAAATTTTTTTTGATCTTATTTAATGAAGCTTTTTTGTCTCCAGCAACTAAATATAAAGTAAAAGTATTTTCTGTCTTAAAAAGTAAGCTTTTAACTATAGCTCCAACCTCGCAACCTAAAGATGAAGCAGCCTCTACTGCCGTTCTTGCAGAACTATCCAAAATAATGACACTTAGTTTTGGATCAAATTGTTTAAGTGAATTTTCAGCTCTTTTTACGGGTTCTTTCTCTAATAAAGTCATTATTCAACTTTTAATTGTTAGTTTTTTTTCAAATAAACATTACACTTATGTAAAAAATGCATAGGTGATATTAAGTAAAAGAGCATTATCTATCAGTCTTTTTTTGGTATTACAACTGTCAGATTTATATAGGAGAGAATATGAGCGTTAGTGATGTTTTAAAATTTATAAAAGATAAAGAAGCAGAATTTGTTGATCTTAGATTTACAGATCCAAGAGGAAAACTTCAACATTTAACAATGGATGTAACAGCCGTTGATGAAGGAATGTTAAATGATGGAGTTTTTTTTGATGGATCGTCAATCGCTGGTTGGAAAGCAATTAATGAATCTGATATGATTTTAAAACCTGACTCGTCAAGATTTTTCCTTGATCCCTTTACGTCTCACAACACTGTAGTTTTGTTTTGTGATATCTTTGATGCAATCAAGAAAACTCCATATGAAAGAGATCCTAGGGGTGTAGCAAAAAAAGCAGAGGAATATTTAAAAGCTTCTGGAATAGGTGATAAAGCCTTTTTCGGTCCAGAGCCAGAGTTTTTTGTATTCGATGACGTAAGAATTAAAAACGATATGAATGAATGTGGATTTAAAATAGACAGTAAAGAAGGTCCATATAATTCTGGTAAAGAATATGAAAATGGAAATATGGGTCATCGGCCACCTATTAAAGGTGGATATTTTCCAGTACCTCCAGTTGATAGTGAGCAAGATATGAGAGGAGAATATTTAAAAAATTTGAAAGAAGTTGGTATTAAGGTTGAAAAACATCATCATGAAGTAGCACCAAGTCAACACGAACTAGGAATGTATTTTGGAACATTGGTTAACCAGGCAGATAATGTTCAATTGTATAAATACGTAGTTCAAATGGTAACACACTCTTTTGGAAAAACTGCTACATTTATGCCAAAACCTGTTGCAGGTGATAATGGATCAGGTATGCATATTCACCAATCTATTTGGAAAGGTGATACTCCAGTTTTTTCAGGCGACGCATACGCAGGTTTATCTGAGACAGCACTACATTATATTGGTGGAATTTTAAAACATGCCAAAGCTATAAATGCATTTGCTAACTCAACAACTAATAGTTATAAAAGATTAATACCAGGATTTGAAGCTCCGGTTTTATTGGCTTATTCTGCAAGAAATAGATCTGCTTCATGTCGAATTCCAATTACTTTAAGTAAAAAAGGTGCAAGATGTGAAATAAGATTTCCTGATGCATCTGGAAATCCTTACTTAACATTTGCGGCAATGTTAATGGCTGGCCTAGATGGAATAAAAAACAAAATACACCCAGGTGAGTCTTTTGATAAAGATCTTTACGAATTGCCACCAGAGGAAGTAAAATCTATACCAACTGTGTGTGGTTCTTTAAGAGAAGCTATGGAAAGTTTAGATAAGGATAGAGAGTTTTTAACTCAGGGTGGAGTGTTTACCGATGATCAGATCGATGCTTACATTGCTTTAAAATTTGAGGAAATTCACAAGTTTGAACATGCACCTCATCCTGTAGAATTCGAGATGTATTACAGTAGTTAATTACTGTCTTGTTGAAGCAACTGTATCTTTGTTAACACCTTTTTTAACAACGTAATCCTGCGTACCATTAGCACCAGTTTCAACTTCTTTACGTAGGTTCTTAAAAAAAGACTTTTCTTTTAAAGAATCTTTTAAGTCTTTAACAAGATTTTTAAATTCAAATTTATTCATAAGAGAATCATATACTAGTTATGCGTTTAATGCAATACTGCTATGCAACTTATGGGATACTCATATCTAGTCTATTTTAAACGACTCCCCACATCCACATCTCTCCGTTTCATTGGGGTTATTGAATACAAAAGTAGATGAAAAATCCTCTTTTTTATAGTCCATTTCAGTGCCTAATAAATACATTACAGCAGCTGAGTCTATAAAAACTTTTACTCCTTTGTCTTCGATTACTTCATCATTCGGATTAGTTTCTCTAGAATATTCCATCACATAAGACATTCCAGCACAGCCACCAGATTTTACAGAAACTCTAACACCTAAAGCGTCTTTCTCTGCACTAGACATAATTTCTTTAATTCTATTAGCAGCGTTATCACTAAGTTTAATTATAGGGTTCATTGTAAATTCAACTCCAATTTAGCTGCATCGGACATCATATCTTTCGTCCAAGGTGGGTCCCAAACTAACTCAAGATCAACATCGTCAATTTCTTCAACTTGCATTGCACCTTCTTTTACCTCTTTAGGTAAACTTTCTGCTACTGGACAGTTAGGTGTGGTTAATGTCATTTTAATTTCAGCTTTTCTTCCTTTAACTTGAATATCATAAATCAAACCAAGCTCATAAATATTTACAGGCAATTCAGGATCATAAATTTTTCTGATTTCCTCTATAATTTTATTTTTTACATCCATAATTTTTAATCCTCTGTACTAACTTGTTTTCCATCATTTTCCATTGCTGAAACCAGTGTATGCCAAGATAAAGTAGCACATTTAACTCTCATTGGGTATTGTTTAACACCTGAAAGACACATTAATTTTGTTTTATCATCCTCTTTTAAAATCTTATTTTTTAATTCAGGATTTTCCTTAATCATACCTAAAAAATCCTCAATAATTTCTTTTGCCTCATTATCACTTTTGCCCTTAATTAAATCTGTCATAATTGAAGCTGATGCCATTGATATTGCACATCCGCTTCCTTCAAACGAAATATCTTCTACTTTCCTTTGATCATTTAATTTCAAATATACATGTACATTATCTCCACATAATGGATTATTGCCTTTTGCATCTTTATTAAAATTTTTAGTTTTTCCCAAATTTCTTGGATTCTTTCCATGCTCTAAGATTATTTCTTGATATAATTCTTTTAAATTCATTTTAAATCAAAAATTTTTTTACAATTATTAATTCCATCATTTAATTTATCTAAATCATCTTTAGTATTATAAACTCCTAGAGATGCTCGCGCACTTGCAGGAATACCTAATTTGTCGTGAAGTATTTGACAACAATGATGGCCAGCTCTTATAGCAACTCCAGTCTCATCCAGAATAGTGGCAATATCATGCGGATGAACTCCCTCTACAGTGAAAGATAATACTCCACCTCGCTCTTTAGGGTTTCCGATTAGTTTCACAGAATTATTTTTTTTTAAAATTTCTTGCCCGTATTCAATTAATTCTTTTTCGTGTTTGATTATGTTTTCAATTCCAATACTTTCTAAAAATTTTATTGATTGATCAAATGCAATTACCTGTGCTGTCGCCATTGTTCCAGCCTCATATTTGTTTGGAAGTTCACCGTAAGAAATTCTATCTTTTTTTACTTCATTTATCATCCCTCCTCCTCCTTGGTATGGTGGTAGCTGCTCTAACCATTTCTTTTTTCCGTACAAAACTCCAAGTCCAGTTGGACCATACATTTTATGACATGAAATAGCATAAAAATCACAATCTAAGTCTTGCATATCTAATTTTAAATGTGGCCCTCCCTGACATCCATCTACTACAACGACAATGCCTTTTGAATGTGCTAATTGAGTTATCTCTTTAATGGGTAAAACTGCGCCAGTAACATTGGATAAATGTGTAATAGCTATTACTTTAGTTTTATCTGTAATTTCTTTCTCTATATTTTCAATTGGGATATCTCCATCTTCATTCATCTCTGCAAACTTTATTTTAATATTTTTGGATTTTCTTAAAAAATGCCACGGCACATAATTTGAATGATGTTCTAATTCTGTAATTAAAATTTCATCGTTTGGTTCCAAGATTTCTTGGCCCAACGTATTAGCAACTAAATTTAAAGCCTCTGTAGCACCTTTTGTAAATACAATTTCATTTTTATCTTTTGCATTTATATATTTTTGTACAGAAGTCCTCGTATTTTCATACAAATTAGTAGCTGCAACAGCCAAATAATGAATACTTCTTCCAACATTTGAAAATTGCTTTGAGTAAAAATCATTTATTCTGTCTAGAACGATCTTGGGCTTTTGAGATGAATTAGCACTATCCAAATAAACCAAATCATTATTTTGAATTTTTTCATCAAAAATTGGAAATTCTTTTTTAATGTTATCTATATTCATTCTTTTAATCCAATAATATTTTTTATTAAATTTTTTATTTCTGAGTCTGTAATTTTTTCAACAACATCCAATAAAAATCCACTGATTAAAAGTTCTTTTGATTGTTGATAATTTAAACCACGAGACATTAAATAAAAAATTGAGTCTTCATTCAGGCTTCCAGATGCTGATCCATGAGAACATTTTACATCATCAGCATAAATTTCTAATTCTGGTTTTGCATTGAACTCCGATGTTTCGTCTAATAATATTGCTTTACTCAACTGATACCCATCTGTTTTTTGAGCTTTTGAGTCAACGAATATTCTTCCTTGATACGCAGATTTTGAAAGCTTTCCTAAAACACTTTTTATAAGTTGATAACTCTTAGTGTTTTCAACTAAATGATTTATTGTAGTTCTAATTTCGTGCTGCTGATTTTCTTTCAAAGAAAAAACTCCATTAATAAATGCAGAAGAGTACTCGCCGTTTAAATTGCAATTAATTTCATTTTTAAAATAATCTGAACCAGCAGATAATATAAATGTTTCTGATATACTATTGTTACCCTGTTCAATATTATTAAATGAGTATTTTAAATTGTCATTTTTAAATTTGTCAATTTTATAATTTTTTAGAATGGAGTCTTTTTTTAAATTAAAGTTATAGAAAATGTTAATAAAGTTTTTAGTTGTGTTTTCGGTAAAAAAATCAATTAGTCTTAAGCAACTGTTTTCACCTAATTCAAAATCTAATCTCAAATTGATATTTGTTGAATTTATTTTATCATTTGTTGAGTGATAAATTATCAGTGGTTTATTTAAAGAATAATTTTTTTGAACTGAAATTTTAAAAATTTTATGAATAAATGCACTATTTAAATCAATTAACGAGTTTTCATAATTAAATGATATATCATTTTTAGTTTCATCTCTTATTTCAATTTTATTTTGATCCTCATAATTAAAATCTATTTTTTCTATTCTTCCATTAATAAAAATAATTTTATTATGTTCCAAACCATCAACAAAAATAGAAGAGTCTATTTTATTAGGTTGTGAATAATCATTAAAAAAACTTAAATTGTGAATATTTTTTTTAATAATTTGACTAATATCTAAAAACTTCCAATCTTCTTGCTTTCTATTTGGAAATCCACTTTTAATGAACTTATTTAAGTAATCTTTTTTTACTTGAATTTCTTTCTCAGAAATTTTAAAGGTTTTTACTATTTTATCAAAATCTGTTTGTAATTGTTCACTCATTTAATTAAAGCTTTCGTAACCTTTTTTTTCTAATTCTATTGCTAATTCAGGACCACCAGATTTAATTATTTTTCCATTCATTAAAACATGAACAAAGTCTGGTTTAATATAATCTAGCAATCTTTGATAATGGGTTATTATTAAAAAGGAATTGTTTTTATTTCTCAAAGTATTAACCCCATCTGCAACTATTTTTAATGCATCTATATCCAAACCCGAGTCTGTTTCGTCTAAAATAGATAATTTAGGAGCCAACATAGACATTTGTAAAATTTCATTTTTCTTTTTTTCACCACCTGAAAACCCAACATTTAATTGTCTATTTAATTTTTCCTCGTCAAATTTTAATTCTTTAGCTTTTTCTTTTACTAACTTTAAAAATTCAATTGCATCTAATTCTTTTTCACCCCTTGCTTTTCTGATTGCATTTAATGATGTTTTTAAAAATATATTTGTATTTACACCTGGTATTTCTAAAGGATATTGGAAAGCTAAAAATATTCCTTTGTGAGCTCTTTCCTCTGTCTCAAGATCAAATAAATTTTTGTTTTCAAATAGGATTTCACCTGATATTTCATAACCTTTTTTTCCTGATAGAATGTTAGATAATGTACTTTTTCCTGAACCATTTGGACCCATAATAGCGTGAACTTCGCCTGGGTTTATATTTAAAGAAAAACCCTTTAAAATAGACTTATTTTCGACATTCGCGTTTAAGTTACTTATTTTTAGCATTAACCAACACTCCCCTCTAAACTAATACCTACAAGCTTCTGTGCCTCGACTGCGAACTCCATCGGCAACTGTTGTAATACCTCTTTGCAAAAACCATTAACAATTAACCCAACAGCTTCCTCTGGATTCAATCCTCTTTGTTGGCAATAATGTAATTGTTCTTCACTAATCTTAGATGTTGTAGCCTCGTGTGCAATATTTGAGTAAAAATTTTTGTTTTTTATATATGGGACTGTGTGTGCGCCGCATTTGTTTCCCATTAATAACGAGTCACATTGTGTATAATTACTAGAATTTTTAGCTTTTGAATTAATATCAACTAAACCTCTATAAGTCATATCTGAAAATCCAGCACTTATACCTTTAGAGATAATTTTACTTTTAGTATTTTTTCCTAAATGAATCATCTTGGTACCAGTGTCAGCCTTTTGATGATTATTAGTAATCGCTATAGAATAAAATTCACCAATTGAATTATCACCTTTTAATATACAGCTTGGGTACTTCCAGGTTATAGCTGAACCTGTTTCGACTTGTGTCCAAGAAATCTTAGAATTTTTTCCCTTACACAATCCTCTTTTAGTAACAAAATTATAAATTCCTCCTTTACCGTTTTCGTCACCAGGATACCAATTTTGTACGGTTGAGTATTTAATTTCTGCATCATCTAAAGCAATCAATTCAACATTAGCTGCATGTAATTGATTTTCGTCTCTCATTGGAGCAGTACATCCCTCGAGGTAACTCACGTAACTTCCTTTGTCAGCAATAATTAGTGTTCTCTCAAACTGTCCTGTCTCTGATGCATTAATTCTAAAATAAGTTGATAGCTCCATTGGGCACTTAACGCCTTCAGGAATGTAAACAAATGATCCGTCTGTAAAAACTGCAGAGTTTAGTGTAGCAAAGAAATGATCGGTAACTGGTATAACGGTACCTAAATATTTTTTTACAAGTTCAGGATGTTTTTGAATTGCCTCTGACATTGAACAAAAAATTATACCATGTTTAGTTAATTCACCTTTGAAGGTAGTTGCTACTGAAACCGAGTCGAATACAGCATCCACAGCAATTCCGTTTAATCTTGCTTGCTCTTGCAATGGAATTCCAAGTTTTTTATATGTTTCTAAAAGTTTAGGGTCAAGCTCATCTAAGCTTTTAGGTTTATCCTTCATGCTTTTTGGTGCTGAGTAATAATATAAATCTTGATAATCAATTTTGGGATATTTTGGTTTTTGCCAATTTGGTTCTTTTAAAAGTTTTAATCGTTCATAGGCTTTTAATCTAAAATCTAACATCCATTTTGGTTCTTTTTTAATATTAGAAATAAATTTAATTACATCTTCATTAAGTCCTTTAGGAGACTTAATATTTTCTATATCGGTGGTAAAACCATATTTATAATCTTTTAAGTTTTCTATATCTTTTTCTCTTGAATCCATTTTAAATTCTTTTTTCATTATTATTTTTAACCAAATCCTCTAAGCTTTTTTCCTTAAAAAAACTATTTATATGGTTCTCTAATTCATCCCAAAGATCATGTGTTAAACATTTTGTCGGTTTTCCATTGCATCCTCGTTTAGACTCTTTTTTACACTGGACAGTTTTAATTTTTTCATCAACAGCCTCAAAAATATTTGTAAGTTTAATCTCGTGAGCTTTTTTCTTTAGAACATAACCTCCTTGAGTTCCTCTAATACTTTGAACTATTTCTTTTTTTCTGAGTTTTAAAAAAATTTGTTCTAAATAATCTAGGGAAATACCCTGTCTTAAAGAAATGTCTCTAAGGGAAACTGGGTTAACATTATCAAATCTTGCCAGATCCACTAAAGCCATTACCGCATATCTGCCTTTAGTCGTAAGTTTCATAAACCTTTATTTTATTGGGTATATATAAACCCGACTAAAATAGTCAAGTATCATCTCTAAAAAAACACTAACATATTGTCACGCAGTTGTGATAAACCTAATTTTTTTTTGAGAATAGTAATCAATACTAATTATGGATAATAAAATTTTAGAAATATTTATTCCTGGTCCTGCAGGGAGGTTAGAAGCAAAATATTACAAAAGTAAAAAACCTACTTCGCCAATAGCATTAGTATTACAACCTCATCCTCAATATGGTGGGACAATGAATAATAAAGTTGTCGTAGAAGCTTTTCAAACATTTATGGAAAATGATTTTTCTGTTTGTAGAGTAAATTTTCGAGGAGTGGGAAAAAGTGATGGTGAATTCGATAATGGTCAAGGTGAACTAGCTGATGCGGCAGCAGCTTTAGACTGGTTAGAAAGAGAAAATTTTGATAATTCACAATGCTGGGTTTCGGGCTTTTCGTTTGGATCTTTAATAGCAATGCAGCTTTTAATGAGACGGCCTGAAATAAATAGATTTATAGCTATATCTCCTCAACCTAATGCTTATGACTTTTCTTTTTTGTCACCTTGTCCAACTTCTGGCTTAATGATTTATGGAAAAAAAGATGAACTTGTTCCAATTGAATATATAAATGAATTAAACAAAAGATTGAGTTCTCAAAAAGGTATCAAAGTAGAATTCCAGGCAGTTCAAGATGCTAATCATTTTTTTTCTAAGAATGAAAATAATTTAGTCAAAGAACTTGACAAATACATTAAAAAAGAAATTGCTCTCTATTAAAAATTCTCAACTAAAACTCCACCTGTAACTGACTTCTTACATCTGGTAGTATTTGGAAAAGAAATTGCCATGCCTTCTAAAGATCTTATAGCTAAATAAGCAAAAGCTTGTGACTCAATAAAATCTCCATCTATTTCATATTTATCTATAAGATCTATATCTAATTGTTCAAAATTATTTCTTATTTTTTCTATCAAAAATTTATTTTTTCTTCCTCCACCACATACTAACCATTTATTCGTAAATTCTTGATTAATTGTAGGTGAATTTTTCATTCCATCAGAAATAAGTTTTGCTGTGAAATCTGTGATGGTTGCAGCGCCATTTTCTAATGATAAACCTTTTATAAAAAAAATATCAAAATCCTTCACATCTAAAGATTTTTCATATTTTAAATCTATATTAAAATTTTCTAAAGCTTGATTTAAAATTAATTGATCAGTTTTGCCAGATCTGGCTATCAAACCTTTCTCATCATATTTTTTTTTTGAGCTTTTTTTAATCCAACTATCTATTAAACAGTTTCCAGGACCTATATCATACGCATAAATTTCATTTTCAGCCAATGAATCTTCCCAATTAACTGTAGAGGTAAAATTTGCGATTCCACCTATATTTAAAATATTAATTGGAAATTTTAAATTAAACTTTTTGTTAATTTTATTTGCTACCGCATTATGAAAAATTGGTGTTAAAGGAGCCCCTTGCCCACCATTTTTTAAATCATTTTGTCTAAAGTTATAAATTACTTTTTTTTTCGTCAATTGAGATAACAATCTTCCATCACCTAGTTGTTTAGAAATTTTTTTTTCTGGTTTGTGAAATATTGTTTGTCCATGAAATCCAATCAAATCTATACCTAATTTTGAAATTTCAATTGTTTCTTTTACAGCCTTGGCATGAAATAAAGTAATTTCTCTCTCTAAATCGTTAATCTCATCAAAATTAACTTGTAACTCTAAAGAATTTGAGATTTTGTCTCTAATTTTAGATATTTTTTGAATTAATTCTTTATCGTATTCAAAATATCTATCAATAATTGGCAAATATTCCCTTTTACCATCTGATTCAATTATAGAGACGTCTACTCCATCTAATGAAGTGCCACTCATTAAGCCCATAGCTGTATAAATCTTTCCCATTCTTATTTTTTTTTAATAAATATTGTATATTGTAGAATTATAGACACATGAATAAATTTTTAAAAGAATTTAAAGAAAGAGGGTATTTCTATCAATGTACAAATGAGGATGAATTATCTGAATTATTAGATAAAAAAAAGATAAAAGCTTATATTGGATTTGATTGCACTGCAGAAAGCCTTCATGTTGGAAGCTTACTTCAAATAATGTGTTTGAGATTACTTCAACACCACGGTCATCAACCGATAGTCTTATTAGGTGGAGGTACAACAAGAATTGGTGACCCATCTGGTAAAGATAAGACCCGAAAAATTCTTTCTGAAAAAGAGATTGAAAAAAATGCAAAAAATATTGAAAAAATATTAAAAAAATTCTTAGACTCAAAAAATAAAAAAGTAAAACCTATTTTTTTGAATAATTATAAATGGCTTAAAAATTTAAATTATATTTCTTTCTTAAGGAATATAGGAAAGCATTTTACAATAAACAAGATGTTAACTTTCGATAGTGTTAAAGCTAGATTAGATAGAGAACAATCTTTAAGTTATATGGAATTTAATTACATGATCCTTCAGGCCTATGATTTTTTAGAATTAAATAAAAAAGAAAATTGTATTCTTCAAATTGGTGGATCAGATCAATGGGGAAATATTGTTAACGGTGTTGATCTAATTAAAAGATACTCTGATCGACAAACGTATGGTTTGACTACTCCACTTATTACTCTAGCATCTGGTGCAAAAATGGGCAAAACTGCTGATGGAGCCATTTGGTTAGATAAAAAATTTTTGTCCTCGTATGATTATTGGCAATTTTGGAGAAATACAGATGACAGAGATGTAATTAAATTTCTTAAATTTTTTACAGATGAAAAATTAGATGATATCGAAAATTTTAAAAATAATAATATAAATGATCTTAAGATCTTACTTGCAAATAAGGCGACTGAAATGCTTCATGGTAAAAAAGAAGCTCAAAATTCTGAAAATATAGCCAGGGAAACTTTTTCAGAAAATTCATCAGGATCAAACTTGCCATCTATTAAAATTAAAAGATCAATGATTAATAATTTAAATATCATTGACTTAGTAATTTTTTCTAAATTTGAGAATTCTAAAAGTGAAATAAGAAGATTGATTAAAGGTAAGGCGATAAAGATAAATAACAAAGTTATTGAGGATGATAAAACTTCGGCTGAGAACGCATTCTCGAATAATAATTTTTTAAAACTTTCAATTGGAAAAAAAAGACATATTAAAATTGAATTAATCTAATTTTTTTTAATTTTTTCTAGAGTTCGTGTTATAAACCTTGGTGTTAATGTTTTAATTGGATTAACTGAAGATTCTAATTTTTTTGGAGGACCTTTAATTTTAAAACTTACTCCGAAAACTCCCTCACCAGTTTTTTTTCCTACAAGAATATCTCCAATTATAGGTATAGAACCAATTGCCTTATTAATTGTTGTAGCCGGTACCAAGGTTCCTCGCAAACTTACCAATTTTTTTGGTTCAATATAACCTTCCATTAAAATTGAGATAGCTGGACCAATTGCATAGATCTCATTAATTGTCATAAGTTTGTCACTGTTTTCAAAATTCATTTCAAATTCAGAAAATCCAATTCCTTCACCCGATAACAAATCAGCTATACCTTGAAGTGAAGCTAAAGTAAGAATTTTAGTTAACACCGGAAGCTTTTTTAATTTAAAATCATAGATCTTTAATTTTGAGTTACTTGTTTTATTAGATTTTATAGAATAAAAATCTAATGATCCTTTTTCAAAACCTTTGATAAAATTAAATTTTTGTACGAAAGGTTTTGCTTGATCTGAAAAAAAAGTTGTCACTTTCTGATCGTTATTAGTAATTATCGTAAAATTAATCTTTTCATTTTCATTGAAATTAGATGAAATATTTGCACCTACTATTTTGTTGTCCTTAAAGTCTAAATTTCCTTTTAAGTCGTAGACTTTATGTTCATCATGCAAATAAACTTTTTTTATATCAATTTTAAGATTTAAATCTTCATTAAATATCTTATTATCTTTTATATCATCGAAAATTAAATCATTTATAAGTTTATTAGCATTAAAAACATTTCCTAAAAGAATATAATCTTCTTTGATATTTTTAATCTGAAAAATATTTTTTTTATCCTGATTATCAGTAAATTTAAGATTTGCTGATTTCATACTCATTATTTTAAAGTCATTTGTTAATTTTAGGTTATCGATATCTATTAAATCTGAGCCACTTTTAAATTGAATATTTTTGAAAGATAATGATTTATCTTTTATATGTTTGCCATCAAAAATTAATGTGGCTTCAGTTTTGTCATCTATTTTATAATCTAAAAAATCAAAAGTTATCGGATTATCTGATAAATTGAGTTTTATATTAAATAGATTTGTATCTTTAGTTTTTTTGATTTTATAATCTACAGTATCAAAATTTTTTTGGATTAAAATATCGCCTTGACCTTTAACAAAAAAGTAATTTTTCTGATAAATTAGTTCAGCTTGATGATTTTTAAAATTTATATCAGTTTGTGAATTTGGAAAGATATTCTTTGTATTTAAGATATTTTTGATTGATGCTTCTTTTAAATCTAATAATGATTTAATTTCGTAGTCTAAAATTTTAAACTTATCATTTATTTCTAGAAAAAATTTATTTTCTGATGAAAACCTCAGTTTTTTTAAGTCTATTTTTAATATAGGGTTTAAAAAATTTTTTAATATTTCTTCAGATACATAAAAATCATTATTGTCAATTTGTCCCTCAATACTAAAAGATTTTTTTTTGTTAATAAATTGAATTTTTTTTGAGGAAAAATTTAAATTTTCATAAGAAAACTCTAGGTCATTTATATTCAAATCTTTATCATTAGTCTCAAAAATAAAATTAATTTTATCAATACTCATCTTGTTCAAAAGATTAATTGAACCATCTTTAACAAAGCCATTGATTTTTATGTCCTTCTTTATTTTTCCTTGTTCATTAAAATTTAATGAAATATCAGCTATTAAATACCCTTTGCTGATAAAATTTTCTAAAATTAGAAGCTTAGTTTTATTATCTTTTTCTATTGCTCTAATAAATCCGATAACATCCTTTAATTTAATAGACTTTGTAGAAATAAATAAGTTGGACAACGAAAACTCTTTATTCAGAAGATTAACCAAAGATAAATTTGATTTAATCAACTCTATGTCTAATAGTTCATTATCATAAGAAATTGTAGATCCAAGTGTTTTTGCGTTAATATTTAAATTAAATAAATCTAAGATAATTTTTACTTCATTTAATTTAATATCTAGTTTTGGATCAACTCCTTTAAGATTATCTTTTATTTGTTTGTTAAATCTTTTTGTTTCAAAACCAACTAAACTAAAATATCCAATGAAACTTATGACTAAAAAAAGAATTACTAAAAATAATTTTGTAAAAATTTTTGTCATTAAATTTGATACAATGATTGCTCCAAAAATTCATCTATCTCACCATCTAGAATTTTTTTAGGGTTTGTGCTTTCAAAATTTGTTCTATTATCCTTTACCAGTTGATATGGCTGTAAAACATATGATCTAATTTGATGTCCCCACCCAATTTCAGATTTTGAAGACTCAACTGTTTCACTTTCTTGCTCCTTTTTTTTTATTTCATAATCATAAAGCCTAGCTTTGAGCATATTCATACATGTTTCTTTATTTTTATGTTGTGATCTTTCATTTTGACACTGTACAACTATCTTAGAAGGTGTGTGTGTAATTCTTACAGCGCTATCAGTTGTATTCACATGTTGTCCTCCAGCACCACTTGATCTATAAGTATCAATTCTCAAGTCTTTATCTAAAATTTCAATTTTGATATTTTCATCAACCACAGGATAAACCCAAACACTAGCAAAACTTGTATGTCTTCTAGCACCTGAATCAAATGGTGAAATTCTAACTAGACGATGTATGCCCGACTCTTTTTTTAACCAACCAAAAGTATAATCTCCTTCAATTTTTATTGTTGAGGATTTAACTCCTGCTTCGTCCCCTTTGTGTTCACTAATTAAATTATATTTAAATTTTTTACTTTCTGCCCACTTTAAATACATTCTTCTAAGCATACTGGCCCAATCCTGACTTTCTGTTCCTCCAGCGCCAGCATGAATTTCTATATAACAATCAAGAGCGTCAGCATCATTTGATAAAAAACACATAATTTCTGTTTTTTTTATTTTTTTTTTTAATTCTCTTAAATTATTTAATAACTCTTGAAATAAATCATTATTATTTTCCTCTAAAGCTAATTTATACAGCTCTTGAATATCAGCAATATTTTTCTGTGAATTCTCGAAAGAGCTTGTCAAGTCCTCAAAAAGTTTTTTTTCTTTTAAAATTTTTTTTGAATTTAATTTATCTTGCCAAAAATTGGCCTCTAACATTTTCTTGTTTATATTCTTTAATTCTTCAAAAATATTTTTCTTTTCAAAGAAACTCCTTAATTCTAGAATTAATCTTTTTTATTTCTTCTATATAGGTGGGTATTATATTTTCCATTAATAAAATTTAAATATATTGTTTGAGTCTTTTATTTCTATATTAGTATTTAAAACTTCATTATTAGCAATATCTTTTTTTTTAAAATTTTCGATGATTGTATTTTTTGTAGAAAACTTTACTCTTTGACCTGTTTGTGGGTCTACAACCATCATTATAATTCCCTCAGGAACCTTAAAGGGTCTTGATTCAGATTTTTTTATCGTATCCTCAATAAAGTTTCTGAAAATTGGTAATGCCGTTTTAGCACCTGTTTCATATTTACCTAAAGACTTTGGATTGTCAGAACCAACGTAAACACCAATTACAAGATTTGAAGTAAATCCGATAAACCAAGTATCAGTGTTATTATTTGTGGTTCCCGTTTTACCACCAATATTTAACTTTAAATCTTTTAATTTTTTACCAGTTCCTCTTAATACGACACCTTCTAAAATTGAGGTCATTTGATATGCGGTTTGAGAAGAAAAAATTTGCTTATACTCATCATCTATATCAGGATAGTTATCTCCCATATAAGAAATTTGATCACAATTCTTACACTTCCTCATTTCATTATTCAAAATTGTGTTACCTTCACTGTCTTGAATTCTATCTATTAAAATTGGACTTACTAATTTACCTCCATTTACAAAAGCAGAATATGCAGATGTAAGTTTAATTAAAGTTGTTTCTGCTGAACCAAGAGATATTGATAGAAGTTCATCAGGATTTTCATAAATTCCCAACTGTTCTGAAAAATTCACAATTTTATTCAATCCTAAACTTTGTGCTATCCTTACAGTCATTAAATTTCTTGATTTTTCAAGACCAGTTCTTAGTGTTGAAGGTCCATAAAATTTTTTTCCATAGTTTTCTGGTTTCCATAACTTTAAGTCTTCACCCTGATCTAGAACTAATGGCGCATCCAAAATCAAAGTTGACGGTGAATAATTATTTTCTAATGCTAAAGCATACACAAAAGGTTTAAAGGCTGAACCTGGTTGTCTAAACGCTTGAGTGGCTCTATTAAATTCACTTTGTTTAAAGCTAAAACCTCCACTCATTGCTAACACTCTTCCTGTATAAGGATCCATAACAACTATCCCGCCATTAATTTTTGGAAGTTGTTTTAAACTAAATTTATTTTTATCAAGTTTTTCAACATATACCACATCACCAATTTTAAATAATTCATCAAATTCCTTTTTGGTCCAAGAAATATCACTAAAACCTATTGTTCCAATTTCATTATCCTCAGTCTCAATTTTAGATGAGAATTGTTTAATATCCTTAATTATAGCAAGCTTCCAATTAATTGATTTTTCTAACTTATATTCTTTTAATTCTTTGGACCAATTTTTCTTGTAATTTTTTATATTTACTAATGGACCTCTCCACCCTTTTCTTTTATCATAAGATAACAATCCATTTCTCAACGATTTTGTTGCAATTTTTTGTAAGCTAAGATCAATAGGTGTATTTATATTAAAACCTTGCTTGTATACTCTATCATAACTCAAATCATTAATAATTTTTTTTCTAACATCCTCTATAAAATATTGAGCGTCTTCTAAGAAAACTTTCTTTTTTTTATTTAACAATATTTTTTTGTTTATCAAATCTTCGTAAATTTGGTTATTAATGTATCCATTTTCCAGTAAATTTTTAAGAACTAAGTTTCTTCTAAATTTTGCTAATTCAATATCTCTATAAGGATTATATTTACTAGGAGCTTTTGGTAGAGCTGCTAAAAGAGCAGACTCCTCATAATTAAGCTCTCTTATTGATTTGTCAAAATATTCTAAACTAGCAGCAGCTACGCCATAAGCACCTCCACCAAGATATATCTGATTTAAATACAGTTCTAAAATTCTTTCTTTTGATAAAGCTCTTTCGATTCTAAAAGCAAGTATTGCCTCTTTGATTTTTCTATTGATGCTAACTTCGTTAGTCAGTAAAAAATTTTTAGCAACTTGTTGGGTGATTGTAGATGCTCCCTCTAATCTTTTTGATTGTATTATATTTGATATATTGTTAATGACTGCTCTTAAAACCCCTTTGGCATCAACTCCTGGGTGTGTGAAAAAATTTTTATCCTCTGCTGATAAGAAAGCATTAATTACATTTTCAGGTATAGATTCGTAAGGAACAAAAACTCTTTTTTCCCTCGAAAAATCAGCAACTAGTGTGCCATCACCAGAATAAACTTTACTAGAAACTGGGGGTTTATAATTTTTTAAGAATTTATAATCAGGGATATTGTTAGAAAAACTCCATAAAACACTCAAAATGAGTACACTGAAAAGTAGTATTGAAGTTAAAATTACTACAATTAAATTTTTAAAAATACTGCTCATTTTATTTCCATTATATAAAGGAATTTGTTAAATATAAGGCTAAAACAAACAAAATTTTATGCTTTTTAAATCAACAAAAAAATTGTCTCAAATTTTATGGAAAAAAATTTATATATTGATGCATCGCATCCAAATGAAACTAGAGTTGTTCTCAAATCAGGTGATCATATTGAAGATTACGAATATGAAGGTCTAAAGAATAACTTAATTAAGAATAATATTTATCTTGGGAAAGTAAGTAGAATTGAGCCTTCTCTTCAAGCAGCTTTTATAGATTTTGGCAGAGATAGGCATGGCTTTTTATCTTTTAATGATATTCAGTCAGATTATTATCAGATACCCCAAAGTGATTTAGAAAAAATTAAAATTGAGGAAGAAAGAATAAGAGAAGAATTATCAAAAAAAGTAGAGGCTATTGATAATGAAAATTTAGCAGACGGTAAACTTGAAGCAAATGACCCAGTCGAAGTATTAGAAAAGGATGAAATTGAGAATAAAAGTGATCAAAAAAATTCTAATGAGAAAGATTTAGAAAATAAGGTCGAACAAAAACCTAAGTTTAAAAGATATAAAATTCAAGAAGTAATTAAACCTAATCAAGTAATTCTTGTGCAGGTTATAAAGGATGAGAGAGGTCAGAAAGGAGCTGCCCTAAGCACATTCATTTCGATCGCCGGAAAATATATAGTTTTAATGCCAAATACACCAAAGGGTGGTGGTATATCACGAAAGATTTTTAATCCTGCAGATCGTAAAAAAATAAGATCAATTTTAAATGAAATTGAAATACCAAAAGAAATGGGGCTGATAGTAAGAACAGCTGGAAGTAATAAAACAAAAAATGAGATTAATCATGACCTTGATACATTAAAAAATACTTGGAACCAAATTAAAGATGTGGCTTTAAATTCTATTGCTCCGTCCCTAATTCATCAAGAAAGTGAAATTATTAAACGAACATTGAGAGATATGTACGATGATAATACAAAGAATATAGTAGTTGAAGGTAATGAAGGCTATAAAAAAGCTCAATCTTTTATGAAAATGCTGATGCCTTCTCATGTAAAAAAAGTGAAAAAATATAGAGGAAAAGTTCCACTTTTTATAAATGAAAATATTGAGCAAAAATTAAATCAAATATTCGAGTCTGAAATAAAATTAAATTCTGGTGGTTATCTTGTGATCAACCCTACAGAGGCGTTGGTGTCAATTGATATAAACTCTGGAAGCTCTATTAAACAAAAAAATATAGAAAGTACTGCTCTTGATACTAATCTTGAGGCAGCTGAAGAGATTGCTAGACAAATAAAGATAAGAGATTTATCTGGTTTAATAATTATAGATTTTATCGATATGCTGAGTTATGGAAACAGAAAGTTAGTAGAAAGAAAACTTAAAGAAAGATGCAGACTAGATAGGGCCAGAATTCAAATTGGCAGAATAAGTAATTTTGGACTACTAGAAATGTCAAGACAAAGACTTAGAGAAAGTGCAATTAAATGGAAGGTTTCTTTAACCGATGAGTCTTTTGCTCAAAAAATTTTGAAGATTGTAGAAATTAAAGCAGTTATAAATAAAGCGAAATTTGTTGAGTTAAAAGTGTGTGAAAAAATTTCAAATTTTTTGAAAGAAAATTTTATTGACGACTTAACTTATTTTGAAAAGAAAAATAAAATTAAAATAGATATTGTCAGTGACAACAAACTAATTATTCCTGAATATATCATTGATTTTAAAAATAAATCGAAAAAAACACTAGAATTAGTTGAGCATTATGAGAAATTAAAAAATCTTGAACAACAAAAAAAAGATGCAAATATTATTGAGTTTAAGGATAAAAAGAAATTCAAAAAGAAACCCTTCAAAAGAAAAAAATTTTTCAAAAAAGCTAAATAATTCCTTTAGTTGGTGAAGATGGATTACCCATTAAATTTTTTTGTATCCTACCAGATAAATAAGATTGTCTTCCTGCTAAAACTGCATTTTTAAAAGCGCTTGCCATTGTGAATGGTTTTTTTGCTTTCGCTATAGCAGTATTCACTAATACTCCATCACATCCTAATTCCATTGCAATTGTTGCATCTGATGCTTGTCCAAGACCTGCATCAATTATTAAGGGTAATTTTGTTTGATTTCTAATAATTTTTATGTTGATTGTGTTTAAAATGCCAAGTCCGGAACCAATCGGTGCTGCTAATGGCATTATTGCTGAGGCACCAGCGTTTTCTAACCTTTTTGCCATAAGGGGATCATCATTACAATAGACCATAACTTTAAAACCTTCTCTTGCTAAAATTTCTGTTGATTTAAGAGTTTCAATCATTTCAGGAAATAAATTTTTTTTATCACCAAGCACCTCAAGCTTGACTAGCTTCCACCCACCCATTTCTCTTGCTAATCTCAAAGTTCTCAAGGCTTCATTAGAATTAAAGCATCCTGCTGTATTAGGTAAATAAGTAATTTTTTTTGGATCAATATAGTCCATGAGCAAAGGTTTTTTTTTATCTAAGATATTTACTCTTCTGACAGCAACTGTTACAATGTTAGCACCTGACAATTTTACTGCTCTCGCACATTCCTTCATATTCTTATATTTGCCAGTTCCAACAATTAATCTAGAATTAAACTTTTTTTTGGCAATTATAAACTGATCTTTCATTCTTTTTAACCTCCCCCAATAAAGTGAACAATTTCAATAATGTCATTTTTTTTGAGTTTAATTTTATGCAACTTTTTTTTATCTAATATTTCTTGATTTAGTTCAATAGCTACTTTTTTAATTGGTATTTTTAAATCATCTATGAGCTTATCAATTTTATAATTTTCAGCTATTTGCTTATCTTTTCCGTTTAATTTAATTTTTATTTTTTTTATATTTTTCATCGTATATAAGAGTTAAATGAATAATAAAATTATTATTATTAATGGTCCAAATCTTAATCTATTAGGAGAAAGAGAACAATCTCAATATGGATCCACCACTTTTGACGAATTAAAACAAAATTGTATTAGTAAATCTAAAGAATTAGGGTTAGATGTAGAATTTTCTCAATCAAATATTGAAGGAGAAATAGTAAATTTAATTCAGGAATCAATAAAAAAATTTGATGGTATCATAATAAATGCTGCTGCATTTACTCATACCTCCATTGCTATAAGAGATGCTTTGAGCGTTTTTAAAAAACCAATAATCGAACTACATATATCAAATATATATAAAAGAGAGGAATTTAGACATAAATCTTTAATTAGTGATATAGTTACAGGTGGTATTTTTGGTTTAGGAAGTGATGGTTATATTTTAGCCATAATTTCAATGCAAAAACTTTTAAAAAATGAAAATCAATAAAAAAATTATTAAGGAATTGAGTGATTACCTAGACGAGTTCAATCTCACAGAATTAGAGTATACAGAAAAAGATACAAAAATAAAAGTTTCTAAAAATAATGTCTCTATTAATAATCAATCTCTTCCTGCCTCTACAAAATTTGATAAAATTCCAGAAACTTCAAAAAATGATATACAAAAAAAATCAGGTATTGAAGTAACTTCTCCTATAATTGGAACTGCTTATCATGCACCAGAACCGGGTGCAAAAAAATTCGTAGAAATTGGAAAAAAAATTAAAAAAGGTGATACTGTAATGATCGTAGAGGCCATGAAAACTATGAACCATGTTCCTTCATCTGCTGATGGTGTTGTGAAAGAAATATGTGTTCAAGATGGTCAACCAGTTGAGTTTGGACAAACAATCATCATTTTAGAATAATGTTTAAAAAAATCTTAATTGCAAACCGTGGGGAGATTGCAGTCAGAATAATAAGAGCTTGTAAAGAATGGGGAATTTCTACAGTTGCAGTACATTCTGATGTAGATAGAGAAAGCATGCATGTGAAATTAGCAGATGAAAGTGTTTGCATAGGATCTCATCAACCAGCAAATAGTTATTTAAATATACCAGCTTTACTCTCAGCTGTTGATTTAACAAATTCAGAGGCTGTACATCCTGGCTATGGATTTTTGTCTGAGAATGCGGATTTTGCTAAAATTTTAGAGGAAAATAAAATTAAATTTATTGGAGCATCATCTAAACATATAAAAATGATGGGGGATAAAATTCAGGCAAAGAAAATAGCAAAAGAAAATGGCTTACCAGTCATTGAAGGGTCTGAGGGCGGTGTAAAAGATATTTCAGAAGCCAAAAATCTATGTAAGAAAATTGGATTTCCGGTTTTGATTAAAGCTGCTGGTGGTGGTGGAGGTAAAGGAATGAAAATTGTAAATAAAGAAAATGAATTTGAAACTCTTTTTTCAACAGCAAAATCAGAGGCAATGAAATATTTTGGTAATGATGAGATTTATATAGAAAAATTTTTTCAAAACCCAAGACATATTGAAGTTCAAATACTGGCAGGTAAAAATAGGACAGTCCATTTGCATGAAAGAGATTGTTCAGTCCAAAGAAGACATCAAAAATTAATTGAAGAAACACCAAGTCCGGTTTTAAATGACGAAATAAGGAAAGACCTATTTGAAAAAACAGTGAATATGGTTAGCAAAATCGGTTATGAAGGTGCAGGAACAGTAGAATTTATTTATGAAGAAGGAAAATTTTATTTTTTAGAAATGAACACAAGAGTTCAAGTTGAACATCCTGTCACCGAAATGGTTACTGGAATTGATATAATTAAGGAACAAATATGGATAGCTTTTTCAGGTGAGACTGCTTTAAAACAAAGTGACATAAATCCAAGAGGGCACGCAATAGAATGTAGAATTAACGCAGAAGACCCAAGTAAAAACTTTCAACCTTCACCCGGGACTATTGGTATGTGTCATCAACCATCAGGGTTCAGAACAAGAGTAGATGGAGCAATATTCCAAGGATATAAAATTACACCCTATTATGACAGTATGGTTTGTAAGCTTATTTGTCATGGAAGGAATAGAGTCGAGGCTATTCAACGAATGAACAGGTCTTTAGATGAGTTTGTAATCGAAGGAATTACTACTACTATACCTTTGCACAAAAAGTTATTGAGCCACAAAAAATTTCTTAATTCAGATTTCAATGTTAGTTGGCTTGATAAAGAAAAAATAATTTAAATACAGTCAGTTAACCATATATCATAAACTGGATGGTCAAAAGGGTTGATAGATGGACTTGATGAAAACATCCATCCATTAAAAACGTATACTTCATCGTTATTTTTGTTACTTAAATCTTTTACTTGAACATAAGCAATAATTTCTGGATCATCATCAAATTCTGAATGTTTACATTTTATACTTTTAATTTGTAAGTCATCATATTCAATATTTTCACCATTCTTTAATTCTAAAGAAATATTTTTTGAACTAATTTTATCAAGAATTTTAATTTTAGTATATTTTTTATAGTTTTTGCCATTTTCCACTGCTACAGAATTTGATATAAAATAAAGAAAAATTAAAACTGTTTTGATAAGTGATTTAAGTTTTCCAAGTTTTGTACTTTTTTGAAATTTCATTATTATTTTTATTTGGATGATATGCTTTTTTTGTACCTGTTAAGTTTGGGATATGCTCTTTTTGCCAATCATATTTAGTTGGTTCTTGATTGTTTTGTAAATTGTTGGGTGTATGATGTATCCATGAATACCATTCAACAGGTATTTTAGATGCATCAATTTCATCTGAATAAATTACCCATCTTTTTCCGTTCTTGCTCTCATAATATTTATTTCCAAATTTGTCTTTACCAACTAATTTTCCAGACAAAATTGTCTTTATTCTTGTTCCAAAAGTATCTTGATTCCACCAAGTGAAAATTTTTTTTAAAAGTGTCAACATAAAAAAATAATAATGTTCAATCCAAAATTGTATAAATTAAATTAGACTAAAATTTGTTTTTGTATATAAATAATTTGAATCATAATTCAAATTAATTTTATAAATTGGGGTCAAATGGCAAAATATTTAGTTGAAACATATTATACGTGTACATTTAAAGTAAATCATTATTTAGATGAAGTAAATGAAGCTGAGTTAAAAAATCTTGAGAAAAGAGATGATGGTAAATTTGAGGTTTTAGACGTAAAACTTGATAATAGAAAAACGAAAAATCTTGATCCAAAAAATAGCAAAATCATCAAAAATGAGAAGATAGAAATTTCTCAACAAAATAAAAGAAGTGAAGTAAAAAATTTAGAGAAAATAATAAATCCAAATAAAGTTCTTTCTGAAAGTAATGGTAAAAGATTTAGCATGCCAGATAGAAGAAAAGGCTATATTCAAAAAGCAACAATTGGTGATCATAAAGTTTATTTGCATACTGGAGAATATGAGGATGGTAAAATTGGTGAGATCTTCATTGATACTAGTAAAGAAGGTGAGTTAGTAAAAGCACTAATGAACAATTTTGCAATTGCAGTTTCTCTTGGTTTACAATATGGGGTCCCATTAGATGAATTTATAAGCGCATTCGTTGGAACAAAATTTGAGCCTTCTGGTAAAGTTCATGGAAATGACAGGATTTTAACTGCTTCATCTATATTAGATTATATTTTTAGAGAATTAGCTATTTCTTATCAAAATAGAGAGGATCTTGCTCATACACCGTCTATTGGAGTTTCAGATAATCTAGCTTCAGATGATCAAAATTCGGATGATCAAAATCAATTTTTGAAAATTGTTAAAGATATTACAAGCAAAGGGTTTGTAAGGAACAATTATAAAAAAAATTTAGTTGATCTTTCAGACGTTAAAATAAATCTTAAAGGTAAAAAATAATCTATTTTTTTATTTTTAATGATAAGCTTAACTCTTTAAGTTGCTCTTCGTTTACATCTGATGGAGCTTTCATCATTAAATCTTGTGCATTTTGATTCATAGGAAACATTGTTACTTCTCTTATATTTTTTTCATTTGCCAGTAGCATTACTATTCTATCTATTCCAGGTGCAATTCCACCATGGGGGGGTGCCCCAAAACTTAGAGCATTGATCATACCACTAAATTTTTCATCAACTTTTTTCTTTTCATATCCAGCAATTGAAAAAAGTTTATACATTAATTCTGGGATATGATTTCTTATAGCGCCGGAAGAAAGCTCGACACCATTACAAACAATGTCATATTGATAAGCAAGAATATCCAAAGGCTTATCAAAATTTATTTTATCAATATCTCCTTGAGGCATAGAAAATGGATTATGACTAAATTTAATTTTTTTGGTTAACTCATCTTTTTCAAACATTGGATAATCAACTATCCAGCAAAATGCAAAAATATTTTCATCTATCAAACCTAATTCTTTAGCAATTTTATCTCTTGCAAGAGATGTGATTTTTTCTATCTCATTTTTTTTATTACATGCCAAAAAAATACTATCACCAACTTTAGCTCCTGTTTTTTTCATTATTTCTTCTAAAGCTTCTTTAGAAAAAAATTTACCAACTGGACCTTTTGCTGAAATATCTTTGTTTTTTTCAATTGTAAAATAAGCCAGTCCTGAAGCTCCTTGATCTTTTGCCCATTTATCAATGTTGTCAAAAAAACTTCTTGGTTTATCTTTTGTATTCTTTGTAACTATGCATCTTGCTTTAGATCCAGATTTTATAAGTTTTTTAAATATTTCAAAGGACACATCATCTCTAGAGAAAATTTCTGTTATATCATTTATAATCAATGGGTTTCTTAAGTCCGGTTTATCACTACCGTATTTTAATAATGCCTCTGAGTAAGAAATTTTAGGAAATTTACCAAACATTAATTTTTTATTAGAAAATTTTTTAAATGTTGTGACCAACAACTTTTCAACAACATTAAATACATCTTGCTGTTCAACAAATGACATTTCCAAGTCTAATTGGTAAAATTCTCCTGGGCTTCTATCAGCACGGGCATCTTCATCTCTAAAACAAGGTGCGATTTGAAAATACTTATCAAAACCTGAAACCATAATTAATTGTTTAAATTGTTGAGGTGCTTGGGGGAGTGCATAAAATTTTCCTGGATTTAGTCTACTAGGAACAAGAAAATCTCTAGCCCCTTCTGGACTCGAAGAAGTTAATATCGGTGTTTGAAATTCTAAAAATCCCAATTTATTCATTTCTGATCTAATGAATGATATAACTTTTGATCTGAGAATAATATTTTCATGAATTTTTTTTCTTCTTAAATCTAAAAAACGATACTTTAATCTTATCTCCTCAGAATATTCTTGATCACTAAAAATTGGCATTGGCAATTCCTTACAAGCTCCTAAAATTTCATAATTTTTAATAGAGACTTCTATTTCTCCGGTATCAATTTCTTTGTTAATTGTCTCACTAGACCTATCAACTACATTGCCAATAATTTTAACAACGGTTTCTAGCTGTATTTTTTCAAAATCTTTAAACTGTTTATTTTCTTTCTCAATAATACATTGGGTGATGCCATAATTATCTCTAAGATCAACAAATAATAGATTACCATGATCTCGCTTTTTATTAATCCATCCAGCAAGAGTAACTTCATTACCAACATTTTTTTTTCTTAACTCATTGCAGTTATGACTTCGATACTTATTCAATTAATCTCCTAATGCTTCTTTTATAATCTTAAAATCAATAGATTTTTTTTTTTTTAAACTCAATTGGTCAATTTTATATATGAAATCAAATATTTTACTATAGGATCTAACCACCCGTTTTGTTATGTAATCAATTAATTTTTTATCAATAATTATTTGTCTATCTGATAAATTTTTTAAAATCAGAGCAAACATCAAATCATCATCGGGATTTTCAATTTTTGTAAGAAAAAAATTTTTTAACCTTGATTGTATATCTGAAAGTTTAAAATTTATATTGGAAATCGGAATTCTTGAAGTAATAATTAAATTTTTATTTTCAGACTCTATTGTGTTTATTAAGCTATAAAGTAATTCTTCATTCGTATTAGATGTTAAGTCTTCTAAAATAACATTTTCATATATTTTAGTCTTCTTTAATAAATGATCGTCAAGATCATTAGCTTGAAACTTTAATCCTCTATTTTTTTCTAAAAAAATATTAATTAAATGAGTTTTTCCTGAAAATTTATCACCAACAATATTTAAAAACCTTTGACTCTTTATTTTCCAATTGTCTATTAAATCATAAACATGAATATTACTTTTTGAAACATAAAAATCTAAATTCTTAAAATTTTGTTCAAAATCAAAGCCTAGTAATAATTGATTTAATTTATTCATTGTAATATCCAAATTTTATTTTTTATATCTAATTCATGACCAAATTTTCGCATTTCCTGTATAAATAATTTTGGTGTACCATTAAAAATAACTTTATAATAAATCTTTTCATTATCCATTTTAGATACATTTAAAGATGAAACTAAATCAAACTTTTTTATTATATTTTCAAAATTTTCTATTTTTTTATCGTCAAAAATATTTATCGCAATTATTAAAGGTAATTTAATAGAGGTATTTATTTGATTTTCTTTTTTCCAATAATCTTCATAAATATTTTTTAAATTTTCAATTGTTTCAAATAATTTTTCATTTCTGTAATTTTTATATATTTGGTTATCTAATATCATTTGATTTGATAGTTTAATCTTAGATAAAACTCTTAAATTGTTGTCATTCTTAAAAATTAGAGAAATTATATAATTTTCTAATGAATATTTATCAATAATTTCTTTAAAATCATATTCTTCTAAAAAATTATATTTCGATTTAATTATTTGAAGATCATCGAGATCCTCTGTTGGCAAAACATAAATTAATTGATTTTTGTTATCATTTTCAATTAACCAGTTTTTAAAAAAAATATTTTCGGAAAATAAAATTAGATCTTTTTTGCCCTCATCGATTATTATTGGAATAAATAAGACTTTTTTCTTTTTAGGTAATGATGGAAAAATATTTTTTCGTTCAAATAATTGAAAGATTTTTTTTTTATTAAATGAAACATCTAAATTTACGTAATAAATATTATCAACAAATTTTTCTTCTTTGATAGAAAAATTGTTAATTGTAGTTTTAATATTTGACAGTGATAAATTTTTTAATTTATTTTGATCATTTGAGTTTGCAATATTTAGAATTAAATTTTGAAAAGCAATTTTAAATCCTTCATCTAACACATCTGATTTTTGAAAATTAATGTCAAATTTCTTTGAAATCTCAATATTTTTAATATCAAAAGTTTCGGCATACAAAAAAGTTGTGGAAAAAAAAATTTTAAATGAGGCCAATATTAATATAATCAGATATATATTTGATCTAAAAAATAAGATTTTACTTTTCATATTGTAAATAATAATGAATAAAAAAAATTTAACCTATAAAAAAAGTGGAGTAAACATTGCAGCTGCTAATACTTTTGTAAAATTCATTTCTTCATTAAATACAAAGGATAAAGGCAAAAAAAAGTTCAAAAATATTGGTGGATTTGGATCAATTACTGATATTCCCAGCAATTTTAAAAGGCCAAAAATAGTAGCTTGCACAGACGGGGTTGGAACTAAAATTGAAATTGCGAATCTAATCAATAAATTTGATACAATCGGGATAGATTTAGTAGCGATGAATGTCAATGACCTTATCGTACAAGGTGCTAAGCCACTTATTTTTTTAGATTACATTTCTATAAATAAAATTAATACATCAAAGTTAAAATCTATCATTAAGGGAATCGTTAAAGGATGTAAAATATCTGGATGTGAGTTAGTAGGCGGCGAGACTGCCGAAATGCCAGGGACATATGAAAAAAATAAATTTGATATTGCTGGATTTGCAGTGGGATTAGTAGAAAAAGATAAAATTTTAAGTAAAAATAAAATTAAAAATAATGATCTTATTTTAGCAGTACCTTCTAGTGGACTTCATTCAAATGGTTTTTCATTAGTAAGATATCTATTAAAAAAAAAGAAAATTAATCTAAAAAAAAATATTAATTTGAAGAAAGAATTAATCAAACCTACTAAAATTTATGTCAAAGAAATTTTAGGGCTTCTTAACAAAAATCTAGTTAATGGATGTGCAAATATTACAGGAGGAGGATTGGAAGATAATATTGAAAGAATTCTTCCAAAAAATTTAATTGCTGAAATAGATTTAAGAAAAATAAAGACACTTGAAATTTTTAAGTGGATCAAGAAAAATGACATATCTTCAAAAGAGATGTTAAAAACTTTTAATTGTGGTGTTGGTTTTTGTTTAGTTATTAATCCAAAAAACTTGAAAAAAGTTATTCAGTTTTTTTCAAGGGAATATAAACCATATATAATTGGAAAAATATCTAAAGGAAATAATAGGGTTAAACTAAATGGCAACATTAGTTGGGTATAAGAAAATAAAAACAGCAGTATTTATTTCAGGTACAGGAAGTAACTTAAGAAATTTAATAAAATTTTCTAAAAGTAAAAAATCACCTATATCAATTAATTATATTATTTCTAATAATCATAAGTCAAAAGGTTTACAATATGCTCAAATTTTTAAAATAAAAAAGAAAATATTCAATTTTAAAAAAAGAATAGTCGAAAAACAAATACTTCAAATCTTAAAGAGAAATGAAATAAATTTAATATGTCTTGCTGGTTTTATGAAAATTTTATCAAAAAATTTTATCTCAAATTTTGAAGGAAAAATAATAAATATTCATCCATCTCTTTTGCCAAAATATAAAGGACTAAAAGTTCACGAAAGAGTGATAAAAAATAAAGAAAAATTTACAGGTTGCACTGTTCATTATGTTGCACCAAAATTAGATTCGGGAAAGATAATTATTCAAAAGAAAGTAAGAGTTAGTAAAAGAGACACCCCTCAAATCATTGCTAAGAAAGTTTTAAAACAAGAACATAAGCTTTATCCGAAAGCTATACTAAAAATTTTTAATCATTAAAAAAAAAATCTATCTCAATTTTTGCATTTTCAGTACTGTCAGAACCATGCACGGAATTTTTATCTATAGAAATACCATATTTTTTTCTAATCGTACCTTCTCTGGCGTCTTTCGGATTTGTTGCACCCATTAATTCTCTATTTGACAATACTGCATTTTCTTTTTCCAATACCATTACAACTATCGGTCCAGATGAGAGATAATCACATAAATCACTATAAAAAGGCTTTGTTTCATGCACTTTATAAAATTTTTCTGCCTCTGATTTTTCTATTTGAATTTTTTTTTCTTTAACAATTAAAAATCCTTTTTTTTTAAACATATCTTTAATTTCATTTTCTAAATTTCTTTCAACAGCATCTGGCTTAATTATTGATAAAGTTTGCTCATTATTACTCATAATTATCCTCTATTAGTTGATTTAATAGTCTTACTCCGTAACCAGTTGCACCCCCTGAATTTAACGCACCTCCATATTTTGAAAATGCCATACCTGCAATATCTAGATGAGCCCATGGTGTTTTATTTAAAATAAATCTCTGTAAAAACTGTGCAGCTGTCGTAGATCCGGCTCCACCTACATAATTTATATTTTGCATATCTGCATTTTTGGAATTAATTAATTTGTCATAATTTTTATGTAAAGGCATTCTCCATAATTTTTCCTCAACTTTTTTACCAGCATCAAGTAATTGTTTTGAAAGATTATCATCATTTGAAAAAAGGCCAGCATACTCAGAACCCAAAGAAACTATTATAGCACCAGTTAAAGTTGCTAAATCAACCATAAATCTAGGTTTAAATTTTTTTTCAGTAAATGTTAGGGCATCTGCTAATACAAGTCTGCCTTCTGCATCGGTGTTTAAAACTTCAATAGTTTTACCACTGTAAGATTTAACAATATCACCTGGTCTTTGAGCATTTCCACTTACCATGTTCTCTACAAGTCCCACAACTCCAACAGCATTAATCTTTGCTTTTCTTAATGCTAAATTTTTCATTAAACCAACTACTACTGCTGAACCCGCCATATCATAAGTCATATCCTCCATAAATTTTGCTGGTTTTAAAGAGTAACCCCCAGTATCAAAACAAACTCCTTTTCCTATAAATGCTAGAGGTTTAGAATTATTCTTCGCACCATTCCATTCTATAGTAACTAAATATGATCCTCTAATACTCCCCTGTCCAACTCCAAGTAGAGCATTCATGCCCATCTTTTTTAATTTTTTATTATCATAAATATTAATTTTTAAACCAAATTTTTTTAATGACTTTAATCTTTTTGCATATTCATCTGGATGTAAAACATTTCCCGGTTCAGAAACTAAATCCCTCGTATAAAAAGTTCCTTCTTCTAAAGCTTTAAATTTTAATTGAGATTTAGCTGAAGGTTGGTTCTTTTGCCCTGACACTATAATATTTATTTGTCTTGTTTCTTTTTTCGACTTATATTTATTAAATTCGTATGATTTCAATTTTAATCCGTGTATAAAATGACCTATAAAATTTTCAAATTTAGATGTTATACTATCGGTATTTATCAAATATTCGCTATTTTTCCCAAAATTTATATTTACATAAAATTCAGCACCTAAATTTTCAATATCAACATTTTGTATATTCTTTTTTATTGAGACTAAAACTATTTTTTTTTTAGAACTTAACTTAAACGTAAGAAAATTTTTTTTCAAATCACTCGTTTTTAATAAATCGTTTATAAAAGAGAATTCAGAATTAAGAATATATTTTTTTAAAGGACTTATATTAAATTTTTCGTCGGTGAATAAGACAACGTTTATTGGTTGATTTTTAGATTTAATATTTTTGTAATTAATTTTTATAGACATTTATTTTAGTTTCTTTAATAATTTATGTTATTTTTCAAGCAAATATCCACTATCACAAATTTTTATACAATCTATGCGTGAAAGTGTTATATAAGACTTTAAACATTTAAATTCAATGAAAAAAACAATATTTAAAAATCTTTTTAACGAAGTAACGATTTTTTTCATAGTATGTTCGCTCACTCTTACTTTGATCGTCTGGATCATTCAGGCGGTAAATTTTATCGACATCATATCCGAGGATGGCCATAGTATAGCTACTTATTTTTCATATACTTTTTTAAATATACCAAAAATTTATAGCAAGCTTTTGTTGCTCTCTTATTTCTTATCTATTTATTATATTTTGGGTGTTTATGAAGATAAAAATCAATTAATAATTTTTTGGATTAATGGTATTAACAAAATAGAATTTCTTAATAGGTTAATCTATTTATCAATACTTTTTGGATTTTTCTCATTAATATTATCTTATTTTATTGTTCCCTACACTCAGGATAAGGCAAGATCTTTTATAAGAGACTCAAACCTTGATTTTTTTCCCTCATTAATTAAACCAAAAAAATTTATTGATACTGTTGAAAATTTAACAATTTTTTTAGATGAAAAAAATCAAAACTCAATAAAAAAAATTTTAATAAAAGATTCGCGAATAGCCGGTGGTTCACAATTAATAATTTCTAAATCTGGAGAGATCGCTAGTAATGAAAACACAAAATATATAAGTCTTGATGATGGAGTTATAATTAATTATGGAGAAAGTAAAAAATTAACTTCATTTAATTTTGAACAATCTAATTTTAATTTAGACAAGTACAAAACTAAAACAACAATAACTCCAAAAATTCAAGAAACAAAAAGTAAAACTATTATTAAATGTTTGAACAGCCTTAATTCAAACATCAATAACAAAACAAAAATAAATAATCTTGACTGCCAAAAATCCTTTTTAAAAAATTTAATTCAGGAAATATATAAAAGAACAATCTTGCCACTATATATTCCTATTATATGTATAATAGCTTCGTTGATTATTTTAAAATCTAGTAATTCTGATAACTTTAAAAGTTTTAAGACAAAAGTTTTTTTAAGTGGTATTTTTATAATTATTCTATCTCAAGTCTCTATAAATACAGTTAGTATTAATATTTTAACTGGGATTGTTACTTTATGTCTACCATTGATATTATTTATATTAACTTATTTTTACTTTAAAGGTTCAATAAAAAATTCTAGTTAACATGATTTTAAAAGTTTATCAAAAATATCTTATTAAAGAATTTATTTTAATTACACTAAGAATAACATTTATCTTTTTAGTGCTAGGTTTAATAATGGGTTTGCTTGAAGAGCTAAATTTTTTTTCAGATATTGATGTTGAATATTTTTACCCAATTTATTTAGTGTTGTTAAATGTTCCATCTTTAATTTATGAAGTTTTTCCATTTATCTTTTTATTATCTTCGCAATTTCTATTCATTAAATTATTAGATAGTGGCGAATTAAATGCATTAAAAAATAATGGCTTAAATAATATCAAAATTCTAAAATTAATTAGTTTGCTCTCATTCATAATTGGTATTTTTATAATATTCATATTTTACAATCTAGCTGCAGTAATGAAATTTCAATATTTAGACATAAAAAAGGATTTCACAAAAGATAATAAGTACTTAGCAACAATTACAGAAAATGGACTTTGGATTAAAGATGAGATAAATGATCAAATCAATTTTGTTAATGCTAGCAGATTTGCAATGAATACTTTGAATAAGGTTGACATTATTCAACTGAACGAAAAATTTGAATTTCAAAAAAATATAAAAGCAGAAAAAATAGATATAAAAGAAAATAATTGGAGTCTTTATAACGTAAAAATTATAAACAATGATAATAAAATTGAAACTTTAGACAGTATGAATTTTTATTCTAATTTTAATTATGAGGAAATTAATAATCTCTTTTCTAATCTCTCTTCACTTACATTGTGGAATTTGATTGAATTAAAAAAGAATTATATATCTATTAATTATTCTACTACTGAAATTGATTATCATCTTCATAGAATGGTTGCTTACCCATTTTTAATTACAACAATTACACTATTATCCGCAATTTTAATGCTTAATTTAAAGTTTCAGAGACCTAAGCTTTTTTTTATTGTTTTAGGAATTCTATTATCTGTAATAATTTATTATATAAACTTCTTTTTTGGTGCCATGGGAAAAAATGAGAAAATTCCCTTATTTGTCTCAACTTGGACACCCATATTAACTTTAACAATAATTTCTATAATAGGAATGATAAGGATTAATGAAAAATAAATTTAAATTACTAATACCAATTTTTTTTTTATATTTTTCAATTATAAATGTTTTAGCTATTGAGGATTTTAACTTTGAAAGTAAGTCAATTGAGATAATAGAAAATGAAGTGGTAATTGCCAAAGATGGCGTGAAAGTTGTAACTTCCGATGGACTTCAAATATTAGCTAGTGAGTCAACATATAATAGAAGTACAAAAATCTTAGAATTAAAAGAAAATGTTTCAATCATTGACGAAATTCAAAGTTTAAAATTCTATAGTAATAATATTACTTATAATAAACTGCTAGAAAAAATTACATCTAGTTCAAAAACAAAAATAGACATTAATAACTCACATCTAATAATTACAAAAGATATAACATTTTTAAGATCCAAGTTTTTAATTAAATCAGATCAGCCTACAATTATTAAAGATAAATTTAATAATCAAATTAAATTGAGTGGATTTAATTATTCAATTAAAAATAAAACACTTAAAACAAAAAAAATGGAACTAATTGATAATAAATCAAATATTTATAAATCTGAAAATGCAATGCTGGATTTAAATAGTGAAAAAATTGCTGCTAAAGATATTCAGATTTACTTTGCTGAAGGAGAATTGGGGAAAAATGCTAGGCTTAAAGGAAGCTCATTTATTTCAGAAAACGATATCTCAACTATAAAAAATGGAATTTTTACTGCATGTAAAATCAGAGAAAAGTGCCCTCCATGGAGTTTGAAATCTAAAGAAGTTACTCATAATAAAAATAAAAAGACTATAAGCTACAAAGATACTTGGTTAGAATTGTATGACATGCCTATTTTTTATTTCCCAAAATTTTTTCATCCTGATCCAACTGTTAAAAGACAATCAGGTTTTTTAACTCCGTCTTTATTAAATTCATCAACCAGTGGTGGTTCAATTGATATACCATATTTTAAAGTCATTTCTGAAAATAAAGATTATACTTTTACTCCAAGAATTTATTTTAATGAAGATTATTTATTACAAAACGAATACAGACAAGTTGAAAAAAATTCTAATCATATTTCAGACTTCAGTTTAAAAAAATTAGATGTATCAACCAAGTCACATTTTTTTTCAAATACTAAATATTCTTTAGAAAATAATTTTGATTTATCTGAAATTGAAATAAATTTAGAAAAAACTTCTAACGATACATATCTTAAAAATGATAATATTCTTAGCAAAACTAGAAATAATAATAATCAAAGCTTGTTAAATTCTTATATTAAATTTAATGCTAGTAAAGAGGATTTAGATATATTTGCTGAAGTATCAGCCTATGAGGATTTAACAAAAGAAAATAATTCAGACAAATATCAATATATTTTACCAAATTTTACGATTTCAAAATTGTTAAATAATGATACAAAACTTCAAGGTGATCTAAATTACCAAATTTCTGGTTCAAGCCAAAAAAAAGATACTAATGTAAGTGAAACTTACCTAATAAATGATCTAAATTATAAATCGGAAACTTTTTTTTCTAATTATGGATTAATCTCTGATTATGAAATACAACTTAAAAATTCTATTAAGAAAGGAAAAAATTCCGATACATACAAGGATGATACTCAGTCTGAAAATTATACTGCTTTTATTTTAAATACATCTGTGCCTTTAACAAAAGTCTATGAGAATTTTACTGGAAGTTTAATTCCAAAATTAACAGCAAGATTTAGTCCAACTAAATCTGAAAATTTATCTGATTTAGATAGAAAGATTAATATAACAAATATGTTCTCGGGTAACAGATTGGGTCTAAATGATTCAATTGAGGGAGGACAATCATTAACTGTTGGTTTTGATTATGATTTAAAAACTAGACAAAATAAGGATTTTTTTGGATTTAGCTTGGGTCAAATATTTAGAGACACAAAGAATGATAGATTGCCAATAAAATCTAAAATGCGTGAAAAATCTTCAGATATAGTTGGAAACTTAAATTTTGAACCTAATAATATTTTTAAGATAAATTACGACTTTTCAGCAGACAATAACTTGGAAACGGTGAATTATAATAAGATTGAAACACAGTTTAAAGTAAATAACTTTGTTACATCATTTGAATTTTTGGAGGAAAATAATGAAATTGGCTCAGATAGTTATTTATTAAGTGATATCAAATATAAATTTAATGAAAAAAATTCAATTGCATATAATACAAGACGAAACAGAAAAACCGACTTAACCGAATATTACAATTTAGTATATGAATATAGAAACGACTGTCTAATCGCTGCAATAGAATATAATAAAGATTATTATCAAGACAGAGATCTAAAACCTTCTGAAGAAATATTTTTTTCTTTAACTTTTACTCCGTTTACAACTATTTCAACTCCTGGTTTTTAAAAATGAGAAAAATTTTCATCTTTTTTTTATTCATTTATTTTAATTTTACTAATAACATTTTTTCAAATGAAATTAAAATTTTATACAAGATTAATGATAGTGTTATAACTAATCAAGATGTTATTGAAGAAATGAATTATTTGGTCTCATTAAATCAGAATCTTAGTCAACTGGATAATGATCAAATTTCATCAAATGCTCAAAAATCTTTAATTCGGGAAAAAATTAAAAAAGATGAAATAGAAAAATTTTATGAGATCGACTATTCCAAAGCAATAAATTCTGATAACTTGCTGAGTATTGTTGAAAATTTCAGAAAAAAAATAGGGTTTAATTCGAATGAAGAATTTGAAAACTATCTAATAAGTAAAAACATTTTTATCAATGATCTTAAAAAAAAGTTTGTTATCGAGCAACTTTGGAACGCTTTAATATTTGACAAATACCAAAACTCAATAAAAGTAGATTCTAAAAAAATTGATAATAAACTAGACGAAATAATAAAAAATAATCAAGAAATTTTAAGTTTTAATTTATCTGAAATAATTTTTGTAGAAAAAGATAAAATTTCAATTGAAAAAAAATATAAAGAAATTGTTTCTTCAATTCAAGCTATTGGATTCAATGATGCAGCAGTAATTCATAGTATTTCTGAAAGTTCAAAATTTGGTGGAGAAATAGGTTGGGTAAATCAAAACCAAATTTCAAAAAAAATTTTTTTTTCTATAAAAGATTTAAAGATTGGAGAATTTACAAAACCAATAATAACAGCTGGAGGGATAATTTTGCTTAAAGTTAATGATAAAAATATGATAACAGCTGAAATTGATAAAGAAAAAGAAATGCAAAGATTGATTTCATACGAAAAAGAAAGATTACTAAATGAATATTCAATAATTTATTATAAACAAATTGAAAATAAAGCTTATGTTGAAAAATTTTAAA
>CACOGI010000005.1 GCA_902626725.1 uncultured Pelagibacteraceae bacterium
GTGATCCTTCATAAACATCTGGCGCCCACATATGAAAAGGAACTGCTGAAATTTTAAATGCTAATCCTACAAGAATAAAAACTATTCCAAAAGTAATCGCATATTGCTCAGTATTTAATTGTTCGGCTATAAGATTAAAATTGGTAGAACCTGTAAAACCATAAATTAATGAACAACCATATAGCAATAAACCTGATGACAAGGCGCTAAGAACAAAATATTTTAAACCTGCTTCAGAAGATTTAAGTTGATCCCTATTAAACGTTGCAAGCACATACAAAGCTAATGATTGGAGTTCTAATCCCATATAAAAAACTATTAAATCATTTGAACTTATCATTATCATCATTCCTAGAACTGAACTTAAAATTAATATTGGATATTCGATTTTAAAAATTTTAAATGTTTTTAAATAATTTGAAGATATTACTAAAACCAAAAATGCAGCTAATAAAGTAACAATCTTCATAAAAGAAGATAAATAATCAATGATTATACTATTATTAAATAAAAAAACTTCCTCAATACCTAAGGTTTCATTAAATATTATTACTGCTGTTGCAAATAAAACTATTAACGAAATATTTTGAATTAATTTTGAGCTATTTTTTTTATAAACTCCCAAGATCAATAAAAACATTATAGATAAAGAAAGAAAAATCTCTGAAAAAATAAATTCTAAATTAGTCATATTAATTACTCGTTAAATTTACATTATAAACTTTTATTAAGTCACTTATTGAAACCTCTATAGTATTTATCAATGGCTCTGGATAAAATCCAAAAAATAAAGTTGGAACAGCTAAACACGAAAGAATAAATAGTTCAGACTTATTTAAATCAATCATTTGTTTTAAATCTAAATTAACTAATTTCCCAAAAATAACTCTTTTGTATAACCAAAGCATATATGCAGCACCTATAATGACTCCAAAACAAGCAATGACAGCAACCAAAAAGTTATCTTTAAATGCTGCCATTAAAATCAAAAATTCACCCACAAAACCACTGGTTCCTGGCAAGCCAAGTGCTGCAAGTGTAAATAGCATAAATAAAACTGCGTATTTAGGAACAATTGTGACTATGCCCCCATAAGTTTCAATCAATCTTGAGTGCATTCGATCATAAACAACACCAACACACAAGAATAGGGCTGCCGATACAAGTCCATGGCTGATCATTTGAATGATACTTCCCTCTATACCTTGCTGTTGAATTGTAAAAATTCCTAAAGTTACATAACCCATGTGTGCAACTGATGAATATGCAATTAATTTTTTCATATCTTCCTGCATCAAGGCAATAAAAGAGGTAAAGATTATAGCAATTACACTCATAGAATAAATTAAAGGCGTAAATGTATCTGATGCTATAGGAAATAAACCCAAAGAAAATCTTATAAAACCATAGCCAGCCATTTTAAGTAAAATTGCAGCTAGTAATACAGATCCCGCTGTCGGTGCCTCAACGTGAGCATCAGGTAACCAAGTATGGACAGGCCACATAGGTGTTTTCACTGCAAAAGAACTAAAAAATGCTAACCATAAAAAATTTTGATATTTAGCATCAATGCCTAATTCATAAAGATGAATAAAATCAGTAGTTCCTGTTATCCAGTATATAGAAATTATAGCAACAAGCATCAAAACAGATCCCAACAAAGTAAATAAAAAGAATTTAAAGGCCGAATAAACTCTCCTTGACCCACCCCAAATACCTATAATTAAAAACATTGGAATTAAACCTGCTTCAAAAAATAAATAAAAAACAATTAAATCAAGTGAACAAAAAACTCCAATCATAAATGTCTCCATAATTAGAACTGCTATTAAAAATTCACTTAATCGAGTTTTGATAGAATTATTAACTGATATAATACAAATTGGTGTAATAAAAGTTGTTAACAGAATAAAAAGTATAGAGATTCCATCTACACCTACTTTATAGTTTACCAGACCTTCAATCCAAATTCTGTCTTCAATAAATTGAAACTCAGAAGTTGATTGATCAAATAAAATCCATAAATAAATAGATAAGAAAAAATTTACTAGTGACGTGAATAATGCAACATATTTAATAGTTATATTATTTTCTTGTTTGCTTTTTGTAAAAAATAAAAAAAGAGCACCTATTGAAGGTAATAAAATTAAAGAAGAAAGAATAGGAAAGTTCATTATTTTACAATTAAAAAAGTTAATAAAGCTGAAAACCCAAGCAACATTACAAATGCATATTGGTATATAAAGCCACTTTGAAATTTTTTAGCTTTTAAAGAAATTTTCTTAATTAAAATCGAAATACCATCTGGTCCAAAACCATCAATTAATCTAATGTCAAAAAATTTCCATAAAAATAATCCAAAATTTTTTGATGGTTTAACAATAATTGAGTCGTAAAGTTCATCAAAATACCATTTATTTAATAAAAAGTTATATAAAGGTTTGTTAACTTCAGCTATTTGTTTAGGTAAGTTTTTGTTTTTGACAAATAAATAATAAGCTATTGGAATAGATAAAATTACCAAGACTGGCGTTAAAATCAAAAACCACAGTGGAGGATGTTCAGTGCTTAAAGGTTTTATTAAAAAAATTGAACCCTGCCAAAAATTATTTATACTTCCATATCCAATAAATAATTCTTTAAATAAATATCCTGCAAATATTGCTCCGATTGATAATAAAAACAAGGGTATCAACATCACTAGTGGGGACTCATGAGTTTCCTCTATTTTAATTTTTTTATTATTGTAGTCACCATGAAAGGTTTTGAAAATTAATCTCCATGAATAAATTGATGTTAGCAAAGCAGTAATAATTCCAATCCCTGATGCGTAAAGTCCTGATGTATTTCCTTTTAAATAGGCAAATTCTATAATTGCATCTTTTGAATAAAAACCTGATAAAAAAGGGAATCCAGTAAGAGCAAGAGTTCCTATAATCATTAAACCATATGTGTAAGGTAATTTTTTCCACACTCCACCCATGTTATTAATATTTTGTTCATCTTTAAAAGCATGAATAACTGATCCTGATCCTAAAAATAATAAAGCTTTGAAAAAAGCGTGAGTAAATAAATGAAACATTGCAACATTATATGCTCCAACGCCAGTGGCAAAAAACATATATCCTAACTGGCTGCAAGTTGAATAGGCAATTATCTTTTTTATATCTGTTTGAACAAGTGCTACTGTGGCTGCAAAGAAAGCTGTGCTCATACCAATAATTGTAATTATATTTAGAGCTAATTCTGAGTACTCATAAATCGGAGAACACCTCACCACTAAAAAAACACCAGCAGTTACCATTGTTGCAGCATGGATAAGTGCTGAAACAGGTGTTGGTCCTTCCATTGCGTCTGGCAGCCAGGTATGAAGTAATAACTGAGCAGATTTACCCATGGCGCCTATGAATAAAAGTAAACAAATTAAATCTATTGAATTAAATTCAATACCTAAAAAAATAAGATTTTTATCTACGATTGTTGGGATCAATTCGAAAACTTCTGAATAATTCACAGTTCCAAATAAATAAAAAATTAAAAAAATGCCTAAAGCAAAACCAAAATCACCCACTCTATTTACAACAAAGGCCTTAATTGCTGCTTTATTAGCACTCTCCTTTTTAAACCAAAAACCTATTAAGAAATATGAACAAAGGCCAACTCCCTCCCAACCAAAAAATAATTGCACAAAGTTATCTGACGAAACTAACATTAACATGGCAAAAGTGAACAATGATAAATAAGCCATAAACCTTGGTTTATGAGGATCATGAGACATATATCCGATTGAATAAATATGAACTAAGGATGAGACTGAAGTTACAACAACTAACATTATTGCTGATAAAGAGTCAATTTTCATTGACCAATTTACTTCTAAAGTTCCAGAACTTATCCAAGTAGCGATTATAATATTGTCTTGATATTGATTAATTATAACTTCATATAATACAATTGCAGATAAAATCGCCGATACCGTTACTAATAAACTTGTTATAATTTCAGAATTTCTGTCTCCAATTAATTTACCAAAAAAACCAGCTATGATTGATGCTATTAAAGGAAGTGCTATTATTGAAATTTCCATTCTATCCTTTTAATTTATCTATTTCCTCAACACGTATAGTTCCTGAGTTTCGATAATAAACTACTATAATTGCCAAACCAATTGCAGCTTCAGCTGCTGCCACTGTTAATATAAATAGTGTAAAAACTTGACCTGATAAATCATTCAAATAAATTGAAAAAGATACCAAATTAATATTAACAGCCAATAATATTAGCTCGATACTCATTAAGATCACAATTATGTTTTTTCTATTTAAAAAAATTCCAATAACACCAATAGTAAATATTACTGCACCTAAAGTTAAATAATGTCCTAAACCTATCTCAGTCATCTATTTTAACTCCTTTATTTGATGTAACTTCTAATACTTCTACTCCTTCAGATCTTTCTCTAGAAATTTGTTTTATATAACTTTGTTTTTTAATACCCTCTCTTTCTCTATAAGTAAGAACAATTGCTCCAATCATTGATATTAAGAGGATCATTCCACTAATTTGAAATATATGTATATAGTCTGTATATAAAACTTGTCCTAAAGAATGAGTGTTAGTAATTTCAGTGTTTATAGCTAATCCAATGGAATTAGCTAAGTCTGGTTTAAATTTCCAGCCACCTATAACAATAATCAATTCAAAAAAAATTATCCCACTTATTATAAGACCTATAGGTATATGGGAAGAACTTGATTCAGATGCAAACCATTGGTTTTTTTGTTGGGCTACATTTAACATCATTACTACAAATAAAAACAGAACAGCTACAGCCCCAACATAAACAATTAACATTATCATTCCTAAAAACTCTGCTCCAATCATAATAAAAAGACAAGAAATGCTTATAAAGTCTAGTATCAAAAAAAAAACTGAATGAACTGTATTTTTTGAAGCTGTAACCATTATTGCAGATACAATTGCAACTACAGAAAAAAAATAAAAAAAAATCGAATGAGCTATCATGTTTTATCTATATGGGTTATCAGATTTAATATTCGCTGCTAAAATATTTTCCCATCTATCACCATTATCTAAAAGTTTTTCTTTTGTATAATAAAGTTCTTCTCTAGTTTCTGTTGAAAATTCAAAATTTGGTCCTTGTACTATTGCATCCACCGGACAGGACTCTTCGCATAAACCGCAATAAATACATTTCATCATGTCAATATCATATCTGGTAGTTTTTCTACTCCCATCAGCTCTTTCAGATGACTCTATTGTAATTGCTTGAGCAGGGCAAACTGCTTCACATAATTTACACGCTATACATCTTTCTTCTCCATTTGGATATCTTCTTAAAGCATGCTCCCCCCTGTATCTTGGACTAATTTTACCTTTTTCAAATGGATAATTTATTGTTTTTTTTGGTTTAAACAGTTCCTTAATGGCTATTAGTAGTCCGCCAATGAAATCTGTCATGAATATAAGTTTTAAAAATCTTGTAATTTTCATTTAAATTGTGGGTAAGAGGTTAAAATAAAAAAGGTAACTTGATGTTAATACAACATAAATAAGAGATAAAGGTAAAAAAATTTTCCAACCTAACCTCATTAGTTGATCATATCTATATCTTGGAACAATTGCTTTTACTAAAGCAAAAAGAATAAATAGAAGTAAAATTTTAAAAATAAACCAAATTGCACCTGGAATTAAATCAAATGGATAAAGGTCTATTGGTGACAACCATCCTCCCAAAAATAAAATTGATCCTAAAGCACACATTAAAAGAATATTTGCATACTCACCTAACCAAAACATTGCGTACATCATTCCTGAATATTCGGTTTGGTATCCAGCTACAAGTTCTGCTTCAGCCTCTGGTAAATCAAATGGTGGCCTGTTTGTTTCAGCTAAGGCTGAAATAAAAAAAATTACAAACATTGGAAATAAAGGAATTACAAACCAAATATCATTTTGAGCCATTACAATATCGCTTAAATTTAATGAACCAACACAAAGTAAAACATTTATAATTATTATTCCTATTGAAACCTCGTAAGAAACCATTTGAGCTGCTGATCTTATTGATCCTAAAAAAGGATACTTTGAATTGGATGCCCAACCTCCCATTATAATTCCATAAACCCCTAGAGATGAAACTGCAAAAATATATAAAATTCCAACATTTATATTTGCCAAAACATGATTTTCGCCAAATGGTATAACAGCCCAAGCAATTAATGCTAATGTCATTGTAATTATTGGGGCCAGTATAAAAATTACTTTATTTGAACTAGCAGGAATAATTATTTCTTTAAAAATATATTTTAATGCATCAGCTAACGATTGTAGTAACCCAAATGGACCAACTACATTAGGACCTTGTCTTTTTTGGACAAATGCCCAAACCCTTCTATCAAGCCAAACTATCATTGCAACAGAGACTAGAACAGGTACAAGAAGAAACAAGATTTTATAAACTTCTAGAAAAATAATATTTATATATTCCATTTTTAGCCCTCTGTACCCGTACGTTTAAGATTTATTTTTGAGTTGTTACAGTCCAACATTGTCTTTGAGGCACGTGCAATAACGTTAGAAAAATAATAATCCTTAGACTGAATTTGTAAATTTTCATTTTCAAAATCATTTTGATAATTATTATATTCTAATTTTTGTTTTTGGGTTTCTTTTTTTAAGTTTAAATAGTTGAACATACTGCTCTCAAGTTCATTTTTATCATTAAAAAGTTTTCTATTATTTAAAATTTCTGCTAAATTATTTATTATTTCCCAATCTTCTTTTGCCTCACCAGGTGGATAAGATGCCTTATAGGCTTTTTGAACTTTGCCTTCTAAATTTGTATAATGTCCAGATTGTTCCGTGTAAGCTGCACTTGGTAGTATGATGTCAGCTTGTTCAGCTCCTTTATCACCATGACTCCCTTGATAAATAACGAATTCGTCCTTTTTGTTAAATCTTAAATCATCTTGACCAAGAAGAAAAACTAATTCAAAATTATTTGCATTTAATTCTTTTAATAAATTACTATCTTTTTTGACGATATCTAAGTCAAAATTTCCAACTGTGGCAGCATTTGCAGACAATACATTAAGTGGATTCCAATCATTTGTATATTTATTATTTTTTAATAAAAAATCTTTTAAAGAATAAAAAAGATATTCTGCAGATTTAGTTTTGAAAAATGTTTCTCCCAAAATAACTAATGGTTTGTTGAAACTTAAAATTTTATTTGATAAATCATTTTTCTTTTCAATCATCTCTTTGATAGTAAGAGTTTTTCCATCAAGATTTTTATATGGATAAGTTAAATCTCCAACATCATTTAAAGAGATAACTTCTGTGTTATTTTTTAGATATGCTTTACGAATTCTAGCATTTACCATTGTAGCTTCATATCTTGGATTAGTTCCAATTAGTAAAATAAAATCTGCTTCTTCTATTCCATTTATTGTTGAATTGAATAAATAATTCTGTCTCTCAGAAACATCTATAAAACTTTGGGAAGATCTAGATTCATAATTATTCGTATTTAGTGTTCTGTCAAAAAATTCTTTAAAAATAAAACCTGCCTCCATATTTATAAGATCACCAACAAACCCGCATATTTTATCTTTAGTGGTATTTTCTATTTTAGACTTAATGATTTTAGAAACTTCACTCCAAGATGCTTTCTCAAATTTTTTATTATATTTTACGTATGGAGTATCTAATCTTTGATTCAATAATCCATCACAAGCATATCTTGTTTTGTCAGAAATCCACTCTTCATTTATATCTTCATTAATAATTGGTAAAACCCTCTTTACTTCCCAACCATATGTATCTACTCTAATGTTTGAACCTACAGCATCCATCACATCTATAGTTTCAGTTTTTTTTAATTCCCAGGGTCTAGCCTCAAATACATACGGTTTAGATGTTAGTGCTCCGACAGGGCACAAATCTATAACATTTCCAGAAAGTTCAGATTGAATAGATTGTTCTAAATAAGTCGTAATTTGCATATCTTCACCTCTACCTATTGCACCCAATTCTGGAACTCCAGCAATTTCCGTTGCAAAACGCACACATCTTGTACAGTGAATACATCTAGTCATTTGAGTTTTAATTAGTGGACCCATATTTTTATCTGGAACAAATCTTTTATTTTCCTTAAATCTTGATTTATCTATTCCATAAAACATTGATTGATCTTGAAGATCACATTCGCCTCCTTGATCACAAACAGGACAATCTAGAGGATGATTTGCTAATAGAAATTCCATTACCCCTTTTCTAGATTTTTCAATTTTTGGTGTATTAGTTCTTATTACCATTCCATCGGCAGCAGGCATAGCACACGATGCTATTGGTTTAGGTGATTTTTCCATTTCCACCAAACACATTCTGCAATTACCTGCGATTGATAATTTTTCATGATAGCAGAATCTTGGAATTTCAACTCCTGCTTTTTCGCAAGCCTGAAGTACGGTTAACCCCTCTTCAACTTCAACTTCTTTATCATTAACTTTTAATTTAAGCATTTTTATCTAACAAGTGCTGATCCACGAGATAAGGAATATTTTTGTTTTCCTTTACAATTGGATCAAATCCATTTCTTTTTTTTATCTCATCCTTAAAATGTCTCAACAACCCTTGAACCGGCCAAGAAGATCCTTCACCAAAAGCACAAATTGTGTGGCCCTCTATTTGTTTTGTTACATCTCCCAACATATCTACTTCATCTTTTGATGCTTCGCCTTTTGCCATTCTTTCAAGCATTCTCCACATCCAACCAGATCCCTCTCTGCACGGTGTGCATTGACCACAACTCTCATGTTTATAAAATCTTGCAATTCTTGCCATACACTTGATGATATCTTGATCTTTATTAATCACAACAACACCTGCTGTGCCCAAACCACTTTTTTCAGCAACAAGGGAGTCGAAATCCATCGTTAATGTTTCACATTTTTCTTTAGGTATTAAAGGCATTGATGATCCACCAGGAATTACAGCTTGTAAATTATCCCAACCACCTACTACACCTCCAGCATGTTTTTCTATTAATTCCTTTAAAGGTATATTCATTTCTTCTTCTACATTACACGGATTATTAACATTGCCTGAAATACAAAAAATTTTGGTTCCTGTATTTTTGTCTCTACCTAAAGATGCGAACCACTTACCACCTCTTCTAAGAATTGTTGGAACAACAGCTATTGTTTCAACGTTATTAATTATAGTTGGACATCCGTAAAGTCCTATCAGTGCAGGAAATGGTGGTTTTAATCTAGGTTGTCCCTTTTTCCCCTCTATGCTTTCGAGAAGTGCAGTTTCTTCACCACATATATAAGCTCCTGCACCGTAGTGAATATAAATATCTAAATCCCATCCCGTTCCAGCTGCATTTTTCCCTAATAATTTTTTTTCATAAGCTTCATCAATTGCAGCTTGTAATTTTTGACCATCAACAAAGTATTCACCTCTAATATAAATATAACAAACATGTGCTTGGATAGCATAGGATGCAATTAGACAACCCTCTATGAGTTTATGAGGTTCGAATCTTAAGATATCTCTATCCTTACAAGTGCCTGGTTCTGACTCATCTCCATTAATTACTAAGTAGTGAGGCCTTGAACCGACTTCTTTAGGTGCGAAAGACCATTTTAAACCTGTTGGAAAACCTGCGCCTCCTCTCCCCCTAAGTTGTGAGTCTTTTATTTCATTAATTATCCAATCTCTTCCCTTATCAGTGAGTTCTTTTGTATTTACCCAGTCACCTCTTTTTTTTGATGAAACAATATCTGAACCTAAATCATTATATAAATTTTGAAAAATTCTATCTTTATCTTTAAGCATTTTTTAAATCCATTAATGTTGTTCTTTTATTTTCAGGTTCATTGTTTATTCTGCCTCTATAAGATCCAGGTTTAGGCTTTTCATCTTTTAAAATTTTGTCTAAAATTTGTAGTGTCTTTTCTTTATCAAGATCTTCATAATAATCATCATTTATTTGCATCATAGGCGCATTCACACAAGCTCCTAAGCACTCAACTTCCATCCAAGAACAATTTTTATCTCTAGATAAATAATGTTCATTTTCAGAGATTTTTTCCTTACACGCTTCAACTATTTTGTTTGCTCCTCTAATCATACACGGCGTTGTAGTACAAACCTGAACAAAATATTTTCCTACTGGTGATAAATTATACATTGAATAAAATGTTGCTACTTCATAAACTTTTATATATGGCATATCTAAAAATTTTGCGATGTACTTCATTGCTGCTAAAGGTATCCAATTATTGTTTTGTTTCTGAGCTATATAGAGTAAAGCCATAACAGCACTTTGTTGTTTTCCTTTTGGATATTTGTTAATAATATTTTTAGCTTCATCTAATGATGACTCATTAAACTCAAATTTTTCTGGTTGATCTTTAGCCGGTCTTCTTATGCTCATCTATCAACCTCCCCAAAAACTATATCTAATGAACCTAGGACAGCTGGTACATCTGCCAACATATGTCCTTTAATCAAATAATCCATGGACTGTAAATGTGAAAAACCTGGTGCTCTAATTTTACATTTATAGGGTTTACTTGACCCATCTGAAATTAAATATACACCAAATTCACCTTTCGGTGCCTCAACTGCTTTATATATTTCGTCTTTTGGTACACGGTATCCTTCTGTAAACAATTTAAAATGATGAATAAGAGCCTCCATTGACTGTTTAATTTCTTTTTTTGAGGGAGGTGTTATTTTTCCATCAAAGCTTTTTACTGGACCTTTTTCCATTTTTTCCAAACATTGTTTAATTATCGATACACTTTCTTTCATTTCTTCAATCCTACACAAATAACGATCGTAGCAATCACCGTTTTTTCCTACTGGAATTTTAAAATCTAATTGCTCATAACAATCATAAGGTTGTGATTTTCTTAAATCCCAAGGAACTCCTGATCCTCTCAGCATGACACCAGAAAATGAGTAATCTAGTGCGTCCTCTTTACTTACTATGCCAATATCGACATTTCGTTGTTTAAATATTCTATTATCTGTCAAGAGGTTTTCTAAATCATTTATAATTTTTGGAAAATTTTCACAAAATTTTAAAATATCTCCCTCTAAACCTCTGGGTAAATCTTGATGGACACCTCCTGCTCTAAAATAATTAGCATGTAACCTTGATCCAGATGCTCTCTCATAAAAAGTCATAAGAGTTTCTCTCTCCTCAAAACCCCAAAGTGATGGTGTTAGTGCTCCCACATCAAGAGCTTGTGTAGTGACGTTTAAAATATGACTTAAAATTCTTCCTATCTCACAAAACATAACTCTTATAAATTGAGCTCTAATTGGAACTTCAATGTCTAAAATTTTTTCAATAGCTAATGCAAAAGCATGTTCCTGGTTCATTGGAGCTACATAGTCTAACCTGTCAAAGTAAGGGACTGCTTGCATGTAAGTTTTATTTTCAATTAATTTTTCTGTGCCTCTGTGTAGTAAACCAATATGAGGATCAGCTTTTTCAACCACTTCTCCATCTAACTCTAAAATCAACCTTAAAACACCATGTGCCGCAGGATGCTGGGGTCCAAAATTCAAATTTAAATTTTTAATTTTTTTTGTCATTAATATCTCTTTGTTCTTTAATATATTTTGTTCCTTCCCAAGGACTCTCGTAATCAAAATTTCTATAATTTTGTTCTAATTTTACTGGTTCATTTATAACTTTCTTTTTATCCTCACTGTATCTCACCTCTTGATGACCGGTTAGAGGAAAATCCTTTCTTAAAGGGTGACCTTCAAAACCGTAGTCAGTAAGAATTCTTCTTAGATCAGGATGATCTTTAAAATTTACACCATACATGTCAAAAACTTCTCTCTCCATCCAGTTTGCTGAAGGAAAAATTGAAGTTAGTGAAGAAATAATTTCATTCTCACTTATAAAATAACTTAATATGAGTCTTTGATTGTGCTCATGACTTAAAAACAAATAAACAATCTTGAATCGTTGTGTTTGCTCAGGATAATCAACTACTGTGATATCAATTAGTTGTCTAAATTTTGTATTTTTATTTGTTTTAATAAATATAACAACATCAATTAAGTCATCTTTATCTATTTCAAAATAAAGTTGATTATGCTTTATATGACTTGAATTAATCTTTGTTGTTAACTCAGAATTAATTTTTTTTTCTAGATCATTTAAATTCATTTTATCTACTAAGTGACCCTTTTTTTCTAATTTTTTTTTGGAGTTGCAATATTCCATATAATAATGCTTCAGCTGATGGTGGACATCCTGGTACATAAACATCAACAGGAACAATTCGATCACATCCTCTTACGACAGAGTATGAATAATGATAATAACCTCCTCCATTTGCACAACTCCCCATGGATATTACATATCTAGGTTCTGGCATTTGATCATAAACTTTTCTAAGTGCGGGTGCCATTTTATTTGTTAAAGTTCCAGCAACAATCATTACATCTGATTGCCTAGGAGATCCTCTTGGAGCAGCACCAAATCTTTCTAGGTCATATCTTGGCATTGCAGTTTGCATCATTTCAACTGCACAACATGCTAAACCAAATGTCATCCAATGTAGAGAACCTGATCTTGACCAATTAATTAAATTATCAAGTGAAGTAGTTATAAACCCGTTCTTACCGAAGTCCTCAGCAAGTTGTTTAAATTCTTCTGGAATTTTTTCTAGCTTATTGTTCATTAAAATTTCTAATTATTCCCAGTCTAAGGCACCCTTTTTCCATTCATAAATAAAACCAACAGTAAGTATGAACAAAAAAATCATCATAGATGAAAAACCTAATATACCTATATTTCCGAGCGAAATAGCCCATGGAAATAAAAAAGCTATTTCAAGATCAAAAATAATAAATAAAATTGCAACTAAATAAAATCTTACGTCAAACTCCATTCTTGAATCCTGAAAAGGTTCAAATCCACATTCGTATGCTGACAACTTTTCAGGATCTGGATTTTTAGGTGATAAAATAAAATTAATTAAAATAAAAGCACAACTTAGTCCCAAAGCAATTATTAGGAATAATATTATAGGCAAATAATCTTTTAAAAATTCCGCAGTCATTGAGGAATATATATCATTTTTTAAAGCTAGATGAAGTGGTGATAGGTCACATTATTCAAAATATACAGTATAATTGATAACAATTATCAGTGTTAAAACTCTTAACTATTGAATGATATTTCAAAGTGGCGGGAGTGAAGGGACTCGAACCCTCGACCTATCGCGTGACAGGCGATCGCTCTAACCAACTGAGCTACACCCCCACTTGTGATTCATTTTGGTGGGCAGTAAAGGACTCGAACCTTTGACCCCCTCGGTGTAAACGAGATGCTCTACCAACTGAGCTAACCGCCCTAAAATGATGATAACTAATACATCAAGGTTCAGAAAATGTAAATTAATTATTATTGAATACTAGCTTGGGATTTGTCATCTTTTTTAGCTAAATCAACTTCTACCCATTCAGTCTTTTTTAATTCTTTTGTTAAAGCAATTTTTAAAACTTCATCAGCGTATTCAACAGGAGTAATTTTAATTTCATCTACAATTTTTTTAGGCATATCGATTAGATCTTTTTCATTTTCTTTTGGAATTAAAACTTCTTTGATACCTGCTCTATGAGCAGCTAAAAGTTTTTCTTTCAATCCACCAATCGGTAAAACTTGTCCAGTGATTGTAACTTCTCCAGTCATAGCAACATCTTTTCTTACAGGTATATTTGTTATTGAGGATACGATAGATGTTACCATTCCAATACCAGCAGAAGGACCGTCTTTAGGTGTTGCTCCCTCAGGAACATGTATATGAAAATCTTTTTTTTCAAACACTGGTGGAATAATTCCATACTCAAGACATTTTGATCTAACAAATGATTTTGCAGCTTTAACTGACTCTTGCATCACATCACCCAATTTACCAGTAATTTGCATTTTTCCTTTACCTGGCATTGTAACTGTTTCAATCTTTAAAATTTCTCCACCATATTCTGTCCAAGCTAAACCAGTTACTATACCTACTTTGTTTTCAGTTTCTAATTCACCAAATTTGTGTTTTGGAACTCCTAAAAAATCAGCTAAATTTTTTGAGTCAATATTAACCTCTTTTTCCTCACCAGATACAACTTTTTTTACAACCTTTCTTGCAACTTTAGAAATTTCTCGCTCTAAATTTCTTACACCAGACTCTTTAGTATAACTTCTTATAATTTCTTTAATAATATCATCGCTCAAATTCATTTCTTTTTCTTTAACTCCATTATCTTTTATTTGTTTTGGTAAAAGATATTTGTTTGCTATATTAATCTTTTCATCTTCCGTATAACCAGCCAATCTTATTACTTCCATTCTATCAAGCAATGGTGGAAGAATATTTAATGTGTTTGCAGTTGTTACAAACATTACATCGGACAAATCATAATCTACCTCTAAATAATGATCATTAAATGTTGAGTTCTGTTCTGGATCAAGAGCTTCAAGTAATGCTGAAGAAGGATCACCTCTGTAATCATTTCCAATTTTATCTATCTCGTCTAATAATATAAGAGGGTTTTTTGTACCAGCCTTTTTCATCATTTGGATTATTTTTCCTGGAAGTGAACCAATATAAGTTCTTCTGTGACCTCGTATTTCAGCTTCGTCTCTCATACCACCAACTGACATTCTAACAAACTCTCTATTAGTTGCTTTTGCAATTGATTTACCTAGTGAAGTCTTGCCAACACCTGGTGGCCCTACAAGACATAATATCGGCCCTTTAATTTTCTCCATTCTTTTTTGAACAGCTAAAAATTCAATTATTCTCTCTTTAACTTTCTCAAGACCAAAATGATCTTTATCAAGAACATTTAAAGCTTTTGTTAAATCAATATCGACCTCGCTCTTTTTATGCCAAGGCAATTCAATCATCCAGTCAAGATAATTTCTCACAACTGTTGCTTCAGCTGACATTGGGCTCATATTTTTTAATTTTTTAAGTTCTTGTAAACATTTTTTTTCAACCTCTTTTGGCATTTTTGATTTTAAAATTGCCTTATTAAGACTAGTGCTTTCATCTTTTCCATCTTCAATTTCACCTAATTCTTTTTGGATAGCCTTCAGTTGCTCATTTAAATAATATTCTCTTTGAGTTTTTTCCATCTGTGTTTTAACTCTACCTCTAATACGTTTTTCCACACCAATAATGCTCGTTTCATTTTCCATTATTTTTATTATTGCATTAAGTCTTTTCTTAACGTCTAATGTTTCAAAAATTTGCTGTTTTTCTACGATTGTTGCAGATAAATGAGAGGCAATATTGTCTCCAATTTGTGAAGGGTCCTTTAATTCTTTAATTGAATTAATAGTTTCGCTAGAAATTTTCTTATTAATTGAAGTTAATTTCTCTAGTCTTCTTAATGCTGTTGCTGCAAGAGGATAAAGATCTTCATTTTTTTCATTTTCATCTTTTGCATGTGAATAATTGCAAGTGATAAATTTTTGGTTATCATCAAAATCTAAAATTTTTACTCTTCTAACACCTTCAACTAAAACTTTTACTGTACCGTCGGGTAATTTTAAAAGCTGTAAAATATTACCTTCACAACCTTGTAAAAAAATATCTGTTTTTTTTGGATCATCTATTTCTGAATTTTTTTGTGTAACTAGAATAATCTTTTTTTCTTTTTTCATTACCTCATTTAGTGCCGAAATAGACTTATCACGGCCAACAAACAAAGGTATGACCATGCTTGGAAACACAACAATGTCTCTTAAAGGAAGAAGTGGTAATGAGAATTTTACATCCATATAATGAATATGGATATTAAAAATGATATTGCAATATATTTTTGTGATTTATTAAGGTTATTAAGCCGCTGTAGTTTTACTTGATTTTATTGACTTAGAATCAGTTTTGGAGTGAACTAATATTGGCTCTGAAAGACCTTTGGCTGCATTAGCGTCAATTATTACTTCTTGAATATTCTCCATCCCTGGCAATTCATACATTGTTTTCAATAAAATATTTTCCATAATTGCTCTCAAGCCTCTTGCTCCAGTTTTTTTCTTGATTGCTTTTTGAGCTATTTCTTTCAACGCATTTTCTTTGAATGTTAACTTAGCCCCATCTAATTTGAATAATTCTTGATACTGTTTTGTCAAAGAATTTTTTGGTTCTTGGATTATTTTTACTAAAGATTTAATATCTAAATCATCTAGAGTTGCTATCATAGGTAATCTTCCAATAAATTCTGGTATCAATCCATATTTTAACAAATCTTCTGGCTCTAAACCTTTCATCCATTCACCTGTTTTTTTATCTTGTGTATTTTTCACATCGGCACCAAATCCAATAGAAGTGCCTTTGTCTCTCTGTGAGATTATTTTGTCCAAACCAGCAAAAGCACCACCACAAATGAATAAAATATTTGTTGTATCCACTTGTAAGAATTCTTGTTGAGGATGTTTTCTGCCACCTTGAGGTGGTACACTTGCTACTGTGCCCTCCATGATTTTAAGTAACGCTTGTTGAACTCCTTCTCCCGAAACATCTCTTGTTATTGATGGATTTTCAGACTTTCTACTAATTTTATCTACCTCATCAATATAAACTATACCCCTTTGAGCTTTTTCCACATTATAGTCCGCTGCCTGAAGAAGTTTTAATATTATATTTTCAACGTCTTCACCAACATATCCAGCCTCAGTAAGAGTTGTGGCATCAGCCATGGTAAAAGGTACATCTAAAATTCTAGCTAAAGTTTGTGCTAGTAAAGTTTTTCCACAACCTGTAGGTCCAACTAAAAGAATATTAGATTTAGCTAACTCAACATTTTTACTAGTTTTATTTTCATAATTTAATCTTTTGTAATGATTGTGGACTGCTACAGAAAGAACTTTTTTCGCATGAACTTGGCCAATTACATAATCATCTAAAACTGAACAAATTTCCTTTGGAGATGGCAATCCATCTTGATGTTTAACAAAAGAATCTTTGTTTTCCTCTTTGATGATGTCCATACAGAGTTCAACACATTCATCACAGATAAATACCGTCGGACCTGCAATTAATTTTCTTACTTCATGCTGGCTTTTGCCACAAAAAGAACAGTAAAGAATATTTTTATTATTTGTGCTCATAAATTTTAAAACGAATCAATGTGATTACTTTATTATAAATGAGTTTATTAGATCAAGTTCTATTATTAGTTGTTTCAACATATTGTGGTTTACGATCTTTTTTCAACTACTTCATCTACAAGACCAAACTCTTTTGCAACATCTGCAGTCATAAAATTATCTCTCTCTAAAGCAGTTTTTATGTCATCAACAGATTTACCAGTGTGTTTTGAATAGATTTCATTTAATCTTTTTTTTAAAGATAAAACTTCTTTTGCGTGAATTTCTATATCAGTAGCCTGACCTTGAAAACCTGCTGAAGGTTGATGAACCATTATACGAGAATTAGGTAAAGAAAATCTTTTACCTTTACTACCAGCTGCTAAAAGAAATGAACCCATTGAAGCTGCTTGACCAATGCATAAAGTTGAAATTTCTGGTTTAATATATTGCATGGTATCATAAATACCCAATCCTGCTGTAACTAAACCGCCAGGACTATTAATATAAAGATATATTTCTTTTTTTGGATCCTCGGCTTCTAAAAATAATAACTGAGCAGTTATCAAGGAGGCTACATTATCATTAATTTGTCCTGTTAAAAAAATTATTCTCTCTTTGAGAAGTCTTGAATAAATATCATAAGCTCTCTCCCCTTTATTTGATTGTTCAACAACCATGGGTATAAGAGTGTTCATGTGCTCTGAAATTTTTGTTGTCATAAGTTGATTCGCTTTTACTTATACAACTTGTGCTTACTTTTTGCTAACTTTTTTTAGTTTAGGTTTTGATTTTGCTGATTTTATTGGAGATTTTTTACTAGTAGTTTTTTTTACTTCTTTTTTCTTATCTTTTATCTCTTTTTTATCTTTAGAAGTTTCGATTTCATTTTTTTGACTATCTTTCAAAATTTTTTCGGCTTCTTCTTTTGTGACTTCAATAATTTTTGCCTTTGCTTTTTCTTTTATGGCAGAAATGATTTTTTCCTCGTAAACTGTTCCCCTAAGACTTGCTAAAGCTGATTGGTTTTTTTGATAAAAATCCATAACCATTTTTTCCTGTCCGGGCATCATCCTAATTTGCTTCTGAATTTCAGCTTGAAGTTCTTGCTCAGTTACTTTGATTTTATTTTGTTCTCCAAACTCATTTAAAATTAAACCAACTTTAATTCTTTTTTTTGCAACTTCTTCAAAATTTTTTCTATTTTTCTTTATGTCCTCTTCTTTCATACCTTGAGATAATATTTTTATCTCTTCTTCCAATAGATTTTCAGGTATTTCATTTACTTTAAATTTTTCTAATTCTTTCAATATTCTATTTTTAGATAGTCTTTCTAGAGAGTTTTTATACTCATCATTAATTTGTTTAGATATAAGGGTCTTTAAATCCTTTAAATCTTTAGCACCTAAATTTTTTGCAAAGTCGTCATTGATAGTAATTTTTTCAGGTTTTTTTACAGAGTTAATTTTACAACTAAATTTCGCTACTTTGTTTACTAAATCTTTTTCAGGAAAGTTCTCAGGTAATTTCGCCTCAACTAATTTATTATCATCTTTTTTTACACCTACTAATTGTTTATCAAATCCCTTTAAAAATAAATCTTTACCTAATGTTAATTGAGTATTTTTTCCTTCTCCACCTTTAAAAGGTTTACCATCTACGGTTGCTGTATAATCAAAGACCACAAGGTCTCCCTCTTTAGATTTAGTGTCAGATGAAGTTTCCTTAAAATTAGGTTGGTTTTTTGCAATTTCATTTATTCTTTTATCTGTTTCTTTTTCATCAATTTTAACTATGTACTGATCATATTTAATATTTTCTAAAGATTTTGTTTCAACCTTTGGAAGTTCTGTTACTGAAATGATATATTCAAGCTCCTTATCTTCACCATAAGTTTTAAGATCTAATTTTGGTTGTCCTGCTGGTTTAATTTTATTTTCCTCTAAAGCTTTTGTTGAAGTTTCTTTTAACACTTTATCCAAAACTTCACTAAAAATAGCTTTGCCAAATTGTCTTTTTAAAATTTCCTTTGGAACTTTGCCAGGCCTAAAACCTTTTAAGTTAACAGTTCCTTTAATTTCCTCATATTTTTCGTCCATATAAGTATTCATAGTTTTTTTATCTACAAATACCTTAAGATCTTTGTTTAAGCCTTTTTTATTTTCAATCGTAACTTTCATAAAGTTTATTTAGTGGTAGGGCGAAAAGGACTCGAACCTTCACAGATTGCTCTATTGGTTCCTAAGACCAACGCGTCTACCAATTCCGCCATCGCCCCACAAATTTAATCGTTTTATATATTATTGAAACTATTTGTCCAACGACAATTACTGTATAATTTATTAATTTTTCTTTATAATATTAATATGATTATTTCACCATGTATAAGTATTTGCAAAACTGATCCTAGGACTGGATATTGTTATGGGTGTGGGAGAAATAATGAGGAAAAAAAAGTCTGGAAACTTGAGAATACAACTGATGAGTGGAAAATCAAAAACCTTAAATTAATAAGAAAAAGATTAAAGGGCTGGCAGCTAGAAAGTTTTGAAGAATCCTATACATATAAAATTGAAAATGGTATTTCTTTATTCAAAAAAAATTTAAAAAATGAGTAAAACTACAATAGTTATAATAATTTACATTTTAGGGCTTATATTTGGGGCACTTGTACTTAAAATTTGGAGCGCAGACACAAGCGTTTTAAAAGGTCTTTTGGGTTTAGGTTGGACAGCATTACTTTTAATTGGAATTTTTTTTGCTGAAAAACATGAAAAAAATTAAATTTCTAATTAGCATTTCTTTTCTAATTTTTTTTATACAAAATTCTAAATCAGAAATAATTGTGATGAGTGATTGTGATGATAAGCAGGATGAATTTTTAAAAAATGAGTATATTCTAAATTTAAATGAACTTATAATGACTAGAAATTATGTTTATAAGGAAGAAACATATCAAAAGTACAGATTAACAGATTTAAGTGTAAAAAAATCTAACTCATATGTCCAAAATATTTATGAGGAAAATGGTAAGATACTAACTCACAAGCATGGATATCCACAGTTTTATACTCAAATTTTATTTGAAAAGGACAATCAAGAAATTTTTATTAAAACTGTGCTTAATAATGAAGAGGGAATGTCTAAAATTTCGACATGTAATAAGATAGAGAAGTTTAAAAAAGAGAGTTAACTTTTATTCTTTTTTTTTAAAAATCTTCTTTTTTTAGAAAATCGACTATTTGAGATATTACTTCTATGTTTTGCAAAGGCCTGTTTTTGTGCTTGTCTCATTGCTCTCTTTGATGACATTTCTTAGTAATCGATTTTAATGTTACTTATTTTTTTCAAATTTTTATTTGCAATCACAATCTCGCCTGAACTTGGAGAATAACCTAATGCCTCAGATATTACAACATAATGAGTAACTAAAACTAAATTGCCATTCTCATTCCAATTATCAATATATTTTTTGAGATTTTTCATTTGAGATTTCTTATTTTTAGAAAACTTTTCACTATAAAAAGAATTTAAAAAACTATTTGTTGAAAACTTTTTGAAAGCAATTTTAGCTGTTTCTTGGCATCTGCACCACTCACTAGATAAAACTTTATCTATCTTAATATTTCTATCTCTAAAAAATTCACCAATATGTTCTGCTTGCTTTCTTCCTTCTTTGCTTAAATTTCTTTGAGTCGAACAATCGTTTAAATTGAAATTATTTGGATCACCACTTCCAGGCGCATATGCATGTCTAATAAATATTAGTTTTTTACCATCTTTTAGTTGATCAAATAGATTATCATTGAAATCTGCTTTAACTGTAGAGATTAAAGATATAAATATTATTAAAAAAAATCTTAAAAATTTCATTTATGGATATTAGATTAGATGATTTAAACAAAACAATAGTTAATTGTAAAAAATGTCCAAGATTAGTTAAATTTGTTCACAAAATTAGTAAGCAGAAAAGAAAACAAAATATGAATGAAGTATATTGGGGCAAACCTGTCCCTGGTTTTGGAAGTTTAAATTCAAAATTAGCAATTATTGGACTTGCACCTGCTGCTCATGGTGGCACAAGAACAGGCAGAGCCTTTACAGGAGATAAATCAGGAGATTTTTTATTTAAGTGTTTGCATGAAGTTGGGATTTCAAATTCTCCATTTTCAAAAAATTTAAATGATAATCTTAAGTTAAAATCGACTTATATTACCAATATACTTAAATGTGTTCCACCTGAAGATAAGCCACTCAGAGACGAAATTTCTAATTGTTCTAATTTTTTTGATGAAGAAATATTATCTTTAAAAAAACTTAAAGTAATTGTTACATTGGGCAAAGTCGCCTTTGATAATTGTGTAAAATTATACAAACAAAAATTTAATTTAAATGAAAAATTTATTTTTAAACATGGAAAATCCCAATCATTACCCAATGGCTTAATAATACTATCTAGCTATCATCCAAGTCCAAGAAATGTTAATACAAAGCTAATTTCAAATAAAATGATGGTAGATTTATTTAAAAAAGCAAAAAAACTGGCTAAGTTTTAATTGTATCACAAAAATAAGGTTTAAATTTTGAATAAATTTCATTTGGAATTTTTACTGGTTTCCCATCATGATTAACAAAAACTAAATGAACCTGAGCCTCTACAATAGTCTCATCTTTTTTTGTAATTAATTGATTCATAAAAAAGGAAGTTTTGGTAATTGATTTTACAAAAGATCTAACAGTTAATTCATCTTCTAAATAAGCTGATTTTTTATACTCAATATTACATGATTTAACAATTATTAATGAATTGAATTGACTTTTAACTATTTTATTACTAAATCCTATTGAGAACAAAGCTTCAGTCCTAGCTCTCTCTAAATATTTTAAATAATTAGCATAATAAACTACTCCACCGGAGTCAGTATCTTCATAATAAACTTTTAACTTATGAAAGAAATTTTCGTGCATAAAAAATATTATAACAAATAATAAACTAATTTGCTGAAAAATAAATATTTTGAAAATATGCAATAGATTTCATATTAGAATTATCAGTATCAGACATTATAGCTAGTCCATCCAGCTCATTTACTTCTAGTCCATGAAACTTTTTAAAATCCTCTTTAACATTAGCTTTTACTGTAACCCACTCATTTAGATTATTTTTAGTCGTAGACAAAACATTGTCTATAGACTTTTTGGTATACGGACTTGCTGAATAAAACCCAATATCGTTATTACTTGAAAAAACGTAGTTTATTGCTCTATTAGATAGTGGTGTCGCTCCAATTTTTTTTACAGCAAATACTCTTGCTGCGAAATCATGACCTTTTTTTGTGTTTTCTTTAATACCAAATAAATCTTTTTCAATTTTCCATGTAATATTTATAAAGGGTGTCTTATTCAGATTTATTTTTACCGCTTTCCCTAAACCAGAAGCAGCATTATCAGCAACTGCTTTTAAAAAATTACCATTTTCGTTTGATCCAACGGTATATTCTGTTTTATTATGAGCTCCTCTGACCTTTCTGACCTCAAGCTGTGAAAGTTCAGCTTCAGTAAATTCGAATATCTTTATTTCACTGGCAGTACTTATCTCAGATAATAAAAAGACACTGACTAAAAGTTTTAAAATTATTTTCATAAATTTTTAAAAAAAATTGTTAATACATTATTTTGACAAAATTTAAACAATCAAAAATCAATTTCTATTCGTATATATTTAATATGAAGACAATTTCCATTTTTATTTTGTTAATTTACTGGTCAATAATGATTTTTGCTCCAGTTATGTCAAAAGATGTAAAATTTGGCAGAGCTAAGGTAAACCAAGCTAAGTTGATTGAGCCAAAACCTCGCAGTTAATAAGTAGAACGACCGCCACTAATATCAAAAACTGCTGCTGTTGAAAAAGTATTCTCCTCAGAGGAAAGCCAACATACAAGGGAGGTAAACTCCTCTACTTCAAGAAATCTTCCTCTTGGAACTTTCGAAAGCATTCTTTGCACATGTTCTGAGGTCATTTGATCTAAAATTCGAGTTTTTGCACCTGCTGGGGTAATTGCATTTACAGCTATATTTTTATCAGCAAGTTCTTTACCTAAAGATTTGGTTAAACCGATTGCTCCAGCTTTACCTACGCTATAGGCACTTGCATTTGCGTTACCATCTTTACCTGCTACAGAAGCAACATTTACAATTCTACCATAATTATTTTTAATCATATTTGGCACTATTGTCCTACAACAATTAAAAGTTCCCATCAAATTTATATCCACAACTTTTTTCCACATTTGAACATCATATTCCCATAATGATGCTGTAGGTCCAGTAATTCCTGCGTTATTAATTAAAATGTCTATATTTGAATTCTTTGTGATATTATTTACGCAAGTTTCTACTTCCTTAAAATTTGATACATCAACTATATTGGAGCTTAAGTTTGTGTTATTAAGATCTTTAATCGCTTTTTCTATCATTTTTTGATCTATGTCCCAAATTATAACTTTAGCGCCAGAATCTAAAAATCTTTTAGCAATATCTAGTCCAAAACCCTGGGCACCCCCTGTTATCACGGCAGTTCTATTCTTAAAATTATAAGTAATTTTATTCATTCAATTATTCTTTTGTAAGCAAATAATATACCAATGCCGAGACAAATGCTCCAATAATCCAAGAATAAGATTGTAGAAATACTAAACTAGAATTCCAAATTGTAGATGCTGAAAAAATAAAACCTAAAATCAACGAATAAATACCTTTAATATGCCATCCACCTGAATAGTAATAGCTTGCTTGATTTTCTAATGAATAAATATCTTTATTTGCAAGATTACCTTTTTTAATTAAGTAGTAATCAGCAATCATAATTCCAAATAATGGACCAAAGAAAGCACCAAAAGTATCTATAATAGATAAAATTCCAATCTGACTTAAATAAGTTAACCAAAAAATACTGATTAGAAAAGCAAAAATTCCAATTATAAAACTTGAGCTTTTAAAAGTAAGTTTAGATGGCATTAAATTAATTATTGTATATTGCGATGGAATAAAATTTGCAATTAGATTGGTAGATGCTGAAGAAATAATTATAAAAATTAATGCCGAGATTGTAATTAATAGGTTGTCAAAGGATCCAATTATATCAGTTGGGTTTGTAAGAATTCTATCTAAATTGTCAGGATTTTGTTTAAGAAAAGCATCTGCCCCAATAACTATAAATAAACTAAAAAATGAAAATATTATTAAATTAAGTATTAAGCTTAAATTGCCTTTATTTAATTCACTTTCATTCTTTACATAACGTGAGAAATCACCAAAGTTTAATATAATAATCGAAAAATATGCAAAGACTGTACCTGAAACACTGATTAAAGGAATAAGGTTTTCTTTACGAATAAAATTTTCATGATTAAATGATGTAATAAAAGCTTCAAAAGTAAATTGCACATCGGTTAGAAGAACAGTAAGAAAGAATAGCAATATTCCAAAATAAACAAATGTTGCTGAAAAATTAATCAATCTTTTATTAAAAATCATTCCTGCACTAAATAGATTTATTTGAAGAAGCAATACTATTAAAATTGAGCACCAATCAATTAGATTCAAGCCTAAAAAAAATATCAATAAAAATTCATGATCTAATAGAATAGGATGAAAATAAAATATACTGATCCTTATTAAGTAAACTAAGGCTTTAGATAAAAAATATGTTTGAATACCAAACATAAAAATTCCAACTAACCCTCTAAAAAAACCAAAGTATTTTGCACCTCTAATACCAAGAGACGACCTTAATAAAACAATAAAAGGCAAACCAAATTTTTGAGATGGTTTACCAATTAAATTTGAAAAAAAATAAACTAAAATTGATCCAATTATTGTTCCAAAAAAAACAACAAATATATTTAAATTATAAATTAAATATAAAGACGTGATTAATGAAAAACCAATTACACTTTGGATATTAACACCCCAAAAACAAAATAAATCCTTCCAATTCCAATTTTTATCATTAGGGTTTACAGAGACCAAGTCCCAATTAATAAGTGTATTTTTTGATTTTTGTTGACTCACTTAATTAATATAAATCTTTAATTTATTACTGTCCATATAACAGAGTTGGCAACCAAAGAGCAATTTTAGGAAATATAATGATTAATATTAAACCAATTATCTGAAGTATCATAAATTGCATCATTCCATAATAGATATCTTTAAGATCCCATTCTGGTACAACACCTTTCAAAAAATATGCTGATAAAGCAACAGGAGGTGATAGCCAGGCGGTCTGTAAATTAACCGCTACCAATATTGCAAACCAAGTAAGATTAAATCCTAATGCTTCAATTAATGGTAATATTATAGGCACAATAATCATAACTATCGGTACCCACTCTAATGGCCAACCTAATAAAAAAATCATTACCATTACCATTGCTAGAATCAAATATTTATTCATCTCTAAACCTAATAAGAATTCAGTCAGTAAAGTTGGAGTTCCAAGTCTAGCAAAAACAGCTCCAAAAAAATTAGAGGCTGCAACTAAAACCATAATCAATGCAGTTATCTCTAAAGTTTTTACTAATGCTTCTTGTAATTTGGGAAGAGTTAATTTCTTATAGGCTAACGAAAGGAGTAAAGCTCCCATGGCTCCACAACCAGCTGCTTCTGTTGGAGTAGCAAAACCAAACAAAATACTTCCCAAAGCAGCAAATACTAATGCTGCAGGTGGTACTAATCCTAAAAAAAATTCAATCCAAACATCTTTCATACTCGCAGATCTCATATCTTCGGGTATAACTGGTCCTAGTTTAGGATTAATCATACATCTAATTGTTGTGTATCCTGCGTATAAACTCGCAAGAAGAATTCCAGGAAGAATTGCAGCTGCAAATAAATCTATTACTGGAATTTCCATTATAGGTCCCATAACTACAAGCATAATGCTTGGTGGGATTAATATTCCTAAAGTTCCACCAGCAGTGATGGTTCCAGCTGCAAGTCTCACATCATACCCTGATCTATTCATAGATTTCGCAGCCATAATTCCAAGAATTGTTACTGAAGCGCCAACAATTCCTGTTGCTGCTGCAAATATTACAGAGACAAATAAGACTGCATAATATAAAGACCCCTTGACTTTCGCCAACATCATTTGAAAAGCTGAAAACAATCTTTCCATTAGACCAGCTTGTTCCATCATAATTCCCATAAAGACAAAGAGTGGTACAGCTGCTAGTGTTTGTTCAGTCATAACCATGGAAAATTGCAGTGTCATTAAATAAAAAACTAATTTTCCAAATCCTAAATATCCAAATACAAAACCTAAAAAAATTAACGTAAATGAAATTGGAAATCCTACAAAGATTGCAAAAAGCATTACACCAACAAGAATAAAACCTAAAATTGCTGGATCTATAAATTCTGCTATCATTTAGTTTCTCCAGGCCACTCACCTTTTTTAGCTGCCCAATAACTTTTAAGAAGTTCAGAAACTCCTTGGATCAGTAAAAATATTATACCAATAAGTAAACATGTTTTTATTGGCCACATATAAGGCATCCATGTAGTATCCATGCCTCTTTCACCTCTTTGAATTGACTCTCCAACAAATCCAATTGTCATATAAAGAAAAACAATTAGACCTGGAAAATAGAATAATAAATATAACCAAAAATCTATTAGACCTTGATTTTTGGTTTTAAAATTTCTGTATAAAAAATCTGCTCTTATATGTACACCTCTTGAAAGAGCATAACCTGCACCCAACATAAAAAGTGCTCCATATAAAAAACGACTTATATCATATGCCCAAATCGTAGGAGCTAAAAATAATTTTCTTGCAAGAACTTCATAAGTCATTGCAAAAATTAGTGGCATCAATATCCAACAAACAATATTACCAATCCACTTACTAAATTTATCAATACTTGTTATAGATTTAGCCATCCATAATGGCATATCATCAGGCATTTTTCCCGAACCATCTCTCCTCTCGGCAATCATTTCATCTGATATATCAAGTTTATCTGGTTCTTCTGCCATAAAATTCTAGTTAAAAAAATTAGAGCGGACTGTAAAAGTCCGCTCTAACATAATCAAGATTAATTACTGATTACTTTAATGTTGCTGCGTGAGCCATTCCTAGCTTCGCATTAGACATTTGAGCACCACTCCAGAATGGAACAGCTATATCAGCAAATTCTTTCATTGAATTATAAACTTCGTTGAAGAATTTATTTTCTTTAGCATTCTTGTTTAAAGAAGCCTTAGCTGCAGCCATATATTCTGTGAAATAATCTGAAGGTGTATCTTCTAAAATTACTCCATGTTTAGTAGTCAGCTCTTGTAAAGCTTTTCCGTTTTCATAAATTCTGTAACTTAAAGATTTTGCTAATGAAGCATTAGCAGCAACTTCAAGAGACTTCTTCTCATGAGCACTCATTGCTTTATAAGTTTTTCCAGTAATGTAAAAGTCAGCATTTACTACTACTTGGTGTAAACCTTGTAGATAGTAGTGCTTTAATACTTTTTGAAAACCAAATGTTAAATCTGGTTTTGGACAACACCATTCAGCAGCATCAATTGTTCCTGCTTCAAGAGCTGGTAGAATGTCTCCACCACCCATTGCCACAGACGCTATACCAATGTCTTTGTAAGTTTGTCCTGGAATTCCTGGAGGTGTTCTGAATTTATATTTTCTAAAATCAGCCATGTCTTTAATTGGTTTTGGAAACCAACCTAAAGCTTCTGGACCAACTGGTTGAATCATAAATCCTTTAATATCTCTTCCCATCTCTTTCCAAAGTTGATCGTATAATTCTTTACCACCACCATATTGGAACCATGATAAGAAAGCTATATTATCGATACCTACTCCACCACCTGCTACCGGCGAGCCAAATAACATAGCGGCAGGGTGATCACCTGACCAGTAATGTGTCCATGCAAATCCGCAATCGATCAAACCTTTGTCAACAGCATCAAGAGTTTCTTTAACTCCAACAACTGCTCCCGCAGGTAAAATTTCGAATTTTAATGAACCAGCTGTTAACTCAGTAACAGTGTCAGTAAAGTCCTTTAACATCTTAACTTCATCAGCTTTAGTGTTAAGAACTGTTTGACATTTAAGTGTTTTTGCAGCGTTAGCACTAGATGTAAATCCAAGTACCAAAACAGTTGCAAACAACATTGAAATGATTTTTTTCATTATATTTCCTCTTGTTAGTTAAATTTAACTTGAGGCATACAATCAGAAAAACAATGCTGACACAAGTGACAATTAATTAATAAAAGTGTAAAAATATTAAAAAACTTAAACTAAAAAAAGATTCAACTATTAATGGAAAATTTTGACTACATTATTATTGGTGCTGGCTCTGCTGGATGTGTTCTTGCAAATCGACTTTCGGAAAATCCAGCTAATAAAGTTTTGTTGATAGAAGCTGGAGGTAAAGATAATTACCCTTGGATACATATACCAGTTGGATATTTTAAAACTATGCACAATCCTTCAGTAGATTGGTGTTATAAAACTGAACCTGATGAAACAATGAACGGTAGATCAATTCGTTATCCTAGAGGAAAAACTTTAGGAGGTAGCTCTTCTATAAATGGTCTTTTATACATTAGAGGTCAAAGTAAAGATTATGATATTTGGAGACAAATGGGTAATTCTGGATGGGGCTGGGAAGATGTTCTTCCATATTTTATTAAAGCTGAAAACCAAGAAAGAGGAAAAGATGAATATCATGGTGTGGGTGGACCCTTGTCCGTATCAGATCAAAGAATACAATTGCCATTATTGGATGAATTTCAAAATGCAGCTGAGGAATTTGGTATTCCTAAAACCAAAGATTTTAATACAGGAGACAATTATGGATGTGGATATTTTCAAGTAACAGAAAAAGATGGTTTTAGATGCAGTACTGCTGTTGGTTATTTAAATCCGATTAAAAAAAGAAAAAATCTATTTATTGTTACAAATGCACACGTTAAGAAAATTAATTTTGAAAATAAAACTGCAAAAGAGGTTGAATACTGGCAAGATAATCATCTAAAAAAGATAGCTTCAAATAAAGAAATAATTCTTTCGTCAGGAGCTATTGGTTCTCCTCAAATTTTACAAACATCTGGAATAGGTAGTTCTCAAAAATTAAAAAATTTAGGAATTGAAATGGTGCATGAATTAAAAGGTGTAGGTGAAAACTTACAAGATCATTTAATGTTTAGACCAATATATAAAGTACATGGGCTGAAATCTCTTAATAAAAAAATTAATAGTTTATTTGGTAATGTAGTGATTGGTTTAGAATATATCTTTAATCGCAGTGGCCCTATGACAATGGGAGCTAGCCAAATGTGCATGTTTGCTAAAAGCGATCCCACATTAGAATTGCCTGATCTACAATGGCACGTTCAGCCCATGAGTATGGATACATTGGGAGCTACTAAAAATCATGACTTCCACGCATTTACACCTACTGTATCAAACATAAGACCAACAAGTAGAGGAAATATTAGAATAATTAATAAAGACTCTAGAATTTATGCAAAAATAAAAATGAACTATCTTTCAACAGACCATGATCGAATGGTAGCTGCAAAAGGACTTAGACTTACAAGAAAAATAGTAATGGAGTCAGAAACTTTTAAAAAATACAGACCTGAAGAGTACAGACCAGGAATAAATATAAATGATGATGAGGAATTAGTTAAAGCTGGTTCCGATTATACTCAAACTATTTTTCATCCAGTAGGTACTTGTAAAATGGGACAAGATGATATGTCTGTGGTTGATGAAAAACTAAAAGTAAAAGGTATCAAAAATTTGAGAGTAATTGATGCATCAATTATGCCTAACATTACATCAGGAAATACTAATGCTCCAACAATAATGATTGCAGAAAAAGGTGCAGATATGATACTAGAGAATTAATGTTTACCGAATTATTCTCTCCAGAACAATTAACGATATTAACTCAAATAATTTTAATTGATTTAGTTTTAGCGGGTGATAATGCAATTATAATTGGAATGGTTGCGTCCAAATTTCCCTTAGAGCAAAGAAAAAAAATTATATTTTGGGGCATTGGTGGAGCGGTAGTTTTAAGAATAATCTTAACTCTTTTGACTGCTTATCTGTTGCAGATTACAGGTCTTAGATTAATTGGTGGATTACTACTGCTTTATATTGTTTACAAACTCTATGTAGATGTAATTAAAGGATCAGATAATCATGATGATATTAAAGTAGATAATTCGAGTTTTCTCAAAGCAATTTGGACAATTTTATTGGCAGATTTCACAATGAGCTTAGATAATGTTTTAGGAGTAGCTGGAGCAGCTGGTGATCATTACGGTCTTTTAGTTTTTGGTCTAATTCTTTCAATTGTTTTAATGGCTACTGCTGCAACTTTAATTTCTAGCTGGATTAAGAAGTACAAATGGATAGCTTGGGCTGGTTTATTGGCAATTCTACTGGTTGCTATTGAGTTGATTTACACAGATATTAAAATATTATTTTTCTAATGTTCTTAAAAAACTATAACTTAAAAAATAAAACTGCAGTTGTTACTGGGGCTGGAAAAGGTTTAGGCAGAGCTTGTGCAATAGCATTAGCTGAAGCTGGGGCAAATCTGGTGATTATAAGTAGAACAAAAAAAGATTTAAATGAAGTTTCAAACAAAATAAAAAAACTTAAGAAAAAATGTATTTCTTATGTATGCGACATTACAAATTATGAAGAAATAAAAAAGATTATAAATAAGCAAACAAAAATAGATATCCTTATTAATAATGCTGGAAATAATATTCCTGAGCACTTTACTAAAGTAAAAACAAAAAATATGGAATATTTAGTTAAGATAAATACTATAGCTACTTTTAATCTTGCTCAATTGTGTGCTTTAAAAATGATTAAAGCTAAGAATAGGAAAAAGATTGGTGGTGCTATTGTGAATATGTCATCTCAAATGGGTCATGTTGGTGGTCCAATAAGAAGTGTTTATAATATGAATAAATGGGGATTAGAAGGATTAACAAAAGGTATGTCTATCGATTTAGCTAAATATAATATTAGAGTTAATACTATATGTCCTACTTTTGTTGTAACCCCAATGACAAAAAAATTTTTGAAAAATAAAAAGTTTAAAAAAGAAACACTTAATAATATTCCCCTTGGCAGATTTGCAGAATTGTCTGAAATAGCCTCAGCTACTGTCTTTTTAGCTTCAGACGCTGCATCAATGATTACAGGTACTTCATTACTAGTGGATGGCGGATGGACAGCAAAATAATAAAATTATTTTTCTTAACATCTCTTTTTTTCTCTACACACCTTGGCGCTATTGAATTTAAAGGAAAGTTTTTACAAGGTCATTATATAATTGGTATTACTAATCCATCAGCAAAAATAATTGTAGATAAAAAAGAAGTCAAAGTATCTAAAGATGGTTATTTCGTATTTGGAATAGATAGAGACAGAAAATTTGATGTTTTGATAACAAAAACTCTTAATGGGAAGAGAGAAGTTTTTACTAAAAAAGTTTTAAAAAGAAAATATAATATTCAAAGAATAGATGGATTAGAAGAAAGCAAGGTAACGCCTCCAGAGTCTGTTTATAAAAGAATTAAAGAGGAAAATAACAAAATTGGTAAAGCAAGAGCAATAAACTCAAATTTACCTTTCTTTAAAGATCAGTTTATAATGCCGGTTGAAGGTATAATTAGTGGTGTTTATGGAAGTCAAAGAATTCTAAATGGTAAACCTAAATGGCCGCACTACGGAATAGATATTGCTGCAAAACAAGGAACAATGATTAAATCCTCTGCATCGGGAACAGTAACAATGGCTGAAGATGACTTATATTACACTGGAGGTACAATAATAATGGATCACGGCCACGGTGTCTCTACAATTTATTCACATTTAGAAAACGTAATGGTATCGGTAGGTGATCAAATAAATCAAGGGGATTTTATCGGAACAGTCGGTTCAACTGGTAGATCAACAGGACCGCACTTAGATTTTAGAGTAAATTGGTTTCAAACTAGGCTTGATCCTATGTCACTATTAAATTAAAAAATTTGTGTCTTTTACATCTAAATAAAGAAGTTTTTTTTTAAAGGTTTAATTTGGTTAGTAGTTTTTTTTGTTGGTGGTTTTAGTTTGATAAATTTTAGATCATAAAATATAATTGTAAGATGGAAGTTGAGAATCAAAATAATAATGAATTTCAGGTAGCTGGTTTAAATATTGAAATACTATCTGTATACTATGGAACATTTTTAATTTTATGGGGGCTTATTGTTAGTTTTATAAGTGAGAGCAGCTCTATAACTTCCTTAATTCCATCTATTTTAGGAGCACCAATTTTAATTTTTTCATATTTATCAATTAAATTCGTATCCAAGAAAAAAATATTTATGCATATAGTGGTTCTCTTTGGTTTAATTATTTTTTTAGGTGGACTTGATTTTATAAGGTCACTAGTAACTGGTAATGCTTTTGAAAATCTTTATGCAGATTTATCGAAAATAATGATGCTCTTAACTGGTTTGTTTTTTACTTATCAGTGTATTAGGTCATTTATTCATGCAAGAAAAATAAGAGAATCTGGTAGTGCTGAATGAGCACTCTTTTAGAGAAAACTTCTAATAAACTTGTAAAAGCATTTCTTAAAAATAAAGTTATCGCGCCAATACCAACAAAATATACTAAAAAAATCAATGAAGCACAAAAGCTTAGAAAACTTTGTGAGAGTAAAATAAAAATGCCTGTTATCGGTTTCAAAGCTGCTGGAACAGGAATTCCATTAATCAAAAAATTAAAAGAAAAAGAACCTTTCTATGCATCAGTTTATAAAAGAAATCTTTTAAAAAGTGGTAAAACTGTAAAAATAAATAAATCAACTTTGGGTATTGAACTTGAAGTTTGCTACAGAGTTAAAAAATCTTTTTTTTCATCTAAAGGAGCAATTACAATGAAAAATATATCTAAATATATATCTCAAATGGCTCCGTGCATAGAAATTGTAGGTTATAGACAAAGAAAAAAAGGTATTAACTCGTTTGGGGATTTGTGTAGTGATTTCGGAGCTAATGTAAAATTTTTAGTTGGTTCAGCAAAAAAATATAAAAAAATAAATATAGGTAATTTAAAAACAAACATCTCTAACAAAAAAGTAAATCAGAGTGTAAACGGAAATACTAATACCGTTTATATTAGTCCATTAAACTCATTAAGGTTTGTTTTAAACAAATTAAAAAAAGATAAAATAAACTTGAATAAAGATTTTTGGATCTTCACTGGCTCTTCCGTTGGGGTAGTTCCAATTAAAGGCAAAGGTCTTTATATTGGTAAAGTTGATAAAATTGGATCTGTAAGAGCGATGATAAAATAATAAATGAAAACATTAATCCTTTTAGCTTTAGTGATTGTTGTTGCTTGGATATTATTTAGACCTTTTACAAAAAAAGAGCTAGATAGATACAATGATAAAGACTGGCCTGATATGAATTCATAAATAAGGGTACCTGGCAATAAAACGCTACTTAGAGTATAATGATTCTTAATGAAAGGAGCTAAAATGAGTGGATGGGAAATTTTAATTGTTCTTGGATTAATCTACACATTGGTTAATTAAGACATATTTCAGGGGTTAGGGGCACCTGGCAACAGAACGCCCCTTTTTAATTATAATAACCAATCTTCTTTAAATATTTCTTTGACATAACAGGAAATAAATAAGCATCGGAATCTGTTGGTAAATTTTCCCATTTAAATACTTTTTGAGGAGCAGTATAACGAAACATAACTGCAGAGGAATGATAAGTTCTATTAAGTAATCCAGATTTTATAAAATCACTTGTAGTTTTGGCACCAGAAGTAGTTGCATCCTCTTTTCCAATATTCATATAATCTTTTAAGGTTAATTCTTCTATTACTTCTAATACACTTTTTTTAATTTTTTCATTAGCAGGTATTGCGATACCTAAACTTATATGTGGTCCACCTTTCGAAGTACCAGTAGCACCTGATAATCCTATAACTTGTCCTTTTTTTACCCAAAAATTATTTCTTATTAATTCTTCACTGTAACCACCACAATCTTGGGGTAAAAATTTTTTTCTCCCCCATTGAAATTCTTTCGGGATTTTACAATTTCCTTGATTAAAACCTTTGACCAAATTTGTTTCTTTAAAATGATAATACAAGATGAAATTTCCTTTTTTATCTACAAAATGTAAATGAATATCATCATATGGTTTCATAGTTTTTTGTGATTGAAAATGATCTGTTCCATGTTTTTTACCCGCAGACTCAGATTTTTTTTTGCTTTTTTGATGAGCACTTATATCATAAATACTTATTAACTTCATATCAGCGATTGCTACTATAGGAGTTCCTCTTTTCATAATTATAGAAGTTCCTCTTTTTGATTTGTAACCAGAACATTTAGGACAGCACCTGCCACCTTTTACACCGTCATGAAATTGCGCAGATGTTGAAACTTTAACCCCATTAAAATTACATGGTAGTTTTTTATAAATTTTATGTTTTTTTGCTGCAAACGAATGCGAAGTAAAAATAGAAAACATCAAAAATAAAAAAACGTATAGAGATAATTTTTTCATGAAATAAGTTTAACCAATCTTACAACGAAGTAATAGATCAAAAAAACTAACTAAAAAGAAAATAAGTCTTTCTGACAATGAAGTTTGCAATGAAGTAGTTTGATAAAGTGAGCAAATATGCTACTTTCTATTCTAATGTCGGGCAACAGAACGCCCCTTTCTAATCTAACTTCCTCAAAGTAGATAATGCCGCTCCATCTCTAGAAACTAAAACTTCATCTATTCCAGAATATTGACTAAAACAAGTAGTTTTTACATTAGGAGCTCGTACAACTTTCTCCATATCTGATAAAAGTATAACACCCTTTTCATTAACTAAATCTTTAACACTTGGATTATTAATAGCATTTAGAAATGTTCGATTAGTCAAAACTATGTGGGTTGCTCTTAAGGGTCTTTCATCAATATTATATAATCTCTTAACGCCAAAATTTTTGTTAAGGTAATATAACAATGTACTATCACCACCATAACAGTCAGCTATTTTAAATTCTTGAATCTCTTCTTTAGTGAATCTATTACCTAAATTATTTACAAGCTCTTTATAAGATGTACCCCAATAATCATGTTCAAATTTTTCTACACTTTTACCAAGAGACGGAAAAGTATAGTTTACATAAGTATATTGATAAGGTGTAAGTATGATAAATCTATAAAATGATAATAAAAATAATGCTAAAAGAGTTAATGAGCTTATTTTTATAAACACTGAGTCTTTAAAAGTTTGAATAAAATAATCTAAAGAGAATGCTGCTATTATACAGAATAGTGGAATTATAAATAAGAACAATCTTAAGTTATCATAAATATTTACACCTAAGATTAAGGCTAAACAAATTGGAAAAAAAGCAACTAAATTAATTAAAAAAAATTTTTGATTATGACTCTTAACTTCTTTATTTAAGTTTATCTTTTTTAGCAAAAATAGAAGATATGATATAATGGTTAATATTGTGAAATAGTAAGGCAGCCTAAAAATTACAACATATAAAAAATAGTCTTTTGGTGTATTAAACACCTCGTAATAATCACCATTTAATAATCCTATTTTTGGACCATCGTTCCAATTTATCGTATTTTTAATAACCAAAGATATGAATTCAAAAAAATTTCCCTTATTTATTTCTACCATGATATGTGGCCAACATAGTATTACTAAGATTACTGAGATAAAAAATACTGTTGGGATATGAAAAATTAATCTTTTAGTTAAATATGAGTAATTCGATTGATATTTTTTAAAAAGATAAAATAAACCTACAACTATAACTGGAAATATAACAACTACAAAAGTAAGTCTCACCCCACAACCAAATCCAAAAAATAAAGAGAATAAAATAAGATTTTTGATTAATTTTTTTTCTTCCGTGCAGTAAAGATAAAAATAATAACAAGACCAAATAAAAGCAAAGAAGACGATTATATCCTTTGAATTCATTCCCATATGACCAAAGAAAAAAGGATTAAGTAGCGTTAGTAAAGAAGCAATTAATGCAATTTTTTTATTAAATAATTTTTTAGTAATGAGATAAAGTCCTAAGATGCTTAAAGTTGAAAATGATATATTTACAAAATGCATCACAAAATCAATATTATTTGTATAGAATTTTTTATTTATAAAAAAGATTATTTGGCCAAAAGCATAGGAGATAGTGTCATATAAGCCAGGATAAAATTGATTATTTCTAAACTCATACTTTTGTATTTCGCCTAAAGAGATTAAAAATTTGTATCTTACAAGGCCATTAATATGATGAAAGTATTCATCTGAGGAAAGTCCTATTGTTAAAGAAGACCACCATGCAAAAAACAACATTAAAAAAATAAAACTTGAAAGAATTTTATTCATACTAAATTTTTAATTCAATTTGTGGCAAAGATAAACTTTTTAAATCAGATTTCTGACTTAGCTCTAATTCGCTCATAAATTAATCTAGCTCTAACACCTATATCTAGAAAAGGTTGTGGGGGTAACCATGTAGGTTTATTTCTGGCCTCAATAATTTCAATCTCTTTTGAGTGTTCTTTACTAGCTTTAATAGCAATTTGTTCACCAAATAATGTTCCAACACCAATACCAGAACCATTATAACAACCTGCTACAAATATATTTTCCTCAATTTTTTCGAAAATTTGAGAACTGTTTCTAGTTCTCGAAACAATACCTGACCAAGTCGTTTGAATAATGTCGTCTGGCAGTTGGGGAAATCTTTTTTTGATTCCAATCTGTTGTTTTAAAGATCTTTTTTTTAAATCAGATTGTGTCATTTTATATGGGTTGTAAACTTCAGCGGTATTTCTTATTAAAATTCTTCTATCCTTAGTTATTCTGATCGTTGCTCCCATAGGTCTAATTGGTAAAACACCCCACTCTTTTGGTTCTCCAATAAATTTAAATTCTTTATGAGTCAGAGGTCTAGTCATGCTTGCAGTTAAAGTAATTGGGAAATTATAATTTGCTTTAATACCTAATGATTTTGTAAATCCATTAGTGGCAAAAATTATCTTATTAGTTTTAATTGAGCAATTTTTAAAATTACATTCAACTATTCCATTATTTTTTTTCCAATTAAGTAGTGGTGAATTTTCATAAAGAAACACATTTTGAGGCAAAGTATCAATCATAGCTCTTACTAATTTACCTGGATGTAACAAAATCCCTCCTTTTGTATAAAGGGCAACATTGTAAAAGCTAGTCCCTAGTTTTTTCGGAAGGTCTTTAGCAAATAAGATATTGTGTTCATAATTTAATTTAGAAAGTATTTCTGAGAAATTTTCTAATATTCTTTTATCTTCAACTTTTGATGATGCAAAATATTTCCCACACTCATTCCAATCACAATCAACTTGATGTTCTTTTATAAATTTTTTAACTGCATCTATCCCTAATTTATAAATATCTGATTTTTTTTTATAATTTTCCAAATCTTTATTAGAAGTAAAGCCATCATTAAGAGTTGTATCGACTAAATAACCTGAATTCCTAGAGCTTGCGCCTTCACCAGCTAGTTGGGAATCAATTAATAACACTTTTTTGTTTGGATATATTTGAGCTAATTTTCTAGCAGCAGATAATCCTGTGTAACCTGCACCTATTATTAGCCATTCACAATTTAGATCTGACGAAAGAGTTTGTATATTGTTTCTTGGACTTAAATCCTTTATCCAACTACAATTATTATCATTAATAACTTCCATTAAGAAAGATTACGATAATTATATATTATTTTAAAGATTTTAAGAAATTAAAGATGGTTGCTTCTTCATATCTTCTTTTTTAATCCCAGCAACTTTTACTGGTTTTTTCATAGCATCTCTTCTGAAAGGTTCACCGAGTTCTTGGTTAAGGATTACCTCTATAAATGTCGTAATACCTTTCTTTTGATCCTCGCAAGATTTTTTAATTGCTGCAGTTGTTTCTTCCATTGACTTCACAGTAACTCCTTTTAAACCACAAGCATCTGCCACTTTTGCATAGCTGAGCTCTGGATCTAATTCTGTTCCTACAAAATTGTTATCAAACCAAAGAGTTGTGTTTCTTTTTTCTGCTCCCCATTGATAATTTCTAAATATAACCATTGTTATTGCAGGCCACTCCTCACGAGCACAAGAGCTCATTTCATTCATACTAATTCCAAAAGCACCATCCCCTGCAAAGCCGATTACTGGTGTATCAGGACACCCAATTTTTGCACCTAAGATTGATGGAAAACCATAACCACAAGGCCCAAATAAACCTGGTGCTAAATATTTTCTTGGCTTTTCGAAAGTTGGGTAAGCGTTTCCAATTGCACAATTGTTTCCAATATCACTTGAGATTATCACATCTTCAGGCATCCCAGCTTGAATTGCTCTCCACGCTTGTCTTGGAGACATCCTGTCTTTATCTCTTTCTCTAGCCTCTTTGTTCCAAACTGTTCCTTCATCATCATCCTCATGATCTAAACTAGATAATTTTTGTAACCAGGCAGATTTTGTTTGATGAATTAAATCCTTCCTCTTTTGTCTGTCTGTATCGCCGGCATTTGAAGATAATTTTTCTAAAATTTGTGTTGCTACTAATTTTGCGTCACCACTAATACCAACTGTAACCTTTTTTGTTAAACCAATTCTATCTGGGTTCATGTCTACTTGAATTATACTTGCATTTTTTGGCCAGTAATCAATTCCATATCCAGGAAGAGTTGAAAAAGGATTTAATCTTGTACCTAAAGCTAAAACAACATCTGCTTTTGAAATTAATTCCATTGCAGCTTTAGATCCATTATAACCTAACGGTCCAACAGCTAACGGATGACTTCCTGGAAAGCTATCGTTATGTTGATATCCTGAGCAAACTGGTGAGTCTAATTTTTCAGCAAGTTTTTTTGTTTCCTCAATTGCACCACCAATAACAACACCCGCGCCAGATAAAATAACAGGAAACTTTGCATTTGATAAAAGCTTAGCTGCTTTATCTATTGCTTCAGCTCCTCCACCTTGTCTCTCTAATCTCACAATTGGCGGTAATTCAATATCGATAACCTGTGTCCAATAATCCCTAGGTACATTGATTTGTGCTGGTGCTGAGCCCCTTATTGCTTTTTCTATAACTCTATTTAAAACTTCTGCCATTCTTGATGGATCTCTCACTTCTTCTTGATAGCAAACCATATCTTTGAATAAATTCATCTGCTCAACTTCTTGAAAGCCACCTTGACCCATTGTTTTATTTGCGGCTTGAGGTGTTACTAATAATAGTGGTGTATGATTCCAATACGCTGTTTTTATCGGTGTCACTAACCCAGTGATACCTGGACCATTTTGAGCAATGACCATAGACATTTTTCCGGTAGATCTAGTGTATCCATCTGCAATCAATCCACCATTAGTTTCATGTGCAACATCCCAGAAAGTGATACCGGCATCAGGAAAAATATCAGATATAGGCATGAAAGCAGAACCGATAATTCCAAATGCGTGTTCAATACCATGCATTTGTAAAACTTTTACAAAAGCTTCTTCTGTCGTCATTTTTGTCATTAATAGAACCTTTCTTAATTAGTAAATGAAATATTTTTTTTAAAAACTAATTGTTAATTTTTGCGATTAATATATAAGATTTTACAAAATTCAAACATTCAATTTGACACTATATTTATGGCTACGGACATTATAATTCATGACCAAAAGGATAATGTTGGTGTGGTAGTTATAGAGAAAATAACTCCAAAACAAGACTGTTCATGCTGGATAATGGAAAATGATAGCACGATAAAAATTCAATCAATGGATGAAATTCCTTTAGGACATAAAATTGCTATGGAAGACCTCAAAGAAGGTGATACGATTCTTAAATATGGTCACGATATAGGTAAAGTAGTAAAATCAATTAAAAAGGGTGAGCATGTTCATGTTCACAATGTAAAAACAAAGAAGTGGTAAAATATGGAAATCCCAAAAAGTTTTTTAGGTTATAAAAGAGAAAATGGTAGAGCTGGAACAAGAAACCATGTAATTATTTTACCTGTTGATGATATCTCAAATGCATGTGCAGAAGCAGTAGCAAATAACATAAAAGGAACTATTGCTTTACCACATTCTTATGGAAGACTTCAATTTGGGGCAGATTTAGAATTACATTTTAGAACAATGATTGGAACTGGAAGTAATCCAAATGTTGCTGCAGTTATTGTAATTGGTATTGAACCAAAGTGGACTAAAAGAATAGTAGATGGAATAGCCAAAACCGGAAAACCTGTTGAAGGATTTCATATTGAGCGTACAGGAGATATAGGAACAGTAATGAAAGCTTCAAAAAAAGCTCAAGAATTTGTTATGTGGGCATCAGAAAAACAAAGAGAAGAATGTCCGATTAGTGACTTATGGATATCAGTTAAATGTGGTGAGTCTGATACTACATCAGGTTTAGCCTCAAATCCTACTGTAGGAAACTTAATGGATAAACTTGAACCATTAGGAGTACATTTGTGTTTTGGAGAAACTTCAGAACTTACAGGTGCCGAAAAAGTTTGTGCAACAAGAGGTGCTACAAAAGAAGCTTCAGATAAATTTATGAAAACATGGAGTTCTTACAATGATTTTATCTTAAAAGAAGCAACAGATGATCTTTCGGAGAGTCAACCAACAGCAGGGAATATTGCCGGTGGTTTAACTACAATCGAGGAAAAAGCCTTTGGAAATTTTCAAAAAATCGGAAATTGTAAATTTGTAGATGTATTAGAACCAGCAGAAGAACCAAAAAAAGGTAAAGGATTATATTTTATGGATACATCGTCTGCAGCAGCAGAATGTGTAACATTACAAGCTGCAGCAGGATTTAATATTCATCTTTTTCCAACGGGTCAAGGAAACATAGTTGGAAATCCAATTGAGCCAGTTGTAAAGTTAACAGCAAATCCCTTAACAGTAAAAGGAATGGGCGAACATATTGATTGTGATGTATCAAAAATTCTTTCAAGAGAAATGAATTTATCGCAGGCAGGTGATAAGCTTATTGAAACAACTCTTAAAGTCGCTAATGGAAGATTAACATGTGCAGAAGCTCTAGGTCATAGAGAATTTGTCATGACTAAACTTTATAGAAGCGCTTAATAAATTATTTAAACCATGTTTTATAAAAAGTATTTGGTAATTATACCAGGTATTATTCTTGCATTTGTTCTTTATACACTATCTCAAGGTTTCAATAACATTATTGGTATTGAATTAATGGGTTATACCAAAAGTCCCATCTCAACTGCAATGATAGCAATTTTATTGGGAATGTTTTTTGGAAACATTTTTAAAATTAGAGATAGCCTTCAACAAGGTTTAGACTTTACAAGAGACTATTTATTAAAATTAGGAATTATATGTTTAGGTATACAATTGAAACCATTTGAATTTTTAGAATTTGGTAAAATTGCCATACCCCTTATTTTAATTTGTATAATCAGTGTTTTGATTATTATTAAACTTTTAATCAAAATACTGAAGATACCAACTAGGATGGCATATCTTATTTCAATCGGAAGCACCGTTTGTGGAACTACAGCAATAATGGCTACTGCTCCAGTTATTAAGGCTAATAAAAATGAAGTATCATATGCAATAGCAAATATTACGCTGTTTGGAATACTCTCGATGTTGTTATATCCTTATTTTGCAAATATTTATTTTAATGGGGAGCCTTTATTAATTGGTCTTTTTTTAGGAACTTCAATCCATGAAACATCTCAAGTTGCTGCTGCCGGATTAATATATGAACAACAATTTAACAGTCCAGAAACACTTAATATAGCAACAGTTACAAAGCTTATTAGAAATACTTTTTTAATTATAATGATACCTTTATTTGCAATTTTGTATAACCGTGGCCAAACTAGAGTCAAAAATTACTCTTTGATTAATATATTCCCATACTTTGTTCTTGGTTTTATAGGAATGATAATATTAAGAAATGTTGGTGATGAAATATATACTTATAATCCAAATTGGAGTGAGATTGTTGACATTATAAAATTATTTTCAAAAATATTTTTAACAATGGCGATGGCCGCCATAGGTTTATCTACAAATTTAAAAGACATCAAAAGTATGGGATATAAACCTTTTATTGTTGGATTTTTAGCAATGCTAACAGTTGGAATTGTGAGTATTATAGCTATTGAGAGTTATCTAAAATTTTTTATTTAGCAGTTTTAACGAAATATTTTTTTCTTAAATTAGACAAAAATCTTCTAATAAATGCAGCAGCAATTCCTAAAAAAACTGCAAAGAGAATAGAAAATAATCCATAGAAAAATGGCATATCTTTTAAAAATTCTTGAATAAATTTTGAGAAAAAATTTAAATCGCTACTTGCTACTTTGCTAATTCCATTTTGAATTTGTTCAGCGAAAAAAGTATCATAAGCTATTGCAATACCGACTATCAATAATAGAATTGCTAATAATGCTTTAAGTCCTGAACTATCTATTTTTTCTCCGAGTTTCTGACCAACTTGGACTCCAATTATTGATCCCACAACTAACATAACTACTAACATTAAATCTATCGATCCATAATTAAAGGAATGTAAAAAAGTTACTATGACACTTACAAAAATTGTAACAAACAAAGAAGTTCCAGGTACTAAGCGTGTTGGCATTTTAATAATGTAAATCATAGCAGGGACTAAAATAAAAGCACCTCCTATACCCATTATTGCTGCTATGAAACCAACTAATAATCCAATTATAATAGGTGTAAAAATACTTTCATATAATTTTGACTTTGGAAATCTCATCCTTAAAGGTAGGCCGTGTATCCAGTAATGAACGTGTAGCTTTTTTCTTTCTACAACATTTTTTTTTGCTTTATCAATTTCACCAAGGCTTTCTACCAACATTAATGTACCTATGATTGCAAGTATATACATGTAGGCTAAAGAAATAACTGTATCAATTTTCCCAATTCCTTTAAAATAACTAAAAGTATATATGCCTAATGCAGTCCCAATAGATCCACCTATTACAATCATAAAACCCATTTTATAATCCAAAGTATTTTTTAACCAATGTGTAGTAGATCCTGATACAGATGTTGCCAATATATTGTTAGCCTCATTTGCAACCGCATATGCAGGGGGAACACCAAGGAAAATTAAAAATGGAGTCATTAAAAATCCACCTCCTACACCAAATAAACCTGATAGAATTCCTACTAGTGCACTCAATAAGAGAATTTCAATTGGATTAACAAATACTTGAGCTATTGGTAAAAAAACATCCATTTAAAAATAAAATTAAATTTAGTTTTATTTAAAAGTTATAAAAGTTCCAACTATAATTACACCCCAGCAAGTAATAATAGCAGATAAAATCCCAGTTTTAATTAAAGTTGTTTTTTTGTTTGTAAATTTTTGAAGGATTTTTATATTTGAAAGGTGCATTTATATTCTTCAATACACCCAGTGGTAAAATTGTCAAATTATAATTTAATATATTGTAGCTCCAAAGACCTTAATTTCTCCGTCCTCCACCCCAAGAACTAACCTACCCAAAAACTCACCTGGGATTTTCTTATTTGTTTGTTTGATAAGGACAGTAATGTGTTCCCCTCTTCTTAATGTGCCAAAAGGTTCATACGTATCATGAAGATTGGTAATAAGCTCATTATTAGCCCATTGTTTTCCGAGCTCAACTTCGTTAGCACCAAACAACATTTGTGTTGAAAAATCTTTAGTAAAACTACCATAATCCTTAAGATTAGAAGATCTGACCAAATTTTCCCAAAATGGTTTGCCTATTGCGAATATCTCTTCGTCAGATTTAGCTAAAAGATCCATAGATTATTTACTCTTTATAGATGTTTAGGAGGCTTTCTTCTTCTCATTCTCGTCGACTATATGATATACAGGTACTTTTTCCATAGTGAACTTACCTGTTTTAGGGTCTCTTCTTGAAACTGTCAAACAATGCCAATTTTCATCATCTAATTTCATATAATCACCTCTATAATAATATCCTGGCCAACGTGTTTCCTCTCTAAACAGTGTGTGTTCAGTTACACATTGAGATGTCAAGGCTCTATGTTTTAGTTCCCACGCTCGCATTAATTGATGGTAATCTTCAGCACCTACTTTTTCTAGATCCTCCTGGAGCCAGTCCAATAATTCTAATGCTCTTTTAAGCATATTGCCGTTGGTCATATAATTTGATGTTATTCCACCGACATACTCATCCATGATTTTTTGAAGTCTTTGTAAACCTTGTATAGGAGAAATATAACTTGGAGAAACAGTTCCACCTGTAATTTCATTCTGTGCCACAGTGTATGTATCTAAAGGTTTGTAAACAGCAGTTTTAAAATCTTCACATTGTTTATCAGAGACATTAATTCCTTCAGCTTTTTTGTCTTCAATATATTTAACTGCGGCTTTTGCAGCTAATCTGCCTTCCGTGAAAGAGCCAGAAGAAAATTTATGAGCACTTCCACCAACAGTATCACCAGCTCCAAATAAACCGTCAATTGTTAACATTCTATTATATCCCCAGAAATATTCTGGAGGAGACAAATCTTCAGGACCACTAACCCAAGCACCTGAACAAGTTGCGTGAGATCCCATTACATACGGTTCAGACGTCGTTAACTCAGGGTTTGTATATTTTGGATCAATATTTTGAGAAGCCCAAACTACTGCTTGTCCAACAGTCATTCCTAAAAAGTTTTCCCAACCAACAGTCTCCAAATGTGGATCTTGAAAAGCCTCTTTAGTTACCATGTGTATAGGTCCACCTCCTGCTGCTACTTCTTGAATAAAAGCGTGATTTCTTAAACAAGTAGGTGTTGGATGATGATCAATATATTCACCGACTAATTCTTTTGTTTGATCATACCATTTTTTTTCATAATTTTCACCATTAGCATTTTGTGTATAAGTTTTTAGATGTAAGAAATAAGCACCGACTGGTCCATAACCATCTTTAAATCTACAAAGAACAATTCTATTTTCCATTTGAGTCATTTTTGCTCCAGCAGCAATTGGCAAAGCGTAAGCAGATCCATTACTCCAAGGTGCATACCAAGTTCTACCCATACCTTCACCTACTGCTCTAGGTTTAAATATATGTGATGCTCCACCAGCAGCAACAATAACCGTTTTTGCTCTAAAGATATGAAAGTCACCGGTTCTCATATTAAAACCAACCGCCCCACCTATTCTGTTTTCTTGTGCCTCATCCATTAATAAATGAGTTATCATTATTCTATTATAAATTTTATCCGCCGATTTTTTAGCAGCCTCTGCAACAATCGGTTTGTAGCTCTCTCCATGGATCATGATTTGCCATTTACCCTCTCTTAAGTACCTTCCAGTTTTTTCATTTTTCATCATTGGAAGTCCCCATTCATCAAACATGTGAACTGTTGAGTCAACGTGACGAGCCATGTCGTACCCTAAATCTTCTCTAACCATTCCCATTAAATCATTTCGAGCATACCTCACATGATCCTCAGGTTGATTTTCATTCCATTGCATACCCATATAACAATTAATCGCATAAAGTCCTTGCGCAACTGCTCCACTTCTATCGATATTTGCTTTTTCAACACAAATAATTTTTAAATCTCTACCCCAATGTCTAGCTTCAAAAGTGGCACCTGTACCAGCCATACCACCTCCAACAACTAAAACATCACACTCTTCAAAATGAGTTTTATGTTTAGCCATTAGTAATAAACTCCTTTTTTGAAAGCTTCTTTTGGAACTGAAGGTAGTTCTTTGTTTGTGTTTAAACCTTCTGGTTCAGTGTAAAGTCTTTGAGAATTAATTTCACCTTGATTAGGCTTATCACCTTCAGCTAGTTTTGGAATAAATTTGCCCCATGGTTTAGTGGTGATTGGAGAAACAAAGTTTTTTTCGGTACCATTTCTAAATTTTATTTTCCAAGAGATAGTTCCTTTCTCTTCTTCTCTTCTTACTCTTACACTATGACCCATAGGTGCAAAGTCGGCATAACCTCTAACATCTATTGCATGATTGGGACAAGCTTTAACACATGAATAGCACTCCCAACAAAAATTTGGCTCTATATTCTTAGCACGTCTAATATTTTCATCTATATGCATGATGTCTGATGGACAAATATCTACGCAGTGTCCACATCCATCGCATCTGGTCATGTATACAAAAGTTGACATATTTTAATTTTCTCCTTTTTTTAATAGCATATTAATAATGTTTTGGCTCTTCTCTTTTTATGCCTAGGCCAAATTGCTCAGGTGCATCTGCTGGTGGTGGTAGATTATCTCTAGAACCATCAGCTTCAGCAAGATTTTTTTGTATTGCAGCACCAGGTTTATAAAACATATGTGCGAATTTAGACCAATAAACACCACCAAATAAAATTAAATTAGCAACTATAAATAAAGTTAAAAATAAAAAAGATAAACCTGTCTGACCATTAAACTGTGTATAAGACCAAGCCAATCCAAAAGTAGAACAAGCTAAAAGTGCCAAAACAAATAAATCTGCCTTTATTACTCTGTACCAAGGATGAGCTTCTGCTGACACATCAACTCTCAAAAAAAACCAAAACCAATATCCACCAACACAAGTTAAGATAGCTCCAGCATGCCAGAGAATTGACCATGTTTCCGAATCTGATTTATCTGTTCCTGTATAACAAAAAACTAACACTGCTGATGATAACCAAAATAAAATTGTTCCGTACATTCCAAGAACGTGAGCTAATCTTCTTTTTCCAAATCCAAGTTCTGAAGTTGTTCCAATATCTACAACTGTTGTTTTAGCAATTACTGATGCTTTTTCTCCTAATCCTAATTCTCTTGTAGCAGCAAGTTTTGCTTTTTTAGCATTGTTAAAAAAATATGTTAAATTTTTATGATTTATCATTTGAATAATTGTTCCAACAGCAATAAGCAAAACCATAGCTATAATAAAAAATTGCATAGCAACTGGTGGTATTGTTTCTGCTAATATAGTAAAAGGGTTATTGTTTAACATTTCCGCTATTAGTTAAATTGAATTTTTTTTGCTTTTTATATATACTTGAGTTTATAGTTCAACCCCAAACTCTGATCAATTTCCCTTTGATTACAGGCTATTTTTTTCTCTTATAGTGTTGTTTGTTTGGAATAACAGATCTCACTCCTCCTTGAGGATTCTCTACGTCTCCCTCTCTTCTAGGTATTAAATGTAAGTGACAATGAAAAATTGATTGGCCAGAAACTTCACCAATATTTGTTCCAATATTAAATCCTTTAACTGTTTTATCCTTTTTAAGAATTTCATTTTTAATAATTTTGATGAGCTCGTTGCATGCTATGAGTTCTTTTTCGTTTAATTCAAAATAATCTTTAATATGTCTTTTTGGTATTATTAGACAATGATTTTTTGAAACTGGATATGAGTCATAACTAGCATAAGCTAATTCATTTTCATGAGCGCATCCACTCGTTTTAATATCACAGAATAAACAAGGGTTGTTAGGATCTCTCATTTAATTAAATTTATAATTATTACAATTTTTAATTGCTGACTGGTAATGTTTAATAAGAATTTTATATTTATTAAGGTTTTTTCTTTTCCAACCGATTTGATTTATAGTTTTTACAGAAGCAACACCTTTGCCAGATCCAATTAATATTATTTCATTATAATTTTCTAATTCTTTTAAAAAAATATCTTTTTTAATAATTTTTCTCATTCTATTTTTGATAAACTTAAAGGTATTTCCTACATAATAATTTTTTTTTGGTGTAAAAATCTTTTGATCTTTTACAAATAATAAATTTGATGTCCCAGTCTCCAAAAGTTTATTGTTAGAAACTATGCCAATATCTGATTTAGAATTATCCATTTTAGATAAGTATGATAAAATTTTTTTATACTTTAGATTTTTATGTGTTGGGTCTTCTCTTTTTAGTTTAACTAATTTTAAATCAAAATTTAATTTTGGAGAGACCCTTTTTCTCAATGATATTGAAATAATCTTTTTGTTTAAAGCTATTCTTAAAAGGTGATTATAATTTCTTTTTTTAGATATATTTTTGTTAATAATTTCAATTATATCTTTTTTTAGAGTGTTTTTTAAAATTCCATAACTTTTAAGAGATTTAATCAAATTATTAATATGATTATTAAAAAATAATATTTTTGGTGGCTTACCAAAAATCCACATAGTTGTAAAAACACCATAGTCTCCCCAAAGATCTTTGAAATTGATCTCTTTAAAATTATTAAGCTGATAAGATTTTTTTAATAAGTACGTTGCCATTTAATGTCAAAAATGATTCTGGGTGAAATTGAAATCCATAAATTTTATCTTTATTATTTTCAAAAGACATTGCCACTTTTGATTCTAAGCATCTCATAGTTATATCAAAATTTTCAATTTGAAAAGGTTCTTGCAACTTAAGAGAATGATATCTACCAACTTTGAATACTTTTCCCTTTTTGAATAGAGATTTGTCAGAAATTACTTTTATATTTGACTGAAAACCATGGTAAATTTTTTTTTGTTCTACTATTTTTGCCCCCTCAGAAAATAATATTTGTTGAAAACCCAAACAAATACCAATTATCTTTTTTTTTCCCCTATTCTCTTTATAAATTTTTGAAGTTGTTGGGTAGTCTTTTGGAGCACCTGGTCCCGGTGAAAAAACAATAACTGATGCTTTTTTAATTTTTGATTTATCTATTTCATAATAATTGTCACATTCTACTTTATCAAATAAAGAAAATTGATGAACCACATTATGTGTAAATGAGTCTTTATGATCTATTATATAAATCATTTAAATAAATCTATTAATGCTTTTGCTTTAATATAATTTTCGTTAAATTCATGGTTAACATTACTGTCAACCACAACTCCTGAGGCAACTGAAATTTCAGAAATATTTTTATAATTTAAAATTGACCTAATAATTATATTAAATCTCATGTCACCATTAAACTTTATATAGCCAAAACTACCTGTATAAATATTTCTATTTTCTTTCTCTTGACCGTTCAACAAGTTTAGAGTGCTTATTTTTGGGCAACCAATAACAGATCCCCCCGGCATCATTGCTTTAATTATATCAATATTTTTAACATTTTTCTTAAGTCTTCCTTTTATAAGACTCACATAATGAAAAAGATCCTTATATTCCTCAACAATTTTTTGTTTTGATAATTTTACACTACCAACCTTACAAATTCTAGACAGATCATTTCTTTCCATGTCAACGATCATGTTGTGTTCTTTATTTTCTTTAAGATTTTTTTTAAAATAATTCAATGCTTTTGTCCTATTTAAGATTTTTGTTTTTTTAACAGTTCCTGCTATTGGTTTGGTAGATATATCAAGACCTTTTTTTGTTATCAAATTTTCAGGTGAACAACTAACAACTGAATAATTTTTATCTCTGATCATAAATGCTTCTGGAGCTAAATTAGTTTTTGAAAGTCTTGAAAAAAATTCTAAGGGATCTATTTTTGATTTAGTTTTGTATTTTGTGCAAATCTTAATTTGATAAGTTTTACCACTTTTAATTTTTTTTTTGAATTTGCTGAAAATCTTTATGTAGGATTCTTTATTTATATTAATTTTAAAATTATTTTTTTTAACTTTGCTAAAGTTTTTATAAGTTAAATTATTAGTAAAGTTAATAATTTTTTCAGGCTTATAGAAAATACCTTTTGGGAAATTAGAATTTTTTTGTCTTGGTATTTTAACATTTATAAGATTATTTAATAATTCATAACCAAAAAAACCTATAAAAAGATCTGTATTTTTCATTCTTCTTTTATTTTTCTTTTTTAAAAAACTTGAAATATTTTTATTATTAAGAATAATTTTTTTAGAAAAATTAGTATATAAATCAAATCCTCTTTTAGTTTTATAGATTATATACGGTCTCCCTGAATGATGTATTGCTGCTAATTGATTTTTTTTACTCAATTTATTCTGTCTTTAATCTCAAAACTGGTTCTTCTCTAATTGGTAAATGTATTATTGCTGCGAAAACTGATAAAGCAATTGCTAAATACCACGCATAATCATAAGAGCCATATAAATCGTGAAATAATCCACCTAAATAAGCACCAAAAAAAGATCCAATTTGATGACTTAAAAAAACAATACCATATAATAAACCAAGGTACTTTGTTCCAAACAAATGTGCAACTATTCCACTTGTTGCTGGAACTGTTGAAAGCCATAAAAAGCCAAAACTAGCACCAAATAAAAAAGCACTAATATTACTTGCGGGAGTAAATATAAAAAGAATTATGGAAATCCCCCTTAAAAAATAAATTCCACTTAAAATTATTTTTTTACTCATTTTTGCAGAAAGATAACCACTTAATAGTGACCCAAAAATATTAAATAGACCAATTAAGGATAAAATTGCAGCTGCTGTCCAGTCCTCTAATCCTCTATCAATAACATACTTTGGAACGTGAGTTCCGACCAAAGTGATATGAAATCCACAAACAAAAAAACCTGATACAAGCAAAATATAACTTTTGGTTTTAAATGCCTCATTAAGAGCTTCTTTAAAGGACTGATTTGATATTTTCTCAACACTTTCAGCTTCAGAGGGCGATCTTACAAAGTAAGCAGCGACCAAACCGGTTAGTAAAAATAGTGCAAAAATAAATAAAGTATAATTCCAACCAAACTCAGTTAGAGAATAATTTGTAAAAATTGGAGAAAGAAAATATCCAAAAGATCCAAGTGCTGTAACAATGCTCATTGCAATAGTTCTTGTTGATAAAGGAAAGTGTTTACCAACAACTGACATTGGGATACTTATAGCAGTGCCACCAAGTCCTATTCCAATCAAAAGTCCCATATGAATTTGAAAGAAAATACCTGTATTAGGACCAGTATATAAAAAATAAATACCAAGACTATAGAATATAAATGCTGAAATAATTGCTATATGGCCACCATATTTATCAGCTATCGCTCCGAATATTGGACCAGTTAAACCCCACATCAACATTTGAATTCCAATTGCAAAACCGAATGCAGTATTACTAATATTTAGACTTTCGTTAAAATCCATAAAAAACAAACCAAATGTTTGTCTTACACCAAGTGAAATCAAAACAACAAAACAAGCAGCAAACAAAGTTACGATCGCTGTTCTTGAGCGAAAAAATTTTTCTGATGTCATCTTAAATGTCTTAATGCTTGTTTTAAATCAGCAATTAAATCACCTGGATCCTCTAGACCAATATGTAATCTAACCAAATGTTCATCTTTGGCTAAGTTCATATAAGTTCTTTTACCCGTTTCTCTAAACTCCTGATGCAAAGCTAAACTTTCAAAACCACCCCAACTATAACCATATCCAAATAATTTTAAAGAGTTTACGAATTTTCTGACTGAATTAATATTTTTAGCTTTTATTTTTAAACCCATTAGACCTGATGCTCCAGAATAATATTTCTTCCACATTCTAAAATTAAATGAATCTTTTTTAAAAGGATAAAGTAATTTAATCTTTCTATTTTTAGATAAAAAAGCTGCAACTTTTTTTGCGTTTTCTCTATGTCTATCAAGTCTAACATCTAAAGTTCTTAAACCTCTGGTAATTAAATATGCATCATCAGGTCCTAGTCTTAAACCTGTAATTTTCTCTGCAGCTTGAACTTTATTGAAAACTTTTTTACTAACTGCTAAACTTCCTCCCATTACATCCGAATGACCTGAATAGTACTTTGTTGCAGATACAATTGACATATCAAAACCAAATTTGATTGGTTTAAAATAATATGGAGTTGCCCAAGTATTATCAATTGCAGTAAGAATCTTATTTTTTTTAGCTATAGAAATAATTTTGCCTAAGTCCTGAAATTCAAATGAGTTACTTCCTGGATTTTCAATAAATATTAATTTTGTTTTTTTTGTTATATTTTTTTGTAATGTTTTTAAATCATGCGGATTATAAAAAATTGTCTTTATATTAAATTCTTTTAAAAAATCTTTTGTTAAAATCCTGGTGGGGCTGTAAACCGGATCTGCTACTATTAATTCATCTCCAGGCCTAACGACGCTAAATATTGCTAAAAAAACAGATCCAAAACCAGTTGGTGTTGTAAAAACATGATAGCTCTCCTCCAGTTTAGTTAATATCTTTTGCAATATATGAGTTGTTGAAGTCCCCTGTCTTCCATAATCATAATGACCACCTGTTGGATTTTTTTGTGCTTTTGCCTGTGTCTTTCTGATGTGCTGCATTGATTTAAATATAATTGTGGATGCTCTCACAACTGGGGGGTTTACAGACTGATTGTGAAAATCCTTAGCTGTATGTTTTAAAAATGTCTTAAAAGACTTTGTCATAAAAAAATTGATAACTTTAAAAGACAATGCTATATCCGAAGCATAATTTCAATTAAATTATAACTAAAGGATAAAATGGGTTACCCAAAAAAACATAGAGGCCGAAGAAAGATGGGTTCTAAAAAGAGAAGAGCTAGAAAAAAAAATAAGAAGAAATAATTCCTAATGGATCAAATTAACAAGGTTAAATCCATAAGTATTTGGATCTTTATAATCCCTTTTATAGCAGTAAATGCTTGCTTAATAATAATTACACAATTTCATGGATTATTTCCAAATCAAGAAGATATAATTCACAATACTTTTCCGTACTTGGATGGAGGCGCATCTATAAGTAGGACTGCCAGACCATATCCTACTTGGCTAATTTTCAAACCTTCAATGTTTTTAACTTCATTTTTATTAATTAAATACTGGTTATATAATAAAACTATAATTGATTTTTTTCATCATGATCACAAATACAGAAATAAAGTTCTGTTTTTTGGAATAGCTTCAGCTATTGCCCTAACAGTCCATTCAATATTTCTTGGGATTAAATTTGACAATGACTTATACAAACTTTTTAGAAGAGTGGTAATGTTGTCATTTATAATTTTTGAAATAGTGGCTCAAGCTTATTTAGTTGCAACATTTTACTCTTTTAAAGAAAAAATAAACCAATACATTAGTATTAAAATACTTAAAGTTAAAATTATTTTAGTCTTCACATTAATCATTGTGGCTATTATCAGTATCCCAATAATAAGTCTTCCTGGAGATAATTTTTTAGGGTTTAATTTAAAACATTTTAAACATGCTCTTGAGTGGGACTACTTTATAGGAGTAATATCTTTTTATCTTCTTACTTTTTTAATGTGGAAAAAAATTAATTTTTAATCCAGCCACCACCTAAAACTTTTAATCCAAAATTATCTTTTTTATAAAACACACAAGCCTGACCAGGTGATATTCCATCTTCTGATAATTTTAATTTAACTTTAGCTGTATTGTTTGCTTTAAAATTTACTTTTGCATCAAGAAGTTTGCCAGTTGATCTAACTTTTACAAAAATTTCTTCTTTAAATTCTTTTGGATCAGATAATAAATTAAGTTTATTTAGTGAAATAATCTTTTTACCCAAATTTTCTCTTGGACCAACTGTAATTTCATTTTTATCTGAATTAATTTCTAAAACATATAACGGGTCTTTATCTGAAACTTTAATCCCCTTTCTTTGACCAATCGTAAAATTAATTATTCCATCATGAACACCAATTATCTTTCCATCAAGATTCTTAATATTACCCTTTTTAAATGACTCTGGTTTGAATTTTTGTATCACAGAAGCATAATCTCCATTTGGCACAAAACATATATCCTGACTATCAGGTTTATCAGCAACATTAAGATTTAGTTCTTTTGCTATCTCTCTTGTTTCATTTTTTAACATCCCGCCAAGTGGAAATCTTAAGTAATTTAATTGTTCTTTAGTGGTATTAAATAAGAAATAACTTTGATCTCTATTTTCATCTTTAGCACGATACATGTTGGTCTCTTTATTTAATGTAATGCTCTTAACATAATGACCTGTTATCAAAGCGTCTGCTTTAAGTTCTTTTGATACTTCAAACAAGTCTCTAAATTTTACCGTCTGGTTACATTGAACACATGGTATTGGAGTTTCACCCTTTAAATAACTATCAACAAAATTGTTTATTACTCCTTGTTTAAACTTATTTTGATAATATAAAATTTTATGTTCTATATTTAATTTATCAGCTACACGTTTCGCATCCATTATATCTTGGCCAGAACAACATTGTTTTGAAGCAGCTATCTCTTTTCCATCATCATAAAGCTTAAGCGTTATCCCAATTACCTTATAACCCTCTTTTTTCATTATCCCCGCAACTGTAGAAGAATCTACACCACCAGACATAGCTACGACCACTGTGGTATCTGAAGGTTTTTTATTTATTCCAATAGAATTTAAATCATTATTCATTATATGGTATTTATACTTATTTCTAATATAAATTAAATTAAATGATTTTTGATTTTGAGCCAGGTGACAAAGTTTATAATCCAGAGAATAAAGATTGGGGTATTGGGCAAGTTCAATCAATTATTAAATTAAAAGTCACTGTCAATTTTGAGAACGTTGGAAAAAAAGTAATTAATGCTGAAAATATTCAATTAAAAAAGATATATGACTAATATTGACCTAAAAGGAATTGTAGAAAATTTAATTGAGACTTTTTTATACGCAGGCAATCTTTCAATAAAACTTAGAAGTCAGGGCCTTACAAAGCAAATCAAATCAGATAACACTCCAGTTAGTAATGGTGATCTTGAAGTAAATAATATAATTACCAAAAAAATTACAGAACTAACACCTGATATTCCTGTCATCTCTGAGGAAACATCAGAAAATAAATCTGTTAAAAATTTGAAAGATTTCTGGTTAATAGATCCTATTGATGGCACCTATGATTACATTAATAACCTTGATGAGTTTACTATTAACGCTGGATTAATTATTAACAAACAACCCGCTGCTGGATTAATCTACGCTCCAGCTAAAAAAAGAATGTTTTACTCTTATGGAAAAAATTTAGCTTTTGAACTTATTAATGGAAAAGCTGTAAAATTAGGCAATACAAATAATTTTGATAAAAATAAAATAAAGTTTGTATCCTATTCAAATAAAATCAAACCAGAAATTGAAAAAATTCACAAGAAACTAAATGTTAAAAAATTCGTAAGGATGAAAAGTTCTTTGAAATTTTGTGTTATAGCCTCAGGTGAATTTGATGGTTATGTAGCTGAACCTAGAGCTTGCGAATGGGATATAGCTGCAGGACATGCAATATTAAAACATTCGGGTGGCAATGTAACAGACTTTGAAGGAAACGAGATTTTCTACGGAAAAGAGGATTTTAAAAATCCAAGTTTAATTCTAAAAGGTAAAAACATTTTATAATGGATGAACAATTAAGAATTATTTTAATTATAATTATTTCAGTTTGTATTTTTGGATTAATCGTTTTTGTAATAGTAAAAAATTATATTAAAAACAAAATTGATTATTTAGTTAAAGAGGAAAAAAACAAAAAATCAAAGTAGCTTAATAATTTTAAGAAAATCATCTTTTTTTATATCCATTACTTTTTTTGAAGTTTCAAAATCAAAACCATTTCTTGCTAATAGAGAAATGTCTTTTTTATAAAACAACACTCTATTATCTTCAGTTCGAGCTGGACCAATTCTTTTTTTTTTACAAATTTTGATCGCAGAAAAAAAATCTTGATCTGAATTCTGATCTCGTATTTTTTCAACTGTTTCATTTATAAATCTATCATTAATTCCTTTGCCAATTAAATAACTTCTAATTTTGTTTATTGAATTTCCTCTTTGAATCATGCTTTTTGCTTTACTGTCAGAATAAAATTTATCATTTACAAATTTACTCTTCTCTAAATCTACAAGGACAATATCTATAAGATTTGTAATATCTTGTTTTTTTACATTTGGTACTGAGGTCTTAAGATATTTTTTAAGCAAGTAGGTCTTAAGCTGTTGTTTGGAGGGCGCATATTTTTCTACATAAGAAAGTGCAAAATTTCTCATTTCTTCGATAGTAACCTCTAAGGTTTTTTTTTTATTTCTTATAGGAATCATGATTAGATCTAATATAATATATTTTTAAATGATCGTAGAAATTTATAATTATTTTACAATTGAAATGCTCTTTTATTGGGTGAATTTAGGTGTTCTTCCTTTATGGTTAATATTAATCTTTTTCCCATATTCCAACCTTTCAAAATATTTTGTAACCTCAATATTACCAATTTTTTTACTGAGTGGTGCTTATGTTTTTATTTTATACAAATCATATTTAAATTCATATGATTTTATAAATAATTTTAGTCTTTATTTAAGTATAGACCATTTATCAAATTTATTTACTGATAAATCTTATCTAATGATATTTTGGATTCACTTCATATCAATAAATTTATTTACTGGTGGCTGGATAGTAAAAGATTCTCAAAAACTATCTGTAAATAAAATTTTATTGGCATTACCACTTATTATTACATATTTAATAGGTCCTATTGGCTTGTTGTTTTATTGGCTTATCAGAATTTTTTATGCCAAAAACTTAAGTTTATATGACTAAAACTATAGAATTTTACTTTGATTTTATAAGCCCTTATTCTTTTCTAGCTTATAAAAAACTGAAACTTTTACATCAAAAAAAAATAAATTTTACGTACAAGCCTATTCTATTAGGAGGTCTCCATAATCTAGGAGGAATCACTGCACCAGCATTTAATGAGCGGAAAATGAAAAATATGAAAAATGACTGTGAATTAGTTGCCAAAAAAAATAATATTGAGTTTCGATGGAATGAAAAATTTCCTATCAATTCTCTTCAATTAATGCGAGGTTATTTAGTAATTGAAGATAAAATTAAAAATATTTTTTTTGATACGTGTTTTAACTATTATTGGAAAGATAATATTGATCTATCAAAGACAGAAAATATTGAAAAAATACTTAAAGACTGCTCCATAGACAAAAAATTTTTTTTCAAAGAAATTCAAAACCAAAAAGTCAAAGATGAACTCAAAAAATTAACGAATGAAGCATTTAAAAAAGATATTTTTGGTGCTCCAACTTTTTTAGTAAAAGATAAAATTTTTTGGGGACAGGATCGATTGGATTATGCTGTAGAAGAATATCTATCTTAAACTATTTTAAATTTACTTTGTTTGATAGCTCCAAAACCACCATCAATGTGCGATACTTTTTCAAATCCCATATCTTTTAATGATTTAGTTGCCAGTGCTGACCTCAAACCACCGGCACAAAATAAAACCATTTCTTTATTAAGATCAAATTTTCCTTGTTTAAAATAAGCGCTTTCAGGATCTAACCAAAATTCTAACATTCCTCTTGGAATATGTTTTGCACCTTCTACTTGGCCTTCTTTTTGAAGTTCCCTAATATCTCTTATGTCAATTAAATTACACTCATTATTATTGTACATTTCGTGCGCATCGTCTGTAGATATTGTATTGATCTCTTGTAAAGCTTCAGAGACTAGAGTTTGAGATGATTTAATTGTCATAATATTATAAATATCTATATCATAAATTAAAAATTATATGAAAAAACTTTTCATCAAGCTTGCAAAAATATTAGGATTTGAAATTATTGATCAAAATCGTTTTACCTCACCGACACTTGACAAAGAATTAAATAAAGAACTTTCAATCCTAAATGAAAAATCAATTGTTTTGCCTTTAGGTGAAGTAAAAATTTCAAGAAATGTAAGATCTGTTTTAATTATTGTTAGAATGAATACTGAAGTTGAAATTTGGGATCAAAACAAAAAAAGATTGTTTGAACAACCAAAGATTGAGTATTCTTATCGTTCTATGAATTCTTTGATAAAATCTATCAATTTTTGTCTTAAGAAATACCCTAAGTTAATTATCAAAACTATTATAATTGATGATAACTCTAAAAGCCAAAATTTAGATAGAATTAAAAAATTAACAAAAGGAAGAAATATTGATTTAATATCACTAAATCTTGCTAAATATAAATCTTTGATAAAAGAACAAAAAACATTGGATACATTTTCAAACTTAGCGAGTTTAATGAACAGTTTTGAAATTGGGAAAAATCAAAGTGAAGATTTAATTTTTTTTGTAGAAGATGACTATCTTCATTTTGAACCTATGTTAGAGGAAATGATAGCTTCATATGAAAGAATAGCTTCTCAACTAGAAAAAGATATTTTTATGTGTCCCTCTGATTACCCCTATCTTTATATGAATAATGAAAAAACCAACATATTAATTGGAAATAAAAGACATTGGCGAACAATAAACAAAACTCTATGTACTTTTATGACAAGTAAAAACTTATTAAATAAATATTGGGATAATTTTGAAAAAACTTGCAAAGATCGTAATGATCCTTTTGAAAAATATATTAATGAAATTTATCAAAAAGAAATATGTATTTCTCCTCTTAAAAGCTTATCACTTCACTTAACTAATGTTAATTCAAGTTACGGTCTTGCACCTTTTATTGATTACAAAAAGTTATGGGATGAAAATAAATAAAAAAAAGTCCCTTGAGGGAGGGGCTCTTTTATTAAACTAACTAGAGGAAGTAAAGTTTTTTAAAGGGCTCTACGTATGAGTAACGTTGCGGATACACAGAGAGCGTAGAACCCCTTTATTGTTAACAATTAGTCACGAATTGCATAAGCAATCACCCCTGTTTCTGTAACGTCTGTACCTTTGGTTTCACCTTCTTTACTCAACCTTAGGCCAATTGTAGATTTCATAGTACTAAATACAATGTAAGCAACTATAAATACAAATAAGTTGACTGATATCACACCAATTAACTGTGAACTAAATGCTGCATCTGCATTAGTTACGGGAACTATTAAAGTACCCCAAATTCCAGCAAACAAGTGGGCAGGAACAGCTCCTACTACATCATCAATTTGTAATGAAAACAGTAGCTTGGTACCATAAACAACTATCAGACCACCAACAGCACCAATTAAAATTGCTGCTAAAGGTGATGGCATTAAAGGCTCAGCTGTAATTGCTACTAGACCACCTATGCATCCATTTAACATTTGAACAACATCTGTTTTAGCAAAATGTAATCTTGTCACCACAGCTGCACCTAGTACCCCGCCTGCTCCAGCTAAAAAAGTATTAATAAAAATTGTTGATACAGCAATTGCATCATCAGCAGTGCCCATTGCTAGTTGTGAACCACCATTAAATCCGAACCAGCCTAGCCATAAAATAAAAACTCCAATAGTAACTAAAGGAATTGAAGAAGCTGCAAAAGGCTTTAAAGGAGCTGGAGCACCTGACTTTGTAAATCTTCCAAGTCTTGGTCCAATTATTATAGCACCTGCTAAAGCAGCTGCACCTCCAGTTGAGTGAACCAAAGTTGATCCTGCAAAATCAGAAAAACCCAATTCAGCTAACCAACCTCCACCCCATTGCCATCCCATTACAATTGGATAAATGATTCCTGATAGAAACGCTGCAAAGAAAAAAAATGGCCATAATTTTATTCTCTCAGCCATTGCACCTGATACAATAGAAACTGTTGTTGCACAAAATACCATTTGAAAGTACCAATCTGAGCCATCTGAATAACCTGTGTCTACTGCACTGGCATCTGACCATGGAATAAATTTACCTATATAACCACCTTCAGGTATGCCGTAAGCTAGGTTATAACCTACTAACCAAAACATAATTCCTGCGATTGAAAATAAACCTATATTTTTTGCACAGATAACGGATACACTTTTTGATGTAACCATACCTGATTCTAACATTGCGAAACCAGCTGCCATAAACATTACTAAGAATCCACAAATTAAGAATAATAGAGTATTAAATATAAACCCTACTTCAGCAGAAACAGTAGTTTCTGCCATACCGGCGCTACTCATGTTTAATAAAAAAATTAAACTTATAAGTGGCGCACTAATTACTTTTAATAATTTAGTCATAAGACCTCCCTGTTACAAAGATCTTTTATATTTTTAATTTTTTTTTAAGCTAACGCTGATTAGGAAAATTGGCTATGCACTATTTGCATATAGAAACAGCCTTAATGTTCTTTTCATTAAGGCTGTTAAAAAAATGTTATTTATTGAAAACTTCTTTTAAAGCTTTTGCAGGTAAGAATTTGACCTTTTGTGATGCAGCAATTTGGATCTGTTCACCAGTACGAGGATTTCTTCCAACTCTAGCTTTTCTTTTGGCTACTTTATAAGTACCAAATCCAGCGATTTTTACTGAATCATCACCTTTTAAAGCATCCAAAATAGTGTTGGTAATAGTGTCAAAAGTTCTCTCAGCATCAGCTTTACTTAAGTTTAAAGCTCCTGAAAGCTTGACTATTAATTGTTTTTTGTTCATTTTAGCTCCGGTTTTAAGGTTATGTACTATCTTTATTAAAAGTGCAGATAAATCAAGACTTTTTTTAGTGTCTAGAAAAGAGTTATACACAATATATAGTATAATATCAAAAAAATGTTGATTTTACTCACTTTTTTTAAAAATAAGGAATAAATTATTTAAATAATCCTAGATCTTTAAGGTCATTAAATGTTGTAAAAAACATTAGCGATATCAATAAGATTAAGCCGATTCGAAAAAAACTCTCTTGTGTTTTTTGTGATAAGGGTCTGCCAAGAACTTTTTCAAAAGCATAAAACATCAAATGTCCACCGTCTAACATTGGTATAGGAAATAGGTTTACTAATCCAAGACTAATTGAAATATAAGCCATCATACTTATAAATGCCAAAACTCCAAATTCTGCTACTTGGCCTGAAATTTTTGCTATCCTTATCGGACCACCTAGTTGTGAACTGTCGGCTTTACCAACAATCATTCCTCCTAAGTATTTTAATGAGGAAATACTTACATAATAAACCTCATGAGCAGCGTGATAAATTGCTTTTGCGGGTCCTAATTTAACGTGATTTATTTCATTATTGTAAGCCCCTAATTTTATACCTACTATTCTTTTATTGATTTTATTTCCAAGATTATCCTCACTCAAAACAAGGTTAGGTTTAATCTTTAACAATAACTCATCATATGAACGCTTTACTTTAAAATCGATAAAATCTGCAGTAGACATCGTTATATATTTTGAAACGTCCATAATACTCTCAACTTTATTACCATCTATTTCTATAATAATGTCATCTTGCTTTAAACCACCCACCATTGCTGGACTATTTTTTTGAACTTCATTTATAACAGCAGGAGTAAAATCCTTACCCACAAAAGTATAGATTGAGAAAAAGATAACCAAGGCTAATAGAAAATTAGCCAAAGGCCCACCAAAAACAATTAAAACTCTTTGATATAAAGGTTTTAAAACAAATAATTTTTTTCTATCTTCCTCGTTGTATTTTTGTAATATTTTTTCTTGATCAGCTTGTGAAAATACGTTTCGGTCACCAAAAAACTTTACATAACCACCAAGCGGGATCCAGCATATCTTCCATCTTGTGCCAGACTTGTCATTCCATCCAAATATTTCCTGACCAAATCCAATAGAAAAATCAGTTACACCTACGCCATATTTTTTAGCAAAATAATAGTGTCCATATTCATGAATAAATACAACAACTAAAATTAGTATTACAAAAGGAATAATAAAATCAAACATATTTTAAAAATATAGTAAAGTTATTATAATTCCTATTATAATAAAAAGTATTATTAAAACGATAAAATTTGTTTTAATCTTGAATTTTTCATAGATAAATTTATTTATTTTTTCCCAGAATAGAATAATGAAGAATATAATAATAGTAGGTAATAAAAATTTAATCATAATATCATTTTATTAAGAGTTGTTATCGTTAACATATACTGAGACACCTCTAGTATTAATATCAACATCAAACTTTTTATGTAAAGGTGGAAAAGCTCTTTGAGAACAATCTAATCTGTCACATGTCCTACAAGAAACACCTATTGGGATTTCAGTTTTTTTATCAGATAAGTCCAAGTTTTCTGTGTAAACAAATTCTTTGGCGTATTTTGCCTCACAACCAAGACCAATGGAAAGAATACTTTTAGACTGACCGAATCTACCAACACCTTTTTCAACTGTTTTTGCAATACAGACATATTTCTCTCCATTTGTCATTTTACTAACAGCAGCTTGAATTACTCCAGGTCTTGTAAAAGCTGAATAGACATTCCATCTAGGACAAGCCCCCCCGTACCTCGGGATTTCGATTCCTGATAAAGAAAATCTTTTTGATATATTTCCAGCCATATCTACTCTTAAAAAATGAAATGGTATTCCAGGTAGATTTGGATCCTGCAAGCATGTAACTCTATGAGCAACTTGCTCAAAAGATGTTGCAAATGTATTTTGTAATAGTTGAAGGTCATATTTAAGTTTCTTGCATTCAGTATGAAAAAGTTTATATGGCATTAAGATTGCAGCACCACAATAATTTAGTAAAGCTATTTGAGTTAATCTTTTAGATTCTGCTGATGGAAACTTAAAATTTGATAAATAATCATTAATTATATTAATTGCTCCCTCTTGTGCAATCTGAGCTGCTGCATATAATTTTTTTGTTTCTAATGAATTATAGTCACTTAACCAAAGTTCTTTTCTTTTTTTATTAAAAACTTTTGAAAATGGTTTCTTTTCCTCTGGAATGATATCTTTTACTGTAATTGAATATTCTTTTTTTAAAAAATCACATAATGCAACATATCTTGTTCGATTATTCATCTGAACTTTTTCAAAAACAGAGTTTGCAAAATTTTCTAGTTTTGGAAAAAAATTTTTATTTTCTTGAAGAAAATCTGAAATTACTTCTCCTGGAAAAGATGTTTTTCTACTATCAATAATTTTTCCTGAGATATTTTCTACTTTATTTATTATTTCATGATCTTTTTGTTTAAAGTTGTCACCTAGCTTAATTAATGCTCTTGCAATTTTAGGATTGGTATTTACCAGATCTTTTACTTCTGGACCAAGTATATCTAAATCTTCAAATAACTGATCGTCTAAAAGTTCTGAAATATCATTTTCTAAATTAATTTCACTCTTACTTGTCAAATCTGAGAGATCAACCCTCAATTCTTTACTAATTTTAATTAATAAATTTCCATCTATTTTTCTTTTACTACTTTCAATTAAATTCAAGTAACTTGGTGATATATTTATTTGTTCTGCAAATTTATTAGCTTGAAGTCCAAGCTGACGTCTGAATGCCTTAATTTTTGGTCCTATTCTTAGGTCCATCTTATTTATATTTTTATCTCGAGAAAATTTTGAAATTGCGAGCTTTGAATTATCTAAATCTATCTCATTTTCATTTTTTAAATCCGTAAGCTCAATTCTTAATTCTTGACAAATCTTGAGTAATAGCTCTGCATCTATACCTCTCTTTCCACTTTCTATTAAATTTAAATAACTAGGAGATATTGATAGTAGTTCAGCTAATTTGTTCGCTTGAAGACCCAGTTTTTTTCTAAATTCTTTAATTTTCGAGCCAATTTCTTGATTTTTATTCATATTTTGTAAATTTTGTAAATTTTAATTTACAAAAAATTAACCCAATTTACAAGTAAAATAGGGTTTTTTTATAGATTTTGTAAATATTGTAAATTATAAGAAATTTATGGAAGAAAAAATTAAAAATATTGAAAATGAGGCTCAAATCATAAGAAATGAAGATCTTGCCAGACATAATAGCAAAGGGATCTATATGAGAGATGATCATTGTGATTGGGGTTCAAGTGGAATGAAAGATCTAGTTGATACCCTTAACGACTCAAACTAGTTTTTTTATTCCTGATTCATTTCTAAATAATAAAGTTAAATTAAAGGATACTAATGAGTGCAGAAAACATTTCCTATGAACTAAAAAGATTTGCGGGTATTAAAAGGGACTACACCTCAGAGGACGTGGAAAGATTAAGAGGATCAATAAAAATTGAATATTCACTTTGCAAACAACAGTCTACTAAACTATGGAAGCTTCTTAATACAGAAAATTATATCAACACTTTGGGTTCACTCTCAGGAAATCATGCTGTTCAACATGCCAAAGCTGGATTAAAAGCAATTTATTTAAGTGGTTGGCAAGTTGCTGCTGATGCAAATAGTGCAGGAGAAATGTATCCAGATCAATCACTATATCCTTATGATAGTGCACCAAAATTAGTAGAGTCAATGAATAATGCATTAATTAGAGCAGATCAAATACAACATATGGAACTTAAAGATGGAGAAATGAAAAAAGAAAAACGAATAGACTACATGTTACCAATCATAGCAGATGGTGAAGCTGGTTTTGGTGGTCCATTAAATGTATTTGAGTTAGCCAAAAAATTTATTAAAGCAGGTGCTGCGGGAGTTCACTTTGAAGATCAATTAGCGAGTGAAAAAAAATGTGGCCATATGGGAGGAAAAGTGCTCGTGCCAACTGGAACAATGATCAAAAATTTAAAAGCAGCTAGACTCGCTGCAGATATAGCTGATGTTCCATTAATAATTTTAGCAAGAACAGATGCAAATGCTGCAAAACTAATTACAAACGATTATGATGAAAACGATAAGCCTTTTTTAACTGGTGAGAGATCTCCTGAAGGTTTCTTTTACGTTAAAGCAGGAATTGAACAAGCAATTTCGAGAGGATTAGCTTACGCTCCATATTCTGATTTAATTTGGTGTGAAACTGCTACCCCAAATTTAGAAGAGGCTAAAAAATTTGCCGACGCTATTCACAAAAAATTTCCAGGGAAACTCTTAGCATATAATTGCTCTCCATCATTCAATTGGAAAAAACACTTGTCAGAAACTCAAATAGCCTCTTTCCAAAAAGAAATAAGCAAAATGGGTTACAAGTTTCAGTTTATTACTCTAGCAGGATTTCATACACAAAATATTGCTATTTTTGAACTTGCGGAAAAATACAAAAAAGAAGGTATGACAGCTTATTCTAAAATACAAGAGCAAGAATTTGCTCGAGAGAAAGATGGTTACACGAGTGTGAAACATCAGAGAGAAGTAGGAACTTCTTACTTTGATGCCGTTTCAAATACTATAAGCAGTGGAAAAAGTTCTACTACAGCTATGGAAGGATCAACAGAGAAAGAGCAATTTTAAAAAACAAATTATATTCCTCTTTATTAGTTTTTTGGGGCCTGAAAGGCCCCTTTTTTTATCACGTATATTAAAATTTCCTAATTTTTCTCAATTTTTGCAAATCTAGAATTATGTAATATTTCACACTTATATTTATTAATTTCAACAAATTCGTCTATGGCTTGTTTGACCCCAGGTGCATAAGAAAGATTATAATCATCACATAAAATTGTACCAAAATTATTAATAACTTCT
>CACOGI010000006.1 GCA_902626725.1 uncultured Pelagibacteraceae bacterium
TCTGCTTTAGGAGCTTCTTCTTTTTTGGACTCTTCAGAACCTTCTTTTTTTCTATCCTTTTTCGGAATTGCTTTTTGAGGATTGTTTCCATTAGCTGGCATTGGCATTAATTCATTTTCACCTAAAATCCTTGCCACTCTAGTAGTAGGTTGTGCACCTTGCCCCAACCAGTACTTAATTCTTTCTGCCTCTAATCCAATTCTCTCTTTTTTTTCTTTTGGTAATAATGGATTAAAAAAGCCTACTTTCTCTATAAATCTACCATCTCTTGCAAAACGACTGTCTGCCACTACAACTTTATAAACAGGTCTCTTTTTTGTTCCTCCTCGTGATAATCTAAGTTTTAACATTTACTCTCCTTTTTTTTATTTTAGTTGATTAAATAATTCTGGAGGTATTCCTTTATCAGACATACCTTTCAGATTTCCTTTTGACATCTTTTTCATCATTTCAGACATCATTTTAAATTGTTTTAACAATTTATTGATAGTGGCTGGATCAGTTCCAGAACCATTAGCAATTCTTTTTTTTCTCGAACCATCAATTATTTTTGGGTTTTCTCTCTCTTTTTTTGTCATTGATAAAATTATAGCTTCGTTCTTTGTTATCACACTTTCATCAATTCCAGCCGCATCCATTTGCGATTTAACTTTTGAGACGCCAGGCATAAAAGACATTATGCCCTCTATACCACCCATTTTTTTCATTTGTCTAAGTTGAGTAAGATAATCTTGCATAGAAAATTGTCCTTTTTTTAAATTTTCTTCTACCTTTTTAATATTTTCCTCACCTAAATCCTGGGCTGCTTTTTCAACGAGAGATACAATATCTCCCATTCCAAGAATTCTGTTAGCAATTCTATCTGGATGAAACACCTCAAGGTTTTCAATTTTCTCACCTATACCTAAAAATTTAATTGGAACTTGTGAAACAAATTTCATACTAACAGCGGCTCCTCCTCTAGCATCACCATCTGCTCTAGTTAAAATTATTCCAGAAAGATTAACTGTATTCTTGAATTCTTTTGCAATAGACGCTGCTACTTGCCCAGTAAGAGAATCAGCAACTAAAAAAGTCTCAGCAGGTTTAATTGTATTCTCAATTTGCTTTATTTCACTCATCATTTGTAAATCTATTTGTGTTCTACCAGCAGTATCAAATAAAATAATATCAGCACCATTCAGATTAGCAGCGCTAATTGCTCTTTGACAGATGTCAGTTGGTTGTTGTCCTTCAATTATTGGAAGAGTTAAAATATTATTTTGTTCACCTAAAGATTTTAATTGTTCTTGTGCAGCTGGCCTATAAATATCCAAACTAACCATCATTACTTTCTTTTTTTTTGTGTTTTCTAAATATCTTGCAAGTTTAGCAGTGGTGGTGGTTTTTCCTGAACCTTGTAGCCCAACCAACATCATGGGTACTGGTGGTACTGCATTTAGATTTACATCATTATTTTTTTCACCTAATAGGTTAACCAATTCATCATATACAATTTTTACAACCATATCTCCAGGAGACGTAGATCTGATTATTTCCTGTCCTAAGGCTTTAGGTTTGACTTTTTCAATAAAGTCTTTTGCAACTTCAAGGGATACATCTGCTTCTAATAAAGCTTGTCTAATACCTCTTAGTCCCTCATCCACTTGATTTTCATCAAGAGAAGGTGCTTTCTTTAAAGAGGAAAAAACTTCCTCAAACTTATTTGTCAAATTTTCAAACATATTTATTACACGCAATAGTAATCGCACTAGTGGGCGAACCCTCGCTGACTAGTGTCGATCTCTTTGTTTCCAAAGACACCGCAAATTTAACGTTTTTGCGGAAACAGATGCAAATTATAATAGAGGTTCAAAAAGTCAATAAATAAGTTAAATAACTATATATGGACATTAAAGCATTTAAAATGGACGGATTAGGTAATGATTTTGTCATTATTGACAATAGACAAAAAATTACAAACTTAACAAAAGAACAAATAATAAAAATTTGTAATAGAAATTTTTTAGGTTGCGATCAATTAATATTAATAGAAAAAGATAAATCTACAGATGCTTTCTTAAAATTTTATAACTCTGATGGTGGAGAATCTAGTGCATGTGGTAATGGAACTAGATGTGTTGCTGATTTAATTTCAAAAGAGTGCAATAACAAAAGTATAGTTTTAAAAACTATGTCTGGAAATTTAAAATCTCAAATTTTAGGAAATAACATTGTCACGACTGAAATTGGTAAAGCTAAAACAGAATGGAATGAAATACCTTTGTCAGAAAAATTAAATACAAAAAATTTAAATATCAAAATTAGTGACAAAGATAATAAAGAGTATTCAGGCGGTACAGCGGTCAATGTTGGTAATCCACATATAATTTTTTTTGTTAATAAAATTGATAATTTTGATATTAAAAAAATTGGTCCTAATATTGAAAATCATAAAATTTTTCCAGAAAAATGTAATGTAACTATTGCTCAAGTTGTTAATGAAAATCTAATTAAAGTTAAAGTCTGGGAGAGAGGCGCGGGTTTAACTAAAGCTTGTGGTACTGCAGCATGTGCAACCGCTTTTGCTGGAAAATTAAATAATTTAACCACCAATAAAACAGATATAGAATTTGAAGATGGGAAATTAACAATTTCAATCGATGAAAAAAATTCAATTCATATGAAAGGCCCTGTTTCAGACATAAAAGAAATTGAAATAAAATTGTAATGGGAATTTTTGATAAATTTAAAATTGGTTTTAAAAAGAGTGCATCAGCACTTACTTCTGGAATAAAAGAAATAATAATAAAAAAAGAAATAGATGATGAAAATTTAGAAAAAATAGAAGAGTTTTTAATTCAATCAGATGTGGGAGTAGAAGCAGCATCTGAAATTAAAGAAATTATTTCAACTAAAAAAATTGATCCAAAAAAAGATTTATTAACCGAAATTAATTTAATTTTAAAAACATATATTATTTCTTTAATGAAACCTTTAGAAAATAATTCCTTTTTTAAAAAGAAGGATAAACTTACTGCAACTTTAATTTCGGGAGTAAATGGTGTTGGTAAAACAACCACTATAGGAAAAATTGGTAAAATTTTAAAAACTAATGGATGTAAAGTGATGTTTGCAGCGTCAGATACTTTTAGAGCTGCAGCAATAGAACAACTAGAAAACTGGGCCAAGAAAGTAGATGTTCAAATAACCAAATCATCACAAGGATCTGATCCAGCATCTGTTGCGTATAAAGCAATAGAAGAAGCCATGAAAAATAATTTTAATCAAGTTTTAATTGACACTGCTGGAAGGCTTCAAAATAAAAAAAATTTAATGGAGGAGTACAAAAAAATAGCAAATGTAACAAAAAAAATAGACCCAGATGCTCCTCATAATGTCATTTTAGTTTTAGATGCAACTTCAGGACAAAATATAATCAATCAAGTTGAGGAATTTAATAAGATTATTCCAATAACAGGTATCATAATGACGAAATTAGATGGAACAGCAAAAGGTGGTATTCTTTTAGCTTTAGCAAAAAAATATAAACTTCCTATCATTGCATTAGGCTTAGGTGAAAAAGAAGATGATTTACAATTATTTGATGCAGAAAAATTCGCTGAGGCTTTTACTCAAATTAATTGATTAAATTACTAGAAATTAATGGTTTGTAGATATTACATTTATAATTTTCTTTAAACTTATAATGTCCACAATCTTTGGAAAACGATGATATTATAAAATCAAATTTACCAGTTGTAGGATAAAGTTCTAATCTTTTATCACTAATATCATATTTAAAATTTGCATTTAAACTTTTTACTGCACTAATCATTACTAATGTTTTATCATCTTTTAGTAAGTAATATGCAAAATCATCAGGAAATACAGGAAAGTCATATTCTTGTAAAAAGTATTTAGCTTTTGAGGGAAACCAATCATAAGAGATAAGTGGAGAAGACGATTTAGTTGAATGATTATATATGTAAAGATCTTTTGGATAATCATTAATATAGTTACTTTCCTCACCTCTTGCTAAAATAGATTTTTCTCTACCCTTAAAATATAATGTAAATTCTTTATTATGTGAGTCCATATGATCAATATGAAATAAATCATCTGGCTGAAAAAACTTGTCCTGGGAATAGACATAATTAATTAAAAAAAAGTATGATAAAAAAAATAAAAAAATATTTTTCATTATCTTAAGTTAAAAAAAAAATTTGAAGTATCTTTGTTTGGATTGTGGCTTAATTTAAACTTTTTAAAAAAGAATTTAGGGCTTTTATAAGATTTTCATCATATTCCATCATATGATTGTCATGTTTTGTAAAGTAAGAATATTTTGGCTCATTTGCGATTTCATACATTTTTTTTCCCATGAAAAAAGGTACTATTTGATCCATTTCACCATGCATTATTAAAACTGGAAAAGTCACATTTTTGATTTTATTTTTATTTTCAAATTTATCTTTCAATAGTAAGCCTACTGGTATGTATGGATAAAATATTTTTGCTGCATCAATCATAGATGTAAAAGGGGTTTCCAAAATTAGACCAGCAAAATTTTTGTTTTGTGACAGATGGGTAGCTACACCTGTGCCTAATGACTCTCCATAAATAACAATATTCTTTTCTTCAGCTCCTTTATCAAGTAGCCAATTTATTGCACTTCTGCCATCCTCGTATAAACCTTTCTCAGACGGCTTTCCTTTATTCCCACTAAAACCTCTCCAAGCAATAATTAAAAAATTAACATTCATTGCTTGAAAATGATTTAATTTATGAATTCTATTTTCTAAAGATCCTGCATTTCCATGAAAAAAAACAACTGTTTTATGTTTTTTTAAATCTTTTTCGTGATACCAACCTAATAATTCAATATTGTCACTAGTATTAATCTTAACTTTTTTAATATTAACTGTTATCTGATCATCTGAGTAATTATTTTCATTTGGGTGATACATCAAATTTCTTTGATAAAAATATAAAAATATCAATATTAAAATATAAACAAAAATAATTATTTGAAGAAATAATAACAAAATGTTCCTAAACTTTTTTAACATTATTTTTTTTTGCTAAATATACCCCAAAAAACACTAAGATTGTTCCTATGAAATGATAATTTTCAAATTTTTCATCAAATAAAAAATAACCATAAATTGCTCCATAAACCGTAAAGATATAAAGTGTAAAACCTGTTAAAGACGCACCTAATTTTTTTTGAGCCATGGTATAAAGTGTAAATGCTATTATTCCTGGTGAAATAGCTGCAAAAACTACCCACAAATAAAACTTAGGAATAAAAACTGTTTGTTTGTAGAATATCTCTTCACCAATGTAAAAAGGTAATAAACTTAATGCTCCAAAAAAAGATATAATAGTAAATCTCTCAAAAATTTTTAATTTAGAATTCCAATAAAATAAATAAATTGAATATAAAGCCCAACCAATTGCCGCTGCTAACATCCATAAATCTCCAATAGTAAATTGTAAATTAATTAATAGATCAATATTACCTTTTATTATAATTACTAAAACACCAATCAAACATATGATAAGACCAATTATTTTAGTAAAATTAATTTTTTCACTAAAGAAATAATATGATATTAAGATGATGAAAACAGGTGATGATGTATAAATAATCCCCATATTTGTAACCGTGGTAGTTTCACCTGCTAAAAATGGAAAAGCTCCACAAACACCACAACCCATTGAACCAAGAAAAAAAAGTTTTTTATATTCTTTTTTAATTATGTGAAAATTCTTTTTTAATGCCACATATGTAAAAGGTAACAATATCAGAAAAACTAACGTCCACCTCCAAAAAGCTAAAGAGATGGGTGGCACAAACTCTACACCACCTCTTGCCACTACTAAATTACTTGCCATAAAAATTGGCTGGATAAATAAAAGTGAAAGTGGAAAGAAATTAATCTTAAAATTTTTCAATTCGAAAAAAATTAATCTTTATCAAAAAAAGCTTCGTAAACCATCATGAATATAGCAATGCCCATGAGTAGATATACCGGTAAAACATCTAAAAACCCAATCATCATTGATCTTGTCAATGTAGTTGCTAGACCAACTAAGAAAAATATTGCAAAAAACAAACCAACTATTGTAGTTATTTTATTCATTTATTCTTGACACTCCTTTTCTAACCATCTAGCTACTCCCAAAAATCTATGATCATCGTATCGATCACCAACTAATTGGACACCTAATGGTAAATTATTTTCACCTTCAAGTAAAGGGAGAGAAATACATGGTGTTCCAAGATAAGACCATACTTTATTAAATTCCGCTGTACCTGTGCTCTTTAATCCCTTAGGAGCCACACCTGGACTTGATGGAGTTAATACACCGTGATAATCCTCAAAAACTTCTTGGTATGACTCATAACTTTGTTTTCTAAAATCAATCGCTTCAGCATATTCTTTAGCAGAATGTTTGTTACCTTTTGCAATCGCAGTTTGCATATATTTTGATAATTTTGATTTATATTTTTTATAATAAATTCCAAAATTATTTGCCAAATCTGTTTCATGAATAATTTGATGGTATTTGTGAATATCTTTGAAGTACGATGGTTCATCAAAAACTTCAATATTTTTAAATGATTTTATAAAGTAATCAAATGCTTCTCTAGATTTTTTATCAATTATTTTCCAATGATCAGTTTTATAAAAAATAAATTTAGGTTCAAACAATGGTCCTTTTTTAGTTTCATTTAAAATATTTTCTGCAGAATAATAAACTGTTGCTGGATCGTAATTGTCTTTTTTTATCAAAACTTTTGCTAGTAAAGCAACATCTTCTACCGTTCTTGCGAACATACCAATATGATCTAAGGTGTTTGAAGTTTTTAATACTCCATTTCTTGAAATTAAACCATAACTAGGCTTATACCCAACTACTCCACAATAAGATGCAGGTCTAATTACTGAACCTCCTGTTTGTGATCCAATTGATAATGGTGCCATCAAGGAGGCCACAGATGCAGCTGATCCACTTGAAGATCCACCTGGTGTTCTTGAATAGTCATGTGGGTTGGTAGTTTTAGGTGGACCTAGATATGCCAATTCTGATGTCGCTGTTTTACCCATAATCAAAGCACCTGAAGCGTTTAATAAATCTACTATTTCGGCATTTTGAGAATATGACTTACCTTTTCTTATAACAGTTCCACATTCCGTAGGCATATCAATTGTGCCCACAATATCTTTAACAGCTACGGGAACACCATGTAATTGACCAACTGGTTTTCCTGATCTTCTATATTCGTCTGCCTCTGATGCTTTTTCTAATAAAATCTTTTTATCAAAATGTGCCCAAGCTTTTATGTCTTTTTCGAATTTACTTATTCTTTCTATATATTTTTCACAAACTTCAACCGATGAAATTTGGGCATCTTTAATTTTCAATGCTAATTCCTCAACACTTAAAGAAAAAATATCTATCATTTATTTTTCAAAACTAATTTGCAAATAATGTTTCTGGTAGCCATAAAGCTATTCCCGGAAACCAATACATTAAAACCATCGCTAATATTACAATAGCTAAGAAAGGCATTATACCTCTAAATATTTCCATTAATTCAACATTTCTAGACTGGACACCTTTTAAATAATAAGCAGACATTGCCATCGGTGGTGTTAAAAATGATGTTTGTAAATTAAGCGCAATTAACATTGCGAAAAAATATGGATTTACTCCAAAAAATTCCACCAAAGGTAAAAAAATAGGAACGAAAATAATTAATATTTCTGTCCATTCTAATGGCCAGCCTAATAAAAAAATGATTAATTGAGTAATTACCAAGAATTGCCAAGGCTGAAGATTTAAAGATTTGAAAAAATGCTCAAAAACCTCATGACCACCTAAATATGAAAAAACGGATGCAAACGTCCAGGAGCCAATGAATAACCACATAATCATAGCTGTAGTCTTTGCTGTTAGAAATACCGATTCTTTAAAATTCTTCCATTTCAAAGTCTTATAAAAATAAGACAATACTAAAGCACCAAAAGCACCTACAGCCGCTGCTTCTGCAGGAGTAGCTATGCCTGCAAGTATTGTTCCTAGGACTAAAATAATTAGCGAAAATAATGGTAAGAAAGAAACTAAAACTTCTTTCATAATCACAGAAGTAGGTGGTATCTCCTCTGCGGCTGGTTTTGGTGCAATTGATGGATTCAACCAAGCTCTAAAAACTGCATAACTAATATAAAGTCCAGCTAACATCAATCCTGGAAATATTGCTGCAGCAAATAATCTTAATGGAGATAATTGTGCAATTACGGAATAAACAATTAACATAATGCTTGGGGGTATTAATATTCCTAAACATCCACCTGCACAAATTATTCCAGATGCAAATTTTTTATCATAACCTGCTTTAACCATTGCTGGCCAGGCCAAAAGGCCCATCAATGTTACTACAGCCCCTATAATTCCTGTGGCCGTAGAAAAAAGTGTACAAGTAATCAAAGCTGCAACCGCCATAGATGCTGGGAGTTTGTGAGAAGCTAGTCTAATTGCAAAAAATAACTTTGCTACTATTCCTGCTCTTTCTACTAAATATCCCATAAATAAAAAGAGCGGTACAGCCGTTAAAACATTATTATCCATTACAGTATAAGTATTCTGAACAAAAAGCTGAAATATCCTATTATCAAATAGGTGTTCCATTTTAGTTGGATCAAAATATGCATAATAACCAAAGCCTAATCCCATTGCCATTAATGTAAATGCAATTGGGAAACCCAATAGAACTGCAAACAAAAATATGCCCATCATTAAGATAGCAACTTCTGGATTTGTAAGACTAAATAACATCGTCAGTGTTACCTTTCTGAGAAGTTCTCATTAGTAATTTTTCAGTTTCCTCAGCATCAGCTGAGTCTCTTTCAGGCCAATTTCCACTTTGAATACAAATAATACATCTAAAAACTTCACTAACACCTTGAAGTGTTAAGAGCGCACCTGATAATGGTATTAAAGATTTTGCCATATAAATTTGGATTTGAGCTGGGCTATTCCAACTAGTCTCTTTTATTTTCCAAGCTAAAGCTGCATACTCATAGCCATAAAAAGCAAGAGCAACAACACCAGGAAAAAAGAATATAAAGTACAAAACTAAATCAATGTAGGCTTGTGTCTTTTGAGAAAATAATCGATAAATTACATCTCCTCTAACATGTGCTTCAGTCGAAAGCGTGTATGCTCCAGCCATCATAAATATAGCTCCATACATCTGAAGACTGAAATCAAAATTCCATAATGTGGGAGCGTTCAAAGCATAGGCCATAAAAACCTCATAACAAGTTCCTCCCATGAGGATTACTATGCACCAAGAGAAAGCTTTTCCCATTGAGATGCTTAATCTGTCTGCAAATTTAATAAACGATCTCATCATAAAACTTAAGTTTTATTGAATTGTGGTAGATTAATCAAATAAAAAAGGGGGCCTAAGCCCCCTTTAAAAAATTTAAAAGTTATTAGATTTTAACTTTCCCAATTGGTCCAAACTCATTTTCATATGCAAGCTTGTAATTAGGCTGATTCATCAGCAAGTATTTCATTACTTTCTTCGCATATGCTTTTTGAGAATCTACGATCTTTTTAAAGAAAGGATCTTTCTTATTAAAGTCACCGATTACTTTATCCCAACCTTTTAATTGTTCTGCTAGGATAGCATCTGAAGTTTGGTAAACATTTACTTTATGCTCATTCATTAACTTCGCAAGATCGTTTGAGTACCTTACTAGAGCCTTAAAGTAGTTATCACTGTTCGCAGCATAAGCAGCATTTTTTAATATTGCTTTATGTGCTGGTGATAAACTATTGTATGTTTTTTTGTTAACAGGAATTTCAAACATCTCCTGAGATTGGTGGAAGCTTCCTAAGTGATAGTGCTTAGAAACATCTTGCATACCAAACTGAGAGTCTGAAGTAGGGTTGTTAAACTCAGCAGCTTCAATCAAACCAGTCTTCATTGCTGGCTGAATTTCACCACCTGGTAACTGTCTAACTACCATTCCCATTGCAGTTAAAACGTTAGTCGCTAAACCAACTGTTCTATATTTCATACCTTTTACATCAGATACTTTTGTTACGTTCTTTTTGAACCAACCAAAAGGCTGAGCAGGCATTGGCATATGAAAGAATCCAACATAATCAAAACCAACTTTTGCAAGTGTTTCATCATATAGTTTTCTTCCTCCACCATATTCCATCCATCCCATAACTTCTTGAGATGACATTCCATATGATGGTCCAGTTCCGAATAAAGATGCAGCAGGATTTTTTCCATACCAATATGCTGTCACCCAGTGACCCATATCAACTACACCAGAACTAACTGCTTGTCCGATTTCTGAAGTTTTTACAACTGCTCCAACGGGTTGAAGGTCAATCTGAAGAGATCCTCCAGACATTTCTTTAACCATGTTGCAATAGTCACCTGCCATTTCGAAAAAGATGTTAGCTCCACTTGGCCAAGCGGCTTGCATCTTTAACGTTGTTGCAGCATTAGCCTTTACATAAGGCATTGCAACGGCAGCTGCAGCTATAGCACCTGTTTTAGCAGCAGTCTTAAAGAACTTACGTCTTGAAGATGTTTTTACCTTCAATGATTTATTTTCTTTTGTCATTATTACTCCTATTAAAGTTAATTAACCAAAATAATTAAATCACAATATGACATTAGAGTCTTTCTAAAAAAAAACTCAGATGTCGCAGAAATTTATTATTTTACAATCTGCAGTAGAATTAATTTACTTTATTTTTACATTTTCCGGTTTGGAAGAATTCATCAATATTATCAATTGCTAAATTAGCCATTGCAATTCTAGTATCTTTAGTTGCACTTCCTAAATGAGGTAAAATGAAAGCAGATTTTATTTTAAGATATCCTGGATTTAAATTTGGTTCATTTTTATAAACATCTAAGCCAACTGCATAAATCTTTCTTCTATTCAGTGCATCTATTAAAGCTTCGTCATCAACAATATCACCTCTTGCAACATTGGTAATTACTGCTCCCTTTGGAAAAAATTCTACTGTTTCTTTATTAATCATATTCTCTGTTTCTTTTGTAGCGGGACAACAAATAGATAAAACATCAGAGACTGAAAAAAGGCTTTTTATGTCTTTATGATAAACAGCACCAAGTTCTTTATCATCACTTAATTTTGATCGATTATGATAATGGATTATCATTCCGAGCGATCTCGCTATTTTTGCAATTTTTTGACCTATTCTTCCCATTCCTAAAATTCCAAGTCTCGTTCCGGTTAGTTGTTTTCCGATTAAATAATCTGCAGACCATTTCCAGCCACCTTCTCTAGCGGACTCAATTCCTTCAGCAGCTCTTCTACAAGCACCTAAGATAAGTAAAATTCCTATTTCAGCTGTTGCATCTGATAAAACTTCAGGAGTGTTAGTAACTGCAATACTTCTTTTTTTTGCGGCCTCTAAATCAATATTTCCAAAACCTACTGCAAAGTTAGAAATTATTTTTACAGTATCAGGAAGCTTATTGATAGTTTCTTGATCCATTTTGTCTGTTAGTGATGTTAAAATTCCATCACATCCCTTGGACATTTCAATTACCTTTGACTGTGAATATAATTCATCATTTGTATTAAAAATTGGATCAAAAGTTTTTGTAGCTTTATCCTCACTTTCTTTAATTAATTTTCTTGTTATCAAAATTTTTTTCATGAAAATTTACCTATTAATTGAGATCAAATATCTTTCCAGGATTCATTATATTATTTTGATCGATACTTCTTTTAATCATTTTCATAACTGGAATATTGTCACCATGTTCTTCAAGTAAATATTCTTTTTTATGAAGACCAACTCCATGTTCGCCTGTTATAGTACCATTTAATTGGAGTGCTTTTTTAATCAATAAATCATTAAATTCTCTTATTTTTTTATACATTTCTTTTTTTGCTGGATCAAAAGGTAAAAGTACATGAAAATTTCCATCTCCCAAATGTCCAACCATCGGAGCTCTAAGCCCAAATTTTTTTGCTTGTTCCTCAGCATAATTTACACATTCAGTGATATTTGAAATAGGTAAACATACATCTGTTGAATAAACTTTTCCATTGTTGATTAAAGCTTTAACTGAATAATATACATCCCATCTTGCTTTCCAAAGTTTATTTCTTTCTTCCAGATCTTTGGCCCACTTGAATGAGCTTCCGTTGTTGTCTTTTGATATCTCTTCTACAATTTTGATGTTCTCATTATTTGATGATTCTGATCCATGGAATTCAAAAAATAATGTTGGCACTTCTTCAATATCTTTTAATTTTGAATATCTTATACTTATTCCCATTTGATCTTTATTCAGCATCTCAATTCTTGCTATAGGAATACCATATTGAATTACTTGTTGAGCAGTTTGTACGGCATTTTCTAATGTCGGAAAGTGACATACTGCAGCCATTATACTCTCAGGAATTGGTGACAATCTTAACTGAACTTCAGTTATAATGCCTAACGTGCCTTCAGAACCAATAAATAGATTTGTTAAATTATATCCTGCAGATGTTTTCTTAGTTCTACTTCCTGTATTGATAATATCACCGTTTGGTAAGACTACTGTAAGACCAGAAATTACTGTTTTCATAGTTCCATATTTTACTGCCATAGTCCCTGAAGCAGACGTAGAAGCCATCCCACCTATTGCAGCATTAGCTCCAGGATCAATCGGAAAAAAAACTCCATCTTCTCGTAAATATTCATTTAATTGCTCTTTCGTAACACACGCTTGAACTCTACAATCAAAATCATCAGCATTTACACTTAAGATTTTATTCATTTTTTCTAGACAGATTGTAATCCCTTTTTCATTACCCACTACATTTCCCTCTAAAGAAGTTCCAGTTCCAAAAGGAACAACGGGAATTTTATGCTCATTACATAATCTCAAAATTTTTGAAACCTCTTCATTTGTTTCTGGAAAAACTACTGCTTTAGATAATACAGGATCATAAGTATCCTCTCCTCTAGCATAATTTGTCCTTGTTGATACTGAGGTTGAGTATCTTCCGTTGAAAATTTTTTTCAATTCAGCTTCTACTTGATCGTACATATTTGAGTAATATTATTAAAAATTAATTTAAAAATACAGCTTATTTAGTAAGCATTTTCTTTATGTTTTCTAGTGCTTGGGAAATGTTATCTCTTGATGCAGCAAAACTGAATCTTACATAATCATTACAAGTTTTACCAAAAGCTGTGCCTGGAACTATTGCAACTCCTGCCTCGTGCATAGCTTTTTTGCAAAACTCAGATCCATTCATTCCAGTCCCTATTACTTTTGGAAAAGCATAAAAAGCGCCACCAGGCAGACTACATTCAACACCCGGCAATTCATTTAAACCTTTGTGAATTAAATCTCTTCTTGCAGTAAACTTTTCCATCATTTCATGAATTGAGTCATCTGAACCATCTAAAGCTGCTATTCCTGCATATTGCGCTGCAGCATTTACACAAGATACACTGTTTATTAAAAGTTTATTTACATGTGGTACTAATTCTTTAGGCCAAAAACTCCAACCAAGTCTCCATCCAGTCATTGAATATGCTTTACTCCATCCTTCTAATACAATTAATCTCTCTCGTAATTCTGGATAATTAAAAAAAGATGGCATTTCTTTATTATCAAAGATTTGTCTACTATAAATTTCATCGCTCAAGATAGTTACATGTGGATGTTTTTTTAATCCCTCTGCTAAAACATCTATATCTGATTTTTCTACAAAGCTTCCAGTAGGATTGTTGGGATTAATTAATATTAATAATCTAGTTTTATCAGTAATTAACGACAATATTTTTTCGGGATTAAATTTCAAATCTTTATCTTCTGTTAAATCATAAGGAACAGAAGTTGAGCCTGTATAATTGATCATAGACTCATAAATTGGGAAAGCAGGAGTTGGATGAATAATTTCTGCACCTGGTTCGCCAAAACATTGAATAGCATAACTCATTGTGGGTTTTCCGCCTGGCATGATTAAAATTCTATCGGCGTCCACACCGGTGTTATATCTTTTTTTAATCCATCTGGTAACGGCTTGTCTACATTCTAAAATTCCATTAGACAAAACATAGCCATGATGTCCATCGTCTAAAGCTTTTTTTGCAGCCTCAACAACGTGCTTAGGTGTTTTAAAATCAGGTTGACCTAAGCCTAAATGTATCATTGGGTTTCCTTTAGCCTCTAATGCTTTTGCCTCAGCTAAAACAGAAAAAGCTGTTTCGGTACCTAAGTTATCTAAATTTTTTGCTAACTTCATAATATTAAACTTAAATTTTAAGGTCTATTTCTATAAATTAATTTTGAACTATTCAACTCTTTTAAATTTTTACAACCCATTAAAACCATATTTCTATTTATCTCATCGTGCATATTTTTAAGCAAATGTTCAACTCCTTGCTGGCCACCTGCGGCTAAAGAGAACAAAAACATTTTCCCAAAACTACAAGCTTTTGCTCCTGCAGCAATTGCTTTTAAAACATGTGTTCCTCTTCTAACTCCTCCATCCAAAATAATCTCTAATTTATCTCCAACAGCATCAGAAATTGCTTTTACTTGATCAAACGGAGATCTAGATCCATCAAGTTGTCTTCCACCATGATTTGAAATCATTATTGCTGTACATCCTATATCAATAGCTTTTTTTGCATCTTCAACTGACATGACTCCTTTTAATGCGAATGGACCGTTCCATTTTTTCACACAATATTCAGCATCTTTCCAGTTCATTGCAGGGTCATATTGTTCATTAATATATTCAATGACTGACTTTGCTATATTCGTACCCTTATCTGTTTTAGTGGCTACATTAGCTAGTTTAAATTTCCCGTGAGTTAAATAATTAAATACCCAATTTGGGTGCAATGCAAAACTCAAAAGGCTATCTAAAGTTAATTTTGGAGGTGTTGTAAAACCGGTTCTGTGATCTCTTTCTCTGTTTCCAGCAACTAATGTATCAACTGTTAAGCACATTCCATCAAAGCCTGACCTCCTGCAACGATCAATTAAATCATCTGTTATTGATTGATCTTTATGCACGTAAAGCTGAAATAATTTTGGGCCACCAGAGATATTAGAAATTTCCTCAATCGTGTTGTTAGCCATTGTAGACATGCTATAGAAAGTTCCATATTTATCAGCTGCTCTTGCAGATGCTTTGTCTCCTTCATGATGATATAATCTTTGCATTGCACAGGGTGATAAAAATATAGGCATATCAATTTTTTTTCCAAAAATCGTGGTTGATAAATCAGGTTTGCCCACGCTTGCCAGTATATTGGGAACTAAATCACAATCATCAAATGATTTTGTATTTCTCTTAAGAGTAATTTCATCATCTGCTCCACCATCAATGTAATGAAAGATTGGTGAAGGTAATTTTTTTTTTGCTATATTTCTGAAGTCTTCAAAATTATAACAATCTTTTAGATTCACTATTTTCTAAATCTTAAATTGTTTCTATTTAAATCTGAGATTTTTGTACATCCCATAAGTTTCATATCTCTTACTAATTCAGATTTATACAATTCTAAAGCTCTTTCAACACCTAACTGTCCTGCAGCTGCTAGTGCATACAAATATAATCTTCCACCCGAACAAGCTTTGGCTCCTAAAGACAATGCTTTTAACATATGTGTTCCTCTATGAATTCCACCTTCACAAATTACATCTAATTTGTCCCCTACAGCATCAACAATTTCTGCTAGTTGATCAAATGGAGATCTTGATCCATCTAGTTGCCTTCCACCATGATTGGAAACCATTATACCTGTGCATCCAATATCAACTGCTCTTTTTGCATCTTCTACTGACATAACTCCCTTTAAAGCAAAATGACCTCCCCACTTAGAACAAAGTTGTTCAGCATCTTTCCAATTCATAGATTGATCCAACATAGTAGAAAAATAATTTCCAATTGAGGAATTAGTGCTTGTGCCTTCTTTTACGAAATCTTGAAGATGTGGTAATTCAAACTTTCCTCTTGTTAAATAATTTATTCCCCACATTGGTTTTGTAGCAAAGCTAAATAAACTTGATAAAGTAAGTTTTGGAGGTGATGTGAAGCCAGTCCTCAAATCTCTTTCACGGTTACCTCCAGTAATAGTGTCCACTGTTAGAGCCATAACATCAAATTTTGCTGCTTTAGCTCTCTCTAAACATGAATCATTTAGACCTCGATCCTTATGAAAATAAAACTGAAACATTTTCGGAGTATCAATCATTGATGATATTTCCTCAACACTCACTGTTGCTAATGCTGAAACTCCAAACATTGTATTAAATTTTTTTGCTGCTTTTCCAACAGCTCTTTCACCCTCATAATGAAAAAGTCTTTGAAGAGCAGTTGGTGATAAATAAAAAGGTAAATCTAATTTTTTACCAAATATTGTGGTTGACAAGTCAACATTCTCAACACCTCTCAAAACGTTTGGAACTAAATCGACGTCATCGAAAGCGCTTGTATTTCTTGCATATGTAATTTCATCATCAGCAGCTCCGTCTATATAATGAAAAATTGGTGAAGGTAGTTTTTTTTTTGCTAATTTTCTAAAATCGCTAAAGTTATGACAATCTTTTAAGTTCATAAAGTTATTATATTAAAATTGTTTGAGAAAATTAAATGAGTAACTATTTGCCCCAGGATTTTTATCACCTAAACTAGCATTAGATATATGATTATATGAAAAACCTAGTTGACTATTATTTGTTGGTAAATCTAAAGAAACTTGAACTTCGCTTTTAAATTCTAATGAGTGTCCGAGATCTTTGCCATCTCCTTGATTATAATATCCAGGTGCGAAACTAGGAGTTAAATTTAAAATACCAACTGTATATTCTGCTTGAACACCTGTATAAAAATATGCAGCGTTATCGGCTGTTATGATTGCACCTGTAATAGGAGAAAGATTTCCTAAAATTGTGTCTCTATTTAATTGTTCATTTTGATGTTGAATACCAACTAAAGTTGATCTTTTTCCATCGTCGCTAAAATCAAACATACCAGTAAAGAAGTTTAACTCTGTAGTTTTATCCTCAATCTTAATTTCTTCAGCTTTAACAATTAAGGGAAGAGAAAATAAGAACGCAAAAAATAACAATTTAAAATTTTTCATTTATTCTATTTTATTTTATTTATTTTAAAAAATTTTATTATTATCGCACCTCCAATTAAAAATAACAATATTGGTAATAACCATAAAATATAGGTTTTTTTGTTTAAACCTGGGTCATAAAGTATCCAATCACCAAATTTTATCTTGAGAAATTCATATATCTCATTTTCGGACATTCCCTCATCAATTTTTTTTTGAACTACAATTTTTAAACTATTTGCAAACTCAGAATCTGAGTCATGAACAGATTGTCCTTGGCAAACTAAACAACGTAAATTTTTTGTAATTTTAAAAATTAAATTTTTTTCATTCGCCAATGATTGATTAATATTTAAAAAACATAAAAATATAAACACTAATATTAATTTTATATTTTTCACTGAATGATCCCTTCTATCTCTGAATATAAATTTTCATTTATTGGACCTATAATTTTTTTGATTATCTTTCTTTTATGAATTAAGAAAGATTCAGGAACACCATAAGCCCCCCATTCAATAGCTATTGTGCCATTTTCATCAATTAAAATTTGATCATATGGATTTTTTAATTCTCTCAAAAAATTAGAAGCGTTTTTTTCTTTATCTTTATAATTAAGCCCAATTATTTTTAAATTCTTTTGTTCTTTTAATTTCATCAAAAAATTATGTTCTTCTCTACATGGAACACACCATGAGGCCCAAACATTAATTAAGTAAAATTGATTGCCAATAAAAATTTCCTCAGAATTTTTTTCGATGTCCATTTTAAATATCTTTGCTGAAAATGAAGGAATTTCTTTTTCAAAATTTATATTGGGTGTATAAAAACTTGTTTTCTGAAGAGCCTTAAAAAAAATAGCGAACACTATAAAAAAAAATAAAATTGATAGAATAGGTATAATTTTAAACTTCATGTTTCTTTTTGAATAAACTTATCAAACCACCAAAACTAATGATAGAGACTGAGGCCCAAATCCAAATCATAAATGGTTTGTGTTGATATCTAATATTAAAATAATTTTGGTTTTGAACCAAATTCATAGTCATAAATTTATCAGATAATAAATTAATTTTTATATCTGCTTCACTTGTCACTATGTTTGGTTGATTATAAATTCTTAATTCAGGAATTAAAGTTTGTTTAATATTTTCAGAGTCTACAATATTAAATTTTCCAATAATCGTCTCATAATTTTGTCCCTTTTTTTTTGTTACTTTTTCAAAAAAAATAATTACATCTTTAGATTTAAAAGTTTCACCTACTTTTAGATTCGTGATTATCTCACTTGAAAAAATATTATTAAATAAAACACTAAGAATAAATAAGCTAAACCCAAAATGAGAAATATTTTGAGCTAGGTTTTGAAACTTATGAACAAAAAAATCTCTCGTGGTAATAAAGAATAAATAAAAACCAGATGATATCAGAATAGTATTTACAAGAAAATCAATTTTTAAATTAATTATTATTAAAGATGATAAAATCAGTGAAATTATTAAAAATGAAAACAAATAAAATTTATTTCTCAAATCTGATTTAATCCAATTTAATTTTGGGCCAATTGCCATTGCTAAAAGAAAAGGAATCAAAAAAGGTATTATTAATTTATGATAAAAGGGAGGCCCAACAGAAATTTTTTCTGACGAAATCACATCTAAAAAAATTGGATAAATAGTTCCAATTAAAATAACTGATAAGAAATACATCATAAACCAATTATTCACTAAAATTGCAGTTTCTTTACTTAACCAAAAAAAAGAATTTATTTTTACGTTATCTGGTTTGTAAAAAAAGAAAAAAATAAAAAGAGCTAAAAATATTAATGAAAATAAAAAAATTAATATAAATACTCCACGTTCTGGATCGTTTGCGAATGTATGCACTGAATTTAAAATTCCAGATCTAACCAAAAAAGTTCCACACATACTTAAAGTAAATGTTGTGATCGATAGAATTATTACCCAAGAAGTAAGAATAGGTTTTTTTTCTAGAACCAGAACACAATGAAAAAGGGTTGTTAATGCTATCCAGGGCATCAATGATACATTTTCTACTGGATCCCAAAACCAAAATCCGCCCCAGCCTAATTCGTAGTAAGCCCAAATAGATCCTAATAAAATTCCAAGAGTTAAAAAAATCCAAGATACTAATATCCATTTTTTAATGTGTTTTGCCCATTCTTTTGATACCCAGTTTAAAGTCATGGCAGCAAGTGCTGATGAAAAAATTATTGATGATCCAACATAACCTAAATATAAAATTGGTGGATGAATTGCTAATGCTGGATCTTGTAAAATAGGATTAAGCCCTAAGCCTTCTTTAGGTTCTGGATAAATATAATTAAATGGATTTGAAGTTTTAATTATAAAAATAAAAAAACCAATTATAATTACTTGCTGAAATAACAAAGTAAGAATTCTGTAATCTTTTAATTGGTTTTTAGTATTTAATAAAAAAATTGATATAAAAAGTGTTAATACTAATAACCAAAGTAAAAGGCTACCCTCGTGATTTCCCCAGGCTCCCGAAATTTTATAAAAAAGTGGTTTAGTTGTATGCGAATGATTAAATACAGTCTCATTACTAAAATCTGAGATTACAAAAGACAAAATTAGTCCAAAAAAACTTATAACTACAAACAATAATTGTAATAAAGAGAAAGACAGAATCTTGCTATCAAATAAATTTGAATTTTTAAAATTTTTTATAGAGAAAAAAATTATTAAAAATGAACAACCTAGTCCAAATAACAAAGAATAGGATCCAATCAAACTAGGCAAAATTTATTTCTCCTCCATTGCTGCTTTTACTTCTGGTGGCATATAATTTTCATCATGTTTAGCTAAAATTTTGGTAGCTAGAAAATAGTTCTTATCTTTTAAATAACCTTCTGCAACCACACCTTTACCTTCCTCAAAAAGATTTGGAATAACACCAGAATATACCACGTTTATTTCATTTTTAAAATCTGTGATAATGAATTTCACTTCCTTAGATACAACAGATATTGAGTCTTTTTTTACCATGCCTCCAACCCTTATTTTTTTTTTCTTTATCTCTGTCAAAGCTTTAATTTCTGATGGCGACTGAAAAAAAACAACATTTTCCTCCAGTGATTTTAAAATAAGAAAAGTTGTTAGAATTAAAATAAGTATAATTAATAATATGAATAAAAATCTTAGTTTAACCTTACGACCATACATGTTTTTAAAAGTTAAATACTTGAAGTGTTAGATAAAATTTCTTTATTTATACTTTGCGATTTTGCAAGAGCTGCTCTTTGAGGGTTTAAACTTCCAAATTTAATAATAAATTTATTTTTCTCTTTTACATATTGAGCTTTTGTAAAAACATACAGTGTCACAAAACTCAAAAGAGTAAACGCAAAAGCAGACCAAACGTAAAGTCCATATCCATCCATTAATAGTGTTTCATTATTCATAATCTATCGAGGCCCTTATTTTTAATCTTTATCAGTTCTGTATTATATTTCATTAAAAAAATTAACAGAGAAAATAGAGCAAATGCCGCAGTCATAATTAATAATGGGAAGAGCATTGAAATATGTATTGATGATTTTGATAAGATGTTAATTGAAGCAGGTTGATGCAACGTGTTCCACCAATCTACGGAATATTTAATTATTGGTACATTAATTATTCCCAGGATTGTTATAATTGTAGTAATCTTAGATGCTTTATCGTTATTTTCATAAATCCTCCAGGCAACCAAATACAAAATATAAAACAATACTAAAATTAACATGGACGTGATTCTTGCATCCCAGGCCCACCATGTTCCCCATGTCGGTTTGCCCCAAATCGAACCTGTAACTAAAGCTACAATATTAAACACTAAACCAGATGGTGCTAAACTCTTTGAAATTAAAAAAAAATTTTGAATTTTAAAAATATATCCAACTACTGATAAGAATGTAATTGTAGAAAAAATTCCAAGAGATATCCATGCTGCTGGAACATGTACATACATAATTCGCACAGAATGGCTTTGTTTATAATCTTGTGGTGACAATATTAAAGCTTCAGTAAGTCCGATTGTGAGTATAATTATAAATAATACCAAGACATATTTAGGAGCTTTGGAGGTTATAGAAAAAATTTTATTAGGTTCAAAAAACTTAAACATTGTTAATTTATATTTTAATTATAGGATTTTTAGTATGAAATTAGTATCTGATCAAGAATGTAGAGGGAGATAATAACGAAGGGTCAATAAATAACACTCTTGATCAGAATTAATTATATCTTAACAATCTGCTGTGTCGAAGATTTGAGCTAATTGTGTTAAAAAAATGATTTTTCTAGTTTGAAAGCTTAAAATAACTTGAACCCTTTTTTCCTGAAAAAATTTCCTCAATTAAAGGATGTTTTATGGGTTCATCTGAATCATCCATCAGTAAGTTCTGTTCAGAAACATATGCCTCATAAGTAATCTCATCATTTTCGGCAAGAAGATGATAAAAAGGTTGGTCTTTTCTAGGTCTAACGTTTTTTGGTATTGATTGATACCATTCCTCAGAATTATTAAATTCAAAATCAACATCATAAATCACACCTCTGAATTCAAAGTGTTTATGTTTGACTATTTCACCTATTGAAAATTTAGCTTTTTGAATTGCCATTATTCTTTAGTATGGGTATTTAAATATAAAAATCAATAAGAAAAATTATAATTTTTCCTTAATAACTATTTGTGTTAATATCTTTAAAGTGAACAAATCTTTTTTAAAGTTTCTTACTGATTTTGGACCATTAATTATTTTTTTTTACTACTACTACGATAGTGGAAAAAATTTAAAAACTGCTATACCTCCTTTTATAATTGCGACAATTTTAGCATTAGCTGTAATGTGGATCTTAGAAAAAAAAATTCCTAAAGTTCCTCTACTAAGCGGAATATTAATTACTTTATTTGGTGGTTTAACAATTTATTTTAACAACCCAGTTTTTATTTATATGAAACCTACAATAATAAATATTTTGTTTGGTTTTGCTTTGATATTTGGTAAATTTTTTTCTAACGAACCAGTTTTAAAAAAACTTATGGGAAAATCAATTTCATTAACTAATGAGGGTTGGGAAGTTTTGAACAAAAGATGGATATATTTTTTCTTTGGCCTTGCATTACTAAATGAGTTAGTCTGGAGAACTCAATCAGAGGAATTTTGGGTAAATTTTAAAGTATGGGGTTTATTGCCAATAACTTTAATTTTCACCGGTTTTCAAATAGGTATAATTAATAAATACAAAATCAATGAACAATAATTTACGATTAGTCATAAATAACGTTAATGACAAGAAATTGGAAACTAAACATTTTTTCGAAAAAGACGAATTAAAAATTATTTTAGACTTGTATGCTAAAATGGTTTCGGAAGGCTCTTGGAAGGATTATGGACTTAATATTTCTAGCAAGCAAGTAGGTTTTAGTGTTTTTAAAAATGCAGCGGAAAACGCACTTTATAAAATATGCAAAAACTTCAAGCCAAAAAACAAAAACTTAAAATATTTAATAACTGATACCAATGGAAAAATTATTAAAAATTCTTATGATCTAAATACGCTTTTAAAAAATACTAACTGGAAAAAACTTGGATAATTAAAGTTATCTTCGCTGACCGAAAAGTCTAAGCAACATTATAAATAAATTTATGAAATCTAGATAAAGAGTTAATGCACCCATTACTGCTTTTTTACCCATTAATTCACCTGAGTCTGAAGCTGTATACATATTTTTAATTTTTTGAGTATCATACGCAGTTAAGCCCACAAATATCAAAACTCCTAAGATTGAAATGACAAAATACATCATTGAAGATTTCATAAAAATATTAACTATTGATGCAATTATTATTCCAATTAACCCCATCATCAAAAAAGATCCAAGTTTCGTAAGATCTCTTTTTGTAGTGTAACCATAAATACTCATTGCACCAAATGTTGCTGATGTAATAAAGAACACTCTTGTTACACTCATCCCAGTGTAAACTAATAATATAGAAGACAGAGATAGTCCCATTAATGCTGCAAAAACCCAAAATGTAGTTTGTGCTTTTGATGCGCTCATTTTATTAATTCCAAAACTCATATAAAAAACAATTCCAAGCGGAGCTAGCATTACTAACCATTTTAAACCTGATAAATATATTGCATTACCCATTTGCGTAAGTCCTACGATAGATCCTGAAGCATCAGTAACGACTGACATTTTAAAAGTTAACAGGGCAATTATTCCAGTAAGCAAAACTCCTGTTGCCATATAATTATAAACTTTAAGCATATAACCTCTTAAGCCCTCATCAGTTACAACAGTATCTTGAGCAGATGCTTTAGCTCTAGCAAGTATTCCTTTTTTATCAAATTCCATGATGTATGAAATATATAATCTTTTACTAATTATTCAAGATACCTTAAAAGATTAATAAAAAATTAAAACTCAAAAACCTTTATGAATTATAAAAAATTAGGAAATACTGATCTTAATGTAAGTACAATTTGTCTCGGTACAATGACTTGGGGCGAGCAAAACACGCAGAAGGAGGGTTTTGATCAAATGGACTATGCTCTGGACCAAGGTGTAAATTTTTGGGATACCGCTGAATTATATGCAATTCCACCTAAGGAAAATACTTATGGTAAAACTGAGGAAGTAATTGGTAATTGGTTTGAAAAATCAAATAAAAGAAATGAAGTTGTTCTAGCGACAAAAGTTGCAGGCCCAGGTTTGAATTGGATTAGAGGCGGAGGAAATCAGTATGATGAAAAAAACTTAAATGAAGCAGTAGACGGAAGTTTAAGAAGATTAAAAACAGATTATATAGACTTATATCAACTTCATTGGCCTGAAAGAAAAAGTAATTTTTTTGGAAGGCTTGGATATCAACATAAAGATGAAAATGACTGGAATAAATTTGAGGATATTCTCAATTCATTAGATAAAATTATAAATAGCGGTAAAATTAGATACATCGGACTTTCTAATGAAACTGCATGGGGTTTGTCAAAATTTTTAGAAATATCAAAAATAAAACAGCTCCCACGAATAATGTCTGTTCAAAATCCATACAGTCTATTAAATAGAACCTATGAGATTGGTCTTGCTGAGGTCTCAATAAGAGAGGAAAGCGGCTTGTTAGCTTACTCACCTTTAGCATTTGGTTATTTAACTGGAAAATATAGAAATGGAGAGTTGCCAAAAGATTCGAGAATGAAATTGTTTGGAGATCAATTTGTGAGATATAAAACAGAAAATGGTCAATTAGCTATTGAAAAGTATAATGAAATAGCAAATAAATATGAATTAAATTTTGCACAAATGAGTTTAAAATTTTGTGAACTTCAGCCCTTTGTTACTAGTGTAATAATTGGGGCTACAACAATGGATCAGTTGAAAACTGATATAGAAAGTGTAAATATAAATTTATCTGAAGAAGTTATAAATGAAATTAATGAAATACAAAAAATTTACCCCAATCCATGTCCATAATTAAAAAAACTTTATTTTTATCTCTAATTATTTTGATAATTACTTTATCAAAAACATATGCGCAGGATTTAAAAAAGATTGGGAAATTTAAAGATTGGGATGTAATGGTAATGTCTGAAGCTTCCGGAAAAGTATGTTTTGCTCAATCGACTCCTGTTTTGCAAGCACCCAAAAAAAATAAAAGAGATGCGAGATTGTTTGTAACATTTAGGCCAGCTGAAAAAATATCAAATGAAATTAGTACGACTTCAGGTTATGAATTTAACAAAAATAATTCTGTTTTAGCAAGCTCTGGAAATAATAAATTTAAGTTTGACATAAAACAACAAGGCTTTGCTTGGATGACCAGTAACAAAAAAGAAAACATAATGGTTAAAATAATGAAAAAAGGTTCAAGAATCATGGTCACTGGTTACAATGAAAAAGGATCTCAAACTATAGATCATTACTCTCTGCTTGGTTTTACTAAAGCATATAGCGCTGCAAAAAAAGCTTGCAGTTAATTAATGAAATCAAAAAAAAGAATTGTTTTAGCTTACTCAGGTGGTTTAGATACATCCATAATTCTTAAATGGTTACAAGAAAATTATAATGCTGAAGTTATTTGTTACACAGCAGACATTGGACAAAAAATCAATGTAAAAAAAATTAAATCTAATGCAAAAAAGTTTGGAGTTAAGAATGTAATTATCAAAAATTTAAAGGATATTTTTGTAAGAGATTACGTTTTTCCAATGATCCGTGGTCACGCAGTTTATGAGGGTGTTTATTTAATGGGAACATCCATTGCAAGACCGTTAATTGCAAAAGATCAAATAAGAGTTGCAAAAAAATATAAAGCGTTTGCAGTTTCTCATGGTGCAACTGGAAAAGGAAATGATCAAGTGAGATTTGAGCTTGGGTATCATTACTTTGGACCGAAAATTAAAATAATAGCACCTTGGAGAATATGGAAATTAAAATCAAGAACAGATTTAATTAATTATGCAAAAAAACATGATGTTCCTATACCAAAAGATAAAAAAGGACAGTCTCCTTTTTCAGTAGACGATAATTTATTTCATACTTCAACTGAAGGAAAAGTTTTAGAAAATCCAAAAAATGCTGCTCCTGAATTTATTTTTCAAAGAACAATTTCACCAGAAAAAGCTTCTAATAAAACTACGTTTGTTTCCATAGCATTTAAAAATGGAGATCCAGTTAGTATTAATGGAAAAAAATTTAAACCCTCAAAATTACTTGAAAAATTAAATCAATTAGCTGGAAAAAATGGTATTGGAAGAGTTGACCTGGTAGAAAATAGATTTCTTGGTATAAAATCAAGAGGAGTTTATGAAACTCCTGGGGGAACATTATTACTTCATGCTCATAGAGCTATTGAATCCGTAACATTAGATAAAGAAACGATGCATAAAAAAGATTTGATCATGCCTAGATATGCTCAATTAATTTATAATGGATATTGGTTTTCAAACGAAAGATTTAAACTTCAAAAGATCGTAGATCTTAAAAGAAATAAAGTGAATGGATTAGTTAAATTAAAACTTTATAAAGGAAATATCTCTATTCAATCAAGAATTACAAAGAGTAAAGCATATTCAATGAAAAAAGTTTCTTTTGAGGAAAATAAAACCTTTAACAAATCTAACGTAGAAAGGTTTATTAATTATCATAAGAAAAAACTATATAATTAATAAATATTGAGACAAATTATAGTTTGTCAAAATTAAATTAAGTTATATCTTAGAAATATGGAATCACTTAAAAATTGGATGAAAGATACTGCAAACATTTTGTTTGATGACAGTAAAAATGATCTTCGTTCTCTTCCAAAAACTGTAAGATTACAAATTCTATTAGTATTAAGTTTTATTTGGACAACAGTATTTAGTTTATATGTTTTCTCATATACTACTTTTGTATTTGGTTGGACTGGACTTTTTTTAGCACATATTGGTTTAATATTTGCTGTTTATCTAACATTCAAACATTTCCATAGAGCAGAAGAAAATTCAGCTAGTGTCTTTAAAACAAAAAATTTTGACCCCTTTAAAATAATGGTACTCGTCTTTGTGATTGTGTTTATATTTGTTTTTTCTAAAGGAATTGAAGTGTTAACTAGTCCAAACCCATATTCTTATTCAATTCCGTATGAAGGGTCTTCAAAATCAGTATTTGAAAAATGGCTGCCTTTTAGTAAAGATAAGTAATGGAAAAGATAGCAAAAAATTTACAGTTATTATTAATGAGTATTATTTTAATAAGCACTGTTATTGCTGTCGGAATGGAGATTTATAAAATGTTTCAAAATCGATCAGTAACTTTAGCTGATTTACTTTTGATGTTTCTATATTTAGAAGTTCTAGCAATGGTTAGAGTTTTTTGGAACCAACAATCAATCAGTATTACATTACCGTTATTAATTGCTATTACTGCTTTAGCACGATTTATAATTCTTCAAGGAAAAGAAATGGATCCTTCTGCTCTAGTATATGAAGCTATAGCTATAGTTCTTATTGCTGGTGCTATTGTAATCCTAAGACTAAGACATAGTGATAAATTAGGCTTAAAGAAAAAAAAATCAAAATAGTTTAATATGAAATTTGAAACCTCAAGGGCTAAGGCCTTAGATAAATTAAATTATTTTATTGAAAATAATCTCTCAGAATATGCAAAGCTAAGAAATTTTGACTTTGGACCAAAAAATAGATCAAATATTTCTTGTTTGTCTCCATATGTTACACACGGAATAATTGATGAGAAAGAAATAATTAAAAAATCAATTAGTAAATTTTCCTTTTCAAAAAATGAAAAATTTATTCAAGAAGTTTTATGGCGTACATATTGGAAAGGCTGGTTGGAATTAAGACCAAATGTTTGGACGGATTACTTAATTGAATTGAGTAAAATAAGGGATGATTTTAAAAATAACCAGAACTATCTAAACGCAATAGATGGTAAAACAAATATTGAATGTTTTAATACTTGGGTAAACGAATTAAAAGATAATAATTATTTACATAACCATACAAGGATGTGGTTTGCTAGTATCTGGATTTTTACGTTAGAGTTACCTTGGCAATTAGGTGCAGAGTTTTTTATGCAACATCTTTATGATGGAGACGCTGCATCAAATACCCTTGGATGGAGATGGGTTGCTGGTGTTCAAACTCAGGGAAAACATTATTTAGCAAGTGAATGGAATATAAAAAAATTCACTAATAATAGATTTAATAATATTCAATTAAACGAAAATGCTCCACCAAAAGTGTCTGAAAAAACTTACTCAATCATCAAACAAGATTTTAGCAATCCACAAAATATAGAAGATAAAAATCTATTAATTTTTGAGAATAATCTCTCTTTTGAGATCACTGATTTTCAGGATAATAAATTTAAAAAAATCTATTTAATTTCTAATAAAAATGAAAATAGATCTATCAAGCTCAGTGAAAAAGTAGTGAAATTTAAATCTTTTTTAATCAAAGACCAAGAACAAAGGTTAAAAGCTAATTCAATTAATACTGAAATCATAGATATAAGTGAAATTAAAAAAATTGAAAATTGTTATGGTTTATATCCAACAGTAGGTGAAAACTTAGACTATTTAAATAAAAATAATATAAAGATAGATTTTTTATATAGAAAACTTGATCAGTATTCTTGGCAATATTGTAATAAAGGTTTTTTTAATTTTAAAAATTATATTCCTAAAATAATTTCAACTTTTAATTAAAACCACCTGAACATTCCAATAATTCCAGCCGTTGCGTAAAAAAATTGTAAAAATAATATTCCTCTATGACCACCTCTATAAGCCCAAATTCCAATTAAGATCGCAGATATAAGTAACAAGCAAAAACCAAAAAACTCTATACCAATATTCATAGCTACAAATAATGAATACAATATTGCGGTAATAACCCCTGCCCATTCAAAAATTTTATTATTCATAAAAGTTTTTTAAAATTACTATAAAGAATCTTAGAATATTTATTCATATCTGTCATATTATCTTTTGCGGATTGATCAAATTTTTCTAATGCTCCATCACCCAATTGATCTTCTAAAGCTTTTTTATATTCTGGCACACACCCCCAATCGTTGACCGTTGTATCTTTTATTTCAATGTGAAATTGAATTCCGTAGGCATGATTTTGATATTTAAAAATTTGATATTTAGTAACTGGTGATGAAGCTAACAAAGTTATATTTTTATTATTCTCTATTCCTTGAACCTCATATGAATGCCATTGCAAACTTTTAATTTTATCTGGAAACTTGGAAAACAAATTATCTTGATTTTTTTCTTTAGTAAAATTGATATCCATTATACCAATCTCTGCTGGACTTGATTTTACCACCTTACCACCAACGACCTCACCTAGTAACTGACAACCTAAACAAAAACCTAAATAAGGTTTTTTTAAATCAACTACAAACTCTTTAATTATTTTTTTTTCTTCAATTAACCAAGGATATTCTTTTTCCATAAAAGTATCCATTGGACCACCCATACAAAACATTCCATCAAATTCACTTAAATCATTTGGAATTTTCTCACCTTCGTCTAACTCAATTGTAGTAAGATTTAATCCATCAGCTAACATAAGATCCTTTATGTAACCAGGGTCTTCAATTTTAATGTGTTGTAAAATTATTATGTTCAATAATCTTAACTTAGCTTAGAACACTTCTTAGAACAATATTTTACTCTCTCCCAATTTAATCTCCATTTCTTACGCCAAACAAAAGGTCTTTTACAAACAAGACAAATTTTTGAAGGAAGATTTTCTTTTTTCATTAGTTTGTATTTTGCTTAATAAACTTGTCTGCAGCTGATAAAATTAATTTTTTTCTATCAGCTTTCATTTTATCAAAAATTCTAACCATCATAGAGAGTCTTGGATTTTTCAAAAAAAATTTTCTATTACGATCAATAAATCTCCAATACAGCCCATCCATAATGTTGCACCATTCACCTCTTTTAAAATCCATCATTTTCATAAAATAGCTCGACCCACAAATATATGGTTTGGTAGCAAATATTCCTCCATCACTAAATAATCCCATGCCATATAAGTTTGGTACCATAACCCAGTCAGATGAATCGACAAACATTTCCATAAACCATTTGTAAACAATTGTCGGTTTAATTTCACAAAGATTCATAATGTTTGAAAGTATCATTAACCTTTCAATGTGATGTGACCAGCCATAGTTAACTGCATTATTTATTGCATAGTCTAGTGGGGGTAAACCTGTAGTGCCATCATACCAGGATTTTTTCATTTTACGACTTTGTTTGAAAAAATTTCTTGTTTCCATCTCGGTAGAAAAATTCTGATAAATTCCTCTTATAAACTCACGCCAACCAATTATTTGACGAACATAGCCTTCCAATGAGTTAAGTCTTATTTTATGTTTCTTATGAAACTCAAAAATTTTTTGAATAATAAAATCTGGAGTGATAAGCCCTAAATTAATATATGGACTTAATGCGCTATGAAACAAAATATTATCTTTTTGATCTACTGCATCTTCGTAATCTCCAAATAAATTAGATTTCTCTTTGATGAAAAAATTTAAAAGTTTTATTACATCGTTATATTCTGTAGCAAGCCAAAAATTTTTAGTAGTACCTGGATGGTCTTTAAATAATTTTTCAATAATTGGTTTTAGTTTTTTAGTATGATTTGTTTCATTAATTTTTGGGAACTTAGGAATTGAAATATTTTTTGGTAACTTATTCCTATTATCTTCATCAAAGCTCCACTTCCCACCAATCGGATTTCCATCAGAGCCCATTAAAATTCCAGATTTTTTTCTGACGTCTTTGTAAAAAGTTGCCATAAAAGGTTTTTTCGATTTGGATAAATATTGTTTAAATTCATTTCTTGAATTTAAAAACATTGGTGTTTGAATAATATTCCATTTTATTTTTTCTTTTTTAATAAATTGATTAATCTTTTTCTCAAAAAATTTATCCTCAATTTCAAAACTTGAAATTTCATTAATCTTTTTTGAGCTGATAATTTTTTTTAATTTTTTTAAATAATCATCTTTAAATTCTTTATCCTCAATTTTAATATATTCTAATTTGAATTTATCTTTTTTTAGATTTTCCGCATGTGAACGCATTGATGATAAAAATAGAAGTATTTTTTGTTTATGGTGTTTTTCATAAGTGCATAATTGGTGGTCTTCTGCCATAAAAAACAGGTGGTCTTTTTTGAAGCGGTCTAAGTATTTTGATGGAAATAATTGATTACCCAGTATAAAAAATAACTTCATAGTTAAATATAACTAATAAAAATTTTTATGTCAGAAAAATATTTAATCTTTGGTGCGACAGGTTCTATCGGATCTAGTTTAGCAGAACAATTAGTAAATTCAGGAAAAAGTGTTCATTTGGTTGGTAGAAATGAAAATGAAACAAAAAGAATTGCAGAAAAACTAAGTTGTGCCTTTACAATAGCTGATGTTTTAGAAGATGGATTTATACAAAAAATTAAAAATGATATTTCAGATATCAAGGGTATTGCCTATTGTGTAGGTTCGATAGATTTAAAGCCCTTTAGAATGGTGAATGAACAAGATTTTAATAAATGTATGAAATTAAATCTTTATTCGGCAGTTGAAGCTATAAAAGGTTATCAAGAAAGTTTAAAAAAAAATAAAGGTTCTGTTGTTTTATTTTCAACAGTTGCAGCACAACGGGGATTTACTAACCATGCAATTATTGCTTCTACTAAAGCTGCCGTAGAAGGATTGACAGTTTCTTTAGCAGCTGAATTTGCTCCCAACATTAGAGTAAATTGCATAGCACCAAGCTTAACTAATTCAAAAATTGCAGAACCGATGTTAAAAAACAAAGCCTTGGCAGACGGTATAGCAAAAGCTCATCCTTTAAAAAGATTGGGTGAAGGAAAAGACTCAGCCTCTCTTGCAAAATTTCTTATAACTGATGATAGCTCATGGGTAACTGGTCAGATTATTGCAGTTGATGGTGGTAGATCAAAGCTATCATAAAGTGAAAAAATATATTTATTCAATTTTTATAATTTTAATTTGCACAACTCTTTCATTTGCTAACAATTTAAATTTTGAAAAAATTGTATTTTTAAATAATCCCTGGGGTTCCACTTTCATTAATAATAATGAACTATTAATTACAGAAAAAAGCGGGAAAATAAAATTAGTAAACCTTATTTCAAAAAAAATTTCTGAAGTAAGTCACAATCTTGATTATATAGAGCATGGTCAAGGAGGTTTATTGGACATTCTTTTTAAAAAAAATTTTGTTTATATTTCGTACACTGAAAATAGAGGAGACTGGAAAACCAGCACTTCGATAGCAAAAGCCAAATTCGATAAAAAGAATTTAAATTTTAAAAATATTTTTCAAGCAAACCCACCTATTGACTCAGGTTATCATTTTGGGTCAAGATTAGCGATTAAAGACAATTATCTTTTTGCCTCTGCTGGTGAAAGAGGTCAAGGAATGATTGCTCAAGATCCAACTACACACCCAGGGAGTATTATAAGAATAAATATAGATGGAAGTATTCCAAAAGATAACCCAAAATTTGTAAATAAATCTAATTGGCTGCCAGAAATTTATCAAATAGGTATTAGAAATCCACAAGGTCTTACTTTATCACAATTTGATGGGAAAATTTATTTAAGTAACCATGGTGCTAAGGGTGGTGATTGGTTTGGTGAAGCAAAAAAAGGTGAAAATTATGGATGGAAGATTTTAGGTTGGGGAGGAAGAAATTATTCTGGTCTTCCAATTGGTCCTAAATGGAAACCTGGCTTTACAAAAGCAATACATTATTGGGTACCTTCTATAGCAACTAGTGCAATTTCAATCTACAAAGGTGAAGAATTTAATGAGTGGAATGGACATGCTTTAATTACTTCTCTTAAAGATCAATCATTAAGAAAATTGATTTTTAATGATCTATCTAATGTTAAAGAGGATATTATCTTCAAAAATAAAATTGGAAGAATAAGGGATATTCAAGTACATCCAAAGAGTGGAAAAATATACTTCTTGGCAGGAGACAGTTTGTGGTTAATGGAAAAAAACTAATTAAACTTCTATTAATTTTAGTTGGAATTTTTTTTTATAACTGTTTAAGTATTGCAATGGAAAAACCTTATCATCACTTGCCAGATGGGACTTTTAGAAACCCTGAGGGCTCACCAGAAAGGGACCCTAATGTTAAATGGTCTTATAAAATTTTTAATCAAGAAAAAAAGAAGCTTGATATGACAGTTCCAAAAGAGCATGTAATCGAAAAAGAAAAAGTTTTATCAGATCTTAAAAAATATCAGAAAAACGATTATGTAGCATGGATAGGCCATGCCACTTTTTTAATAAAGCTTGGTGAAACAACAATAATAACAGATCCTGTTTTTTCTAAGAACGCTGGTCCTTTAATATTCGGTCCAAAAAGATTTACCAAGCCAGCTTTAACGCTCGATGAAATTCCCAAGATAGATTTATTTTTACTTACTCATAACCACTATGATCATCAGGACATGGCCACGATAAGAAAATTTCCTTATAAAAGTACTAAGGTTTTATTGCCGCTTAAACTAGGCAAATATTTTAAAAGATATAATGATGTTAATGAGATGGATTGGTATGATGAAATAAAGATTAATGAAAATCTAAAAATTACATTCTTGCCTGCAGTACACTGGTCTAAGAGAAGCCTTTCAGACACAAATAAAACTTTATGGGGTAATTTTTTAATCGAATATGATGGAAAAAAAATTTTATTTGCATGTGATACAGGTATTGGAAATATTTATAAGGATATAGGAAATAAATATGGTCCAATCGATCTTACATTTATAAATATTGGTGCATATAATTTTTATCCTATAATGCCATACAAGGATAAATCTGTTTATCATACTAACCCTGAGGAAGCACTAGAGGTAGCACAAAAGTTAAAAAGTAAAAAAGTAATTGGAATGCATTGGGGAACTTTTGTACTGTCCTTAGAGCCTATTATGGAACCTCCGATTAGATTTAAAGCGAGTGCAAAAAAATATGGTTTTAAAAATGAAGATGTAATAGTTTTTAAAATAGGAGAGTTTGAGTCTTTGAAAAAAATATTAAATTATAATTAACCATCTAATAATTTTTTTTTTGCTTTTTCAAATTCTTCTTGGGTGAGAACACCGTCTTTTAAAAGTTGATTCAATTTTTGAATTTCATCGCTTAATTTATCTTCATTATAAAACGACTCATCTGTTTGTGAATTTTCGATATCTTCATTGGCTTTATTTTCGTTTTTGGCCTTAAAACCTTTTCCAATAGCTTTTGCTCCCAAATATAAAACAAATCCTAAAATCGGAATTACTAAACTAAAAAAAATAATCTTTTCCATTAATTAATCCTCATCTTCTTCTCTCCAGTTTTTTTCATACATTAACCATGCAGCTAATATTACTGAGAAAGTTCCAATAATCATACCATAATCAAATCCGGTTTGTTGATCATATAGATACCAGCCTAGTTGAGTAGCACCGATTGGCGGAATTGTAAGTATAGCCATTAATATAGCTATTCTGTAAGGATACTTAGGTTTTTTCATAACTCAATGTATCAAATATTATATAATGATTTAAATATTATATTTGCGATCTTTTGAAACACTCTATTGTGTTTTTTAGCAAACATGCAATAGTCATTGGTCCAACACCACCTGGAACAGGTGTCAAGGCTTTTGCAATTTTTGAAACCTCGTCAAATGCAACATCACCAACGATGCCTTTCTCGGTTTTATTAATCCCAACGTCAATTACAATAGTATCCTTTTTAACCCAATCACCTTTAACTAATTCAGGAATGCCGACTGCAGCAACTATAATGTCTGCCTCCAAACATTCAGCTTTTAAATCTTTTGTTTTTGAATGAGTAATTGTTACAGTGCAATTTTCTTTTAAAAGAAGCTGTGTCATTGGTTTACCATTTAAATTTGAACGTCCAACAACAACTGCTTTTTTTCCATTTAAATTAGGTTCAATTTTTTTAATAAGCAGATAACATCCTAATGGTGTGCAGGGAATTGAACTTTCATATCCTGAGGAAAGGTTACCAACATTCATAGGGTGAAATCCATCAACATCTTTTGAGGGATCTATTGCTTCAATAACTTTTTTTTTATCAATATGTTTCGGGAGAGGTAATTGAACTAATATACCTGAGACTGTTTTATCTTTATTCAGCTCATCTATTTTGTCTAAAATAATTTTTTCCTCAACTGAATCTGGATATTTAATAACATCAGATTTAAGTCCAACTTCATTTGCAGATTTTTCTTTATTTCTTACATAAATTTGACTGGGTGTCAGATCACCAATCAAAATCACTGTTAACCCTGGAACTTTGTTATATTTTTTTTTTAAATCGGATACCTCTTTTTTTAACTCTTCTCTTAATAATGCAGCTTCTTTTTTTCCGTCAATCAAAATCATAAATTTTTAGAATATCATTGGTGCAACGTAAAGCTTCATACACATTTCTACAAACCAAATCAATAGTAGTAAGATTATTGGAGATATATCCAAAGATCCTAAATTTGGTAGAAAACGTCTTATTCTATTTAAAAAAGGGTCTGTTAATCTATAGGTAAGCTCTAAAATAGAGTAAACAAATCTATTTTGGGTATTTAAAATATTAAATGCTATCAACCAACTTATTAAAACATTAGCAATTACTACATATGAATAAAGTTTTAAAATTTGTAAAACTAAATAAAAAATAGCTATCATTTTTTCTCGATATATATTGATGAGCTTGGGAAAGCAAATGAAGCTTTATTATTTTCAACGATCTGTTTAATTTCAATTGCTAATTTTTCTTTTACCGCCAACCACTCATTCCAACTATTTGTCTTTGTAAAACAACGCACATACATATCTATTGAGCTATCAGAAAATTTATCTACTCTTACAGCAACACCTACGCTAGTATTGAAGTCGTCACTTTTATTTATGTGGTCTTCAATTTGATTTCTAATCGTTTTTAATTGATCAACTGTAGTGTCATACTGAAGAGTAATAACCCAACTTATTAACCAATTTGAAGTTTCACTAACATTGATAACTGCGTTTTCTGCAAATTGAAAATTTGGAATAATAGCCAATGATTTATCAAATTTTCTAATTGTTGTAGATCTAAATCCTATTTTCTCAACAATCCCCTCTATTATTCCGTCAACTAAAATCCAATCACCGATTCTAAATCTTTTTTCTACAAGAACTAAAATTCCTGATATTAAATTTTTAAATAAATCTTGAGCTCCTAGTGCAACAGCTACACCGAATAAACCTAACCCTGCAATAATTGGACCAATTTTAATTCCCCATAATTCTAAAACTGCCGCTAAACCTAAAATAAAAATAAGAATTTTTAATGATTTAATAATCCAGCCAATTAATTCTCTTGTCAAAAGTTTATCAAGACCACTTAAGATATAGGATACAGGTTCAATGATTTGATGAATTATCCAAAATATTAAAATTGTAATTAAAGTTCTATTTATAGTATCGACTACTTCTCTACCCTCTAATGAAAATGTCATATAATAACTCGCAATAAAAAAACCCAGAACTATTGGTAAAAATCTTGCTGGTCCAATTAAAGCGTTTACAAATGTATCATCTAATTTATTTGTAGTCCTTCTTGAAATAATTTCTAATTTCTTTATTATAAGTTTACTTATTAAACCTCTGAAAATTAAAAAAATTAAAAAAATTCCTAGACCAATTAATATTTGAAAAATATCTACACCAAGAATTCCTTTATTCCATACAGATAAAAATATTTCTGAAAAATTATTTATTAATTCCATAATCAAATTTTATATAACAAAAACTCCTCTTCTCCAGGATTAAAAAGAAATATTTTTTTCCATTTAATTTCATTCAATATAGACGAAGTTTTTTCACCTATACACATTAAATTTGTATTCATCCATGCATTTTCTATTTGATGTATCTTTATAAAATTTAAAAAACTAGAGGCACTGTTTTGAGAGTAAATATATACCAGATCTGGCATATTCACTTTTAATTCTCTTACAAAATTTTCATCAAATCCTTGATTATGAATAACTCGATAGTTAATAATTCTTTTAATATTATAACCTTCATTCAATAACTGCTGATCAAGATTGGCTGCTATCATTTCTCCGCTAACATAAAGGATTGGTTTATTTTTTAATTCATAGTTCTGTAATATTATTTCTTTTAAATTTGAAACATTTCCTTCAGCAGAAATTGTATTTTGAAAACCTACACTTCTAGCCTTTTTTTCAGTCATATCTCCAACACAAAAACACATTATGTTTTTATTCAGTGTGTTTAATTTTAAAAACTTTACTGCGTTAGCACTTGTAAAAATAATTGCACTGTAATCAAGAAAGTTAACTTCTTCATGATTAATTTTTTCAATGATCAATAACGGAAGATGAGAAACTCTATGACCAAGTGATTGAAATTTGATTATCATTTCTGAACAATCTTCCAAAGGTCTTGTCAATAAAATATGCATATTATCTTTTATAACTATTATTTGATAAAGCTTTTAAAGTTTCACCTACTTTTTTTCCTAATTCGTGAGCATCTTCAATTTTTGAAGAACTTTTTTCATAAAATCTTTGACTTCCATCAAGAGAAAATAGTTCTGCCTCTAAATCAATTTTAGCACCATTAATAGAGGCATGAGCACCAACGGCAGTCTCACAATCACCCTCTAAAACTTTAAGAACATTTCTTTCCGCACAAGCTCTATAGAAAGTTTCAGTATGATTTATCTTTTTTAATAATGAAATAACATCTTTGTCCTCTTTACGACACTGAAGAGCGATGATTCCTTGTCCAGCGCTCGGAATTAATTCCTTTACTGAAAATATTTCTGAGATTTCTTTATCAATTTCTAAAGATTTCATTCCAGCATATGACAAAACTATTGCATCGTACAATCCATCATGAAGTTTTTTAATTCTTGTATCAATGTTACCTCTTATTATTTTATATTTTAAATCTGATCTGATATTCTTAATTTGAAACTCTCTTCTAAAAGATGAAGTCCCTACTATTGAATTTGATTTTAGATCTTTAAGTTTTGTTTTTTGTTTAGTTACTAAAATTTCTCTTGGATCATTTCTCATCAAAAAAGAGTCTGTTACCAAACCTTTAGTTTCAACAGCAGGCATATCTTTAAGAGCATGTACTGCAATATCAATTTTTTTATTCAAAAGTTCTTTTTCTATATTTGAAGAAAATAAACCTTTTCCCCCAATTTCTGATAACCTCACATCCTGGATTTGATCACCTTCAGTTTTTATCGGTTTAATAAAAATATTTTCACTACTAAGATTTGAATTTTTAATAATATTTAATTTAGCATTATTTGCATATATTAATGCCAACTTACTTCCTCTAGTCCCAATAATTATTTTTTTTTCCATAAATTATTTATTTCTTACTTGTAAAGAGATTGTACAATTAATAAAAACTATTTGTATGAGTAAAAAACCCTTAATTCTTGGAATTGAATCAAGCTGTGATGAGACGGCAGCCTCGTTGATAACTGAAAATGAGCAAGGAAATCCTATTGTTTTATCAAATGTTATTTCAAGTCAAATTGACGTGCACAAAGAATTTGGTGGAGTAGTGCCCGAGTTAGCAGCACGCGCTCATATCGAAAAGATAGATTGGATTGTTAAAAAAGCAATAAAGGATAGTGGAAAAAAAATTGAGGAAATAGATGCAGTAGCATCAACTGCAGGTCCTGGGTTGATCGTTTGTCTATCTGTAGGTCTAAGTTTTGGAAAAGCTTTTGCAGCATCTTTGAATAAACCTTTTTTAGCAATTAATCATTTAGAAGGTCATGCACTTAGTCCAAAAATTGTAACAAAATTAAACTACCCATACTTGCTTTTACTGATCTCAGGCGGTCATTCACAATATCTGAGCGTTAATGAACTTGGTAAATATAAAAGATTAGGTACAACAATTGATGATGCTTTGGGTGAAGCATTTGATAAAACTGCTAAACTTCTTGGGATTGAATTTCCAGGTGGGCCCCAAATTGAGAAGTTTGCTGAAAAAGGTGATCCTGATAAATATGTTTTGCCTAAACCTATCTTAAATAAAGGTGGTTGTAATTTATCTTTTGCAGGACTTAAAACTGCTGTTTTAAAAATTTCAAAAAATATCAAAAAGGAACAAGATAAATTTGACCTTGCAGCATCATTTCAAAAAACTATCGAGGTAATACTATATAAAAAAACAAAAATAGCATTTGATGAGTTTGAAAAAGAAGTTAATCCTAAAGAAAAAATTTTTGTTGTAGCTGGTGGCGTAGCTGCCAATAAAAGTATTAAATCTAAATTAATTGATTTATGCAAAAGAGAAAATTACCAAAGTTTATTTCCTCCAATAGAACTTTGCGGTGATAACGCTGCCATGATTGCGCTAGTTGGATTAGAAAAATATAAATTAAAACAATTTGATAATTTAGATTATCCTGCAAAACCAAGGTGGCAATTAGATGAAGATGCTGCTTTTTTGAAAGGAGCTGGAGTAAAATTATAGTTTAAAATTTTGCGGTTTTAATCCTTCAATATAATTTTGATAAACTTTTTTATAACCTTTTTCAATATTACTCGTATAAACTTTGGGCTTAAATACGTTGGAACTTTCTTTATTTTTTGAAATTTTATTTTTAAGTTGAGCTAAAAATTCTGAATTATTGGAAATTTTTAAAGCTGCTTCTTCATAATTTTTTAAATTTTCTGTAACAAGTTCTGAAATATTTATTGATGTTAATAAACTTGTTGCGACACGACTTGCAAAAGACTTTCCTTTTAATGTTAAAACTGGAACTCCCATTCTTAAGCTGTCACTACAAGTAGTATGAGCGTTGTAAGGAAAAGTGTCTAAAACTAAATCTACTAACTTTAGTCTAGATAAATGTTGCTCTAAAGGAAGGTGTTTTGCAAAAATTAATCTTTTAGGATCAACATCATTTTTTTTAGCAAAATTTTTTAAATTTCTCTCTGAAATTTTATTATCACTTAATAACCATAGAACACTATCATTTTTTTTCTTTAAAATTCTCATCCAAGTTTCAAAAACGTCTGGCATAATTTTCTGGTGACTATTAAAGCAAGCAAAGATAAAGTCTTTTTCTGGCAAGTTCATATCTTTTTTAGTCAAAGTTTTATCATCAATTTTTTTAGTATCTTCATTTGGTTGGTAAGTATCTGGCAAAATAATTAGTTTTTCAGAAAAAAATTTTTCATTTTCACTACAAAGTAATTTATCATCCAGAACAATATAGTCTAAAAATTTTGAACCACTTGTGCCTGGATAACCTAAAAAGTTAATTTGTATTGGCGCACACCTTTGGACAAAAACACCAAATCTATTATAATTTCCAGTGAAACACATAAAATCAATAGCTATGTCCAATCCTATTTCTTTTGAAAGATTTACGACCTCAAGATCATTTTTTAAAGTGATATCAAAAAATTTATCAAAAGAATTTTTTATTCTTTTGGCTAAAAGATCATCATCTTTTATTGATTGCCCAAAATAAAATCCATATAACTCAAACTCATCTCGATTATGAAGTTCAAGCATTTTTACCATTAGGTGTCCCATGGCATGAGTTCTAAAATCAGATGAAAAATAACCTATTTTGATTTTCTTATTCGATTTTTTTTCTTTTCTTTTTTCATATTCTATTTCCTTTTTATGTTCTTCTGCCCAAATTTTAGAAATATCAAAATGAATTGATGGTTCATCAAATATTGTTAATGCCGTATAAGGAGATGAAACTTTCATCCCTTTTTCTGTTTTAGATTTAAGATCCGCAATGGTTTTATCCAAACCTGCCCAATCACACATTTTAGTTTTTGTGTGTATTATACTTCCTAATAAAAATGGTTTTGAAGGATCTATTTGATATGCATTTTCATAACAATCGAGTGCTTCTTCAAGTTTATTTTTATCAAATAAAAGATCACCTTTTTGAACATATGCTTTCACGTTCTCTGGATTTAAATTAATTACTTTTTGCCATTCATCTATTGCTTGATCAAATTTTTCTATCTTTTTAAAAATAATTGCTTTTCCCTGATAAGCTGGTACATAATCATTTTTTAGAGATAAAACTTTATCATAATTTTCTAAAGCATTAGGAAAGTCTTTTAATTTAAAAAAAACATTTGCTTTGTTATAAATTGCTTCATAATAGTCTGGTTTGATTTTGATGGCTTCATCATAGTTTTTTAATGCTTCGTTTAAATCTTCTTTAAGTAAAAAAGCATTACCTAAATTATTGTAGCCAAAATAATAATCTGGTTTAAGCTTGATAGCTTTCTGCCACTCAGTAATAGCGTTATCATATTTTTTAAGCTGAAATAAAATTACTGCATAAATATTATATAAATCGTAGTTTGGGTTTACTTTTTTAATTAATAATGAACACTTTTTTTCTGCCTGAACAAATTTTTTATTTTTTAAAAGATTTAAAACTGTTGATAACTCTTTGCTCATATATTGAGTAAAATATATAAATCATTATTCAATGAAACGAAAACAAGTATTTGATATAATATATAATTTCATCGAATTTTTGCCACTATTTACCTGGCATAATTATGAAATATAAACTGAGTTTTAAATGAATTGTACTGATGTTTTTACAACAGAATTAAGAAAGAAAATTGATAAAACTAAAGAAGGTAGAGGTGGTAAAGGCATTTATAAAAGGAGAAATTCAAGATCATACAGAGTTATAATTCATTACAGTACCTACCTAAAAATATTAAAAAAAAATAAAAAGATTTTAAACAATTATGAACGTGGTTATGCTGTAAGAGTAAAACCAAAAGATTATTTTGATAATAAAGGAAAAAGAAAAAAAAATTTTCATAATTCACTTAAATTAGGAAAAAATGCTTTTTTATATTTCAAAAATATTAATGATTGGAATAAATATAAAACCTACTGTTCTAATTTCCAACAAGTTGCTGAATTATATACTAAAAGTGAAGAAGTAAGTAATGAAAAACAATGGACTGGAGAATATTGTAAATTTATTACAAACACTACACCACAAGAAATTTCTCTAATTTGTGCTTCCGGAACAAGAACAAATAAACATGAAGAAGAATTTCAAAAATTAAAAAAGAATTATGGAAAAAATGTTCCTAAACAAGCAGGTCTAGGGAATTATGATTACGATTATGCGAGCGAAGATGAAATAGAAAATGTTAGATATCAACTATCAATGATGATTTTTAGAGTCCCTCAAATGAAGGATGAATTAAAATTATTAATGCCTGAATTAAATGATAAAAAAATAGGGGATGTAGAAAAACATGTAGTTAATTTTTGTAAAAATAATAAATTGTATGATTTAAATAAGCTTGTAGAAATTCGTGCTTTAAATAAAAAAGATTTAGCTCCTATTTGCCCACTTTGCTTAGAGAAATTAAATGCAAAATCTTTTTTTGAAATAGCTCCTCAAGATGAAGGGCGTGAGGAAGAGGATAATACTCAGTCAGAAATTGTACTAATGCATATTGAAGCGTTAGCTCCAGGTAAATTTAATCACCATACTTACAATCTTGGCTGGGGTCACAAACATTGTAATACTATTCAAGGTCAATATTCGATTAACGAAACTTTGAATAATATTAAAAGAATATTAAAAAATCAGTCTGGGAATTAAATTTGTTTATTTAATTTTTTTTCTTTAGATAAATCAAATTCTTTATATTTAACTTTCTGTTTAAACATGTCTGGTTCGATTGCTTTTAACCTTTTAATAATTGCTGGTTTAAATAACTTTTTACCCATCTCTATTCCAACTCCTACTCTGTCCAGTTCAGCAGCAACCTTTGGTGTAGTAAAACTCCCTGCAAAAGGATCCAGCACCACCTCACCTTTGTAAGAAAACATTTTAATTGCCATTTCCGGTATATCCTCAGGAAAGGGTGCAGTATGACCAATTCTATTATCTCCTTTTGAATTAATCTTAATGACTGGACTAAACTTCGTTATATCCCTTCTCCACTTTTTTAAAATATTTTCATCTATAGTTCCTAAATTTCTTTTATCATTTGATTGTGTCATGTTTGTTTTTAATGAAAATCTTTTTCCTCTATTTGACTCACTTCTCTCAAAACATTTATCATTCTTACATTCCCAACTTTGTAATCCAGGTTCCGATTGAGTATTTCCATTAACTTTTAAAGTTCCACATCTAGGACATGGAAATCTTGTTAAATCTAATCTGTGTTTATGAAAAATTAAAATATGCTCATAACAATTCAAAGGATATTGATACATTGGGTAGGGATTACTTTTATTTTTATTTCTCTCACTTTGTGGCTCGCCTTTATCCCAAATAAAATCATCTACAAAAGTAAAACCCTCATCTTCAAATAGCTTTATAAAGTATGCCCCTAAAGGTATCCTCTGTTTGCCCCAAACGGACTTTGTTTTTGTTTTTGGATTGTCAAATATATCTCCAACATTGAAAACCCAGACACGATGATTGTCTAAAACACGGTAAGTCTCCTTAATAATATCTCTCATATCTTCTAGATAATCATTAATATCTTTCCATTGAGAATATTCTCTAGCGTTATAATAAGGTGGAGATGTCACCATCAAATGAACGCTTTCACTATTCATTTTTTTTAATACGTTTAAACAATCTCCCCAGACAATTTTTAAATTTGTGTCTTTATCTGAAATAAATTTTTCTAATTTTTTATCTGCACCTTTATATTCTGACTGGTATTTTTTTTTAATAAGTGATGTATAAATATCTACAAAAATAGAGACGCATTCTTCATTTTTTTTAATTTTATTTTTTTTAAGGGATCTTTCTAACTCATCAAATTCTTTAGAATTTAATTGTTTTTTTAAGTAACTTTTACTTGTCTCAAAAATTTTATCGAAATAATTATTAAACATAAAAATTCAATTATATCAAAAAAGTATGAATTTAAATTTAAAATTATGCTAAAGATGAACAAATGAGTAAAAATTATTGGTTAATGAAATCTGAACCAGATGTCTGGTCCATCGATCAGCAAATCAAGGCTGGCAAGAAAGGAGCTGCTTGGGATGGAGTAAGAAATTACCAGGCTGCTAACAATCTCAAAAATATGAAAAAAGGTGATCTATGTTTTTTTTATCATTCCAACATTGGAAAAGAAATTGTCGGTATAGTTGAAGTTATCGAGGAAGCTTATATAGATAAAACTGACAAAAATCGTAAATTTGTTGCTGTAACCGTAAAATTCAAGGAAAAATTAAAAAAACCAGTAACCCTTGATGAAATTAAGAAAAATAAGGATTTAAGCCATTTATCACTTATTAAACAAAGTAGATTATCAGTGATGAAAATTGACTCTAAAAGCTGGAAAATTTTGAATAAGATGAGTAACATTTAGTTTATGCCAAAAAAAAAGAAATCAAAATCTAAAAAACGAAAAAAGAATAAATCAAAAAAGAAAAAAAAGACTAAAATCAAAAAGAGAAAAAAAATTAAGATAAATAAACCAAGAAAAAAGAAAAAATCTAAAATTAAAAACGACTCAAATAAAAATCAGGGTGATCAAGAACTGATTATTAAGACAAGACCTGAGTGGGTGAAAAGCAGTTTAGCAAACAAGTCACAATATGCAAAAAAATATTCAGAATCTATAAAAAATAATAACGAATTTTGGAAAAAAGAGGGAAAAAGAATAAATTGGATCAAGCCCTATAAGAAAATTAAGGATGTTAAATACAGCAAAACAGATGTTAAAATAAAATGGTTTGAAGACGGCACATTAAATGCCTCTGCCAACTGTATTGATCGTCATCTAGAAGATAAAAAAGACAAAACAGCAATTATATGGGTAGGAGATGATCCAAAAGATACTCAAAAAATAACATATAAACAGCTTCATCAAAAAGTTTGTAAAGCGGCTAATGGTCTAAAAAAATTAGGTATCCAAAAAGGAGATAGAGTTACAATTTATTTAACCATGATTCCAGAGTTAGCAGTTTTAATGTTGGCTTGTGCAAGAATTGGAGCAGTTCACTCTATTATATTTGGAGGTTTTTCTGCGGACTCGATAGCTGGAAGAATAAATGATTGTGAGTCAGAATATATTATTACTGCAGATGAGGGGGTTAGGGGAGGAAAAACAATTCCTTTAAAAGAAATTACCGACGAAGCATTATTGAGTTGTCCTAATGTTAAAAAATGTATTGTAGTTAAAAGAACCGGCAATCCAATTAATTGGAATAATGATAGGGATGTTTGGTATGACAATTTAATCAAAGATGTTTCAAATAATTGTGATCCAGAAGAAATGGGAGCTGAAGATCCTTTATTCATTCTTTATACATCTGGCTCTACAGGCAAACCTAAAGGTGTGTTACACACCACAGGTGGTTACATGGTTTATGCCTCTATGACTCATCAATATATTTTTAATTATAAGCCAAAAGATATTTATTGGTGTACCGCTGATATAGGATGGGTCACAGGACATAGTTATATAATTTATGGTCCATTAGCAAATGGAGCCACTACTATAATGTTTGAGGGTATACCCACATATCCTGATAGTTCGCGATGGTGGCAAATTATCGATAAATATAAAGTTAATATTTTTTATACTGCACCAACTGCAATTAGAGCTCTTATGAGGGAAGGTGAAAAACCAGTAAAAAAAACATCAAGAAAATCTCTAAAATTATTAGGAACTGTGGGTGAACCAATAAATCCAGAGGCTTGGATGTGGTACTATAATATTGTTGGCAATTCAAAATGCCCTATTGTTGATACCTGGTGGCAAACAGAGACTGGTGGTATTATGATTGCTCCTCAAACAGGGGCTATTAATTTAAAGCCTGGTTCTGCAACAAAACCATTTTACGGGATTAAACCTGTTTTGGTGGATAAAGATGGGAATGAAATAAGAGGTGCTGGTGAAGGAAGACTTTGTATATCTCAGTCGTGGCCAGGACAGATGAGAACTGTTTACGGAGATCATCAGAGATTTATAGATACGTATTTTTCACAATTTGATGGTAAATATTTTACTGGTGATGGATGCAAAAGGGATAAGGATGGATATTATTGGATTACGGGAAGAGTAGATGATGTAATAATAGTTTCAGGTCATAACTTAGGAACAGCTGAGATCGAAAGTGCATTTGTAGCTCATCCTAAAGTAGCAGAAGCAGCAGTGGTTGGATATCCACACGATATTAAAGGTAATGGTTTATATTGCTATGTGACATTAAATGCTGGAGAACAAGAAAATGGAGAACTTGAAAGAGATCTAAAGCTATGGGTAAGAAAACAAATTGGACCCTTAGCTACTCCTGATATTATTCATTTTTCCCCAGGTTTACCCAAAACAAGATCAGGAAAAATTATGAGGAGAATTCTACGAAAAATTGCTGCTAATGAACAAGATCAACTTGGAGATACTACAACTCTTGCCGATCCTTCAGTAGTTGATAGCTTAATTGAAAATAGAAAAAATATTTAAAAACAAACTCTCTCATTAAATTCTTTTTTTACGATATCCCATTTTAGAATAACTGAATTTAAAACTATTTTTCTATCCAATTCTTTTAACTCTTCTGCGATAGGTGCCCATTTATATAGTGATAACGCACTAGGATTAAATGGTAGGTCACGATAATAAGTATCCCAATTTATGTTATCAAACCTTTCCTTAAAACTTTGTTTAGCCTCTTCAATTATATTAATTGGCATTTTGTTTGTGGTTTCATCATCCAATATGTTAAGAAAAATTTCTTTAGCCTTTTCTGTTTTTTCATAATTAAAATTTGCCCTTAAATGAGAGAAAGTAAAAAATGTTAGATCTTGAAGAGCTACTGAATAAATATTCCATTTAGCTTGATTGACAGAACCCATAAATTCGTCATTTTCAAAATGAAGAACGTATCTAGTTCCCATTCTAGTTTTTAAGTAACCATAAAGTGTTACCTGAGTAACCCATGCTGATTTTGATTGTATGAATTGTTCCAACTCATCTAGATCCTTAATTTTCTTTTTAGGGATAAAAGCTTTAAATAGGGCAAAAAGATAGATCTTAAAGTCATTCCAAGATAGGTCTTTCCATGTTAATTTGTATTTTCCCATAAAAATGGCTATTTATGACTTTTATACCCTAAAAATCCAGCTAATATGAACAATTTTAACACTTTAAATCTCTTTCATAATGGTTATGGTTTTGGCCAGTTATAACTAAAAAGAGAGAGGTATAAATGTCAAAACAAGAACAACACTGGGAAAAAACCAGAGGATTGCTTATGGTTACATTGGCAATTTGGTTTGTATTCTCAATTGGCATCTTTCTTTTCGGAGCCGAAATGAACGAAGTTGGAGGACCTTTTGGTTATCCTTTAACTTATTGGTTCACTTGTCAGGGTTCTCTTGGAATTTTCGTGATCTTAATCTTTTGGTTCGCGAATAGACAAGAAAAAATTGATGAAGAGTTTGGCTTTTCAGAAAGAGGAGATGACTAATGATTAAAGGTAATTTTATAGACAATTTGCCTAAAGTTTATGGAATCTATACAGGTGGATTTTTAGCTTTCATAATCATTATGGCAATTTGCGAACAGATGGGTATGTCTGCAAAAGTAATTGGAATTTGTTTCGTTGCTTTTACAGTAGCCATCTACGCAATCATTGGTTGGCTATCACGTACAGCCCAAGCAGATGCGTATTATGTAGCAGGAAGACAAGTACCTACCGTATTCAACGGAATGGCAACTGCAGCAGACTGGATGTCTGGTGCATCATTCGTTGCAATGGCAGGTGGTATTTACTTTAAAGGCTATGGATATATGGCACTACTTGTTGGTTGGACTGGTGGTTATGTATTAGTTGCATCTTTGTTAGCACCTTACTTAAGAAAATTTGGCTGTTACACAGTCCCAGATTTTATTGGTACAAGATATGGTGGTAATTTAGCTAGATTACTTGCAGTAATAGTCTTAACTGTTGCTTCATTTACTTATGTGACTGCACAAATTAATGCTACGGGTACAATTGCTTCTGTTGCTCTAGATATTCCATTCCAATACGCCGTGTATGTTGGATTAGTAAGTATATTACTATGTTCTATGTTAGGTGGTATGAGAGGGGTAACATGGACACAGGTTGCGCAATATATCGTACTAATTATAGCATACTTACTTCCAGTATTCTGGATCAGTAACAAAATGGGTGCGGGTTTCTTCCCACACTTTATGTTAGCTGATGAAGTAGCTAGAATTGGTGAGTTGGAACAACAGTTTGGTTTTGTTGCAAATTCAAAAGAGAATCTTGCAATGGTACCGAAAGGTTTAGCTGGAATAACTAAAGCTCACTCTGCGGTAAACGCAACACCATGGGCATTTATTTCATTAGCACTAGCGATGATGATGGGAACAGCTTCATTGCCTCACGTGATGATGAGATATTTCACTACTCCAAGTGTAAAAGCAGCTAGAAAATCAGTAGGTTGGTCATTATTCTTTATCTTCCTGCTTTATTCTTCTGCTCCAATGTTAGCGACGCTATCTAAATTGTCATTGATTGATCCGTCATTACCAACTGGTATTATCGGTAAATCAATTGCAGAAGTTCAATCGATAGATTGGTATCAAAACTGGAACCAAGCAAACTTAATGTTTGTGAGCGACTTTAACGGAAATGGAACTCTTGAATTAAATGAGTTTTTCATGGGTGGTAAAGCCGTTGTGTTAGCAACTCCAGAAATAGCTGGATTACCTTATGTAATCTCAGGTCTAGTTGCTGCTGGAGGTATGGCTGCTGCCATGTCAACAGCCGATGGTTTGATTCTAGCAATTGCGAATGCTTTATCTCATGACTTGTACTACAAGATCATAGATCCTAAAGCAGAAACTGCAAAACGACTAGTTGTTGCAAGGGTATTACTTGTAGTAATTGGTTTTGCTGGAGCAACTATTGCAGCGATGGAGATCCAAGGTATCTTAGGTTCAGTAATCTGGGCTTTTGACTTTGCGATGTCTGGATTATTCTTCCCACTTGTACTTGGTGTATGGTGGAAGAGAGCTAACAGAGAAGGTGCTATAGCTGGTATGGCTTTAGGATTAATTTCTGGTGCTGGTTACCTAATTTGGGTAAGAAACGGCGGAAGTGGATTCTTAGGTATTACACAGTTAACGTTTGGTATCTTTGGTTCAGCTGTCAGCTTAGTATCTATGGTTGTTGTAAGTTTAATTACTGCAGAACCTAATGCTGCTACACAAAGAATGGTTGATGAGGTTCGAGTACCTTCAGGTAAATCGATCCTTGGAAAACAACACTAAATAATCTTTTTAAGGGGCGAGTAATTTCGCCCCTTTAAATTTCATTCTTTTTTAACATGTATCTTTAAATGTCGGCAAACTTTCACCCACTAGTCTATATAATTGATTACATCCTTGGGGTGATTATGTGGACTTTAATTGGAAGAGTAGCTATGAATATTTTTCAAAAAGAGGACTCTCAATTTTTTTTTATGAGAGTTTTTGTAAAATTTACCAACCCATTATTAAAAATATTTAAACCTTTAACTCCAACATTTATAATTCAACCCTTAGTCCCTCTTTACGTGGCATGGTTTTTTTTTATGATTAGATTTTACTTAATGCCTTGGATTTTAGGATATTCAGTTATGGGAATGTTATCTTTTCCTTTAGAAAGTGAAATTTCGAGACAAATTTACCAATTTTTTAATTCAATTAAATTTTAAATATTGATACTAGTAAATCTAGCTATCAATGAAAAAAATACAAATATCACCATCAATTTTATCAGCTGATTTTAGTCAGTTGGCGAAAGAAATTAAAAAACTGGAGGAGGGCGGTGCCGACATGATACATGTGGATGTAATGGATGGTCATTTTGTGCCTAATTTAACCATAGGTCCACCTGTAATTAAATCATTAAAAAAACATTCGTCTTTACCATTTGATGTTCATTTAATGATTTCTCCAGTCCATAAATATATTGAAGATTTTTCTGAAGCTGGAGCAGATATAATTACTATCCACCCCGAAGCAACTGATGATATGAATAATTCTATATCTAAAATAAAAGGTTTAAATAAAAAAGTTGGTGTTTCACTAAATCCTGAAACCAAAGTAGAGGTTATTCTCCAACACTTAGATAAAATTGATTTAGTTCTGATTATGAGTGTTAATCCTGGATTTGGTGGACAAAAATTCATGCCAGAAGTTTTAACAAAAGTAAGAGACTTAAAAAAATTAAAAATTGAAAAAAAATTAGATTTCGATATCGAAATAGATGGTGGTATAAATTTTGAAAATTCAAAACAAGCAATTGAAGCAGGGGCAAATATTCTTGTTTCTGGAACTACGATATTTAAAAGTAATGATGGAGATATTAAAAAAAATATTGAATTATTAAGATCAAAGTAATTTCATGATTTTTATAAATCGATTTATTTTTGGTTTTTATAATCAATTAAGAAAATTTTATCTTAATTCAAAGATATATGATAAAAAAATCTCAAAAGTAAGTTATAGAAATTTAATATATAAACCAAGTCCACACTTACTTTCATCATTAATTAGATATAATAAAAAAAAAATTAAAATTGAGGACTTTTCATTGAATGAAATTTGGAATAATCAAAATTTAAGTAAAAAAGAATTCAAAAATTTAAATAGTTTTTACTGGTTTTTTAGCCTAGATCTTAAATCATCAAAACAGACAGTGCAGTCCATAATATCTAATTGGATAAGTTATAATTATAAATATAATGATAATAGTTGGAATTTTGATTTGACTGCAAAAAGAATAATTTCTTGGCTATCAAATCATAACTTAACATATGAAGAAAGTAATCCAAATTTTAAAAGAGATTTTAATAATATAATCCAAAAACAAACTAACCATCTAATTAATGAAATTAATAAATCAACAACAATTGATGATAAATTAATTGGTTGTGCTTCTATTATTTTAGTTGGTCTTTGTTATCAAGATAATAAAAAGTATTTATCTTTTGGTGCTTCACTTTTAAAAAAGATTTCAAAATTATCTTTGGATAATTTTGGATTTCCAAAATCAAGAAGTATAAAACAATTAATTTTTTATCTAAAATATTTTGTCTTAATCAGAGAATGGTTTAAAGAGTCTCAGAATAATGTTCCTGAACATATCGATGAAACAATCTACTATCTTGGGCAAGGATATGCTTTTCTTTGCCAAAATAT
>CACOGI010000007.1 GCA_902626725.1 uncultured Pelagibacteraceae bacterium
GATGAATTATCTGAAAGAAAGAATAAATTAAATTTAGAATTAGAAAAATTAGATAATCAACCAAAATTACAAGCAGAAAAAAAAGGACAAATTTCAGAAGGCTTAAGAATTTCTGAAGAAGAAAAAAACGAAAATGAAGCCATAATTAGTAATACAGATGAAAATATTGAGTCTTTAAGAAATAGATTGAATGAAATTCAAGAACAATCTATTCAAATTCGGGAACGTAAAGCAAGCTCTGGAGCAACAATAGAGGGACTAAAAAAGCGAAAAGATGACTTAATTGATAGGATAAATTCAGAATTAAATTTGAATGAGGAAAATATTCTAGAAAGTTCAAATTTATTTGGAGCTGAAGAGCTACCCGATGCAGTAATTCAAGAAGATTTATTAGATAAAAAGAAACAAGAAAGAGAAAGACTCGGTTCAGTTAATTTGAAGGCTGATGAGGAGACAAATAAATATGAGTCTGAAATAAAAAAAATGGAAGATGATAGATCAGATCTTGTGACAGCTATTTCAAAATTAAAAGAAAGTATTCAAGAATTAAATCAAAAAGGAAGAGAAAGATTGCTAGAGGCTTTTGAAAAAGTAAATAGAAAATTTAATGATGTCTATACAAAACTCTTTAATGGTGGAAACGCAAAACTAGAATTAGTTGATTCTGATGATCCTTTAGAGGCAGGACTTGAAATGCTTGTTAGCCCACCCGGTAAGAGACTTCAATCAATCACTTTATTATCAGGTGGTGAACAGGCGTTAACTGCACTGTCTTTGGTTTTTGCTGTTTTTTTAACTAATCCTTCTCCGATATGCGTACTTGATGAGGTAGACGCACCACTCGATGATGCAAATGTCACAAGATTTTGCAATTTACTTGATGAGCTTACTAATATTACCAATACAAAATTTATCATCGTAACACATCACGCCTTAACCATGTCCAAGATGAATAGGCTTTATGGTGTAACTATGCCTGAGAAAGGGATTAGTCAATTAGTTGCAGTAGATTTACAAAAAGCAGAAACAATGGTTGCATAATTTAAATTATTCGATGTCAAAAGACCCATTTAAAACTCGCTTAGAAATTGCAAAAAAAAGGGTTTCTAAGAGAAATATAGGGGAAAAAAAACATAATCCATCACCAATTGGGGCAGCTTTTAAGCTAAGCACCGAGCTCGTATCAGCTGTTGCTGTAGGGACAATTATTGGGTTTATTTTAGACAAGACCTTTGGTACTAAACCATGGTTAATTTTAATATTTTTTTTCGTAGGTGTTATTGCGGGAATAACTAACGTAATTAAATCTGCGAAAAATATGCAAAAATAGACAAAATATTTATGGCAGCAAACCCAATGACTCAATTCGAAGTTTATCGAATTGGCCCAGAAATTAAAATAGGTGCTTTTGATATTTCATTTACAAATGCAAGTTTGTTTATGGTTATAAGCTCGTTTGCAATTTTAATAATTTTTAATCTTGGATCTAAAAAAAATTCAATTCTACCTAACAAAATCCAACTTCTTTCAGAATTGAGTTACTCATTTGTATCAAAAATGATTAGCGACACAGCAGGTTCAAAAGCAAAACCTTATTTTGCTTTTATATTTTCTTTATTTATGTTTGTGCTTTTCTGTAATATGTTTGGAATGATCCCTTACACTTTTACTGTCACAAGTCACATAATTGTAACTTTTGTTCTTGCAGCTTTTATATTTATAGGGGTAACAATAATTGGCTTTATTAAACATGGGTTTGGCTATTTAAAATTATTTGTGCCAAGTGGAGTACCTATTGTGCTATTACCTTTAATAGTAGTTATTGAAATTATTTCATATTTAAGTAGACCTATAAGTCTTTCAGTTAGGCTTTTTGCAAACATGATGGCAGGTCATACAATGATGAAAGTCTTCGGAGGCTTTGTAATAAGTCTTGGAATAGTCGGTGGATGGCTTCCACTGAGTTTTTCAGTTGCTTTAACCGGTTTGGAGATCTTAGTTGCTTTTCTTCAAGCTTATGTTTTTGCAATTTTAACCTGCATCTATTTAAACGATGCATTAAACTTACACCATTAACTAACATAGGAGGATATAATGGAATTAGAAGCAGCAAAAATGATCGGAGCAGGTTTAGCAGCAATAGCTCTAGCTGGTGCCGGTGTTGGTATCGGAATAATCTTCGGAAACTATTTGTCAGGTGCGATGAGAAATCCATCTGCTGCACAAAAACAATTTCCTAATTTGCTTTTAGGATTTGCCCTTGCAGAAGCAACAGGATTATTCGGTTTGGTAGTTGCGTTAATCATTCTTTTTGCATTTTAAATTAATGATTAAAAAAATATTTTTTCAGTTTGCATTTTTTAATTTCTTTTTTATTAAAGAAGTTTTTGCGGCTGAAAGTGGAGGTATGCCTCAATTAAATCCTGAATTTTGGATTTCTCAAATATTCTGGCTCACATTAACTTTTGGTATTTTATATGTTATATTATCGAAATTAATTCTACCAAAAATTAGTGCAAATTTAGAATTAAGAAAATCTCAAATACAAGAAAATATTGAGGCGGCGGAAAAACAAAGAGAAAGTAGTGAGTCAAAACTTAGAGAGTACGACGAAATAATTAAAAAAAGTCAATTGGAAGCAAAAAATATTTTTAAAGATGCCAGAGAAAAAGTACTTAAAGATATTAATTCTAAAAAAGAAATTTTAGATAAACAAATTGATGAAGAAATAACTAATGCTGAAAAAGAAATTGAAACTTTGAAAAAAGGTGCTGCTGAAAAAATAAATAAAATTGCGATCGATACATCTTCAGATCTTGTGAAAAAATTAATTGGAGCAGAAGTTAATAATAGCAGTATATCGGCAATAGTTGATGATCTTTCAAAAAGAAACGGAAATAAATACTATGGCTCTTGATTCAACTTTTTGGGTGGCAGTTTCTTTTTTTATATTTTTTGGTGGACTAATTTATTTAAAAGTTCCACAAAAAATTAATGAAATATTAAATAAACTTATTTTAGATATTAAGAGTGAAATAGATGAAAGTGAAAAATTAAGAACTGAGGCTAAAACATTATTAGATAATGCTCAAAAAAAACTTGATACTGTTCAATCAACAAGGTCTGAAATTTTAGACCAAGCCAAAAAAGATAGTGATAGATTAATTATTGAATTAAATGACAAGTTCCATAAATCCTCTGAAATTAAAAAAAATTCAGCACAAGCTAAAATTTCACAAATGAAAGATACTGCAATTAAAGAAATAAAAACTGCTTCAGTTAAAATTGCAGTGGACTCAGTAAAAAAAATTATTACTACCTCTGTAGATAAATCTAAATTAGATACCTTATTCCAAAAAAATTTAGAGGAAACTAAAGAAGAGTTGAAAAAAATTAACTCATAATCTTCTTACAATTATTTTAAAAAACTATAAATTATCATAATGAATTCTGTTGTAATTGGCTCTGGTTTTGGAGGTATAGCTGCTGCACTACGCCTTAAAGCAAAAGGTTATGATGTCACCTTAATAGAAAAACATCCAGATCTTGGTGGTAGAGCAAGAGTGTTCAAAAAAAATGGATTTATATATGATGGCGGGCCAACAGTAATTACAGCACCCTACTTAATTTATGAGTTATTTGAAATATTCAAAAAAAATCCGAAAGATTACATTAAAATTTCTCCTTTAAAAATTTGGTATCAATTTATTTTTGAGGACAAAACCAGATTTAATTATTCTGGAAATGAGGCTGAAATGAAAAGACAAATTGAGAAAATAAGTAAAGAAGATGTAAAAGGCTATGAAAGATTAGTAAATTTCACAAAAAAGATTTTTGATAAAGGTTTTACTGAACTTGCTGATGTTCCATTTGATAAACCGTTTGTAATGATGCAACAATTACCTGCTCTTTTGAAACTTAAGAGTTACAAATCAGTTTATTCTTTAGTTTCATCCTACATAAAAAATGAAAAATTAAGAAGAATGTTAAGTATGCATCCGTTATTAGTTGGAGGAAATCCATTCACTACGACCTCTATTTATGGACTAATTTTATACCTGGAAAAAAAATGGGGAATTCATTATTCAATGGGAGGAACTGGAAATATTGTTAAAGGTTTTGAAAAATTAATGAATGAAGTTGGTGTTAAAATTCTCAAAGGAAAAGAAGTAACTAAAATCATAACTAATAAACAAAAAATAAGTGGCGTACAATTAGATGATCAAAGTATTATCAATTCTCAAAATGTTATCTGTAATGCAGATCCACCTGCTGTTTATGAAAAAATGTTAAATGGTAATAGAAAGAGTTCATTCCTTTTTAAATGGAAAAAAAACAGGATGCAGTACTCAATGGGTCTGTTTGTTTATTACTTTGGAACAAAAAAAATTTATGACGATGTAGAGCACCATACAATAAAATTTGGCAATAAGTATAAAGAGCATCTTGATGATATATTTGATAATAAAAAATTAAATAACGACATCAGTTATTATCTTCATAGACCGTCAGCAACTGACAAATCAATGGCGCCTAATGGGAATGATTGTTTTTATGTTTTAGTTCCTGTTCCTAATAATCAATCAAAAATAGATTGGAAAATTGAAGGTGAAAAAATGAAGAACTTGGTAATTGATAAAATGGAAAATGACTTAATGCCCAATCTTAGAGAAAATATAATAGAAGATTTCTATCTTACACCTGATTACTTTGAAAATGAGTTGAATACAAAATATGGATCTGGTTTTTCAATACAACCAAAATTTTCTCAATCAGCTTATTTTAGATTTCACAACAAATCTGAAATCTATGATGGATTGTATTTTGTTGGGGCTGGAACACACCCTGGTGCTGGTGTGCCAGGTGTTTTATCCTCAGCAAAAGTATTAGACAAAATAATTTAATGGATAAAAAAAACTATCTAGCTATTTTTGCTAAATCATTTAATTGGGCAGGTTTTTTTTTACCAAAAAAAGTTTATGAAGATTGTGCCAAACTTTATGCATTTTGTAGAATTCTAGATGATGTAGCGGATGAAAAATCAAATTTAGACTATAGGGTTGAAAAATTCACTAAAATAAAAAATTTTTTTAAAAATTCCTTCAATTTACCAAATAACGAAAAACTGGAATTAAACGAAAATGAAAAAATTATAAATGAAGTAATCAATCTTGCAACAGACAATAGTATTAAAAGAATTATTTTTGAAGACTTGATTGATGGTGTTGGCTCTGATTTAAAAAAAAAAGTTCATATTAGATCTGTAAAAGACTTATTAGTTTATTCTTATAGAGTTGCAGGAACTGTAGGTTTGGTTATGTCAAAAATATTAAGAGTAAATGATAAAAGAGCTTTAAAAGGAGCAATTGATCTTGGTATAGCAATGCAATTGACAAATATCGCTAGAGACGTAATTGAGGATAAAAAAATGAATAGAGAATACATCAAACCAGACTTTGAAAATATTCAAGCAACCTTAAAACTTGCAGAAATGTTTTATGATAGCTCATTCAGTTCTATCCAAAAAATCCCATTTAAATATAAATTTTCAATAATTGTGGCGAGGAGAATTTACAGACAGATTGGAAGAAAAATCTTACAAAAAGGTAACATGGAAAATTATGAAAAATCTGGCAAAATTTATGTAAATAATTTTGAAAAAATTTATCAAACAATTATTTCTGTATTTGATTTGATATTAGTGTATTTAAAAAAAATAGAACCTCATCAAAGAGCGAAGGAATATGGTATTATTAGTCAGGAAGTAGATTTAGATGAAAGAATTTAATTATATAATAATTGGTGGTGGATGTGCAGGTCTATCACTTGCATATGAGCTGGATATTCACGAAAAATTAAAAGATAAAACTTTAGCAATTATTGAACCTAGATCAGAATACAAAAAAGATAAAACCTGGTCTTTTTGGAAAGTAACACCTCATAACTTTGATGATTGTATTAAAAAAAGTTGGGAAAATTTTTCAATCAACATACCAGGTAAAACTAATTTTCTAGAATGTAAAAATTATCCTTACCAAAGCATAGATAGCGGATTATTTTATGAAAAAATAAATAATAGATTAAAAGAAAACAAAAATATTTTTTTCTTTAAAAATATAAAAGAAATCAATTTAAAAAACTCATTCATTTTTAATAGTGTACCAAATATTAAAAAAGATCATCTAAATCTTTGGCAACATTTTTGTGGTGTAGAAATTGAGACAAAAAATAATTTTTTTGATGAGGAAATTTTTAATCTAATGGATTTTGATTGTAAACAAATGGATAGCGTTCATTTCTTTTACACACTTCCTTATTCAAAAAATAAAGCTTTAGTTGAAACAACTTGGTTGTCTAAAATGAATGATAATTCTCAAAAAGACTATGATCAACAAATTAAAGATTACATTGAAAAACATCTTAAAATTCAAGACTATGAAATTACCTACAAAGAAGAAGGTGCGATACCTCTTTTCTATCCATCTTATGAAAAAGAAAAAAATAAAATAAATATTGGGACTGCTGGTGGAATGACAAGGTTAAGTACAGGGTACACTTTTTTAAATATTCAAGAACATAGCAAATTTATCAGAGAGAATATTGAAAATATTTCTACGACCAGTAGATTTGAAATAAATAAAAAATATCAATTTTTAGATGATATTTTTCTACGTGTCCTAAATAAACATCCAGAAAAAATGCCTGATATTTTCTTCAATATGTTTAAAACTTCACCTAAGACCGTGATAAAATTTTTATCTAACAAAAGTAATTATTTAGAGGATTTAAGTATAATTTTGAGAATGCCTAAATGGACTTTTATTAAAGCATTATTTTATTAGTAAATGAATAGTCAAATTAAAAAAATAAATTTTAATCATTCTTTTATTTTCTTTTTATTTTGTAACTTTTTTTCATTAATAACATTTGTTAATAATAATCTTAAAATTTCACCACTCATTTGCTTCTTATTAATTTTGAGTATAGGTGTATCTCATGGTTCACTTGATAATATGAAAGGAAAAAAACTTTTTAAAATATTCAAAATTAATAATTTTTTTATTTTCTACTTATCCTACATTTCATTAGCTATTTTAATAATAATTTTTTGGATAATATTGCCTTCAATATCACTGGTACTTTTTTTGATAGTAGCATCATATCACTTTGGAAAAGAAGATACTTCTTTTTTGATAAATAAAGAGTCGTTTTATGATCCATTATTATTTTTCTTAAAAGGTTCCTTAATTGTTTTGGCACCAATGTACTTTCATTTTGATGAAACAATCAATATTTTTAAATTTTTATTAGTTGAAAATGAAGCTTTTTATAATTTTTTGAATTTTGTAGAAACAAATAAAATTCTTCTTTCTGGTATAATTCTGAGTACCATATCAAATATATTGTTATTTGTGAAAAATTTTGAATTAAAAAAATTCACTATTTTTTTAGATTACTTTTCAATAATAATAATCAACTATTATTTTTCTCCACTTGTTGCTTTTACATTTTACTTTTGTTTTTTACATTCAATAAGGCATAGTATTACTCTAATATTTGAACTGAATAGAGAAGACTTAGGTATGGGAATCAATATTTTTTTAAAAAAAGCTTTACCATTGACAGTTCTGACAGTTATTTTTTGTTTAATTAGTCTATATTTTTTAAATAATACTTACAGTTTTGACAGCTCAATTCTCAAAATTATATTTATAGGTTTGGCGTCTTTAACCTTTCCTCATATATTGTTGGAATATCTTTTAGAAAAAAATGAAAAATAAAGAAATTAAAATTTTATTATCCGCTCCTAGAGGTTTTTGTGCAGGAGTTGAAAGGGCTATTGAAATTGTTGAAAAATCAATTCAAAAATTTGGAAGTCCTGTTTATGTAAGACATGAAATAGTTCATAACAAGTATGTTGTTGATAATTTAAAAAACAAAGGAGCTATTTTTGTTGAAGAGCTTGAGGAAATAAAAGATAAATCTAGACCAGTGATTTTTTCTGCACATGGTGTTCCAAAAAAAATTCCTGAAGATGCAAAAAATTACAACATGACTTATGTAGATGCTACTTGTCCTTTGGTTTCGAAGGTACATAGAGAAGCAGAAAATCTTCACAAGTCTGGATATCATTTAATATTAATTGGTCACCAAAATCATCCAGAAGTTATTGGTACAATGGGCCAATTGCCAGATGGATCCATAGATCTTATTCAAAATGAAAATGAGGCAAAAAAATATACAGCAAAAAACTCAGATAAGATTTCTTACGTAACTCAAACAACTCTTTCTGTAGATGACACAAAAGATATTATAAGAATTTTAAAAGAAAAATTTCCAAATATTAAAGAACCGATGAAAGAAGATATTTGTTATGCCACAACGAATAGGCAAATGGCTGTAAAGAATATTGCAAAAAAATGTGACTTATTTTTTGTTATTGGTAGTAGAAATTCTTCTAATTCAGTTAGACTAGTTGAAGTTGCTAAAAAATCTGGTTGTCCTAATTCTCAATTAATCCATTCACAAAGTGAAATTCCTTATGAACTGATTGAAAAATCAAAAACCATTGGTATATCTTCTGGCGCTTCAGCACCCGAAGTTTTAGTTAATAATTTTATAAATGAATTAAAAAAAAGATTTACAGTCAATATAGATGAAGTAGAAGCAATCAAAGAAAACGTTGTTTTTAAAATCCCAAAAAAACTAAATTAAATGGCTGTTTATACAAATATAAATAAAAAAGATCTCTCTTTAATTAATAGTAAATTTAAAACTCACAAATTTGTAAGATACAAAGGTATCAAGCAAGGAATAGAAAATACAAATTATTTACTTAAGTCAAAAAATGAAAATTTTATTTTGACAATTTTTGAAAAACGAGTTTCAAAAAGAGAAATACCTTTTTTTATGAGATTAATGGATCAATTAAATAATTTAAATTTTAATTGTCCAAAACCATTAAAAAACTTAAAAGGAAATTATATATTTAAACTAAAAAATAAAACTGCATGTATTGTATCTTTTCTAAAAGGCAAAGATAAAAAAATACTCAACTTAAAAAATTGCTATGATGTTGGAAAAATGGTTGCTGTTATGCATGCCTCTACAAAAAAAATTAAACTTTATAGAAAAAACTCAATGGGAATTAAAAATTTAAACCCTTTATTCAATAGCATAAAATTTAAATCAAAAAAATTCAGAAATATTGAAAAATTTTTAAGAACTAATTTCAGAGATGTTAAAAAGAGATGGCCAAAGAAATTACCTAGCGGAATAATTCATGGGGATCTTTTTATAGATAATATTTTTTTTAAAAATAATAAACTGTCTGGAATTATAGATTTTTATTTTGCTGCTAATGATTTCTATATGTACGAGATTGCCATATGTGTAAATGCTTTGTGCTTTGATAAAAATAAAACAAAATTTAGTATTAATAAAGAAAAGGTAAAAAATTTAATAAAAGGATATGAAAGTATTAAAAAAATCTCACAAAGGGAAAAGAGATCATTTAATATTTTATGTCGTGGAGCTGCGATGAGGTACTTTCTAACTAGACTTTATGATTACACAAATACCCCAAAAACAGCTTTGATAAAAATTAAAGATCCAAGAGAATATTATCAAAAATTAGTAATACATAATGATTTAAAAACTTATAAAGATTATTTAAATTAATGATTAAAATATATACAGACGGCTCATGTATTGGAAATCCAGGTAAAGGGGGTTGGGCAGCAATTATATTAAATGGTGAAAAAAAAACTGAAATAAAAGGAAGTGAAAAAGATACTACAAATAATCAGATGGAATTATTAGCACCTATTAAAGCTCTTAAAGAAATCCCAAAAGGTAGCAAAGTTGAAATTTTCACAGACTCTAAATACGTTAAGTCTGGAATAACAGAATGGATACATAATTGGAAAAAAAATGGATGGAAAACTACAAATAAAAAAAATGTAAGTAATAAAGAACTTTGGACAGAATTAGATCTACTAAATAATGAATTTGAAATAAGTTGGAATTGGGTAAAAGCCCATTCAACTGATGAATTAAATAATGAAGTAGATTTACTTGCTAGAGATGCTGCCAACTTATAGAGGAGTAAATAGCAACAAACTGCTCTACTTATAATAGATTATTGAGTAAATTTTCTGCAGATGTTAATCCACATTCTTTAGTTTCTTTTTCAACATGAATATTTAAAACAGTAAAATTTTCAATAACCATTAAATAACGATTTGATCTAATTCCCATACCTTTTGCATTCCGGTCAACTTCAGCACCAATTGCTTTTGTGAATAATAAATATGGATCAGATAACATTTTTATTTTATCTGCGGTATTATAAATCTCTCCCCAGCCATTCATCACATAAGGATCATTTACTGATAGACAAAATATATGTTCTATTCCTTTTGCTTTGATTTTATCTGCATTTACCACAAATCCTGGAAGATGAAGTTTAGAACAAGTTGATGTAAATGCGCCAGGCAAACCAAATAAAACAATTTTTCCTTTGCCTATGATTTCACTTAATTTATTTTTTTTGGGCTCCCCATTAACGAGGTGGAAAATTTCTGTATCTGGAATTTGATCTTTTATTTTCAGTTTCATATTGAGTTCATTACATATTTTTTTACTTTTTCAATATCATTTGAAAGAACCTCAAATTTTTCTTTTCTATCATTTACATAATTAAGGCTATCTGGTAAATCCTCAGTTTTTGAAATTGCGTCCTCTATTGCATTTGGAAATTTACACGGGTGTGCGGTTGATAATACAACACAATTTTTTTCCAATCCTAGTTTTCGTGCAACACCAATGCCAACTGCAGTATGGGGATCAACCACTATTTGATGTTCCTCATTGATTATCTTTATCATCTCGACAGTCTCTTTTTCATCAAGCATCTCAGATGTAAAATTCTTTTTAATTTTATCTAAATCACTTTTATCAATTTTATATGTATTATCTTTTATTTTACTCATTACATCCTTTGTAAATTCTGAGTTACAATCTTTTACGTCATATAAAAGTCTTTCGAAGTTACTTGCTATCTGTATATCCATACTTGGAGTATTTGTTTCCTCAACTTTCTTTTGAGTATAATCGCCTCCTGATATTGCTCTATGAAGTATGTCATTTTTATTAGTAGCCACGATTAATCTATCAACTGGAAGACCTAGTTTTTTTGCTAAATAGCCAGCATAAATATCTCCAAAATTACCTGTTGGAACACTAAAAGAAAGAGGTTGACCATTTCCAACTTTAAAAAAAGCATAGAAATAATAAACTGCTTGAGCGACAATTCTTGCCCAATTAATTGAATTTACACCTGACATATTAATTGTTTTAGAAAACTTTTCATCATTGAACATTGCTTTTACTAAATTTTGGCAGTCATCAAAATTGCCTTCTACTGCAATATTAAAAACATTGCTCTCTTCATGTATTGTCATAAGTTTTCTTTGAACTGGTGAAATTTTATTATTAGGGTGCAACACAAAAATATTTAAATTATTTTTTCCTTTTAAAGCATCTATAGCGGCTGCGCCTGTATCACCTGAAGTCGCTACTATTATGTTAATTTTTTTTTGATCACGTTCTAAATGGTATTGATAAAAATTACCTATTAATTGCATTGCGATATCTTTAAAAGCAAGCGTTGGGCCATGAAATAGTTCTAGAACTTTTAAATTTCCCAGATTTGAAATTTTTACAACATCATCACATCTGAAATTCGAGTATGATTTTGAAATCAAAGAGATTAGATCATCTTTAGACATGAAATCTCCTATGAATGGATAAATTATTTCAGCTGCTAAATCATTGTAACTAAGGTTTTTAAAATTATCTAATTCATCTATTTTAAATGGTCTGATTAATTGAGGCACAAAAAGCCCCCCATCATCTGCCAAACCTTTGAGGAAAACATCTTTAAAAGAAAAGTTTTTCTGATTATTTCTTGTACTAATATAGTTCATTTAATAATTCTTTTTTCTAAAATATAAATATAGCAAAAGAATTGAAATCGCTAATGAAAACCATGTCATTGCGTATTTTTTATGATTATTTGAAATATTAGCAGTAATTTTTTTTGGACTAGGAAATTGGTAATCTCCATCCAAATAAATTATGTATTTAGAAAATTTTTTACCAGTGAATTTTAAGACATCTTCTCTGTTTAAGCTAAACCAGTAATTTTCTTTAATATCATTATCTGGTTTAAAAATGTTTTTTCTTCCCTGAATTTTGAGAGTTCCTATTATATTATTTTGATCAAATATATTAATTTCTTGGGTATCTTTTTTTTCAAATGGAATCCAGCCCCGATTAATTAAATAATTTTCATTATCAATTAAAATTGGATTAATAACTTCAAATCCTGGAGTGCCAGAATCATTTAAATTATATAAATATATTTGTTTTTCAAAATCAATAGTGCCTGATGTTTTAATTTTAAGAAAATTTTCTTTATTAGATTGAGAAAGTTCTACAGGAGGATCTTTTAATGAGTTTTCGATTTCTATAATAAGATTATTTTTCCAATTTAATCGAATTATTTGCCAAGTACCTAATGCAATAAAAACAAATATGAAAAAAATTATAAAAACAGAAAATAAAAACTTATGTTTCAATGACTGAAATTAACTTCCCCAAATGTATATAGCTGCAAACAAAAATAACCATACAACGTCAACAAAATGCCAATACCAAGCTGCAGCTTCAAAACCGAAATGGTGATCTTTGTTAAAATGTCCTAATTTTCCTCTCCACAAACATACGGCTAAAAAAATTGTTCCTACAATCACATGAAAGCCATGGAATCCTGTAGCCATATAAAAAACTGAACCATATATATGATCAGAAAATGCAAATGTTGCATGATGATATTCGTATGCTTGTAATGCTGTAAAACAAACTCCTAGTATGACAGTTAAAATTAAACCTTGGATAAATCCTTTTCTATCATCTTCCAAAAGTGCGTGATGTGACCAGGTCACAGTAGTGCCTGACAACAATAACACTAAAGTGTTTATAAGTGGAATGTCCCAAGGATCAAAAGTTTCAATATCTTTAGGTGGCCAAACGTTTCCAACAAATTCATTTGGAAAAAGACTTATATCAAAATAAGCCCAAAACCATGCAACAAAAAACATTACCTCTGAAGCTATAAATAACGTCATTCCATAACGATGATGTATTTGAACAACCGGAGTATGATGTCCTTGATGTTCAGCTTCAATTACAACATCTCTAAACCACATATATGCCCCGTAAATCAAAAGAGCAAAACCCAAATACAATCCCCATGATACATCTGCATGCATATAGTAAACTGCACCTAAAGCTAAAACTAAGCACGAGAAAGAAGTATAGATTGGCCAAGGACTTGGGTCTACAAGGTGATAATCGTGTTTTTTCTCAGCTGACATTTTTTTGGATTATGATTGTTTATAGTAATCTGTCGAGAAAAAAGTATACGACATAGTTACATCTTCTAAGTTTTTTACGGTAGGGTCATTGACCATTTCAGGGTCTAAATAAAAAGTCATTACATAAGTTGCTTTTTCACCAGCTTTTAGCTCTTGTTTTTCAAAACAAAAACATCCCAATTTACTATAATATTTACCAAAGCTGGCGGGTGAAACATTGAAAGTTGCCACTCCGGCTGTTGGCTCATCACTGTAATTTGTTACTTCAAACTCTATTTTATTAACTTGACCAACTTTTACATCAATGACATTTGATTTAGCTTTAAAATCCCATGGCAAATTATTAACATTAGTATCAAATCTCACACTTACTACTTTATCTAACACTATTTTTGGTGCATTCTTCGACACTTGAGTAGTTCCTCCAAAGCCAGTGACTCTACAAAAAAGATCATATAAAGGCACTGCTGCGTAGGACAAACCTAACATTAAAACAAAAATACCAGCTAAGACTATTGGGGTTAATCTTTTTCTTTCAATCATATGGCCCTATCAAATACTCCTGTATTATATAAAGTAAAAAAGAAAAGAAAAATCATAAAAGCTACAATTGCAATTGCCGTAATAATGTTTTTTTTTTTAGTTTTTTTATCTGGTGTTATCATAATATTTTATCTATCAGAAAAAGAACAAAAATTAAAAATAAATAAAGTATTGAATATCCAAATATGGTTTTAGCCTTTTTTGGATCAAACTTATTTTTCTTATAGTTGTATAGTTCGTAGCATAAAAAGTTATAGTAAAAAGTTAATAATAGTGATGGCAGTAAAAAAGTTAATCCAACAAAATTTATCAAATATGGAAAAATTATAACTGGAAGCATTAATAAAGAATAAACAAATATATTTATTTTTGTACTCTCGACTCCATTTGTTAAAGGAAGCATTGGTATATTGGCTTTTTTATAATCATCAGATTTATATAAACTCAAAGCCCAAAAATGTGAAGGAGTCCAAAAAAATATAATTAAAAAGAAAGCTAATGGTTCAATTGAAAGTGAACCAGTTGCAATTGTCCATCCAATCACAGGAGGGAATGCTCCAGCAGCTCCACCAATAACAATATTTTGTGGTGTTCTTCTTTTAAGCCAGATTGTATAAACGAAAACATAAAACAAAATTGTTAAAAGTAATATTGCAGCTGAAATTCTATTTGTAAAATAATCTAATGCTATCACTGAAACAATTGATAGAGTAACTCCAAAAATTAGAGCCTGATTTCTGTTAACTTTTCCTGTAGGAATAGGCCTTAAACAAGTTCTGGTCATCAAAGCATCAAGATCAGACTCATACCACATATTCAATGCTCCAGCAGCCCCAGCACCTAATGAAACTAATAAAATTCCAATCATAGCGTCCTTTGTTGAAACAAGATTTGGTGCAGTTAATAAACCAACTGCACATGTGAAAATCACCAAGGACATAACTCTTGGCTTCATCAATTTGAATAATTCAGATAAATTAAATAAATCTTCTTGTGATAAACTTCTTTTTTTTAACTTTGAATTATCCATCAATTTTTTTACTTTTATTTTTAGCTAGCTGATTTCTCTGTGTCTTGATCATTAACAAACTTTGGTAATTCCTCAAATGTATGAAAATTTGGTGGAGATGGCACTGTCCATTCTAAAGTTGTAGCTCCTTCCCCCCAAGGATTTTGGGCAGCTGCTTTTTTCTTTGCAAAAGCATAAATAAGATTTGCAAAAAATACTGCTAATCCAGCTACAGCAACATAAGAACCTATTGAAGAAATATAATTCCATCCCGCAAAAGCATCTGGATAATCCGCATATCTTCTTGGCATTCCTGCTAAACCTAAGAAATGTTGAGGAAAGAAAATTAAGTTAACACCTATAAATGTTAACCAAAAATGCAATTGACCCATCCATTCAGAATATTCATAGCCTGACATTTTTGAAAACCAATAATAGAAGCCTGCGAAGATTGCGAAAACTGCTCCTAATGACAAGACATAGTGAAAGTGAGCTACTACATAATAAGTATCATGCATCGCAGTATCTACACCAGCGTTAGCTAAAACTACGCCTGTTACACCACCTACAGTAAACATAAATATAAAACCAAGTGCCCACATCATTGGTGTTTTAAATGAAATTGATCCACCCCACATAGTTGCTATCCATGAGAAAATTTTTATTCCTGTTGGTACAGCGATAATCATTGTTGCTGCTAAAAAGTATGCCTTTGTATCTGTGCTTAATCCAACTGTGTACATATGGTGAGCCCATACAACAAAACCTACTATACCAATCGCAACCATGGCATATGCCATACCTAAATAACCAAAAACTGGTTTTCTTGAAAATGTTGATACAATATGACTGATCATTCCAAAACCCGGTAAAATTAAAATATAAACTTCAGGATGACCAAAGAACCAAAATAAATGTTGAAATAGAACTGGATCTCCCCCGGTCTGAGCTTCAAAAAAGGCGGTTCCAAAATTTCTATCTGTTAATAACATTGTAATTGCTCCAGCTAAAACTGGTAACGATAATAATAATAAGAAAGCTGTTACTAAGATTGACCAAGCAAATAACGGCATTTTATGTAATGTCATACCTGGAGTTCTCATATTTAAAATTGTTGTAATAAAATTGACTGCTCCTAAAATTGATGAAGCACCTGCTAAATGTAAACTTAAAATTGCTAAATCCATTGCTGGTCCAGGTTGACCTGCTTTAGATGATAAAGGTGGATAAATAGTCCAACCACCACCAACTCCTGTTTGTCCTGGAGGGCCGTCAGCAAAAATTGATAAAATTAATAAAGTTAATGAAACTGGAAGTAACCAAAAAGAAATATTATTCATTCGTGGAAATGCCATGTCAGGTGCACCAATCATAATTGGCACGAACCAATTTCCAAAACCACCAATCATAGCTGGCATAACCATAAAGAAAATCATGATTAATCCATGACCAGTTACCAAAACATTATACAAATGATAATTTCCACCTAAAATACCATCACCTGGGTGCATCAATTCCATTCTCATTAAAACTGAAAATGCAGTACCAATAACCCCTGCAACAATTGCAAAAATTAAATACATCGTTCCAATGTCTTTATGATTAGTAGAGTATGCCCAACGTTTCCAACCTGTTGGTGTATGATGGTCGTCGTGTGATGCTGTTTGTGTATACATATTTATTTACTCGCTAACTTAAGTTTATCATTTTCAATTTCTTCTTTTGCAAATTTTACTCTTGCTTCAGATAACCACTCCTCATATTCTTCATCACTTACTACTCTGACTGTGATGGGCATAAATGCGTGTTTAATTCCACAAAGTTCTGAACATTGACCATAATAAGTTCCAACTTTTTCTGCTTTAAACCAAGTTTCATTAATTCTTCCAGGGACCGCATCTCTTTTTACTCCAAATGATGGCAAAGCCCAAGCATGTAAAACATCGTTAGCAGTGATTAAAACTTTTACAACTTTATCGACTGGCACTACCACTTCATTATCCACTGCTAATAATCTTGGCTGATCTGCTTTCAAATCTTTTTCTTCAATCATATAAGAGTCAAAAATTATATTTTCATCTGGATACTCATATCCCCAGTACCACTGATAGCCAATAGCTTTAATTGTTAAATCTGCTTTTGGTATTGTGTCTTGTTTGTATAGAATTTTAAACGAAGGAACCGCCATAACTATTAAAATTAAACAAGGAATTAATGTCCATAAAACTTCCACTGTTACATTATGTGTTCTTTTTGAAGGATTTGGATTTGCTGATGCTCTAAATCTTACACATGCATAAAGCATTAAAAATAAAACAAACACACTTATTGCAATAATAATTGGTAATAAAAGTTTGTCGTGGAAAGCTACAATTTCTCTCATAGACTCTGATGCAGCTTTTTGAAATCCTAATTGCCAGTCTACAGGCTGATTAGCAAAAGCATTTTGCGATATAAAAGTTCCTAAAAATATGTAAAAAATTTTTTTCATTTTAATAGCTATATAAAGCCCTTTTATAAAAATTACACTTTAGTTTTCGCGACAATTTATCAATTAATCACATAATTTATGATCGAAATAGCTGATATCACTGCTGTTTCTGATCTTAAAATATTCTCATTAATTTTAAGAGACTGAACACCTTTAAAAGAGAGAATCTTCTTTCTCTCAGCCTCTGAAAAATCGCCCTCTGGACCTATTATAATACAAATAGGTTTGTCAGTTAACTTTGATTTATCAACTTTTTTATTATCTGAATTTAAATCTGTAAAAATTAAATCCATTGAATTTGAGTTTAAAAAATTTTTTAAATTTTGAGATTTCTCAATTTTAGGCACATTTAAACGATTTGATTGTTCACTTGCTTCAATAACTATTTTTTCTAATCGCTCGTTATTAATTTTTCTCACAACTGTTCTATCAAAAATAATGGGTAAGAATTTTGTTGCTCCTAATTCTGTTGCTTTTTGAATCATAAAATTTTGATAGTTTGATTTAATTGGCGAGAATGCTAACCACAATTCTTTTGTACTTTCTTTTTTTCTCAATTGTTTGACTATCTTAAATTCAATAATACCTTTTAATATTTTTAAAACTTTTGCTTCCCATTCTCCATTTTGATTAAATATTGAAAAAACTTCACTTTCTCTAATTCGCATAACTTTAACCAAATAATGTGATTGGGACTTATCTAATCTACCAGTCATATCTGCAGATAATATGTTTGAAAAAAATAATCTAATATTGCTCATTTGTGTTAAGTTAGTTTATGAAAAATGTTAAAGCAATAATTTTTGATGCTTATGGTACATTGTTTGACGTTAATTCGGCTGCTGAAAAATGTAAAGATAAGATTGGAGATAAGTGGGAAGGTTTTGCAAACTTTTGGAGAACTACTCAGTTAGAATATACCTGGCTTAGAAGTTTAATGAAAAGACATAAAGATTTTTGGCAAATTACTGAAGACAGTTTAGATAAATCTATGAAAGCTTTTAAGATAGATCCATCAATGAAAAATGAATTATTAAATCTTTACAAAGTTCTCTCACCCTTTAAGGAGGTTCCAGAAACTCTAAAAATATTAAAAGAAAAAAATTTTAAATTAGCTATACTTTCTAATGGAACCCCTTCTCTTTTAAATCAATTAGTCAAGAGTAATAACTTAGATAATTTATTTGATGATTTATTTTCTATTGAAAAAGTTGGAGTCTATAAACCAGACTCAAAAGTCTACGACATTCCAATAAAAAAATATGAAATTAAAAAAAGCGAAGTTGCTTTTTTAAGCGCAAATACCTGGGATGTTTCAGGTGGTGGAAATTATGGTTTTAATGCTATTTGGGTAAATAGAAATAATAATATCTTTGACAATCTCGATTATAAACCAAATAACGAAATTAAGAACTTGTCAGAGATAATTGCTATTATTTAGCACATGGTTAAAAATCTTTTTTGATATATAGTTTTAATTACGGAGACATAATAATAATTATAAAGGAAATATATGAGTGAAAAAAAAGACGTATCGTTTGAAATTTATTCAGACTCAGAAAAAATGTTAGAACAAATAGTTGAAAAATATGATCTTCCTGATCAATCAAAAGCGTTAAGGTGTTTGTTAGATTATGTAGAAGAAAAAGAAACTGATTGGGATGATATGTTTGCTACAATAAGATGTAATAGATGTGGTTAATAACATTGATTTTAAAATTTTAGTAATTATTTAGGTTCTATGAAAAATATTGAAGTAGATAAAATTGTTGATCCTATTCCAGCATCTGATGGTGCTGGGGTAAAATTAAAAAGAAGTATTGGTGTAGAGCCAAATTATTTCGATCCATTTTTAATGTTAGATGAATTTGGATCAGAAAATAGTGAAGATTATATCGCCGGTTTTCCACCCCACCCTCATAGAGGAATTGAAACGGTTACTTACATGCTTGCAGGTGACTTTGAGCACAAAGACAGTACTGGTGGTGAAGGACGAATGACATCTGGTGATGTTCAGTGGATGAAAACTGGAAGTGGTATTATTCACTCTGAAATGCCGGCAATGAAAGAAGGTAAACTTCACGGCTTTCAGTTGTGGATAAACATGCCAGCAAAACTAAAAATGAGTAAACCAGAATACATTTATATTGATGCAGATAAAATGAGTGTTCATAAAGATGATGAGAAACAAATAAAAGTTATAGCTGGTAAGTTTGAAAAAGCTGAGGGTCCTGTTAAAGGACATAATGTTGAACCTATTTACTTTGATGTGGAACTACAAAAAGAAAAGGAATTCAATTACAGCCTGCCCTCTACACACAATACATTTATTTATTTAATTAATGGTGAAATAAAAATTGGTAAAAAAAATCACGATAAAGTTAAAGACAGTACTTTAATTTTACTATCAAGAGGTGAGGATTTAAAAGTTACAGCACAAACTAATGCAAAATTCTTGGTTATTTCAGGAAAACCTATAAATGAAGAAATAGCTAGAGGTGGACCCTTTGTGATGAATACCAAAGCTGAGATATTGCAAGCTGTACAAGATTATCATAATGGTACGTTTGTAAAATAAATAATGAAATCAATACAAATAGAAAAATTTGGTGGACCAGAAGTTTTAGTTATTAAAGATGTGGAAATTGGAAAACCAGGTCCTAAAGAAGTATTAATTAAAAATTTATCAATAGGTTTAAATTTTATAGATGTTTATCATAGAACAGGTCTATACCCTATACCCTTACCAAGTGGTATTGGTCTTGAGGCTTGTGGTGTTATAGAAGAGGTTGGATCTGATGTAAAACTATTTAAAATTGGTGATAGAGTTACACATGCCTCAATGCCTATTGGTGCGTACTCAGAAAAACAAATAATGCCTGAAGAAAAATTAGTTTCTGTTCCAGATGGTGTATCTGATGAAGTAGCTTCTTGTATTACATTAAAAGGTATAACAGCAGAATATTTATTGCACAGAGCTTATCCTTTGAAAAAAGGTGATAAAGTTTTATATCATGCTGCTGCTGGAGGTCTTGGTCAAATCTTATGTCCTTGGGCTAATGCCTTGGGTGCTGAGATAATTGGGACTGTGGGATCAAAAGCTAAAGAAGAGATTGCTAAAAAAAACGGTTGTCATCACGTTATTAATTATTCTGAAAAAAATTTTGTAGAAGAGGTTGAAAAAATTGTAGGTAAAAATGGTATTGACGTTGTCTATGATGGTGTGGGTATCAAAACTTTTAAAGGATCAATCGAAACATTAAAAATAAGAGGAATGATGGTGGCTTTTGGAAATGCTTCAGGCTACGTTGATACGATCGATGTCAAAAAAGATATAAATGCAAAAGGTCTTTTTTTTACAAGACCATCTATTGCTCATTATACCATAAAAAGAGAAGAGCTTGTTGAGTCAGCAAAAAAAGTTTTTGATGCTGTTTTGTCAAAAAAATTCATAGTAGAAATTTCAAAGAAATATTCTTTAAAAGATGCAGCACAAGCGCACAAAGATTTAGAAGCAAGATTGTTAACTGGTCCAGCTGTAATAATTCCTTAATCTACTTTTACATCCATATCTGACATATGAAGCTTAAGTGCATTGGTTGAGATATGAATTTCTCTAATAAAAAAAATAATTGAAATAATCATAGATAAGCAACAAGATCCAAAAATTACTCTTGCCATAAAAACTTCATCTAGATAGAGCGCAAATACAGTTAACATATTGAATAAAAATCCAAAAGCCGCAAACAGAATTGTCCATCTTAAAAGACTAATTCTAGAACTTAGATTTAAAAATTGTTTTTTCCACTCCGGTGGAATATGTTTTTCGTAGACATGTTCGTCATGTAAAGTTCTTATTAAATTACTTAGCGTATGAAATCTATTGCTATATACTCCCATTAATAAGGGAATGGCTGGAAACATCAAGGCTGTAACTGTATAATCTATATTCATACGAATCAATTTGATTATCAATCTTGCCTTTGTTATTTACAAGTAAAATTTTATGAACCAATTAAATCTTTTTTTAGAACTTACTAGATTAAAAAGACCCATCGGTTACATGCTGCTATTTTGGCCATGTGCATGGGGTTTAACAATAAGTTTTGATTTTTCACAAAACTTACAATTTTATATTTTTTATATAATTTTATTCTTACTTGGTGCAATATTAATGAGATCAGCTGGGTGTATTGTTAATGATATAGTTGATAGAAAATTTGATAAAAAGGTTTTCAGGACAAAAAATAGACCAATAGCCTCTGGAAAAATATCTGTGCAGTTAGGCCTAATTTATGTAATAATTTTATGCTCTCTCGCTTTTTGCATTTTAATAAACTTCAATTATTTTACAATCCTTTTAGCTTTAGGATCTATGCCTTTAGCATTTACCTACCCTCTTATGAAACGCTACACTTATTGGCCACAACTTTTTTTGGGTATAACTTTTAATTATGGACTAATTCTTGGTTGGACCTCATTCACAAATTCTTTAGATCTTATACCAATTATCTTTTATTTAGGGGCCATATTTTGGACACTTGGTTATGACACGGTATATGGATTTCAAGATATAAAAGATGACGAGATAATAGGGCTAAAATCAACTTCAATTAAATTTAAAAATAATCCATTTAAATTTTTATACTTATGTTATTCGATCTTTTTTATATCTTTAATAATTGTTGGATATTTAATGAACCTAAATAAGTATTTTTATATTTTTTCAGTTTTTATTTTTTTTCAGATTTTTATATTTCAGTTAAAAAAATTAGAAATTCATAATCCATCTAATTGTTTAAAAATTTTCAAATCAAATAATTTTTTAGGTTTTTTAATTTTTTTATCAATACTAATTGGAAAATTGTAATCAATGAATAATATAGAAATTCTAAAACGTCTTTATAAAAATTATACAAGAAAATATTTAAGAAATATTTTAGTTTCTGTTTTTTTTACAGTACTTCTAGCTGGTAGCACGTCTGCAGTAGCATATTTATTAGATCCGGCTATTAAACAACTTTTTATTGAGCAAAAACAATCTTATATGATTTTGATACCTGCTTTAATAGTTTTGGCTTTTTCAGTTAAAGGTGCCTCTCTATATCTTGCAAAAGTAATTATGATTAATGTTTCTGAAGAGGTTCGAAAAGATATTCAAATAGATATGTTTGCGTCACTAATAAAAGCTGATACTCAGCTTGTAGATAATAAGCATTCTGGCAAGTTTATTACTAATCTCACCAACGATGTAAATATGATAGTGAATTTAGTTAGCACAGCAATTTTAAACTTATTTAAAGATAGTCTTACTTTGATTGGTTTACTGTTTGTTATGTTTTATCAAAATTGGAAACTGGCTCTAATCGCAATAATCATGATACCTTTAGCTAGCGCGGCTGCCAGAACACTTGGGAAGCGAATAGGAAAAGTAACAACTCAGCAAATGACAATGGCGGGTGTCTTAACATCATATCTAATTGAAATTTTTAAAAATCATAAATTAATTAAAATATTTCAAAAGGAAAATTTTGAAAAAAAAAGAGCAGATGAATTTATTAATAAGTTAAAAGAAACATCCAGAAAGATAAATGTAGTTCAAGTTAGAGCATCACCAATAATGGAATTTTTAACCGGCATTATGATTGCTTGTTTAATATTTATTTCTGCTAAACTTGTTGCTAAGAATGAATTAGAGGTAAGTAATTTTTTTTCCTTTTTAGCTGCAATGATGTTGGCATATCAACCAGTAAGATCATTAGCTACTTTAAACATAACAATTCAGCAAGGATTATCAGGCGCAAAAAGAGTTTTGCCAGTTATAGATGATGTACAAAAAGTTAAGGATAACCCAAATTCTATTGATTTAAAAGTTATAAGGGGTGATATAGATTTTAAGAACGTAAATTTTAATTATTCTACCGAAGAAAATAAAATTTTAAATTCAATTAATCTTAAAATTCCTGGTGAAAAAATGACAGCATTGGTTGGTCATAGCGGTGCTGGTAAATCTACAATTTTAAATCTTATACCAAGATTTTATAATATAGATAATGGAGATATAATGATTGATAAGCAGTCAATTTATAAATCTACGATCTTTTCCCTTAGAAAAAATATTTCCCTGGTAAGTCAAGATACAACGCTTTTTGATGATACAGTTAAAAATAACATTGCTTATGCTAATTTAGAGGCATCCAAAAAAGAGATAGAAGAAGCAGCAAAATTTTCTTTCGCAGATGAATTTATAGAAAAATTACCCAACAAGTATGAAACACTCATAGGAGAAAATGGGGTGAGACTATCAGGTGGTGAAAAACAAAGACTTTCAATTGCTAGAGCAATATTAAAAAAAAGCCCAATTATTTTACTTGATGAAGCCACATCATCATTAGACGCTGAAACTGAAAATAAAATTCAAAATGCAATAAATTTTTTAACCAAGGGAAAAACAACAATTGTGATAGCACATAGACTTTCAACTATTCTGAATTCTGACAAAATATATGTAATTGATAATGGTAAAGTTGTTGGTGAAGGAAAACATGATGAACTGTTAGCAAATTCAAATATTTACAAAAACTTTTATGATAAACAAATTAAAAGATCATAATGTTATTTATTTATAGAATTTTAATTAATTTAATTTTTTTAATATCACCAATAATAATCATTATAAGATTACTAAAAAAAAAGGAGGATTTTTATCGCTTCAAGGAAAAATTCTGTTTTTTTACAAAAAATAGACGTGAGGGTAAAGTTATTTGGATACATGGTGCTAGTGTTGGAGAATTTCAAAGTATCGTACCATTAATTGAAAAATACGAAAAAAAAAAAGAGATTACCCAAATTTTAATTACTTCTAACACGTTAAGCTCATCAAAAGTAATATCGAAATATAAGTTTAAAAAAGTAATACATCAATTTTTTCCAATAGACACTAATTACAATACCAAAATGTTTTTAAATTATTGGAAACCATCTGTATCTATGTTTGTAGACTCAGAAATTTGGCCAAATATGATTTTTAATCTTAGTCAAAGAAAAATACCTATCATATTACTTAACGCAAGAATAACACGTAAGTCTTTTAAAAGATGGAGTAAATTTAAAAATTTTTCTGTTTATCTTTTTAAAAAGTTTGATTTGAGTTTATGTTCAAGTTTGAAATCAAAATTTTACTTAAGAAAACTTGGAGCTAAAAATATAAAATACTTTGGTAATTTAAAATTTTCACAATCAGAGTCGGAAAAGATCGAAATAAATAAAAATATTGAAAAGTTTATGAAAACTAAAAAAGTTTGGTGCGCATCCAGCACTCATGATACAGAAGAAAATTTTATCGGATTAGTTCATAATAGGTTAAAAATTAAATATAAGAATTTATTAACCATTATAATACCAAGACATATCAATAGGGTTGATGATATTGAGAAACAACTAAATCAATTAAATCTTAAAACTCACCTTCACGAACCAGTAAAAAAAATACCTATGGACACTGATATTTATTTAGTTAATTCTTATGGTCAAACAAAATCATTTTTTTCTACTTGTAAAAACGTTTTTTTAGGGGGATCTTTAATTAATCATGGTGGTCAAAATCCTTTAGAGGCAGTAAGGTATGGATGTAATATTTTACATGGTCCAAATGTGTTTAATTTTGAAGAAATATACAAATTTTTGAATTCTCAAAAAATTTCATTTAAAATTAATAAACAAAATGAAATGCTTAATGTTTTAACAAAATTATTATCCTCGAAAAAAAATAATAAAAAAGATATTAGAAATAAAATTTATTCCAAAGGAAAAAAGATACTTGAAGTTAGCTTTAAAGAAATAAATTATTATTTGAGATAAAATGAATTTGAAAAAACCTTTGTTTTGGGATTTAAAGAAACCAAATTTTTTATCTTACGCATTAATTCCATTTACAATTCCAATTATATTAAACAATTATTTATTAAAGATAAGAAAGAAAATTAAATTTTCGAATATTAAATCTATTTGTGTTGGAAATATTTATTTAGGTGGGACTGGTAAAACACCTCTGACAATTAAATTATATCAAATAATTGAAAAAATTGGATTAAAAGCAGTTACGGCAAAAAAATTTCATTCAAATCAAATAGATGAGCAAACTATTCTCAAAACAAAAACACACGCTATAGTATCAAAAAATCGATTTGATGCTTTTGAACATGCAATAAATCAATCTAAAAATGTAATAATTTTTGATGATGGTTTGCAAGAGACGAAAGTTGATTATGATTTAAAGTTTGTTTGTTTTAAGAAAAAAAATTGGATAGGTAATGGTCAACTTTTTCCGTCTGGACCTTTAAGGGAAAAAATTGATTGTTTAAAAAAATATGATGTAGTTTTTTTAAATGGAAAAGATAAGAATATTGATTTTAATAGTGAGATAATTCACAATATTAACCCACTTATTAAAATCTTTAACACATATTACAAAATTAAAAATTTAAATGTACTTGATATAAAATCTAATTATTTAATTTTTTCAGGAATAGGAGATCCATCCTCTTTTAAGGAAATTTTATTAGAGAATAATATTAAAATAATCGAAGAGATAATTTTTCCAGATCATTATAATTATAAAAAAAATGATATTAAAAAAATTTTAGTAAGATCTAAAGAAATTAACGCTAAAATACTTACAACAGAAAAAGACTTCATTAAACTTTCAGAAATTGATAAAGAAAAAATTGATTTTTTGAAAATTGAACTGGAAATAGTTGAGGAACAAAAACTAATAAATTTTTTGATTGAGAGGCTTAATGAATAAAGTGAAATACCTTTTACAATTCATTTTTATTTTATTATTTCTTTTAATATTTAGATTATTAGGATTAAATATCTCAAGATACTTGTCTGGAAAAATTTTATCTTTTCTTGGTCCTTTTTTTAGATCTAATATAATTACCTTGAATAATATTAATCAGGCATTTCCAGAGAAAGATGGAAATTCAAAAAAAAAGATTGTCAACGAAATGTGGATGACTTATGGAAAAATCCTTTCTGAATATATTTTTATTAAACATTTTAGAACTCAAGTATCTAACAAAGTGTTTGAAATTGAAGGCCAAAGCATATTAGATCAAATTAAAAATTCCAAGGAACCAGTTGTATTTGTTTCAGGTCATTTTGATAATTTTGAATTAATGGCAATGCATATTGAAAAATCTGGTATTGATTTAGCTGCAGTTTATAGACCTTTGAATAATCCTTTTTTAAACATAATAATGGAACACATAAGAAAAAAATATATTTGCAGTAAACAAATTAAAAAAGGTATTTCTGGTACAAAAGATTTATTAAAATATTTTAAATCAGGCACTTCTATTGCGCTAATGATTGATCAAAGAGTCTCGGAAGGAATTAGATGTAAATTATTTGGCAAAGATGCTTTGACAACAACTATACCAGCTCAATTTGTAAAAAAATTTAATTGTAAAATTGTACCTGTACATATTGAGAGAAAAATAAATGAAAATTTTAAAATAAAAATATTCAAACCATTAAATTTCTCAGAAAATGAAACAATAGAAAATATAACGCTCTCTCTTAATTCAATCCTTGAAAAAATGATAAATATAAAACCTAGCCAATGGATTTGGACTCACAGTAGATGGAAATAATTTAATTTTTTTTTTCTCTTTTAATTGAAGCCTCTATATAAGAAAAATAAGGCTCCTGCTCCTCAACATTCCAATAATTTAGTTTTTCAAGAGGAATTTTTTTTCCAGAAATAGCACATATTACATGGTCACCATTCTCAATTATTTCAAAATTATTTGGTAAATATTTTATTTTTGCTAATTTTTTTAACATTTTTAGTTTATATATTCTTATATGAAAGTTGGAATAATAGGAAGTGGTGGTAGAGAACATGCTATATGTGAATCTTTAAATAAATCTGATAAAATTGATAAAATTTACTGTTTTCCAGGAAACGCGGGCACTCAAACAATAGCAGAGAATATAAATATTGATGTAGAAAATTTTGAAAAGTTAAAAAATTTTACAATAGATAATAAAATTGATTTTCTAATTGTTGGTCCTGAAAAACCACTTGTTAATGGAATAGTTGATTATTTAGAAGAGCACGATATAAAGGTTTTTGGACCTAATAAATTAGCATCTCAATTAGAAGGGTCAAAAATTTTCACAAAAAAATTATGTGAAAAATTTAATATTCCAACAGCAAAATTTGGAATTTTTTTAAATATAGAAGAAGCAGGAAAATTTCTCAACAAATGTAGTTATCCTATTGTGATAAAAGCGGATGGACTAGCTGCAGGTAAAGGAGTTTATATTTCTGAAACTTTTAATGATGCTAAATTAGCTATTAAAGAAATTTTCGATGGAAAATTTGGAGAAGCAAAGCAGCTTCTTATCGAAGAATTCTTAGATGGTGAAGAAATGAGTTTTTTTATAATTTCGGATGGTAAAAATTTTAAACAATTTGGGACTGCGCAAGATCACAAGAGAGCTCTTGAGGGAGATAAGGGTAAAAATACAGGCGGAATGGGTGCTTACTCACCATCAAGACTAGAAAATCAAAATTTGAATAATAAAATTATAAAAAGAATTATAGAACCAACTTTTGAAGGTTTAAAAAAAAGTAATACTAGTTTCAAAGGATTTTTATACGCTGGTCTGATGATTAAAAATAATGAACCTTATTTAATAGAGTATAATGTGAGAATGGGTGATCCTGAGTGTCAAACTTTGCTGCCCAAACTCAAAACAGATTTTGGCTTAATAATAAATTCATGCATTGAAGGAAGATTAAGCGATTTAGAAATTGATTGGTATAATGATAAAAGTCTTTGTGTAGTATTGTGCTCAAATGGCTATCCAGATAAATATGAAAAAAATGTTGAGATTATTTTAGATAAATTAATTTTAAAAGAAAATGAATTTTTATTTCACGCAGGAACAAAATCAATAGACAAAAAAATTTTTTCAAATGGTGGAAGAGTCTTAAATATAGTGATCAAATCTAAAGAATTTAAAGATGCAAGAGATAAGGCTTTAAATATTTTAAAAGAAATTGATTGGACTAATGGTTTTTATAGAAAGGATATCGCCTATAAAGTAATCGACGAATGAGAATCATATCAGGTAAATTTAAAGGTAAAAAAATTGACCCCCCTCAAGATAAATTAACGAGACCCCTGAGAGATTTGGTTAAAGAGTCAATTTTTAATGTCATCGAACACTCTAACAAAATCCACATTGATATAACCAAATCAGTTGTATTAGATTTATTTTCCGGTTCTGGCTCCTTTGGTCTAGAAGCAATATCGAGAGGAGCAGATAAATGTATATTTGTTGAAAATTACTCTAATGCTCTAGAAATACTATACAAAAATATTAAAAAACTTAAATGTGATGAAAACTGTAA
>CACOGI010000008.1 GCA_902626725.1 uncultured Pelagibacteraceae bacterium
TCGCGTATGCATACCCGTTTCACCAAATATAGAAGCTATCAAATCTGATGCACCATTTATAACTTTTGGCTGATCTATAAAATCATCGCTAGAGTTAACAAAACCAGTTAATTTTACACAAGATTTAATTTTAGAAAGATCGTTTTCACACGCTTTTTTAACTTGAGCAACTATACTAAGAGCACATCTTTTTGCTGCCTCGTATCCAGCATCAGTATTTAAGTCTTTGCCGACTTTTCCCTTGATTAATTGACCATTTTCATCAATAGAAATTTGGCCTGAAATAAATAGCATCTTGCCAGAAATTTTTGTTGCAACATAATTCCCAACAGGTGCCTTTGCGTCTGGTAATGTTATATTGAGTTTTTTTATATTTTCCTCTGCATTCATTAGTTTAAAACCTTTTCTTTTGTCTTCTTAATTTTATCTTTTGCTTTTTCAATTTTTTTCTTTTCATCTGACCATTCTTTATTTTGATAATCTTTGGTATCTTTTATAATATTTTGCCCAGCAGATATAGTTTTATCTTTAATAATATTTCCTTTACATTTAAAATATTCTACAGAGAATTTCTTAAATTCTTTACAGTCATTATTTTTTGCAAAACTTACTGAAGTTGTACTTGAAAAAAAAAATATTACTAAGAGGATTATTTTTTTCATTTTTTTTTCTTTTTTTTATTTTTGTCATAATCTTTTCTTTTTTCAATTAAAATTAAAGCCTCCTCCATGGTTAATTCTGTAGGATCTTTTTCTTCAGGTATTGTTGCATTTAGTGATTTGTATTTAATATATGGTCCATATTGACCCTTCATAATTCTAACAGGTTTTTTATCTTCTGGATGTTCTCCTAAATCTTTTATCAATGAAGAAGATATCCGTCCAGGTTTAGCTTCTGCTATTAACGTAATTGCTCTATTCAAACCTATTGAAAAAATTTCTTCTATATTTTCGATTCGCGCTGATTTATTCTCACATTTTAAATATGGACCGAATCTACCAGTATTAAGAGTAATTTCTTTCTGATTATCTGGGTTTATTCCTAATGATCTAGGCAAAGAGCATAAAAATTTAGCTTTTTCTAAATCAATACTTTCTAAATCTAAACCCTTAGGAATTGAAACATTCTTCAAAAGTTCATTAATATTTGATTTAGATTTTTTAGTTTTTTTCTTTTTTTTTATATTTTTTTCAATTTCTTCTTCTGTTTGAGTTTTTTCATACTGAAGATAGGGTCCAAATCTCCCATTTTTTAAAAATATGTCATTACCATTTTCATGTTTTCCAATAAATTTTGGTTCAGCTAATTGTGCTTGTGCTGCAGCTTTTGCTTTAGATAATGGTCTTGTAAATTTACATTCAGGGTAATTTGAGCATCCTATAAAAGCACCACCTCTAAAGCTATTTTTCAAACTTAGCGTTCCTGAATTGCATAATTGGCATTTTCTAACTACATTTCCTTGGTCGTCTTTGTCAAAAATCAATTCACCTAAGCTATCATTGAGTAAATCTAAAACCTCTCGAGTTCTTTTTTCTTTTACCTCAGAAACATTGTTATTAAAGTCTTTCCAAAAAAGCTCTAAAACTTTAATCCAACTTTCTTTACCAGTTGTAATTTCATCTAGCTGGTCCTCTAATCCAGCAGTAAAATTATAATCTACATATTTTGCAAATAGTTTTTCCAAAAAGGCAGAAATTAATTTTCCTCTGTCAGTAGGAAAAAATCTTTTATTTAATATCTCTGCATAACCTCTATTAGCAATAGTAGAAATGATACTCGCATAAGTAGATGGTCTTCCAATACCTAGTTCCTCAAGTTTTTTAACTAAACTAGCTTCAGAATATCTAGGTGGTGGTTGAGTATAGTGTTGTTCGTCTAATAACGCTTCAATATTAATTGGCCCTTTAGAAACAGCTGGTAAAATATTTTCATCATCATCTTTATTTTGATTATTATAAATTTTCAAAAATCCATCAAATTTGAGAACTGATCCGCTAGCTTTACATATAGTGTCATTATTGTTTGAAGTTATTGTAATGGTGTTTCTATCAAACTTAGCAGACTCCATTTGAGAAGATAAAGCCCTACTCCAAATAAGATCATAAAGTTTATTTTGATCTGTGCTTAAATATTTCTTAACACTTTGGGGTGTTCTAATTATATCTGTAGGTCTAATTGCTTCATGAGCTTCTTGAGCGTTCTTAGCTTTTTTACCTGAATAATTCAAAGCATCTTTTGGCAAGTATTCTTTACCGATTTCTTTTTGGATATAATCTCTAAAAGTTGACACCGCATCTTTAGATAAATTAGTTCCATCTGTTCTCATATAAGTAATTAAGCCAATAGTTTCACCCTCTATCTCTATACCTTGATAAAGTTTTTGAGCTATTTGCATTGTTCTAGATGCACCAAAACCTAATCTGCTTGATGCGGTTTGTTGAAGAGTAGATGTAGTAAATGGTCCGGATGGATTTCGATTAACAACTTTGCTTGAAATATCTGTAATACTAAATTTTTTTTTATTTACACTTGCTATAGCTTTATTTATTTCTTCTTTATTTCTAAATGAAAATTTTTCAATTTTGTTATCATCTAATTGACTAATACTTGCAGTAATTTTTTGATTATTTCGATCTATAAAGTTTATACTTAAAGTCCAAAACTCTTCTGGTTTAAATGACTCAATCTCATGTTCTCGTTCAGTAATTAATTTTAAAGCAACAGACTGAACTCTTCCTGCTGATTTTGAGCCTGGTAATTTTGTCCAAAGTATTGGTGAAATGTTAAAACCAACTAAGTAATCTAAAGCTCTTCTAGCCATATAAGCATCAACTAGATGAGGTTCTATTTGTCTCGGATTTTCGATTCCCTGTATAACAGCTTTTTTGGTTATCTCATTAAATACAACTCTTTCAATTTCTTTATCTTTTAAAAGTTTTTTTTCGTTTAAATATTCTTTTACATGCCATGCAATAGCTTCACCTTCACGGTCTGGGTCAGTAGCCAATATAATCTTGGACGAGTCTTTTACCGCATCAGTAATTTCTTTAAGATATTTTTTTGAAAAACTGTCAACTTCCCATTCCATTTTAAAATCTTGGTCTGGATCAACTGAGCCATTTTTAGAAGGCAAGTCTCTTATATGACCATAACTTGCTAGAACTTTATAATCATCACCCAAATACTTATTTATTGTTTTAGCTTTAGCAGGACTTTCTACAATGACCAAATTCATAGACTACAAACTACTCAAATCACTTAGATAGTCAATTTAATAAATTTTTGTCTTTGTTTCTTCTTTATTTTTCAATCTTTTAATATTTTCTCTATGAGTAAAAAATATCAAGACAAACATAATCGTAAAAAAAATACCCTGATCAAATTGAGTTAAAATCAATAAATATATTGGTATAGAGGCTGCGCCCACTAAAGATGATAACGAGGAATACTTAGAAATAAAAAAAGTTATAAACCAAGAAATAGTAAAGATAATTCCAAAATAGATATTTATGGCAAATAAAATTCCAACATAAGTTGCAACACCTTTTCCACCTTTAAATTTTAACCAAATTGGAAAAACATGACCTAAAAAAGCACACAGAGAGGCAATATATAAAAAATCTTGATAAAAAATTTTTACATATATAACAGGAGCTACAGCTTTTAAAATATCAAGCACCAATGTTGAGTAACCTATTGTTTTATTCCCAGTCCTGAGAGCATTAGTGGCTCCAATATTACCTGAACCAATTTCTCTAATATCTTTTTTTAAAAAGATTTTTGTAAGTATAAAACCGAATGGTACAGAACCCATAAGGTAAGAAATTATACCTATTAAAAAAATATCCATCCTATAGCTTAAATAATTCTTTTCCTTTTACAAAGGTATTTGTAACCTTACCTTGAAGTTTTTTATCTTCTATTGACGTATTTTTTGATTTTGAGATTAATTTATCTTTTTTTACAATCCATGGTTTATCAATATCAACTATACATAGGTCTGCGTCATTTCCTATAGAAAGGTTACCTTTGTTTATTTTGAGTATTTTTGCTGGATTAGATGTTAGAGCTTTGATAATAGTCTCAAGTTTGAGAGATCCGTTGTGGTATAACTCTAAACTTAAAGATAATAGTGTTTCAATACCAGAAGCACCAGTAGCAGCTTGAGCAAAAGTTAATCTTTTTGATTCTTCATCTTCAGGTTTATGATCTGAAACAATTACATCAATCAAGCCATCTTTTAATCCTTGCACTAGAGCCAATCTATCTTCTTCTCTTCTTAATGGGGGAGATAACTTTAAAAAAGTTCTAAAATCTCCAATGTCGTTTTCATTTAAGGATAAGTTATTAATCGAAACCCCTGAGGTAAATTTAACAATTTCCTTTCTATATTTGATAACTTCAACCGATTTTTGCGATGATAATTGAGATATGTGATATCTACATTTGACTTTCTCTAGCAATGTTAAATCTCTCTCTATTAAAATTCTTTCTGCGATTTCTGGTATGCCTGATAATCCCAATTTAGAAGCAATTATTCCAGAATTTATCATACCATTTTTTGCAAGTTCGTAGTCCTCAGCGTGTTGCATTATCAAACAACCTAAATCTTTAGCTGAGTTCATTATTCTTGACATTAATCTAGGATTTTGAATTGTTTTTATTCCATCTGTGAAAGCAATTATCCCTTTGGCTTGTAAAAGACCAAATTCTGTCATGTTGGTGCCTTCAATATTTTTTGTAAGAGAAGCAGATGGAAAAATGTTTATTTTTGACTTATCTCTTCCTCTTCTTTTTAAAAAGTCGACTATAGATACATTATCTATAATTGGATCAGTATTTGGCATCGTAACTACTGATGTAACTCCACCAGATAATGCCGCATTACTTAAGGTTCTAAAGTTTTCTTTATATTCATATCCAGGTTCACCAACAAAAACTCTCATGTCTACCAAGCCTGGAAAAATATATTTTCCTTTTAAGTCAATTGGTTTTTCTCTGGTAGGTAAATTATTAGTATTTACTTTTTTTCCTATGGCTTCGATTTTACCTTCTTCACTAATAATTAAACCTCCAACTTCATTAATTGAATTATGAGGATCAATTATGTTAGCGTTTATGAAATATTGCTTTTTCATCATGTACAAAATATTTTTAAACAAGCCATTCTTACAGCTACACCTAGTTCAACTTGTTCTTTAATTACGCTTTTATTTATGTCATCTGCTAATATTGTATCTATTTCTATACCTCTATTCATTGGTCCAGGGTGCATAATTAATGCATCAGATTTAGCATGCTCAAGTTTATCAGGAGTTAAACCGTAATATTCATAATACTCTCTATTTGATGAAAGATATGAACTTGTCATTCTTTCATTTTGCAATCTTAGCATCATGACGATATCACAATCTTTCAATCCTTTTTTCATATCAGTAAAAGTATTAACACCAAATTTTTCAATTTCTTTCGGCATAAGATTTGTTGGAGCAATTATATTTACTTCAGCTCCAAGCATATTGAGAAGATAAATATTTGATCTCGCTACTCTTGAATGTAGAATGTCACCACATATTGCAATTTTCAATCCTTCAATTTTATTTTTTCGAGTTATAATTGTTAAAGCATCTAAAAGAGCTTGAGTAGGGTGCTCTCTTCTTCCGTCACCAGCATTTAGCACCGCACAATTTACTTTTTGCGAAAGTAAGTTACAAGCTCCTGAGTCTTGATGTCTAACTACAATAATATCTGGATGCATCGCATTTAAAGTCATGGCTGTATCGATTAATGTTTCCCCTTTTTTAATTGCAGAGTTACTTATATTCATAGACATAACATCTGCTCCAAGTCTTTTTCCAGCTAATTCAAATGAACTTTGTGTTCTAGTAGAAGGCTCAAAGAATAGATTGATTTGAGTCTTTCCCCTCAAAACATCTATTTTTTTATTTTTACTTTGATTAACTTTTATAAACGCACTTGCTTCATCAAGTATCAAATTAACATCGTTAATTGATAAATCTTGGATACCTAACAAGTGTTTTTGGGAAATTTTAATAGCTTTATCTGTTTTTATTGCCATTAAAACCAACTCTATAACTATAAATGTCTACAATAGCAAGTATTAATTATTTAAAAAATCTATTGCTCCTTGTAATATAAAGGCTGCTGCATTTTCATCAATTTTCTTTTCTCTTTTACTCACATTGATATCTAATTGACTAGATAGGTTAAAAGCACCAACTGTTGATAACCTCTCATCCCATAGACAAATAGGTATGTTTATGTTTTCCTCAATTTTTTGAGACGTGTCTTTTACTGATTGTGCTGATCTACCCAATGAACCATCCATATTTAAAGGATTTCCAATGATGATACCTTTAATATTATTTTCATCAATAATCACTTTAAGCTCAACAATTAATTCATTTAGAGTATTTCTGGTTATTGTTTTTAGTGGAGTGGCAATTAATTGTTTTTCATCACAAATAGATACACCGATTCTTTTAGAACCAAGGTCTAAACCTATTAATCTACACTTATCTGAGTGTTTTTTTTTAAATTCTTCTAAAGTGATCATATTGTATATTTCAAACTTAAATGATAGTTTGCGTCATATTTAAATAGCATATGAGTATAGATCTTAAAACAATAAAACATATCTCTAAATTATCAAGAATTTCAGTTGATGAAAAAAAAGCTAAAAAATTAGCTGGTGATTTAAATTCAATTTTTGATTTTATTGAAAAACTAAATGAATTAAAAACAGACAACGTTGAACCTTTAACTTCTGTCGCTGAAACAACATTAAAACTAAGGCCTGACGAGGTTAAAAGTAAAAATATTAGGGAACAAATAATTAAAAATTCTCCTCAAGATAATGAAGATTATTTTGTTGTACCAAAGGTGATAGAGTAATGTCAGATATAACAAAACAATCTCTAACAGAATTAGTTGAAAATATTAAAGATAAAAAACTGTCTTCAACAGAAGTAACTAAAGCATTTATCGATAGATCTGAAAAGTCTAAAGAATTGAATGCATATATTACTGAGGATTTCACATCAGCTTTAGATAAAGCAAAAAAATTTGATCAAAAACCTAATTTAGATTTAAAATTGCCAGGTATTCCAATGGCAGTAAAAGATTTATTTTGCACAAAAGATGTTAAAACAACTGCTGGTAGTAAAATTCTAAATAATTTTGTGCCAACATACGAATCAACAGTAACTGACAATATCTGGAGAGAAGGTGCAATACTTATAGGTAAATTAAATTGTGATGAATTTGCAATGGGCTCATCTAATGAAACTAGTTTTTTTGGTAACGTGCAAAATCCAATTGATAAAGACTTAGTTCCAGGTGGTTCGTCTGGTGGGTCTGCTTCAGCAGTGGCTGGACAATTAACACCGATTACAATTGGAACTGACACTGGTGGCTCAATAAGACAACCTGCTTCGTTTACAGGAACAGTTGGATTAAAACCTACTTATGGAAGCTGCTCACGCTATGGAATTGTTGCTTTTGCATCATCATTAGATCAAGCAGGACCAATGGCACAAAATGTTAAAGATTGCGCTTTACTACAAGAGGTAATTAGTACTTATGATCCAAAAGATTCCACCTCAATAGATTTTAAAAGAAATCAATACAGTAAAGAACTTACTAATAATATAAAAGGAAAAAAAATTGGTATACCAAAAGAATATAGAGTTGATGGAATGCCAAAAGAAATTGAAGATCTTTGGCAAAAAGGAATTCAGTATGTCAAAGATTGCGGTGCTGAAACAATTGATATTTCATTACCTCATACTAGTTATGCTTTGCCTACTTATTATATTGTTGCTCCAGCAGAAGCGTCTTCAAACTTAGCAAGATATGATGGTGTTAAGTATGGATTTAGAGCTAAAGGTGAAAATCTAATTGATATGTATGAAAAGACAAGATCCGAAGGTTTTGGTGCTGAAGTACAAAGAAGAATTATGATAGGAACTTATGTTTTATCGTCTGGTTATTATGATGCTTACTATCTAAAAGCTCAAAAAGTACGAAAGTTAATTAAAAATGATTTTGATGAAGCATATAAAAAGGTTGATGCAATTTTAACTCCGTCAACACCAAGTTCAGCATTTAAAATAGGTGAAAAAACAAATGATCCGGTTTCGATGTATCTCAATGATATATTTACAGTCCCAGTTAATCTTGCAGGTTTACCAGGAATTTCAATTCCAGCAGGACATGACTCAAAAGGGTATCCATTAGGCTTACAAATAATTGGTAAAGCTTTTGATGAACAAAATATATTAAATATTGCCTTCGCAATGGAAGAAAAGATTAATTTCAAAAACAAAATTTCCAATTGGTGGATTAAATGAGTAAAAAAAATTCAGAGTATTTAATTAATCGAAAAGATAATCAATACGAGGTTGTTATTGGTTTAGAGGTTCATGCTCAAGTATTGTCAGAGTCAAAATTATTTTCTACCTCTGCTACTAAATTTGGAGCTGAACCAAATACCCAAGTAAGTTTAGTTGATGCAGCATTTCCAGGAATGCTACCTGTAATAAATGAATTTTGTGTAAAACAAGCTATTAAAACTGGTATTGGCCTTAATGCAAAAATTAATAAACGTTCAGTATTTGATAGAAAAAATTATTTTTATGCAGATTTACCTCAAGGATATCAGATTTCTCAATTTAAAGATCCTATTGTAGGTGAGGGTAAAGTCATTTTAGACATGCCTTATGGACAAAAAGAAGTTGGTATTGAAAGATTACATTTAGAACAAGATGCAGGAAAAAGTATTCATGATCTGGATCCTCAAAATACTTTCGTAGATCTTAATAGATCAGGTGTAGCTTTAATGGAAATTGTAAGTAAACCAGATCTTAGATCTCCTGATGAAGTAAGTGTATATATTAAAAAATTAAGATCAATAATGAGATATTTAGGTACATGTGATGGAAATATGCAAGAAGGATCATTAAGAGCAGATGTAAATGTATCTGTAAGAGCAAAAGGTTCAAAAGAATTTGGAACAAGATGTGAGATTAAAAATGTAAATTCAATCAAATTTATGCAAATGGCTATTGAATATGAAGCAAATAGACAAGTTGATTTAATTGAAGAAGGTAAATCGATTGATCAAGAGACAAGATTATTTGACACAAAAAAAAATGAAACAAGATCAATGCGATCAAAAGAAGATGCACATGATTATAGATATTTCCCAGATCCTGATTTGTTACCTTTAGAAGTTTCTGATGAATTTGTTAAAGAACTTAAAAATAATATCCCAGAATTACCAGATGATAAAAAGAAAAGATTTATTGATGAATTTAAGCTGTCGCCATATGAGGCAACAATTTTAGTCTCAGATATCGATACAGCAAAATATTTTGAAGAAGTTATAGCTAAGATGGGTAAGAACAAAGATATAAAATTAGCAGTTAACTGGATTACAGGCGAATTATTTGCAGTTTTAAACAATAAAAATTTAGAAATTTCTCAAAGCCCGGTAAGTGCCAAAAATTTAGCTATACTAGTTAACTTGATAAAAAATGGAACCATTTCAGGAAAAATAGCAAAGACTGTATTTGAACTAATGTTGGACGGGGATAAAGATCCTCAAAAAATTGTTAAAGAAAAAGAACTTAAACAACAAAGTGATCCTAAAGCGATAGAGGCTTTAATCGATAAAATAATTAATGATAATAGAGAAAAAGCAATTGAATATAAGCAAGGTAAGGAAAAATTATTTGGTTTCTTTGTTGGTCAAGCTATGAAAGCTTCTGGTGGTAAAGCCAACCCTCAACTTATAAATGAGATTTTAAAGAAAAAACTTCAGTAGAATGGGTGTAAACCTTGATATTACAGAAAAGTTACAAAATTATATAAATAATTTTGGATTAAATTTACATCCAGTTCAACAAGAGATAATTAATTATAACAAAACTTTAGGTGACATTAAAAGAATGCAGATTGATCCCACTCAATGTCATTTTCTTCACCTAATTATTAAAGTTTCAAATATAAAAAATGTTCTTGAAATTGGAACTTTTACTGGTCTGAGTGCCCTCACAATTTCACTCGCTTTACCTGATAACGGAAAACTAATTGCCCTTGATAAAAATGAGGAGACAAACAAAATTGCATGTGATTTCTTTAAAAAAGCAAAACAAGATCATAAAATTCAAACAATAATAAAACCTGCTCTTGAAAGCTTAAGAGAATTAAAAAGTAATAAATTTGATATGGTTTTTATTGATGCTGATAAAATGAATTATAAAGAATATTATGAAAAATCCTTAGAATTATTAAATAAAAGTGGGTTGATCATTATCGATAATGTTTTATGGCATGGTGAAGTAGCTGATGAAAAAAATAATGATAAATTTACTATAAATATTAGAGAATTTAATAAATTTGTGTCTGAAGATAAAAGAGTAGAGCAAATCATTATTCCATTAGGTGATGGAATGACTGTTTGTAGAGTTTTATAATGTTTAAAGTTGTTGGCTTTTATAAATTTGCAAAGGTTAAATCTTTAAAAAAAAATAAAGATTTTTTACAGAAGTTCCTTTTTTTAAATCATATTAGAGGAACCATAATCATTGCTAAAGAAGGATTGAATGGCACCATTTCTGGTAGTATCAAAGATATTGATAATACTACCAAAAAATTAAAATCTTTATTCTCATTTAAACAATTCGATAGTAGCAATGAATCTAAATCTAAATTTCAACCTTTTCATAAGCCTAAAGTTAAGATTAAAAAAGAAATTGTACCTATGAATTTAATCATCAATCCCAAAGAGAGAAATATGAAATTTCATTTAGACCCAAAAGATTGGAATAAACTAATTAAGAATAAAGAAACTCACATAATTGATACTAGAAAACCTTTTGAATATAAGATTGGAACTTTTAAAAGATCAGTAAATCCAAATGTAACTAATTTTAGAGATTTTCCTAAGTATTTAAATAAACTGAAGAAAAATAAACCAGTAGCAATGTTTTGTACCGGTGGAATACGTTGTGAAAAAACTTCTGTTTATTTAAAGAAGAAAGGATTTAAAAATATTTATCAGCTAAATGGTGGAATTTTAAATTATCTAAATAAGATAAAGAAAAATGAAAGTTTGTGGAAAGGTGAGTGTTTTGTATTTGATAATAGAATTAGTCTAAAACATGGATTAAAACTAGGCTCTTATTCTATTTGTAGTGGATGTAGAATGCCTATATCTTCAAAAGACAAAAGATCAAATAAGTATGAAGAAGGAGTTTCTTGCCCTAATTGTCATGATAAATTAACAGAAACTCAAATATCACGTTTTAGAATGAGACAAAGTCAGATATACAAAGCAAAACAATCTGGAAAAAAACATATTTTTCAAAAAGAATTTAAATAAGGGTAACTTTGTCTAAATCAATAAAATTAACTAAAGATCCAATTTGGACTCTATTAAGAAAAGTCACTATACCTGCAAGTGTTGGCTCATTGTTTCAAACTTTTTACAATTTAGTTGATACTTGGTTTGCTGGTAGAATTTCTGCAGAAGCAATTGGAGCCATAGCAAAATCTTTTCCAATTTATTTTACTATTATAGCTGTGGGTGTAGGATTAGGTGCTGCAACAAATGCTTTAATTGGTAATTCTATAGGTGAAAAAAAAATAAGAGTTGCCTCTATGTATATTGCTCAGTCTCTGATTTTTTCTTTAACTGTATCGATATTTGTAACCTTATTTGGTTTGAATGCTTCAAATTATCTATTAGGTGTCATGGGATCAGATGCTGCTGGTATAGCTTTAACTAGAGAATATCTTGATATTATTTTTTATGGAACTTTTATTGTATTAATACAAATTTCATTAAATGGAACTTTAAATGCTCAAGGTGATACAAGAAGTTACAGAAACGTTTTAATATTTAGTTTTTTTCTCAACATTTTTTTAAATCCTCTTTTCATCTGGGGATATGGATTTATTCCTGGTTTTGGTATAGCAGGACTTGCTATAGCAACAGTAATTTCACAATTAATTGGAACAATTTATTTAGCTTACAAAGTTAATGATTGCAAAATTAGAGAGTATTTAAAATTTCAATGTTTCATTCCCAAGTTTGAGTATTTAAAACCGCTAACAACACAAGCTGTCCCTGTTATGTTCAGTATGTTATTTATTGGAGTAGGTATATTTAATATTTTATATTTTATTGGACAGTTTGGTGATCTAGCTACAGCTGGTTATGGAGCCGCTTTAAGAGTCGAACAAGTTTTTTTATTACCTGTTATTGGATTAAATACTGCAGTTCTATCTATTGGAGGACAAAATTTTGGAGCTAAAGCTTATAATAGAATAAGAGAACTTTATACTAAGGCTTTGTTATTTGGTTCATCTTTTATGGCAATAGCAGGAATAATTATATTTTTCGGTGCAGAATTTTTTGTTTCTTTATTTACCGATAATCATGAGGCAATTAATAGTGGTGCAATTTATTTAAAAGTAGCAGCTTTAATTGGACCAATTTACCCTGTATTTTTTATCACTACAGCAGTATTTCAAGCTGTTAAAAAACCTCTTTTTAGTCTTTATTTAAGTATTTTAAGACTTACTGCGTTTCCTTTCCTAAGCTTATGGTACGTAATTAATATTAGGGGAGGAGATTATGAGGACATATTTTATACAATAATGGTTACAAATTGGGCAATGGGAATTGCAGTTTTAATATTTATTGGTTATTTTTTAAATAATGTTTTTAAACAAAAAAAAGCTCTTTTTACTTATTAGTATATGCTTAACATTTTTTTTTGTCACATATAATGGTGTGAGATCGGATGAAATAAAAATAATTTCAGGTTTAGCAAAAGTAATTGATGGTGATACTATACAAATAAGTGAAAAAAAAATACGTCTACTTGGGATAGATGCACCAGAAAAAAAGCAACAATGTCGAAAACCTTGGTTAACAATATCTTTTTTGACATTTAATAAAGAGTATTTGTGTGGTGAAATTTCTACAAAAAAACTAAAAAAAAAAATTGATAATAAATCTATAATATGTAAATGGACTGAGAAAGATAGATATAACAGATTTATTGCTGAATGTTATAAAGGAAAAATAAATATTAATGCCTGGTTGGTTCAAAATGGATATGCAGTTGCATACAGAAAGTATTCTACAAAATTTATTGGTCAAGAAAATATAGCTAGAAAAGAACAGTTAGGTCTTTGGGCCGGTTCTTTTGAAATGCCCTGGGATTATAGAAAAAGTAATTAATTTTTTTCTAATTTTTTTTCTAATTTTCTTACCAAATATGAAACAATCAGTATTAAAATTAGATATTCTAAAATTAAAAATGTGTATATTTCTAATGGACGATAAGTTGTGACTACAAGTTCATTAGCTTTTCTGGTCAAATCTCCTATGCCAATTATAGAAACCAAAGAAGACATTTTTAAAACGTATACAAATTGATTTCCAATTGCAGGTAAAATATTTTTAATTGCCTGTGGAAGAATAACTAACTTCAATTTTCTAAAAAAATTCAATCCAAGAGAGCTTCCTGCTTCCCATTGCGATTTCTTAATAGAGTTTATTCCTGCTCTGAAAATTTCTGCCTGGAAAGCACTTTCACTAATTGATAAAGCAATGATACCAGATACAAATGGGCTGAAACTTATACCTGTCATAATTGGTAAACCATAATAGATCCACAAAATAAGAACTAATAATGGTATTGCCCTTACTATTTCGACATAACCAATATTTAAATAAGTTAAAAATTTATTCTTAGCCAAGGAGGGAATTGCAATTACAAGCCCTAGAAAGATAGAAATGATTATGGAAACTGCAGAAATGAAAATAGTTGTAGTTAAACCACTTAATAGAAATTTTAAATTGGTCAATCCCTCAATATTATTAGGAGATAATATTAACCAGTTTAGTTCACTCTTACCGCATGAAGCTAAAGGTAAAATTAAAAGTAAAAAAAATAAATTTCTCACTCTTAAAGTTATAAAGAATTAAAAATTAATTACTAATTGATTATAAGCTTTTTAGATTATATTTAGCTAGTAACTTAGTAAAGAAGCCTGATGATTTTTTCTTTTTTATCCAATCATTAACATAATTGTTCCATTTATTATCACCTTTTGGAACCATCATTGCTAAGAAAGCTGGATTTTTTTCTCCATCTGGAACTATCGCTAATTGAGGATATTTTATTACTAACTTATTTGCTTCTGTTGAGCTTGTAATGTTACCGTCTGCTCTTCCAGCTAAAACTTCCTGAAAATCTCTAGCAGGAGCCTCAACTGAATTCAATTTTGATTTAGGAAAAAATTCTTTTGCTTTTTCTTCTTGCGAGGTACCTAAAGTGGTCGCAATTGTTACATTTGTATTATTTAATGAGTTCCATGTTGGGAATTTTTTTAAATTTTTTTTAAGTACCAAAGGAACAGTTCCATATTTATAATAAGTGTCTGTAAAGCCAGCTACTTCAGCTCTTTTAGGAGTTTTAGTTACACTTGTGGAAATATCATATCTTTCAGATGTAATACCTGAAACGATAGTTTTCCACTCAGCAGGTACAAATTCAACTTTAACCCCCATATCTTTTGCTAATTCATTCATTACATCAATATCAAAACCTTTGTATTTATTTGTAGCCGGATCTTTCAAAGTCATAGGATCCCAATCACCTGTTGTTCCAACTTTTAAAACTCCAGATGATAGAATTTTGTCTAAATTAGACTCTGCGTTTAAAGAAAAGGGTAAAAGTGCAAATAATGCTATAAATAATATTTTTTTCATGTTTCTTAATAACTTATTTAAAATTTAAATGAGACTATAATCTTGACGCACTATCATTCATCCATGAGAATAAATGTTGTGAAAATGAACGTCTTACAAAAAGATTTACCTCATTTTTGTTTTGATTATGAATTATTACATCAATTTTAGCGAGAATCGTTTGAATTACTGCACCTTTTGTTTTTTTGTATTCACTAAAATTATAAGGAGATCCTGTTCCAAATAGATCATAAATTTTGTCTCCTTTAAGATTTATTAACACAAATTGATCTGTCACATCAGTCACAGCCCCCAAATTAACTTTAGAAATCTTATCATTTAGTAATTTCTCTATTTCATATTTATTGTTTTCACCTTTAATTGATCTATTTGAATGAATCATCCATTCATCAGGGCTTAACCATAAAGCAGTTAAATTTTCACTTTGCGTGGAAGTATTAGATTTAGTTGGTAAAAGCATATTTAAGGATTTTCCAAATGCAGAAAAAAAATCTCTTTTTTTTCCTCGCACGATAAATTTTATAATGGGCTGGATTTCTTTCATTCGAAGATCTTGATATGACTTTTCTTCGGGTAAGGCCTGATTATAATTAAGCATTTAATCTTTTATTCTCCTTGTCTAAAAAAACTGGGTCGGTGACTATTACATTAATTTTCTTTTTTTCCATAGGAATGATTAATTTTTTTCCCATCATATTTTTACCACCCCTAACAACACCAAGAGCTATAGATTTATTTAAATTAGGACTGAAATAACTTGACGTAACATGCCCTAACATCTCTATTGGTGACTTATTTATATCTGCAACAATTTGTGCTCCCTCTTCTAAAACTTCGTTTGGATTTTCAGTTAATAATCCTACTAGCTGCTTTCTATCTTCTCTCATTGTGTCAGATCTATATAATGATCTTTTACCTATAAAATCATATTTTTTTTTACTGACAATCCAATCCATTTGTAAATCAATCGGAGTCATTGTTGCATCAGTGTCTTGGCCAACAATTATAAAACCTTTCTCTGCCCTTAATAAGTGCATTGTTTCTGTTCCATATGGTGTAATATTGAAATCTTTACCAGCTTCCATACATTTTTCCCATACAGACCTTCCATAGTTTGCTTGCACATTTATTTCATAACTATGTTCACCAGTGAAACTAATCCTCATTACCCTACAATGTATATTGCCAATTTTTGCATTTTTAAATGACATGTGTGGGAAACTTTTATCCGAAAGATCTAGATCAGGAATCACATTTGTAATAATTTTTTTACTATTAGGACCACAAACGCTCACAGTTGCAAAATGATCTGTCACAGATGTTAAATAAACATCTAGTTCAGGCCATTCAGTTTGTAAATAATCCTCTAATTTACTTAAAACATTAGCAGCTCCACCAGTTGTTGTTGTCATTATATAATGATTTTCACCTAAACGAGTCGTAACTCCGTCATCATAAACCATACCATCTTCATTTAGCATTAAACCGTATCTACATTTACCAATATTAAGTTTTGACCAAGCATTCGTGTAAACACGATTTAAAAATTCAGATGCATCAGTTCCTTGAATATCAATTTTACCTAGGGTCGAAGCATCTAATATTCCAACACTTTCTCTCGCAGCTTTGCTTTCTCTTTGAACCGCTTGATGCATATCTTCATTATTTTTTGGATAATACCATGCTCTTTTCCATTGACCCACATTTTCAAATTCTGCATTATTTTCTACATGCCATTCATGAATTGGAGTTTTTCTAAATATATCAAAATATTCTCCCACATTTCTTCCAACAAGTGTTCCAAACGTTAGTGGAGTATATGGTGGTCTAAATGTTGTAGTGCCAAGTTCGCCCATTTTAGCTTCAGCAGTTTCAGAAATTATTCCTAATGCATGCATATTTCCTAATTTACCCTGGTCAGTACCCATTCCTGTTGTTGTATATCTTTTTACATGTTCAATAGATTTAAAACCTTCCCTTAAAGCTAATTTAATATCTTTTGCAGTAGCATCATTTTGATAATCTACAAAAGATTTTGTCTTACCTAAAATTTTATCAGATGGAAGAAGCCAGATATTTCTTTTTGACTTATTGAAAGATGACAAAACTTCAGTATTTTCATATTCAATATGTTTTAGATTAAAGAAATGTTTTAATGATTTTGTTACATTAGATAATATTAAATCTATCGTAAAATCTCCATTACATGCTCCAACACTTAGTTGATCTGAAGAATAAGTGTTAGGGATAAAAACTTGATCTTCTTCTCTAAACTTAAGTTTTCCACCTGATTGGGTAAACAGATGCACAGCTGGAGTCCATCCACCAGATATGCCTAGACAATCACATGACAATTCTTTTTTTGAACCTATTACTTTTTGACCATCTTTTGAAAGCTGCATGATTGAAATCTTATTTATTCTTCGATATCCGAAGGTATTTGTCACAGTATATCCTTTATAAACTTCAACATTATTTTTTTCGACTTCATAAATTAACTTTGATTCAATTTCTTCCCTATTATCTATAATGGCTTTAACGTTTATACCTTTTTGAATTAAACTGATTGCAGTTTCATAAGCACTATCATTGTTAGTAAAAAAAATATTTTTTTCACCACAAGAAACTCCAAATAAATCAGCATATTTTTTTATAGCTGAGGATAGTAAAATTCCAGGTCGATCGTTATTATCAAATATCAAAGGTCTTTCTAATGATCCTGTTGCCGTAATAACTTTTTTTGCTCTAATTTTAAGCAGTCTATGTCTTGTTTTATTTTCTTTTTTTTCTATAGGCAAATGATCAGTGAGATTTTCTCTTGCTAATAAAAAGTTATAACCATGATATGCCGCAACACTTGTCCTGGTTTTGATTTCTAAATTTTTAATTTTTTTAATTTCATTTATTTCTTTTTCTAACCACGAACCTGAAGTCTGATTGTTAATTTTAAAATGATCTGAGTTTTGATAAATAGTCGATCCACCTAAGTATGATTTTTCCTCAATTAAGAGTGTTCTAAGGCCATTTTTAGCTGCTGTTTTTGCAGCCATAATTCCTGAAATACCTGCACCTATAACCAAAACATCACAATGAATATATCTATGCTCATATATATCTGGGTCAGGTACAGTTGGTGATTTGCCTAGTCCTGCGGACTTTCTAATAAAATATTCATATTTTTCCCAAAAACTAGCTGGCCACATAAATGTTTTATAATAAAAACCTGCTGGTAGGAGAGGAGATAGGATATTATTTATCCCTCCAATATCAAAACTAACACTTGGCCAACAATTTTGACTAGATGCTTCTAGACCTTCATAGATTTCAATTTCAGTAGCTCTTACGTTAGGTTCAGTTCTAGAAGTGTTGTTATGAAGTTGAACTATAGCGTTAGGTTCCTCTGAACCAGCAGTCATGATTCCACGAGGTCTGTGATATTTAAAACTTCTACCTACAAGATGAACATTGTTAGCTAAAAGTGCAGAGGCCAAGGTATCACCCTTAAAACCATAATATAATTTTCCATTAAATTTAAAAGAAATTCTATAAGTTTCATCAATAAATTTACTTGTCTTAACTCTTAAATTTTTTGTCATATTTTTAACCTACTGGTGGTTTTTCACCCATCTTATAAACCGCTTTTATTTCATCATTTGAGGTATCACGAACTATATTAAACCATTTTCTGCATCCATGTATATGATTCCATCTTTCAAATTGCACACCTTTAATATTTTTTCTCATAAAAAGATATTCTGCCCACTGGTCGTCACTTAACTCCGAAGGTTGTTTTGGCCTTATTATGTGTGCTTCTCCACCTGCTTTAAATTCACTTTGTTCTCTCTCACCACAAAAAGGACAATTTATTAAAAACATTAGTGTGCTACTGCTGCTGCACCATGTTCATCTACAAGGTCACCGCTTACAAATCTATTTAAATTGAATGCAGCATTAAGTTTATGGGGCTCATCATTTGCAATTGTGTGAGCAAATAAATCACCTGAGCCAGGTGTTGCCTTAAAACCTCCAGTTCCCCAACCACAGTTAAAATATAAACCTTTGATAGGAGTTTTACTAATTATAGGACTTGCATCAGGACAAATATCAACAATTCCTCCCCACTGACGCAGCATTTTCATTCGACTAAATATTGGATATAATTCCAGAATTGCATTTAGCGTTCCTTCTATGATGTCATGACTTCCTTTTTGTGAGTAAGAAACATAATCATCGGTTCCAGCACCAATAACCAATTCACCTTTATCAGATTGGCTAACATAAGCATGGACTGCATTAGACATAACTACAGTATCAATAATTGGTTTAACTGGTTCAGATACTAGAGCTTGTAATGGTTTACTTTCTAAAGGTAATTTTAATCCTGCCATATTGGCAATTACACTTGAATGACCAGCAGCGACAACACCAATTTTATTTGTTTTAATAAATCCTTTGGTTGTTTCAATACCTTCAAGACAGTCACCATTTCGTTTAATTCCTTTCACCTCACAATTTTGAATTATATCTACACCCATTTCATTAGCACCTCTTGCATACCCCCAAGCAACAGCATCGTGCCTTGCTGTTCCTGCTCTTTTTTGTAGTGTTCCTCCTAATACAGGATAACGAATATCTGGAGAAGTATTTATTATTGGACAAAATTTTTTAACCTGTTCAGTATTAAGATATACTGCATCAATACCATTCAATCTATTTGCATGAGTTCTTCTTTTTAAATCTCTAACATCTTGAAGGTTATGAGCTAAATTCATAACACCTCTTTGACTAAACATAACGTTGTAATTTAATTCTTGTGACAAACCTTCCCAAATTTTTAATGCATGATCATAAAGGCCTGCGCTTGCATCCCAAAGATAATTTGATCTGATTATAGTTGTATTTCGACCAGTATTACCTCCACCAATCCAACCTTTTTCAACAACAGCAATATTATTAATTTTATGTTTTTTTGCTAAATAATATGCTGTAGCTAGTCCATGGCCACCACCTCCAATTATAACTACTTCATATTCTTTTTTTGGTTCAGGATCTTTCCATGCTTTTTCCCAATTTTCATGATATGAAAAAGCGTTTTTAACTAGTGAAAAAAATGAGTATTTATTTTTCATGATTATTGAATAAATACTTTATAAAACTCAATTATTCAATACAATCAGTAGCGTCATTATCTACGGAAGAGTGGGTGAGAGGCTTAAACCAGTCGTTTGCTAAATGACCGTGCGAGGAAACTTGTACCGAGGGTTCGAATCCCTCCTCTTCCGCCATATTTAGAAATCTAATATAGAGGATTATTTTTAAAAAAATCTTTCATTGGAATAGGTTTTTGTTCAAGTATATATCTATACACATTATAATTTTCTAAAACTCTTTGAACATAATTTCTGGTTTCTTTGAATTTAATAAGCTCAATCCAATCAACAAAATTAATTTGATTTTTTTGAGGATTTTTATTTAATCTTTTCCAGTATCTCACTCTTTTAGGTCCTGCATTGTAAGCTGCAACAGCAAAAGGATAAGCGCCGTCATATTCTAAAATTAATCCTGCAATATAATGAGAACCTAAATTAATATTATATTCAGGATCAGTTGTTAGCCTTGAATTTGAATATGGTAGTTTAGCCTGTTTAGCTACTAGTTTAGCTGTATACGGCATTAATTGCATTAAACCTTTAGCACCAGCATGACTGTGAGCACTTAAGTCAAATTCACTCTCTTGTCTTATAATTGATAAAATAAATGCACTTTCAGGAATTTTTCTACCATTAATATATCCAGGTGTACTTATAATTGGATAATTATATTTGTTATGAAATCTTTTTTCATAAGATGCAATTTTTGAAATTTGAATTGCAAAATCAAATCGTTCAATATTAGTAGCAAGTTCTGCAGCCAGTATTTCACTGCCACTATCGACATTGTCATTTGCTAA
>CACOGI010000009.1 GCA_902626725.1 uncultured Pelagibacteraceae bacterium
AAACTTCCTCTAGGGTGATTGATCTCTTTTCCATGAACTAAACAATATTTTTTTTTCTCAGATCTAATTTGTTCCAGACTTTTCCAGTGATCAGCTATTATTCCGTGTACTGTATTTTTTTTTAAATATTCATTGATCAATTGTGCCTTTCTTATTTTTCTTAAAAATTTTATTCCACCTACTCTTTCAATTGAAAAGCTTTCTTGATTATCAAACTCCTTGTGGTTTTCATGATAATCTGCAAAAACTTTAATCATAAAGTTTTTAGACATCTCTTTTGTTAAACCCCACATTAGACTTTGCATACCTCCTAATTCAGGGGGAAAAGATCGAGTTATTATTAAATACATTAATTATTTTTCCACTTAATACCACAACCGGCACTTGGTATTTGATTTTCTGGTCCTTTTCCTGTTTTGGAAATTTGTCTCATTGCTTTTAATAAATCACTTTCACCTTCTCTTACAGGAATTAAATTTCTGAGCTCTCTTAGTCGACCTCTATATTGAAGTTCTAAGTCTTTGTTATAACCAAAGAAATCAGGTGTACATACTGCATCATAAGTTCGAGCAATCTCTTGTGTTTCATCTACTAAATAAGGAAAATCAAATTGATTTTTTTTTGCAAATATCATCATATTATCGAACGAGTCTTCTGGATAGTTCTCAGCATCATTAGCACATATAGCTACTGAATTAATACCTAGATCTATTAATTTTCTACAATCCTCAACAATATCTTTTGTAACTGCTTTTACATAAGGACAATGATTACAGATAAACATTATCAATGTTCCATTTTCACCTTTAATATCATTTAGAGAAATTATTTTATTGTCTGTTGATTTTAGCTTAAAGTCATGTGCCTTTTGGCCAAAATCACATATTGGAGTTTGTATTGGCATAATGTAATAATATATAAATTATGTTTTACGATTTGAAAGATAAAAAACCAAAAAACTCTGGCGAAAATTGGGTAGCTCCTAATGCAACTATAATAGGTGATGTTACTTTAGAAAAGAATTCTAGTATTTGGTTTAATGCAACCTTAAGAGGAGACATAGAAAATATTCACATTGGTGAAGGATCAAATGTTCAAGATGGTAGTGTTCTTCATACAGACCCAGGTTGTCCTTTAAAAGTTGGAAAGGATGTAACCATTGGACATTTAGTTATGCTTCATGGATGTACGATAGGGGACAATAGTTTAATTGGAATTGGGGCAGTGATTCTTAATAAAGCAAAGATTGGTAAAAATTGTATAATAGGTGCCAAAGCTCTTATAACTGAAAATAAAGTAATACCAGATAATTCATTAGTGGTTGGTTCTCCAGGTAAAGTTGTTAGGGAAGTCACAGAAGAGGAAAAGCAAGCAGTTTGGGAAAACACCAAACATTATCAAGATAATTGGAAAAAATATTCTAAATCTATTTTTTAAGGGGCGTTCTGTTGCCAGGTGCCCCGAACCCCAAAGAATTTATCCTTTAAATAAATCTAAAGCTTTATTTAATAATTCTTCTGATTTAGCATGATCGCCATTTTTATGTGCGTTCATACCTGCATCTCTTAATTCTTGAGCCTCTGCAATTTTGGCATCAATATTTTTTGCCATCATCGGACAAGAACCTGCGTATGCTGATCCAGAAAATAAAATTATAAAAGCTGTTATTAAAAACTTTTTCATAATTATTCCTTTGTTAAAATCCCACATTTGACCAGTTATCTTTATCGTTATACCTTTCTAGTTCTTTTTTTTGAAAAAGGTCTAAAAAGTATAAGTCCAACTACAACTGACAAAATAATGAGAATTGTTGTTTCCATACTTCATATATAGTTTTAAAGACACTTACTGCACTGCGACTTAAAAACATTTCTGATTATCTTATTGAAAAAATTTATAATACTTTTTCAAAGCCTTCAAAATTTGGGTGGCCAATATATAAATCGCTATGTTTTCCCGCATCTTTATGTGCAAGTCTGAAAGCTTCTGATTTTGTCCAATTCAAAAAGTCATCTTTAGTTTCCCAAATACTATGAGAAGCATACAAAGTGTGATCATCTTTTGTTTCACTTTTTACCAAATTGAAATTTTTAAATCCTGGCACTTTATCTAAATGAGTTTCTCTATTTTTCCAGACATTTTCAAACTCAGTTTCTTTTCCTTTTACAATCTTAAATCTATTCATTGCGATAAACATTTTTCCTCCTATATTTTACCTATTCCGAAAAAAGCACCCGCAATAATTAATAACCAAATTATACCTTTAACTAGAAAAAAAGAAAAACTACCTATTAATAAATACTTTTTAACTTTATTTTTCACACTCAAAAAATATCATTAAAAAATTTTACTTTCGATGCGATATTTAGACTTACGAATTGTCTAGATTATAAGCAATTTATTTATGGACTAACCAAGCATTTTTATTAGATTCCAAATCAATTTTTCAAGGTATCATTGTCTTTCTATTAGTTGTAAACTCAAACATTGAAAAAACTATTAATTAACAAAATTGGACGAAGACAGTTTTTAAAAACTTCTTTATCAGGAATAGCTTTTGCTGCATTCCCAAGTATTTCTTTTTCACAATCTAATCCTGACGTTGTTGTTATTGGCGCAGGATCATCAGGCTTAGCTGCTACAGCTGAATTAATGAGGAGAAATATATCTGTTCTTTGTATCGAGGGTATGAATAGAATTGGTGGTAGATGTTTCACTGATACAACATCTTTTAATGGTATACCAGCAGATCATGGTGCTCATTGGCTTCATGCTAAAAAAGGCAATGAACTTTATAAATTTGGTAGAGAAAATAAAGATAGATTTAAAATTTATAACGAACCTTCCACATCAATTGTTTATGATGGAAAAAAAAAAGTGAGTGGAAGCACCTTTTGGAGTGTGTATAAGAAAATAAAAGAAATTTATGGAGAAGGCGGCATAGACGAACCACTGATGAACAAAATCCCAGAAAGATTAAAAAAAAATCCTTGGTTTGATACAGCTCATGCAGCAATTAACGCAAGAGACTTTGATAATCTTTCTATTGCTGACGACAGTCTAAATTATGAAGATAATTATTGGGAAAGTGGAAATGCACTTTGTAGAGAAGGTTATGGAACATTGTTAGCATATTATAGAAAAGATGTTCCCGTTAAATTAAATACAATCGTAAGTGAAATAAAATGGGGTGGGAAAGGTGTTCAAATTGAAACTAACAAAGGAACAATCAAAGCTAAAGCATGTATCGTAACTACATCTGTAGGTGTGCTAAGAGCAGAAAAAATAAAATTTTCACCAAAATTACATCCTAGAAAATATGAGGCTTTTGAAGGAATTACCATGGGACCATCTAATCGAGTAATAATAGAACTTAAGAAAAAATTTGTTAGTAAATTTAAAAAAGATACTAATTTTTATTCTAAAATTGAAAGTAATGGTGCAAAATCTCCAGAAGGAATTGGTTATGGTCTTTTAAAAATGGGTGGAACAAATTTATGTCTTTTTGCTTTAAATGGAGAATTTTCAAAAAGTTTAGAAAACGAAGGTAGTCAAGCGATGATTGATTTTGTCGTTAACCAACTTAAATCGAATTTCGGCTCTAAGTTTTATGATAAATATTTTGTTAAAGCTATAGCCACAGGGTGGAATAAAAATCCATTCACTTTAGGAGCTTACTCTGGTGCAATACCAGGCAAAGCAAATTTAAGACCTAGATTAAAAAGACCTGTAGGTGAAAGAATTTTCTTTGCAGGCGAGGCGACGGCTAGCGCATATGGAACAGTTCATGGTGCTAACAGAAGTGGAATAAGAGCTGCAACTGATGTTTTTATATCGGATGCATTAGATTAGACTAGGGAACTAGCCAAGCATTCTGATTTGTTTCTAAATCAAACTTTGCTCTTCGATGTCCTTTGGCAGCAAGATATAGCCATTCAATAGATTTAATTTTACATTTTATAACTGTAAAATTTTTATAACCTTCTTCACTTTGCTCCATTGTATAATCAAAATCTTCTAATTTAGATATCATACCAGAAGTTGGATTTTCTGAAGCAGTTCCTGGAGGACTATCGGTTAAATAACAACGTCTACTGATATGTTGAGTTTTTTTCCACGACTCTTCAGTTGTAGAATTTTGATTATTCACATCACATTCTACTTTTACTCTTAGTTGTATCTTTTCTTCTTTATCGTAGAAAACTAGGGAGGCATTCTTATTTTTTTTAAGTATATCTACTTTTGGAGATCTTAGATCAGTATGAAATTGTAATAGATTGTTTGCTCTATCTGATTTACGTAAAACAACTATTCTACCATCTACTTCATCTTGATGAGCACAGATAAAGACAGGAATTCTAAACGGTGAACCTCTATTGGTCACTGCATCATCTAACATAGACCAGTATTTATTCTGAATTTCTTCTAGATTTTCATAGTATGCTGGCTGCATACATTACTTTCTAAATCTTTTTATTAAACTTGATGTGTCCCAACGATTTCCACCCAAACCTTGAACTTCTCCATAAAATTTATCTACAAGTTCTGTTACAGGTAACAATGAACCATTATTTTTAGCTTCATCCATTGCAATCTTTAAATCTTTTCTCATCCAATCAACTGCAAAACCAAAATCAAATTTATCATCAATCATTGTTTTGTATCTGTTTTCCATTTGCCAAGATTGAGCTGCTCCTTTTGAAATTACTTCAATAACATCTTCCATATTTAATCCAGCTTTCATACCAAAGTTAATTCCTTCAGACAATCCTTGAACTAATCCTGCTATACAAATTTGATTAACCATCTTAGCTAATTGTCCACAACCAGCTTTACCAAGCAACTTCATTTTTTTGCTGTAGCAATCAATTTTATCTTTTGCTTTGTCAAAGTCAGCTTGATCACCACCGATCATAACTGTTAATGCACCATTTTCTGCACCAGCTTGACCACCAGATACTGGAGCATCTAATGCACCAAATCCATTTTTTTTTGCGTGCTCATAAATTTCTCTAGCAATCGTTGCAGATGCTGTGGTGTTATCAATATAGATTGCACTTTTTTTTATTGTTTTAAATGCACCATTGTCACCAAATGTTACTTCTCTTAAATCGTTATCATTTCCAACACATGTAAAAACATACTCTGCATTTTTTGCAGCTTCAGCAGGAGTTTCTGCCATTTTACCTTTGTATTCATTAATCCATTTTTCTGCTTTTGATTTTGTTCTGTTAAAAACAGTTACATTGTGACCACCTTTTGATATATAACCTGCCATTGGATAACCCATGACACCAAGACCTATGAAAGCAACATTACAACTCATAATTTTTTATGTTTAACAGTTTAAGTTTAAAAGTAATTATATTTGGATTTATTTTTACATTTTTTTCTAGTTTTGGACAGAGTTTTTTTCTTGGCTTATTTAATTCTAGTATTAGAGATACACTTTCAATTACGCATGGACAATTTGGCTCAATCTATGCCTCAGCAACTTTATTAAGTAGTTTTTTATTAATTTGGGTTGGAAAAAAAATTGATGACATAAATATCTTTAAATTTACTTTTTATGTAACTTTGCTTTTATCTTTTTCTTGTTTTTTCTTTTCAAAAGTATCATCAGTAATTTTTTTATTTATTTCTATTTTTTTAATGAGATTTTCAGGTCAAGGATTAATGTCTCACACTGCAACAACTACTATAGCTAGATACTTTACTATATCCAGAGGCAAAGCTCTCAGCGCTGGATGGTTTGGTCTCTCAACAGCAGAATTTGTTTTACCTGTATTAATCGTTTACCTACTTACAATCACAGCCTGGCAAAATATTTGGATATCAATATCTATTTTAACTTTGATATTTTTGCCATTAGCTTCATTTTTTTTAATCAAAAAATTAGATTTTGATACAAGAGAGCAAGCAGACTCTGGCTATAATGAAATTAAAGAAATCAAACAATGGAAAAGAATTGAAGTTATTAAAGATTATAGATTTTATATTATTTGTTTAAATATGCTAGCAATGCCATGGATTGCAACTGGTGTGTTTGTTTATCAATCTTTTATAACTGAAGCTAAAGAATGGGGTTCCTTTGTAATTGCTCAATCATTTATGGTTTATTCAATATTGTCTGTTATCACTTTATTGGGCTCTGGTTTCTTAATTGATAAATTTACAAGTAGAAAACTTTTAATCTTTATGAATATTCCCCTGTTAATTTCTACTTTAGTTTTGTTTTATTTTGATAATGCAATAATTTCTTTTGTATTTCTTGGATTAATAGGTATCTCTAATGGTCTTGCCAACGTTTTAGGCTCATCTACTTGGGCTGAAATTTATGGTGTCAAATTTATTGGATCTATTAAAGCTTTAACAACAGCTTTAATGGTTTTTTCTACAGCTTTTGGTACAGCTTTGTTCGGTATTTTAATAGATAAAGGTTTTTCTATTGAACAAATAGCATTAATTTCGACAATTTATATTCTAATATCTCTGATACTTCTATTTTTTGTAAAAAATAAGTTAAATCCTCAATATGTTTAAAAAATCTCCTTGATTTTTTTCTTGTTGCTGTATAGATACTGCGCATGGCAAGAGTAACAGTAGAAGATTGTGTTGATAAAGTAGATAGTCCCTATGAACTGGTTTTAGTAGCTAAGGAGAGAGCTGCACAATTAAGTTCAGGTATTGAACCTACTCTTGATAGAGATAATGATAAAAACACAGTTATAGCTTTAAGAGAAATAGCTGAAGAAAACGTAAAAGTTCAAGATCTTACAGAAGCTGCAGTATATAAATTACGTAAACATGTCGAGCAAGTCGATGAAGGGACTGAAGATGATGAGGATATAGGTGATGATTTTGAAAGTTTATATAAGGGTGAGATTTCTAAAAGTGGTGCTCCAATTTTACCATCAAAACGAGCTAGAAAAACACCTGAAAAAATTCAAATTTCAAAAGATGATCTTGCAGAACTATCCCAGACAGCTAAGCCAGAGGTAGAAACACCTTCATCAGAAGAAACAGAGGCAGAGACAGATATTTCTCTAGAACAGGTTTCTGAAGCAGAAGATCAAGTAACAAATAATTCCTCAGAAGATACAGAGAATAATTAATTAAATTCTTTTAAAATTTTTTCTCTATGCTCATCCAAATCGGGAATGTTACCGCGTACCTTTTCATCTTTATAAGCAGACATTTTAATTGGATTGCCTGCTAACTTAAAATCACCTATAACTTTATGAAAAGCTTTTACAATCATATTTCTAGAGTCAATCTGGGGGTTTTCAACTGCTTCTTTAATATTAAATATTGGACCACAAGGAATTTTTTCTTTTTCCATTTCTTTTACCCAATCAGCCGTGTTTTTTTTAAATAATTTGTCCTCTAAAATTTTTTTAAGTTGATCCATATTTTTTGCCCGTAATGAATTATTTTTATATTTATCATTATTGATTATTTCTGGCATTTCCAAAAGATTACAAAGTTTTTCAAATAATTTATCGTTACCAGCCGCTATAATTATATAACTATCTTTAGTTTTAAAAGCTTCAAAAGGCGCAATTGAAGGGTGTCTTGAACCCATTGGTTTAGGTATTTCATTTTTTGCTAAATATCGAGCAATAGCATTTTCTAAAATAGCTATTTGGCAATCTAACATTGAGACATCTATATACATTCCTTTACCTGTTTTTTGTCTATCATAAAGTGCTGCGTTAATTCCAATTGTTGTAAACAATCCAGCAGTGATATCACCAATTGATGTACCCACTCTTGTAGGTTCTGAATTAGGCTGACCTGTTACGCTCATAAGACCCCCCATTCCTTGAACCACCATATCATATGCAGGCAATTCTTTTAAGGGACCTGTTTGTCCAAAACCTGAAGCTGAAGCATAAATTAATTTTGGATATTTTTTATTTACCTCTTTCCAACCATAACCCCATTTTTCCAATGTCCCCGGTTTAAAATTTTCAACTAAAATATCTGCCTTTGATAAAATCTTATCAAAAATTTTTTTGTCATCATTATTTTTCAAATTTAGTGCTATACTTTCTTTTCCCCTATTAAGAGACATAAAATAAGCAGAGTAATCTTTAATAAAAGGACCAAACTTTCTAGAGTCATCCCCTATTTCTGGAGCCTCAATTTTTATTACACGTGCTCCAAGATCTGAAAGTATCATTGTGCAGTAGGGGCCAACCAAGACCCTGGTTAAGTCAACAACTAGAAGGTTTTTTAAAGGTCCATCCATAAATAATTATATCTATATGTTTTTTTGACGACTTGACTCTTGTTAATATCTTCACTTTAATTCATATTTTAAAAATAACAATAGAGGGTAAAAATAATGTTAAAAAAAATATCTTTATATTTAACTTCATTAGTTTTTGTTTTCACAACTATTGGATCTGCTTTTGCTGTTACTTTAAAAGCAAGTCACCAATGGCCAGGAACACCAAGAGCTGATGGATCTTATGACCCACGTCACGAAATGGTTCAAATCATAGCTGACGAAGTCAAAAAAGCAAATGTTGGAATAGATATAAGAATTTATCCAGCTAAATCACTATATAAACCAAAAGAACAGTGGAAACCTATGACAACTGGTCAATTAGATATCTCTGCTTTCCCGTTAGCTTATGCTTCTAAATTCCATCCTGAATTCGATGCAACGTTAATGCCTGGAACAGTAAAAAATCATGACCATGCATTAAGATTTAATAAAGGTCCAATGATGACTGAAATTAAAAAAATTATTAATGATGCAGGTGTTGTAGTTTTGTCTGATGCTTGGTTAGGTGGTGGTTTTGCTTCAAAAACAAAATGTATTAAAAATCCTAGTGATGCAAAAGGACAAGTAATGAGAGCTGCTGGTAAAGCATTTAATCAAATGCTAGAAGCTGCAGGAGCAGGTATTCAAAGTATGCCTTCATCTGAAATTTACACAGGTTTACAGACAGGTGTACTAACAGGTGCTAACACTAGCTCAGGAAGTTTTGTAAGTTACAAAATTTATGAACAAGTTTCATGTGCAACTCCTCCAGGAAAATTTGGTTTATGGTTTATGTATGAACCAATTTTGATGTCAAAAAAGTCTTTTGATGCTCTAAATTCTAAGCAACAAAAAGCTTTAATGAAAGCAGGTAAAGTTGCTGAGAAATACATGACAGCTCAAGTCGAAAACTTAGACAAAAAGTTTGAAGATGCTTATAAAGCTGCAGGCGTAAAATTAGTATACATGGACGCAAAAGACCATGCTGCATGGGTAGAGATTGCAAAAAAATCTTCTCATAAAGCGTTTGCTGATAAAGTTCCAGGTGGCGATAAGCTTATGGAAATGGCTTTAGCAGTTAAATAAAATAATATATAAATAACCCCTGTTTATTCTTTTTAAATAGGGGTTTTTTTATGAAAAAAAAGTATCTTCAATTTTGTGATGTTATAGCTAAAGCTTGTGGTGCTTTCGCTGTATTGGCATTGCTTTTGTCAATATTGGTAATCGTTGAACTTGTTTTTGAAAGATATTTTTTTCAACGGGCAATTACTTGGCAAACAGAACTTGTCACTATGTTATTAGTTGCTTCAACTTTTATAGGGAGTGTATACGTCCTTAGCGAAAAAGCTCATGTTAGCATGGAATGGATTTATGATTTTTTATCAAAAAAAAATGTAATTAGATTAAAAATTTTTACGTCATCTGTAAGTTTGCTATTTTTCTTAATTTTATTTTACTTTGGATTTATAATGGTAGAAGAAGCATTTACAAAAAATTACTCTACTGGGACTGTCTGGGATCCACCGCTATGGATACCATATTCATCAATGATGTTAGGAGCTTTATTAATGATATTACAGTATATAGCAGAAATTATAAAATTAAGTGATGGAGAGGATTATAATTAAATGGATCCGTTGATTATAGCAATAATTGTTGCAGTTTTTACTTTATTGGTACTTTTTTCTGGAATTCCAATTGCTTTTGGTTTGAGTTTTGTTTCTATAGCTTTGTTAGTAACTTTTGAAGGTTTTCAAATGCTTGATGTCTTTGCTGAAACTTTTTTTGCGGGACTAAACTCTTTTGTTTTACTTTCTATACCTATGTTTATTTTAATGGGAATGGCTGTTGCAAATTCTCCCGCAGGAAAAGATTTATATACAGGATTAGATAGATGGCTTTGGAGGGTACCAGGTGGATTGGTAATTTCTAATATTGGAGCTTGTTCAATTTTTGCAGCTTTAAGTGGATCTAGCCCTGCAACTTGTGCAGCAATTGGAACTATGGGAATACCAGAAATGAGAAAAAGAGGTTATTCCGACCAAATCGCAACGGGAACTATTGCAGCGGGTGGAACCTTAGGAGTTTTAATTCCTCCAAGTATTGTTTTAATTGTTTATGGAATTGCAACAGGTACATCAATTGGAAGATTGTTTTTATGTGGCCTTGTACCAGGTTTCATGTTGGCAGGGATGTTTGCAATTTGGGCTTTAATACATAGTTATTTTATTGATAAAGATGCTGCAAAAGCTTTAAGAAATAGAGTAAGACCTACTTTAAAAGAAAAACTAGAAGTTTTACCAAGAATTCTTCCGTTCTTAGCAATTATAGCAGGTGTTTTGTATGTTTTATATGGAGGTGTAGCTACACCATCTGAGGCATCAGGGGTAGGAGCATTTTTAGTTTTTGTATTAATTGCTGTTGTTTATAAAATCTATCAACCAAGAAAGATTTGGAACATTGTAAAAGTTTCAATGAAAGAAAGCGTTATGATAATGTTTATTATCGCTGCATCTTATCTTTTTGCTTTTACACTTTCACAGCTTTATGTAACTCAGTCATTAGCACAGAGCATGGTAGAATTAAGCTCAAATAAATGGGTTGTATTTATTTTAATAAATATATTTCTTTTAATTGCAGGTTTCTTTTTGCCACCAGTTGCAGTGATAGTAATGACATCTGCAATTCTATTACCTGTTATCACAACATTAGGTTTTGATCCTTATTGGTTTGCAATTGTATTTACAATTAATATGGAAATAGGATTGATAACACCACCAGTAGGTTTGAATCTTTATATTATTAAAGGAATTACCCCAGATGTTAGTTTGTCAGAAATTTTGAAAGGATCTATACCATTTATGATAATAATGGCTTTGGCTATTGTAATTTTATGTATTTTTCCTGAGATTGTTACATGGTTACCTGATAAAATAATGGGTAAAGACCTTGGATTCTAAAAAAAAAATAAATAGAAAAATTTCAGTTGCTCCGATGATGGACTGTACTGATAGGCATGATCGTTTTTTTTTAAGATTGATGAGTAAAAATGTAATGCTTTACTCAGAAATGGTAGCAACCAAATCAGCAATATATGGAGATAGAAAAAAAATTTTATCATTTAGTGAGGAAGAAAAGCCCTTAGCATTACAAGTTGGTGGCTCAGATAAAAAAGAATTAGCTGAAGTTGCAAAAATTGCAGAGGATATGGGTTATGATGAAATAAATATTAATTTGGGTTGTCCAAGTAAGAAAGTACAAAAAAATAAGTTTGGAGCATGTTTAATGAAAGAACCAGATTTAGTTGCTGATTGTATAAATTCAATGGTTAGTAGTTGTAATATTCCTGTAACAGCAAAAACTAGAATTGGGTTTGATGAAACTGAAGATTTTGACTATTTAAATTATTTTATAAACAAGATGAAAGTTGCAGGTATAAAAACTTTTATTTTGCATGCTAGAAAAGCAATTTTAAGTGGTCTTACACCAAAACAAAATCTAAATATTCCTAAATTAAATTATAATATGGTTTATGATATTAAAAAAGAAAACCGAAATTTAGAAATTATAATTAATGGGGGAATTTCTAAAATTGATGAAATAAATAATCATTTAAAATTTTGTGATGGAGTTATGATTGGTCGATCAATTTACCAAAATCCATATTCTCTTGTAGAAATTGAAAAAAAAATATTTAAAACAAAGGAAAATCCAACAAGAGAACAAGTAGCTGAAAAACTTTTGGAATATTTGAATAAAGAAGTGAAATTAGGAACAAAAGTTAACCACATCATGAGACATACAGTAGGTCTATATCACGGTCAAATTGGTTCTAAAAAATGGAAAAGATTTTTAAGTGACAATATGATGGCAAAGGACTCAGATTTTCAAAAGGCAAAACATATCATGGCAATAGTTCAAAACAACGAAAAGGCCAATCAAGCTAGTTCATAATGGAAATATTAAACTTTAGTGAAATATTTAATTTATTAATTGTATTAGCAGCTGCTGCTGCTGTAGCAGGTTTTATGGCTGGATTGCTTGGAGTGGGTGGAGGAATTATAATGGTTCCAGCTTTATATTACGCATTTACTGTTTTAGACTTTGACATAGTTACAAGAATGCATTTATCAGTTGGTACCTCTTTAGCTATTATCATTCCAACTTCAATAATATCTACAAAAACACACATGGAATTTGATGCAGTTGACTTTAGAATGGTAAAATCATTCGGAATTTTCATTTTGATTGGTGTGATAGCGGGAACCTTTTTGGCAGTTAATTTAAAAACCCCAGCGTTAGTTTTATTTTTTTCAATATTTGCATTTATAGTTGGTTTATTTTTCATTTTTGTAAGGGAAAGACTTATGGAAAATCCGAAAAAAATATCTGATACAATTAAAAATATTTCAGGAATTATAATTGGGTTTATTTCTGTTCCCCTTGGGATAGGAGGTGGCTCATTGATGGTGCCCTTTATGCGAACTTTTGGTTACGATATAAGAAAATCTATTGGCACTGCAGCAGCAGTTGGTTTTTTAATAGCAGTTAGTGGTACAATTACCATGATAGCTGGAGGAAAAATAATTGATAACGTAAATACCCCATTTAGTATTGGATACATCAATTTACTAGGATTTATAGTATTTGTTCCTGTGACGATGATTATGGCTAGAATTGGTGCTAAAGCGGTGTATAAAATTGACAAAAATTTGTTAAGTAAAATTTTTGGAACATTTTTAATTATTGTTTCTGTAAGATCATTCTTAGAATATTTAAGTATAAGTTAACAATTTGAGATACTGATTTAATTAGAATATTATGTTTAATTTAAAAGAAATAATATCTTCAATAGCTGACGTCGGTCAAAAGTTATTTAAAATACGTAATGTAAAAAAAAATGATTTAGACTCAATTATATCATTATGTGATGATTTAATTTCAAATAAAGGAGCTGCATTTGGAATTACAGTTGCAAGAGATATAACTGACTTATATCAAACATTAACTCCAGACAATAAATTGTTATTTTTTAAAAAAATAAATGAAAAATATAAGCCAAATCACACAAAAGTAGAGGAGGCGATTAAAACGTATAATGAGGGTCAAAATGATCAAAATCTTTTAAACCTATTTGTCGTTTCTGAGGGAAAAAGAAGAGAACTGTTTAGAAGAATGAATATGTCCCCAAATGGAATATCAACAATCGTTTCTTTAAGAGAGGATTTATTAAAAATTTTAAAAGATAATCCAGAATTAAAGCCACTTGATAATGATTTAAGAGAGTTATTTAAATCATGGTTTAATCCAGGATTTTTAAAACTGCGTAAGATAACGTGGGATACAAAAGCTGCTATATTAGAAAAAATCATGAAATATGAAAGAGTTCACGAAATTAATAATATGGATGAATTAAAAAGAAGGCTTGGAGAGGATAGAAGATTTTTTTCATATTTTCATCCTGCACTTGAGGATGAGCCCATTATTTTTGTTCAAATAGCATTAACAAACGGTCTTGGAAAATCAATACAAGAGATCATGAAACCAACAACAGGAGATGAAAAAGATTACGATACTGCAACTTTTTATTCTATAAGTAACTGCCAAGAAGGTTTAGAAAGAGTTACTTTAGGGAATTTTTTAATTAAAAGGGTAGTTTATGAACTACAGGAAGAATTACCTAATATCAAAAATTTTGGAACTCTTTCACCAATTCCTGGTTTTAGAGATTGGTTTTCACTACTAGATGAGAAAAAAGTAAATAATATTGTTGGTAATTCATTTGAGAAAATTTCTTTTCTAAAATCTGCAAATTTGAAGATCGGAGATAATCGTATTGTGTCTAATAAGGATATAATTAGTAAATTAGTCTTACATTATTTGATGAACGAAAAAAATAAAAAGGGTCTACCTATTAATGACGTTTGCAGATTTCACTTAGGCAATGGAGCTATTATTGATGATATCGTTATAAATGCCAATATTTCTGGAGTCGGTTTTGAAAGATCATTTGGAATTATGGTAAATTATCTTTATGAACTTGGAAATATTGAAAAAAATCATGAGGATTACATAAATTATAAAAAAATTATTATTTCAAACAAACTTAAAAAAAAATTATAAAATTATTCGGGATCAGTTCCCCATTTAATCTTATTCCAAACTCTCTCGTGAAAATAATAGAAAAACAAAGGAACTATTGAACCTATACCCAATATACCTGCAATTTTAACTGAGCCAGTAAAAATGTAGCCAAAAATCATCCAATAAACAAATATTAAAGTTCTCCAGGAGAAAGTTTTAGCAATAGATCTTATTTTTTTATCTGCCATTTAAAGCTTAGATGATTATGAGGTAGGGGTGGTTTCAGTCTCCCTCTGCCACCCTTAAAGAAATTATAAATGATTCGTTTAAAAAATTAAAACTCGTATTAATTGAATAAATCTTTTATTAACAATTTTAAAAAAAATTAATTAGGGTAATGGTTCTGGCTCGATAACATGAGAATACTCAATTTTATCAACTTTATAAGCTAGAATTATATAGGGATCTTTATCAACATATGGAACATCTTTCAAAATAGGCATTGAGTTTTTGAAACCTAATTTTTTAATTTCTTTTGATTTTAAATGATTAATGGCTTTTCCTGAACCTAGTGATAATGAACTTTGATATACACTACCAGTTTTTGCACCTGTATAAATAGGTCCCAAAAAAGCTGTTCCTGACATTGTACAATTTGTCATTAAGATAAAGCAAAAAAAATATAAAAGTTTTTTATTCATGAATTGTTTAGCTAGTATCTGATTCTTAGAAAACAAGGTTAATTTTTTTTTAAATTAGTTTTATTAAATTCACGTAAGAATTGTATTTTTATAATATCAATTTTTGAATTAACAATTATGCTTTATAATTCAATACTTTTTGAGCTCAAATTAAACATTCAATTTGTATTCAAAACATATAAAAATTGTTAGCTTTTTTACAATATAAAAAAATGACTAAAAGAAAAAATACATTTAAAAAAAGTTTTAAAAAACTTGATCTGGATAATTTAAAAATTCCAAAAATTTTCTCAATCGAAGATACAAAAAAAAAGATTGGAAATTTTTATACAAAATATAAAAAACAAAAAGAATTAGAGAGAAAAAGAACAGAAAAAAATAGGATATTAGAGGAAAAAAGAGCGCTTGAAAGAGAAAAAAAAGAGGCTCAAAGAGAAAAACTCAACAAATTTAGAGAAGAAAAACGTCAGATCTTGCTTCAAAAGAAATTGGAAATGGATAATGAAAAAAAAGTAAGAAAAAATGAGGAAAGAAGACAAAAAATTGAGGCTCAAAGACTTAAAATTGAAGAACAGAAGATTAAAGATCAAGAGGCTAAAAAATTAAGAGAAGACGCTCAAAGAATCAAAGAAGAGGAAATGAGAATTAAGATGTTAGAGCGACAAAGAATTAGAGAAGAGAAAATTAATGCCAAAAAAGAAGAAATTAAAGCAAAGGAAGTAGAAGCTCAAAAATTGAGAGAAGAGAGAGAAAGGGAAAGAATTGAAAGAAATAGGCTTAAAGATATAGAAAGACAAAAAAGATTAGACGAGGAACAGAAGATTAGAGAAGCTGCTCGAAAATTAAAATATGAAGAGGAAAGATTGAGAGAGACTGAGAATCGTCTTAAACAACTAGAATTAGATCGACAACAAGAAATAGAAAGACAGCTTATTCGAGAAAAAGAAATACAAAAGCAAAAAGAGGATGAAATTAGACAAAAGGAAGAAGCATTAAAAGAAGCTGAAAGAGAAAAAATTCTCAAAGAAAAGGAAGAGAGAGATAGAATTGAAGAAGAGAGAAAAGAGTCAGAGAAACAAAAACGTATAGAGGAAGAAAATCAAAAAGCTTTAGCAGAAAAAATTGCTGAAGAAAAAAGAATTGAGGAAGAAAATCGAAGGATCAAAGAATGGGAAATTAAATTTGATGAAGAACAAAAGAAAAAAGAGGAGGAATTGATTAAAAAATTTTATTCAAATGAATTGAAATCTACTAGAAACGATCCTCCAAGTAGTGATCCTCCAAGCGATCTAGAAAATAAAATTAATGAACGTGAAGTAGATGATCGAAATAAAAATTAATTAAATTTTTTGATCATATTCTCCAATTTTTCCAGTTTTCTTAAGTAAGCCATCAATAAATTTAAATATATTTATTTTCCTGTCATTTGAAATTGGACTTTCTGTTACAATAACTAGCGAAGGTTTGTTTGAGGATGCCCTTATTAGACCCCAAGAACCATCTTCAAAAGTAAATCTAACTCCATTTACTGTTAAAATTTCTTTGATTATTTGATTATCAATTTTTACTTTCTCATTTTTGATTTTTTCTATTTGAGAAACGATATCTCTTACAACATTATATTTATCTTCATCTTTACAAAACGGTGCCATTGTTGGTGACTGATATGTTTTAGGAATTTCACTGATTATTTCACTTATTTTTTTATTTTGATTGCTAATTAAATGACAAACTTGAATTGCTGAGTTTATTCCATCATCATATCCATAC
>CACOGI010000010.1 GCA_902626725.1 uncultured Pelagibacteraceae bacterium
ATTGCAGTAGCCAAGTCTATTGGAAAGCAAATTTCTACTGAGTATTATCTCCCGGAATATTCTAAAGATGTAATTGGGGTTGAAGTTTGCTCTGCAATTAAAAATATCTATTCAATGATAATTGGTGCTGGTCAAAGTTTAAATTCATCATCGAACTTATTTCAGAAATCATTAGTTGAAATGAGGTATTTGATTAAATATTTTAAGGGTAAAAATGAGACTATTTCAGGTCTTGCTGGGGTAGGAGATTTATATGTAAGCGCAGCTGGTGGGAGAAATAGTAAAATGGGTAGTTATCTTGGTAAAGGCTTTACCTTTAGAGTTGCAAAAAAAAGATTTATGCCAAAAGATACGGTTGAGGGGGAACAGCTTGCTCGAGAAATTGGTCCATTTATACTAAAAAAGATTAATAGAAAAAGAGTCCCTTTGATGTTTAATTTATTAAAAGCTATTTTAAAAAATAAAAAATTTAAGATTAATTAATATAATCTAGTTATGAAATTTAATTGGAATTATCCAACAACTGTTTGGGTTGGGGAAAATAGAATTAATGATTTAGAGGAAGCATGTAAAAATTTAGATATTAATAATCCACTATTAGTAACCGATAAGGACTTAGTAAATTTACCCTTTATAAAAAAAATTATTTCAGAAAATTTAAATAAGTTTAAAAAATTTTATGTTTTTTCAAATTTCACAGGTAATCCAATTGGTGAAAATGTTGACGAAGGTGTAGAAGAGTTCAAAAAAAATAACTGTGATGGTGTTATAGCGATAGGAGGTGGAAGTGCTCTTGATGTTGGAAAAGCAATAGCATTTATGTCAAAACAAAATAGACCTATTTGGGATTTTGAAGATATTGGAGATTATTGGAAAAGAGCAAATGAGGAAAAGATTCCCTCAATCATTGCCATACCAACAACCGCTGGAACGGGATCTGAAACAGGTCGCGCATCAGCGATTATAAATAAAAAAACTGGTATCAAAAAGATTATATTTCATCCAAAAATTTTACCTTCTATCGTAATTTTAGACCCAACTCTAACAATTGAACTTCCACCTAGACTTACAGCAGCTACAGGCATGGATGCATTAGCGCATAACCTTGAGGCATTTTGTTCTCCAAATTTTCACCCTATGGCAGAAGGAATAGCTTTAGAAGGAATGAGGTTAATTAAAAAATCAATTTTAAAAGCTTTTAATGACGGAAAAAATATTGAAGCTAGACAAAACTTATTGGTGGCATCATCTATGGGTTCAACAGCTTTTCAAAAGGGTTTGGGAGCTATTCATTCATTAAGCCATCCAGTGAATGCTCAATTTAATATCCACCATGGATTATCTAATGCAATTTTTATGCCATATGTTTTAACATTTAATAAATCTTTCATAGAAAAAAAAATAGTTTCAATCTGTGATTATCTAGATTTAAAAAAAGATTTTGACAGTTTTTTAAATTGGATTTTGGGTTTAAGAAAAGATCTTAAAATACCTCATAAACTTTCTGATGTTTTAGAAGTTAGTAAGCTTGATTTAGATAAATTATCAAAAATGGCGTTAGAAGATCCTTCCACCTCCACAAATCCTAAAAAAATGAATATTGACGATATGAAAATTTTATATGAGTATAGTATTTCTGGAAAGATATTCTGATGAAAAAGCTAAATTTGCTTATAGTTGAAGGAAATCTACAAGCAGAAAATAATGATTTTAAAAATTTAGGAATTCCAACACATTCAGAAAGTTTAAAAGAAAGCCTTGCTTATTTTACAAGGGATCTAAATATCGATGTATTTAATCCTTGCTCTGAAAAAAATTTTGATAAAATTCTACCAAATCTTGAAAAATACGATGGAATGATTTGGGGTGGTAGTAGCCTAAATATTTACAATGATTGTATTGAAATTAAACAACAAATTTCTTTTATGAAAGAATGTTTTAAAAAAATCAACAAGATTTTAGCAATATGCTGGGGAATGCAAGTTGCAGTTACTGCTGCTGGAGGTGAAGTTAAAAAATCAATCAATGGAGCTCATATTGGGATTGCAAGTAATATTGAAATTAATGATAATGGTTTAAAGCATCCACTATATAAATCAAAAAATCAAAAATTTAATTCTCCTGCTTTTAATTTTGATGAAGTAGTAACTTTACCTCAAGGCGCTATACATTTAGCATCTAATAAAATCAACAAAGTGCAAAGTATTGAATTTAATTCAGGAGTTAGCAATATATGGGGTTTACAATATCATCCTGAAATAACTTATAATAAAATGATTACTTTAATCAACTTTAGAAAAGAAAAATTAATAAATAATAGAAAATGTTTTACTAACGAAACAGAAGTTAATAAACATATTGAGCTTATAAAAAATGAAATTAAGATTTCTGTTAAAGAATCAAGAATGTTAGAATTAAAGAATTGGTTAGACTATTTAAATGCAGCCTAACTAAAATAAGCCCTCTATCTCACCTTTCTTATTTAATTTAATTGAGTCAGCCGCTGGTACTCTTGGTAATCCAGGCATCGTCATTATTTCTCCACAAACAACAACAATAAATTCAGCACCCGAAGATAGTCTTACCTCTCTAACTGGAAGAACATGACCTGTTGGAGCTCCTTTAAGATTAGGATCTGTTGAAAAACTGTACTGAGTTTTAGCAATACATACTGGAAGATTTCCATAACCTTTTTCCTCAAAATCTTTTAATTGTTGTCTCGTTTTTGTATCTGCAACAACCTCACTAGCATGATAAATTTCTTGTGCAATTTTTTCAATTTTTTTAAATAATGGTAATTTATCTTCGTATAAGTATTTAAATGTATTTTTGTTTTCTTCACAAATTTCAGCTACATTTTTTGCTAATTCTTTTGTTCCTTCTCCTCCGTTAGACCAATGAGTACATTTTGATGCCTTTACACCCTGAGTTTTACAAAAATCTAGTAGTGCACTCATTTCTTTATCACTATCAGTTATAAAATGATTTACAGCTATTGTGACTGGTAGACCAAATTTTCTTGTATTATTTATGTGCCTTTCTAAGTTGATCAAACCTTTTTTTAATGCATCAACATTTTCTTTTTTTAAATCATCTTTTGCTACTCCCCCATGCATCTTGAGAGCTCTTATCGTAGCAACAATTACGACACAATCTGGTTTAATTCCTGATTTTCTACATTTGATATCTAAAAATTTTTCAGCTCCAAGGTCAGCTCCGAACCCCGCTTCAGTTACGACATAATCTGATAGCTTTAATCCAGCTTTGGTTGCAATAACTGAATTACAACCGTGTGCTATATTTGCAAATGGCCCACCATGAATAATGGCAGGATTATTTTCCAAAGTTTGAGTGACGTTTGGTCTTATAGCTTCTTTTAAAAGAACAGTCATTGGTCCTTGTGCATTTAAATCTTTTGCATAAATTGCTTTTTTATCTCTTGTGTATGCGATTGTAATATTTCCAATTCTTTTTTCTAAATCATCTAAATCTGTAGCAAGGCAAAATATAGCCATGATTTCTGAAGCTACAGTTATATCAAAACCATCTTGTCTAGGATAGCCGTTCGCAACACCACCTAAGTCAATTACAATAGATCTTAATGATCTATCATTCATATCCATTACTCTTTTCCAAACTACTCTTCTAACATCTATGTTTAGTTTATTTCCCCAATAAATATGATTATCAATTAACGCTGAAAGTAAATTATGTGCTGATGTTATTGCGTGAAAGTCACCAGTGAAATGTAGATTAATTTGTTCCATAGGAACAACTTGAGCGTAACCTCCACCAGCAGCACCGCCTTTCATGCCGAAAGAAGGACCTAGACTTGGTTCTCTTAAACAAACTATGGATTTTTTTCCAATTTTATTTAATCCATCATTTAGTCCAACGGAAGTTGTCGTTTTTCCTTCACCTGCTGGAGTAGGTGTTATTGCAGTCACCAAAATTAGCTTTCCATCTTTTTTACTTTTTAGTTGATCTAAATATTGTAAATTTATTTTTGCTATATGACGCCCCATTGGGCTAAATGCAGAACTTTCATCTGGAACATCAATTTTAGCTAAAATGTCTTTGATTGGTTGCATTTTTGCTTCTCTTGCTATTTGAATGTCTGATTTAACTTCACTCATTAAAAGTCCTATATTAATATTAAAAAGATGGTCGATTAGTATCTCTTTTTAACAGGTTTGGAAATATCTAAAAATTATATATAAAAAAAATATGAACTATTTATATTCATTATTATAAAATTCACTAATGCAAAAATACTCAATATTCAGCTTAATTAAGAACGCTATTTCCAATCACGAAAATTGGGATTTAGCTTGGAAAGACCCTTCGCCAAAGAAAGAATATGATGTCGTTATAATTGGAGGAGGAGGTCATGGTCTAGCAACTGCTTATTATCTAGCAAAAGAGCACAATATAACAAATGTAGCGATAATTGAAAAAGGTTGGATCGGTGGAGGCAATGTTGGCCGTAACACAACAATAATAAGATCAAACTATATGCATGATGATAATGCATTATTTAGTGAATTTGGCATGGATCTCTGGAGAAGGATGAGTCAAGATTTAAATTATAATGTAATGTTTTCTCCTAGAGGAATTATCAACCTTGCCCACTCAGATGCACAAATGAATGTTTATGCAAGAAGAGGTAATTCTATGAGATTGAATGGGATCGATGCAGTTCTTTTAAATAGAGAACAAGTTAGAGAAATTATTCCAATGGCTGATTTTTCTGAAAATGTTAGGTTTCCAATTTTTGGTGGATTAATGCAACCTAGTGCAGGAACTGCAAGACATGATGCAGTAGCCTGGGGTTATGCGAGACAGGCAGACTCTATGGGAGTTGATATAATTCAGAACTGTGAAGTAACAGGTTTTGATGTTGTAGGTGGAAAAATAAAGGGTGTAAGAACATCGCGGGGAGATATTAAAGTAAAAAAGATTGGTTTGTGTGTTGCCGGCAGTACAAATATTTTAGCAGAAAAATTAAATATGAAATTACCAATTGAAACACATCTTTTACAAGCATGTGTATCTGAACCTGTAAAACCAGTTTTAGATAGAGTTGTTACTTTTGGAGCCGGACATTTTTACATAAGTCAATCAGATAAAGGTGAAATGGTTATGGGTGGTGATTTAGATGGATATAACAGTTATGCTCAAAGAGGTAACCTACCAACGTTACAACATGTTTTAACTGAAGGAATAGCTATGATGCCTTTTCTAAGTAAATTAAAAATGCTCAGAACTTGGGGCGGTATAATGGACATGTCTATGGATGGTTCACCTATAATTGATAAAACTCACATTGAAGGCTTATATTTAAATTGTGGTTGGTGCTATGGAGGATTTAAAGCAACACCAGCATCTGGTTGGACATTTGCTCATACCATTGCACAAGACAGGGTCCACGAATTAAATGCTGGATATAATTTGAATAGATTTAATACAGGTTACTTACTTGATGAAAAGGGACTTGGTACAAAAACTTGGATTTCATAAATGCTTTATATAAAATGTCCACATTGTGGATGGAGATCACAGAATGAATTTTCTTATGGTGGGGATGCTACTGTTAAAAGACCTGAGCTAGGGAAGGAAGTTACAGATCAAGAATGGGATGATTTTGTTTATAATAGAAAAAGTTTAAGAGGAAAACATTGGGAGTTATGGCAACATTTATCAGGATGTCGACAATGGATTAAAGTTGAAAGAGATACGGCGACACATGAAATTTTTAAAACTCTTAAAGCAAGTGAGGAAATTTCATAATGACTCAAAGTTTCAGATTAGAAAATGTTGGGCTGATTAATAGAAATAAAAAACTTTCATTTAAATTTAATGGAAAAGTTTATTATGGCTATGAAGGGGATACGTTAGCATCAGCTTTGATCGCTAATGGGGTTCATTTAGTTGGTAGAAGCTTTAAATATCATAGACCAAGAGGGTTTTTTGGTGCTGGAGTTGATGAGCCATATGCAATTGTTCAATTATACAGAAATGGCGAAACAGAGCCAAATATTAAAGCTACAGAGCAGGAACTTTTCGAAGGTTTGGAAGCTACAAGTGTAAATTGTTGGCCTAGTGTTAATTTTGATATTGGGGCGATTAATAATTTTTTAAAAATATTTCTCCCAGCTGGTTTTTATTATAAGACATTTATGTGGCCAAAAAGTTTTTGGTTTAAAGTTTATGAACCTTTTATTAGAAAAGCTGCTGGACTTGGGGTTGCGTCCACAAAGCATGACAAAGAAAGATACGAACACAAGTATGAATATTGTGACTTATTGATTGCAGGATCTGGACCTTCTGGGTTAGCAAGCGCATATGCCGCCGCTAAGAATGGGGCTAGAGTAATTTTAGCTGAAGATAAATCTAGGTTTGGTGGAACGTTATTAACCAGTGAAGTTAATATAGGCAATCAATCAGGTAAAGAATGGGCTGAAAGTATAATTTCTGAGCTAAAAGAAATGCCAAATGTAATTGTTAAAAATCGATCACAAGTATTTGGTTACTATGATCATAACATGTTGGTAATGTCAGAAAGAATAAGTGACCATTTACCAACAACAAAAAAATTTCATCCAAAACAAAAGCTGTGGTACATAAGAGCAAAAGAGGTTCTAATTTCCTCAGGATCAATTGAAAGACCAATTGTTTTTGGTAATAACGATACACCAGGCGTGATGCTTTCATCAGCTGCGAAAGAATATCTTAAAGTATATGGAGTGTTGGTTGGAAAAAATCCTTTAATATTTACAAATAACGATAGTGGCTATGAAACAGCAATTGAATTTCAAAAAAATGGTATAAACCCAGTTATTCTAGATACAAGAAATGATCCAAAGTCCGAAATCGTTGATGAAGCAAAAAATCTAGGAATAAATATTAAATTTTCTTATGTAGTTGTAGCTGCTCAAGGTTATAAAAAAGTAAAATCAGCCGATATTGCAAAAATTTCAGAAAATAAAGAGCAACTTGGAGCAATAGAAAATATTAAGTGTGATTGTATATGTGTATCTGGTTTTTGGACACCAACAATTCATTTGGCCTCACAATCAGGAAATAAAACAAAATTTAAAGAGGATATAGACGCTTTTGTTCCTGGAATACCAAAGCAAAATGAAACTACTTTAGGTGCTGCTAATGGAACTTATACTTTAGAAGAAACTTTAAAAAATTCATTTGAAGCTGGCCATAAATTATCAAAGGAAATCACTAAAAAAGATAATAAAATTTCTTTCCCAAATGTAATTGAAAAAAAATCAACTGTTCATGATAAATTTTGGTGTGTTCCACTTCCAAAAGGAAAAAATTATAAAAGATTTTTAGATTTTCAAAATGATGTTGCAGTATCGGACATAGAAATTGCTTTAAAAGAGGGATATCGATCAATTGAACATGTTAAGCGATATACGACTCTTGGTATGGCCACCGACCAAGGTAAAACAAGTAATCTTAATGGTTTACAATTAGTATCAAAAATAGAAAACAAAGTTGTACCGGCTGTAGGTCATACAACATTTAGACCTCCATATACTCCAGTTTCGATTGGGGCAATAGTTGGAAGAGAAGTTGGAAAACATTCAAAACCAACAAGAAAATCTCCAATGCATTCATGGCATGAGAAAAATAATGCAGTTTTTGTAGATGCAGGAGTGTGGTTAAGACCAAGATATTACAAGCAAGGGAATGAAAGTTTATTTGAAGGATCGAAAAGAGAAGCAAAAAATGTAAGAACTAATGTTGGTGTTTGCGATGTAACTACATTAGGAAAAATAGATATCAAAGGTCCGGATTCTGCAGAATTTCTTAATAGAGTTTATACTAATGCATGGTTAAAGTTACCAGTGGGTAAAGCAAGATATGGCGTAATGTTACGAGAAGATGGAATTGTAATGGACGATGGAACAACCACAAGAATTTCTGAAAATCATTATCATATGACAACTACCACCGCACAAGCTGCAAACGTTCTCTCACACTTAGAATATTATTTACAATTAGTTTGGCCAGAATTAAATGTAAATGTTGTTTCAACGACAGAACAATGGGCAGGGGCCGCAATAGCTGGGCCAAAATCTAGAGAATTATTACAAAAATTATTTCCAAAATCTGATGTATCAAATGAGGGTTTGCCTTTTATGGGTTATATGGAAGGAGATTTGTTTGGAGTTAAGGCTAGAATATTTAGAATCTCATTTTCGGGTGAACTTGCGTATGAAATAAATGTTGAGTCAGATAATGGAAACTTTATGTGGGAAAAGATCATAGAAGTTGGTCAAGAATTCAAGATCCAACCATATGGCACTGAGGCATTATCAACTCTAAGAATTGAGATGGGTCATGTAGCAGGTTCAGAGCTTGATGGAAGAACAATTCCTTATGATAATTCTCTTGAAGGTTTGTTAAGTAAAAAGAAAGACTTTATTGGAAAAAGATCTTTAAATAGAAAGGCATTTATAGCTGAAGATAGACAGAAAGTTGTTGGTGTTGTTCCTTTAGATAAAAAAACAAGTATTCCAGAAGGATCCCATCTAGTTAAAGACTCAAATGCGCCATTACCAAATCCAAAATTAGGATATATTTCAGCTTCATGTTGGAGCGTTGAACATGATAATCCATTTTCTTTAGCTATTGTTAAAGATGGAAAAAATATGATCGGTAAAAAATTATTTGTAATGTCCCCGCTAAAAAATAAAGTTATTCCAGTTGAGATTGTTTCTTCACATTATGTTGATCCAAAAGGTGAAAGAGTTAGATCATGAGTTCATTATCAGCATTAGCGAACGTTCATTCAATCGGTCAATTTGGTGATTATGAAGGTAAAAATGAAAATAACCTTTTAAAAATCTCAGAAATTAAAAATTTATTAATAGTTCAAATATTTCAGTATAAAAATTCTACAGTTTCTATAGATAGTGTTGATATTGATGGTCTAAAATTGAAAGATGAACCGTTAAGTGTGGCAAATAATGATGATACAAGACTATTATGGAATGGACCAAAAAACTGGTTTGTTGTTTCAACAAAAAAAAATTTGTTCAAAAATATCTTAGAAAATTTTAAAGAATCGGATTTTGCTTTAACTAACCTATCTCATTCAAGAGCCATAATTCAAATAGAAGGACAAGAAGTAAAAGAAGTTTTAAAGAAAGGATGTCCTTTTAATTTTAATTCTTTAGAAAAGAACAATTCTATAAACTCTACTTATAATGGAATAGCTTTCACAGTAGATTTACTGGAAGACAACCCTGATAAAGCAAGATTATTTACTCTAAGAAGTTTTGGAGAATCTTTATATCACTCTATTACAGACGCATCTTTAGAATTTGGTTTTAAATCATTATAAGTATTTTAGTCGCGAGTAGCAATATAAACACCTATTGTAGCTATCAAAAATCCAAAGAAATCTAAATGTGTTAAACTTTCATTCAAAAAAAGCCAAGCCATAAATGCAGAGGTAGCTGGTATAAGAAAAAATATTGAGACTGTTTTACTAGCAGAATTCTTTTTAATTAAAAACATGAGTATTGTAAATGCACCAAATGATACTAAAAATATTTGATGACTCATTGCAATAACAAATGTTTTAGTAAAATGAATATATGGTTTGGTGAAAATTATTACAATTAAGATATGAAACAAACATCCACCGATGGCTTGATAAAAATTACTCACTGGCAAAGGTAAGTTGTTACTTAATTTCTTTTGCCAAATTGTAGAAGTTGTAATTGAAATTAAAGCAACTATCGTAGCAATCAATCCTAGCAAAGGAATATCAGTACCTACATCTAAACCTAAAACCAATGCTGCACCTAGAAATCCAAGCAAAACTCCAATCCATTGCTTAGTAGTAACTTTTTCATTTAATATAGGCCCACTAAGTGCATTAGTTAAAATAGGCTGAAGAGTTACTATTAATGCAGCTATACCTGTAGGCATACCAATCGAGATAGAGTAAAATACACCACCTAAATATAATCCGTGGAAAAGAACTCCACTTAATAAGGACTCAATTAAATTTCTATTATTAACAATTATTGATTGTTTTGAGTAAATAGAAAATGAATAAAATCCTAATGCAACAAAAAAAAATCTGAAAGCTAGTGCTGCAAAAGGATCACTATTGTCAACGATAGGCTTAGTAGTAATAAAGGCAGATGACCATAACAAAATAAAAATAAGGGGATATATCCTGATCATTTTAGGTTTTATAAAAAAAATTTACTTACAATCGATTCGCAAATTTAGTTTAATTTGTCCATGAAAATTAAGCTTTTATGTTATAAATTTAATTCTACCTTGAGTTGTATTATAAAATGCTTAAGATTCGTTAGATTAATGAATTATAAAAAATTAATTTTTGGATTTTTTTTAATAAATTTTTTAACGGCGTGTTCGTCTCCTACAGTAATGCTGGGCCCGGTTTATACCCTTTCATCAACAGGAAGCGGTTTACAAGCTGGACTAAATTATGGATCTAATCAATTAATAACAATGTACACAGGCAAAACGCCAGTCGAAAATTTACAAGAAATTAGTCTTACTCAAATAAATAAATCTAAAAATATTCAGAGAAAAACATTAGAAAGTGAGGATTTTTACTTTTTAGTGAAAAAAAGAATAGAGGAAACAAACAAAATTATTACCAAATCTAGTCAATAATATTTAATATTATAAGTTTATTTTGTTTTGTTTCTTTACACCATAATTCATAGCTTTCACACATCCTCCATAGATGATCAAAAGCTCTTTGAGATATCTCAAGCGGAAAATGACTTTTCGCATAATATAGATTTGGGAATTGAATTAGTTGTTTAATCATCAAGTCTTTTTGAATTTGAAGTAATCTAATTGTTTCACTAGGTATCTTTTTTTTTGTTTTAATATCTATAAAATTATTTTTTTCTAATTTTTTAATTAATTCATCGTGATATTTACCACTGCTAATTTCTTTATATGTTTGAGTACCAATAAAGCCTTCAATTGCATTAATATTAGAATAGTCTGAATTTATTTTTTTAATTTTACATATTTCTAAATAGATTAATTCTGCAACTAAAAGTAAATAAGGTTTTTCCTTGGGCGCCATTATTTATTTTTTATATTTTTTCATTGCTGCAGTTGCTAAAATTAAATTTGGATCAAGAAAAACTTTTGAAGATTTAATTTTTTTAAATGATTTAAAAGCGAAAATAGCTATTGGAAGTTCTGTACATCCTAATATTATTTTTTTACATTTTTTTTTTATTAAGTAATTTATTGCAGGCATTATAACCTTGTTTGCTAATTTTACTTTTCCCATTTTTACAAGTTTGATTGCTTCATTCACTGAGTTATTCTGAATAGTCTTACTAGGAAAAATTAAATTAAAATTTTTATCAAAAAACTTATTATAAACACCAGTCTTTAAAGTTCCTTCAGTCGCTAGCAAACCAATTGATGAATTTTTTTTACACTTATTTTTAGTATAATTAAAAACTTCTTTAGGCATATTAATAATCGGTAATTTAATTCTTTTTTGCAAATCATCATACCAATAATGAGCTGTATTACATGGAATGACTATAAATTTACAATTACTTTTTTTTAAAAGATCACATCCCTTTATTAAACTTTGTAAAACTGATAGATATTTTTTTTTATTTTTTTTATCATTAATTTTGCCTGATAATTTGCCAGTGTGGATTCCTATTGACTCAGGCCGTCCAGGTATATTTGATTTATTATATAGTAAAAATAATGGGTAATCTTGATCAATCTTACCTCTATAAAGAATTGCAAGCTTATTACAAAAATCAAGACCAGCTTGAGTGCCCATTCCACCTAAAATACCAATCATAATTTTATTAATTTTGTTTTAAAATATTTTATTGGCTATAAAAATCAATTAACTCTTAAAAAAGCTAAAATAATTTATAGCCAATAAATGATTATGAAAATTATGCAGTTTTTAAGTTAACTGCTGAAGGACCTTTAGGACCATCTTCAACATCGAAAGTCAAAGCCTGACCCTCATCTAAACCGTTCATACCAGCATCTCTTACTGCTGAAACATGTACGAATACATCTTTTTCTTTATCTTCTCTTTCAATAAAACCAAAACCTTTGGTTGGATTGAACCATTTAACTTTACCTTGTAGACTCATATTATTTCTTCTTACTTTTAGTTATATTAATTTATTACTTATAATTAAGTAATTAGAGCTTTTTTTAAAATTAATAGGGTTTTGTCAACTAAATTGATAATAAATCGTGTTTTTTTGTATCAATCGTTGTTTATAAGTTTTGTCAAATATAATGAATTTACATCATCTTTATAGTGAGCAAATGGCTTACAAGGTTTAAAGTCACATTTTTCAAATAATTTTCTTGCTGGGTCAAAAAACTTACCAGCACCTGTTTCCAAACTTATTCTCTTAATATTAAATTTAATAGCCTCAGAAATCAAATGTTCTATTATTTTAACACCATTTCCTTGATTTCTAAATTTATCATGTATTCTGATTGATTTAAATTCACCATGTTCTTTACTAAGAAATTTTAAAGCTCCACAACCAAATATTTTTTCATTTTCCCAAAGGCTCCAAAATTTAATAGACGAGTCTTTAAGCCCAGGTATGTCTAGAACATGCGCACTCCCCTCTGGCGAAGCAGCTCTTAGTTCAATAAAGTGTTCCGTAAGCAACTTGTTTACTTCTGGATTATCAAAATTACCCTCAATAGATTTAAGCATTATATCAAAGTTGTTATGTGACCCATTTTTCTTTTTTCTTTAATCTCTTTTTTAAGATAATCAAAGAAAAATTCATTATTATTTAATTTAATATTTTGTCTATAAGGTTTAATTTGATCTCCAATCAAATTTACCATTTTAGCATTATGCAATTTCTTTAAAGGAATTTTCTTTAATGAACAAACCGCTCTAACATGATTTTCAAATTGACTTACGTTATAAGCATTTATTGTCAAATGACCAGAATTGTGAACTCTTGGAGCTATCTCATTTACATATAAATTATCATTTCTATCAATAAAAAATTCCACACAAAGTGTACCTATATATTTTAGTTCTTCTGCAATCTGTGTTGCCCAGTCTTTAGATTGATTTAATATTTTTTGATTAATCTTGGCAGGAATTACAGAATATTTTAGTATTTGGTTTTCATGAGTATTTTCAATAGGCTCATATATTTCATAATTATTAATACCAAATCTTGTTACTATTACTGATATCTCTTTTTGAAGCTTAACTAATTTTTCAAGTATATAGCCTTTAGAAAAATCAACATCTAAAGAATTAATATCTTCAATATTTTTTATAGGATATTGACCTTTTCCATCATAGCCCATAGTTGTTGTTTTTAAAATTCCAGGCAGAAGATCTTCTAAAGTTTCAATGTCAGATTTTTTATCTATCGAAACATATCTAGTTGTTCTTATATTTAATTTATTAACAAAATCTTTTTCAGCAATTCTATGTTGAATTAATCTATTTACAGAGGGTTTTGGTAAAACTGGTTTTAATTTGTTCATTTGATTTAAAGTTTCGTATGGAATATTTTCAAATTCATAAGTTATTAAATTAACTTTTTGTGCAAATTCTTGTATTTTTTGTTTATCGTCATATTTGCCAAAAATAAAATCATCACAAAAATTTTGTGCAGGAGCTTCTGGATCATCACAAAAAATTGTTGTTTTTATATTTAACTTTTTTGCAGCAACTGAAAGTAAACTACCTAATTGACCTCCACCAATAATACCCAGATTTTTTTCTGACATTTTATTTAGGTTTTTTTTTAACAGATTTCGTTTGTTTTAATCTCCAATTATCTAATCTTTTTTTAACAACAGGATCATTATTTGCAATAATTGCAGTTGCTAACAAAGCGGCATTGATAGCCCCATCTTCTCCTATAGCCAATGTGCCAACAGGAATACCTTTTGGCATCTGCGCAATAGATAATAGACTATCTAATCCTTTAAGTTTTTTGCTTTCAATTGGAACCCCTAAAACCGGGACAGAGGTGATTGCAGAAATCATACCTGGCAAATGTGCTGAACCACCAGCACCAGCAATAATTACTCCAAAATTGTTTTTTTTTGCAGTATTAGCAAATTCATACATTCTTTTAGGAGTTCGATGAGCTGAAATAATTTTGGTTTCAAATTTTACCGCCATTTTTTTTAATATTTTTGTGCAAAATTGCATTGTTTTATAGTCAGATTGACTGCCCATTATTACTGCAACTTTTAGATGTTTATTCTTTTTCATGATTTTAAAGCACAATCTTTATTTCAAAATTAGATTAAAATTTCAATAAAATAAATAGTATTTAAAAAAACATATTGGTATGGTTCATAATTATTTATCAAAATGAAATTTAAAATAGACAACCTTCAATATTGTAATTGGTCAAGAAAAGTTTTTGAAATCAATCGAGAGGCAGGACTAGATGCGGTACATGTTACGATTGTATATCATGAAGATTTTGATGAGCTTTTAATAGAGATAGATAAATGGCAAAAATTATTTAAAGAGAATTCAGATTTAATTTTTTTAGGTAAAAATTACAAAGATATTGAAAAAGCAAATGAAGAAAATAAAACATCTATTTTTTTTGGTTTTCAAAATTGCTCTCCTATAGAAGATGACATTAATTTAGTAGAAAAAGTACACGAACTTGGATGTAGATTTATGCAACTGACATATAATAATCAATCTTTGTTGGCTACAGGTTGTTATGAAAAAGTTGATAGTGGCGTAACAAACTTTGGTCGCGAAGTTATTAAAGAAATGAACAGAGTTGGTGTTGTCGTTGATATGTCACATTCTGCTGAAAAGAGTACTTTTGATGCAATTGAGATAAGTGAAAAACCAATAGCAATTACACATGCGAACCCATCATTTTGGCATGCAGCAAAAAGAAATAAATCTTCTGAATTACTTAAAGTTTTAAGTGATAGTGGTGGAATTTTGGGCTTATCACTTTATCCTCATCATTTAAAAGATAATACAAATTGTTCTATTGAAAGTTTTTGTGAGATGGTTGCAAGAACTGCAGAAATAATGAATGTAAATAATATTGGAATCGGTTCAGATCTTTGTTTAAACCAGCCCGATGAAGTTGTTGAGTGGATGAGAAATGGCACGTGGTCAAAGAGTAAAAATTATGGAGAAGGCTCAAAAAATAAACCTGGTTTTCCAAAACAACCTCAATGGTTTGTGGATGCCAGAGGTTTCAAAAATTTAGAACAAGGACTCAAAAAGGTTGGTTTTTCAGAAACTGAGACTAATGGAATACTTGGAAATAATTGGTATAATTTTTATAAGACAATTTAAATATGAATGTAAGTTTACGAGACCCAAATACAATAATGAAACTTTCAAGACTTGGTTCATTCCATCAATCAAGATTATCTTTTTTGCGAAGTTTTCTAAGTGAGTTCAAAGATTGGGAATATAAAAGAGATTTGTTTGAGTTAGATAAAAATGGGCATGGCACTGCTGTTTATTCTTTCACAAAAAAAGACCGAGTTTATTCATTGGTTTGTTTTGCAAATAAGATTGGTGATGATGAGAGGTCAGATAGAGTAATTGCAACTAAATGGGATGCTGCTTTTACTCTTCATGATGGAATCCCTCTGAAAAAAGATATTGATAGATTAAAAAATGAAGTTCCAAAACAAGAAGTTGGTAGATTGTCATATAAAGAACTAACTTTATCGAGAGCTAACAAGTCTGTTAGAATCTTTGATCATGTCGTTGACAGTCTAAGTAAAGGCAAACAGCCAAATTTAGATTTGTTGGAAAAAGTTGGATATCTTTATAGAACCACAGCCGTTTATGGATCAGGTAAATTTGGATTAGCAGACCGTTTTAGAATTAAGAATAGAGATGAAATTAATGGTCCATTTAGATTAGAAATGATGTTGGTATATTTGGTAAGACAATTTACTTTTGATCAGGTAAATCATGTTGCAAAAAACAGAAATCCAAAATTGGCAGTCAAATTAGACCCTAAAATTTGCAAAAATCTTGGAATAGGCAATTCTACTGGACTAGGTATGGCACCTTTTATTGTAAAC
>CACOGI010000011.1 GCA_902626725.1 uncultured Pelagibacteraceae bacterium
GTGCTTTATCGTTTGAAATTATATCTAATGGAAAAAAACTAATTACTAATTGTGGATACTACAAAAAAAATATTGAACTTAATAAATTATCTAAATCCTCAGCTGCTCATAGTACACTAATAATTGATGATAACTCTTCTTGTAAATTTACTAAAATTAATAAATCGTGGATGACAAAAAAAAGTATAAAAGTAACAAAAAAGGATGTGGTTTTTAATAAAGATTATTGGAGAATAAATTTTTCACATGATGGATATTTTAAAAAGTATAGCTCAATACATGAAAGACTAATTGAATTCTATCCTCAAGAAGTGAAATTTATTGGGACAGACAAAATAATAAAAAAAAATAATAATAACAATTATAAATTTGATATTAGATTTCATATGACCCCAAATGTTAAATTAATGAAAACACAGGACAACAAAACTATCCTGATAGAATTAGATGATGAAGGATGGAAATTTACATGCGATAATTATGATATTAATATTGATAATGGTTTATATTTCGGTAATAAAAATTTATATACTGAAAATCAAAATATTTTTATTACTGGTATTTCTAATAACCAGGAAGAAAATATTAAGTGGGAAATAAAAAAATTATAATGAAAAAAATAAGATCTGCATTAATATCTTTATCAAACAAAAAAAATTTAAAACCTCTTCTAAAAATATTAAAAAAAAACGATATAAAAATTATTAGTTCTGGGGGAACTTTTAAAACAATTAAAAAACTTAAATTTAGCTGTCTTGAAGTTTCTAAATTTACTGGCTCAGAAGAAATTCTTGAAGGAAGAGTAAAAACTTTACATCCCAAAATACATGCAGGAATACTTAATAAAAGAAAAAGTAAGAGTCATTTGAGAGAAATGAAAATGAGAAAATATCAAAATATTGATTTAGTTATTGTGAATTTTTATCCATTTGAAGAAACTCTTAAGCAAGAAAAAAATCACAAAAAAATTATTGAAAATATAGATATTGGCGGACCAGCTATGGTTAGGGCTGCTGCAAAGAATTATAATGATGTAACTGTATTAACTTCACCCGAACAGTATTCTGAGTTTATTGAAGAGCTAAAGTTCAATAAAGGTTGTACCTCTCTGGAATTTAGAAAGAAAATGTCAAGAATGGCTTTTACAGAAACTGCTTATTATGACGCTATTATTACCAATTATTTTAACAACATTTCAAACGTACATTTTCCCAAAAAAAAAATTATTAAATCGAAATTAATTGAAAAGTTAAGATACGGTGAAAATCCTCATCAAGAGAGTGCCTTATATTCAGAAAATGGAAATTTAAATTTAAATCAAATTCACGGTAAACCATTAAGTTATAATAATTATAATGATATTTTTTCTGCATTATTAATTTCAAAATCTCTCCCAAAAAATAAAGGTACTGTGATTATCAAACACGCAAATCCTTGTGGGGTTTCTATTTTAGATAATGGTATAAAAAGTTATAATTCTGCTCTAGCTTGTGATCCTATTAGCGCTTTTGGGGGTGTTGTATCTTTTAATTTTAAAGTTACTAAATCTTTAGCACTGGAATTAAATAAAGTTTTTTATGAGGTTATAATTGGAAAAGGTTTTGACAGTAAAGCTATTAAAATATTAAAATCAAAGAAAAATTTAAGGTTAATCGATGCTTCAAAATTTTTGTTACAGGGTAATTTAAAGTTAAACTCAGTTGATGGCTCAATTCTAGTACAGTCCGAAGACAAGCTGATTTTTTCAAAAAAAGACTTCAAGGTTGTATCAAAAAAAAAACCAAACAAATTACAATTTGAAAATCTTATATTTGCATTCAATATTTGTCGTTTTGTAAAATCAAATGCAATCGTTCTTGCTAGTAACAAATCTACAATCGGTATAGGATCTGGACAACCTAGCAGGTTAGATAGCTGTCAGATTGCAGTTGATAAAATGAATAAATTCAATAATGCTAAAGGTGAAATTGTTGCCGCTTCAGATGCTTTTTTTCCATTTCAAGATGGAATAGAAAAACTTGTGCAATCAGGAGTATCCGCAGTAATTCAACCGTCCGGATCAATTAGAGATAAAGACATAATAAAATTTGCTAACGCAACAGAGACGGTTTTAATTTTCTCAAATACTAGACATTTCCGTCATTGATTTTATCATCAATTTTTGCTGCTAGTATAAAATCATTCTCAGATAATCCCTCAATTGCATGCGTTGTAATGCTTATCTTAGCATATCCCCATCCAAACGAAATATCGGGATGATGTCCTTCACCCTCTGATATAACACCAACTTGATTTACAAAATTTTGGCTCTCTAAAAAGTTTTTAAAGGTAAATTTTTTTTCCAGAAAATAAATATTTTTCTCATTTTTAATAACATCCCAACCATCTACTTTTTTTTGATATTTATGTATTTCGCTTTTATCAAATGGACTGAGACCACCTTCACAAGGAGCACATTTTTTTGTTAATAAATCACTCATAAATTATTGGAGCGGGCAAAGGGGGTCGAACCCTCGACCTTCTCGTTGGCAACGAGACGCTCTACCACTGAGCTATGCCCGCATAAATAATATTATAGATAGTCATTTTTTTTAATTCAAGCAATATTAAATATGATATATTTTGATCATTATGAAAAAAGAAGATTTACCAAAAAAGATTGCTGTTTTCCCATTAAGTAACTTTATAATTTTTCCTAAAACCACAGTTCCTCTAAATATTTTTGAGCCAAGATATATTGATATGATCAACGATTGTATGAAATCAGGTAAGTTATTAGGTATGGTACAACCCAAATCATCAGATAGAAAGATTGATTATATTCCTCAATTATACCAAATTGGGTGCTTGGGAAAAATCGTAAGTTTTAAAGAAACTGAAGATGGTAGATTTCTAATTGAATTAAAAGGTTTAATTAGATTTCAAATTGAAAAAGAAATTAAATCAGGAAAGAAATATCGTGAATTTGAAGTTAATTTTAAAGATTTCTTTAATGATCTTGATGATAAAAAAGAGAATATTAAATTTTCTGACTTAGAATTAATTTTTAAAGACCTAAAGTCTCTATTTGAAAAAAGAGGTTTTATAATCAATTGGAAAGCATTAGAAAAACAGAGTTTAGATGAAACAATTAATGCACTAGCAATGGCATCTCCGTTTACTTTGGAAGAAAAACAAGTTTTATTAGAAGCAAAAAATTTAGATATGAGAAAAACAAAAATTGCAGAAATTTTAACAACTTATACTTTTGATCAATATAATAATACTACTGTTCAATAATTCAAATTAATAAACCTTCATCTGCAAATTTGATAAAAATTTTATTTGAAATATCATTATTACCAAAAAATTTTACAGATTTGCTTATAATGTTGTTATTAATTTTGTTTTCTAAATTAAAAAATTCATAAATAAAATCTATTCCATTTGAAAAAATATAATTTTTATATTTATTTTTATTCTGAAATTCCAAACAAACTGAGTTATCTAACTCAAGACCATGATCAATTTTAAATTTAATTATTTCCATCAAAGCTTTGATATCTCTAATAGTCATATTAAAACCTTGTCCAGCTAGAGGGTGAATTCTATGGAGGACATCACCAAAAGCCAAAACATTTTTATAAAAATAACATCTCAAGTTACTTGATTTTAGTTCAAACGAATTAACATTTGTTATTTTTTTTATATTGTATTTTGTATTAAATTTCTTAATTAGATCAACTATGTTTGTCCTCTTACTTCCCTTTAATGAATAAACAACAGATGTTTGTTGATCTGAAATAGGTAAAAAAGCAATCGGACCCCCTTTAGTAAAAATTTGAGTCGCAATGTCATTTCTTGATATTTTAGTATGTTCAATAATTGATGTATAAGCAAAACTATTATAATTTTTTTTTAAAGTTTTATAAAAAAATTTCTTGGTGATATCGTTGTGTATATCACAATTGATGATTAAATTATAATTTTTGGCAGTTATTTCGAAAGTGCGAAAATTTCTTTTTAATTTAAAAAACTTATTCTTTTTCAAATTTAAAATTAAAGTTGAGATTAATTCATGATTTCTTACTAATGAAAATAATCTTTCATCATTTTTTTCAAAAGATAATAATTTTTGGTTATTTAAATTTGAGCTATAAATTTCAATTTTTTTTATATCCCATAATAACTTTTTAATGTTCAGTATATTTTTATTAAAAAACTCTACATTACTTTTTGATATACCTATCGTTCTTGTTCTGTCCTTTTTTTTATTGATTTTTTTTGAAAAAATATCAGTGTATATACCTTTATTAACTAAGGCTTTTGCAAGAGCTAAACTAGATAATCCGTCTCCTAAAATACAAACTTTCATAATTATTTTAATTTTAACAATAAAAATTAGATGATACAAAGTGGTAAATTTGATTCACCTGATATGGATATAAAAAAACTCCTTAAATTAACATTAATATTTATAACAAAGAGACTAATTGAGATTACTGGTGTCCTGATCTCAATAGTGGGTCTTTTATTGTTAATCTCTTTAGCATCATATTCTCCGGAAGATCCGAATTTTATATTTAGCGAGAATACCGAAATTAAAAATTTACTGGGATTTCAAGGAAGTTATGTTTCTGATTTCTTTTTACAATCTTTTGGTTTGATATGTTTCTTAATACCTTTGAGTTATTTCTTTTCAGGAATTAGGGTTTTTAGAGAGAAAAAAATTTATTTTTTGATTGAAAATACCTTTTATGTTGTAATTTATTCCATAATAGGTTCCTTATTTTTTTCATATTTTTATCAAAACTCTTTTAACCTATACATTAATGGAAATGGTGGATTTATAGGAACCTACTTAAACAAAATACTTATTAAAACAAATATTTTACCATATGAGAATTTTTTTTATTATATTTTTTTATTTCTGATAATATTATTTTTCTTATTAAGTTTTAATTTTAAAGCAAAAAAATTTTATTTTACTTTAAAAAAAATTGTAAATTTAATTTTCAAGAAAGATAGTAAAAATTATACTAATAAAAATGAAATAATTAATGAATATATTCCTCAGGAGGAAATTAAGAATCTGATACAAGAAGATTTGCCATTTATTAGGGCTGAAGGGAATCAATCTTTAAAAAAACAAAAATTTAAACAGCCATCTATTGAATTATTAAAAATTCCAAACAAAAATGAAATAAAAAATTCAAACGAAAATGAAAATAATGATCCTAAATTTCTTGAGAAAATTCTTTTAGATTTTGGTGTAAGTGGTAATATTAAAAAAGTAAGTCATGGACCGGTAGTAACTTTAAATGAGTTTGAACCAGCTGCAGGAGTAAAAGTTTCTAAAATAATCAATCTATCAGATGATATTGCAAGGAATACAAGCTCTGAGTCTGCGCGTATTTCAACAATACCTGGAAGCAATACGGTTGGTATTGAACTTCCTAAATCATCTAGAGAGAATGTTTATTTAAGTGAGATTTTAAATAATTCTGATTTTAAAAAAAGAGATATTAAATTACCAATAGCTTTAGGTAAAAATATTTCCGGTACTCCAATAATAGGTGATTTAAGTTCAATGCCTCATTTGCTAATTGCTGGAACTACAGGATCAGGTAAATCTGTTTGTATAAATACAATTATATTATCTTTACTTTACAGACACACTCCAGATAAATGTAAGTTTATTTTAATAGATCCAAAAATGTTAGAACTTTCTACTTATGAGGGGGTACCTCATTTACTTTGTCCGGTAATTACTGAAGCCAAAAAAGCAGCATCGGTTTTGGGTTGGGTGGTAAAAGAAATGGAAAGTAGATACAGATTAATGACTAAAGAGGGTGTAAGAAACATAGATGGCTATAATGCAAAACACCAACTGCCTATGCCTTACATAGTAGTAGTGGTTGATGAAATGTCAGATTTGATGCTTGTGGCAGGAAAAGAAATTGAAAATTATATTCAAAAATTATCACAAATGGCTAGGGCAGCAGGTATTCATATCATTATGGCTACTCAAAGACCTAGTGTGGACGTAATTACAGGCACTATAAAGGCTAATTTTCCAACTCGAATATCATTTCAGGTTACATCAAAAATTGATAGTCGAACAATTTTAGGAGAACAAGGTGCTGAACAACTCTTGGGTAAAGGAGATATGCTTTATATGTCCTCAGCAAATAAAATTATAAGAATTCATGCACCATTTGTATCTGACGATGAAATAGAAAGGATTAATAATTTCTTACGATCACAAGAGGAACCAGATTATGTCGATGAAATACTTAATTTTGCTGATGAAAAGGAAATGATTGAAAACTCTAAAAATCAAGGAGATAAAGATGAGCTTTATCAAGCTGCTCTAGAGATAATTAAGTCAGAAGGAAAAGCATCAACTTCTTTTCTACAAAGAAAACTTCAGATTGGTTATAATCGCGCAGCTCGTATAATCGATATGATGGAAGCTGAGGGTATTGTAAGTAAAGCAAATCATGTTGGCAAACGTGATGTTCTTTAATGAAAAAATATATTTTCATAATCATAATTTTTTTCTTATCCTCTAAATCAAGCGCATCAATAAAAGAAAATATAGTTTTCAATTTGAAAAGTATTAATAATATAAATTTTCATTTTGAACAAAATATCAATGGAAAAATTGAAAAAGGAAATTGTACAATCAAATATCCAAAAAAAATTTTTTGCGAGTATGACCTTAGTAATAAAAAAATTTTAGTTTCAGATGGCAAATCATTAGTAATTAAAACGACTTCCAGTTATTACAGATATTCATTAGATAAAACACCATTAAACTATATTTTAAATAAAGAGTATTTGATTAAAAAAATTAATAGTTTGAATGAAAGAATTATTGAAAATAAATTTGTTAATTTTAATTTTTTTGAAGAGGACAATGAAATCAATATTTTCTTTGATACTAAGAATTATCATTTGATTGGTTGGCAAACATTAGATATATTTCAAAATTTAAGCATTACTTATATAAACTCAATCATTGTAAATCAAAAATTGAAAAATAATTTATTTGTATTACCAGAAAGAAATTAAATTGTTATTATTTCCTCTTTAAAAACTTTCATCCCTCTTGATAAATAATTTTGTAATGCGTTTTTATGATCTAATGAACAAGTATGAACCCAAACACGATCAACTTCTTTTTCAAATGATTTTTTAATAGCTTCTGATAATAAATAAGAGCCTAATTTTTTATTTTGATATTCCTCTAGTAATCCAAAATATGCTATTTCGGTCTCATTATTTTTTGAATGAAAAATCAATTCAAAAAAACCTACTAAATCGTCTTTATATTTTAAAACATACGTTCTTACTTTTTCAGATGATAAATATTCAATCCATTTTTTTTCTGACCAAACTAATCTATCTACCCATTTGTGTTTCTTACCAATATTTTTATAAAAGAATTTATTTAATTGAAAATTGATTGGATTTATTAAATTCAAGGAATAATCGCTCGATGGTTTAATGCCCTCTTTAAGATCTTGAGGTGATTTTATTTCCAAATAATTTCTTTTTACTTCTTCCGTCACTCAACCATTTTCCCAATTCTTTCACCGCCAAATAAATGAAAATGCAAGTGAGGTACTTCTTGTCCACCATGATCACTTATATTGGTTAACGCTCTATAGCCCTTCCCAATTTCTGTTGAAATACCAAGCTTTTTTGCAACTATATTTATTCCTTTTATTAGTCCAACTATTTCCTCTGAGGAAGCATTCAAACTAAAATCGTCTAAATCTATATATTTACCTTTTGGAATGACCAAAGCATGAATTTTTTTTTGTGGATTAATATCATAAAATGATAGGACAAATTGATCTTCATAAATTTTCTTACAAGGTATTTCATTCCTTAAAATTTTTGCAAAAATATTGTTATTATCGTAACTCATTTTTTTCTTTTATATAATTCATTCATAATATCTTCTATTTTAACATCATTAGCCTCTAGATACATTATTAAGTGATAGAAAACATCTGCTGCTTCATGAATTTTATTTGTATCTTTTTCGACAGCCTCAATCAGTTCATTTATTTCTTCTAGCACCTTATCTTTACTTAAGGATTTATCATCAAGTAATTTATTTGTATAAGAGCCCTTCACAGGAAATTTTTTTCTATCTCTCGCGAGTTTAAACAAACTTTCTAAAGCATTAAGCATATCAAATTCTAACAGGTATTCCTTTTGAGTCCAAATATTCCTTGGCATCTTTTACAGAATATTTTCCATAATGAAATATGGATGCAGCTAAAACTGCACTAGCATTACCTAGTTTAATTCCATCTAAAAGATGATCCAAACTACCTACACCTCCTGATGCAATCAAAGGAATATTTACTTTAGATGAGATTTTAGACATTAAATCAATATCATAACCAACATGCGTTCCATCTCTATCCATTGAAGTAACTAATAATTCTCCCGCTCCATTTTCTTCCATTTGTTTTGCATACTCCAAAGCATCAATACCACTATTATTCCTTCCACCGTGAGTAAATACTTCCCATTTCTCTCCATTTTTCTTTGCATCTATTGCAACTACAATACATTGAGATCCAAACTTTTTTGAACTATCTTTGATAATCTTAGAATTTTCAACTGCTGCTGTATTAATTGATACCTTATCAGCCCCACAATTAAGTAGTTTGTTTATATCCTCAACACTTCTGACACCACCTCCAACAGTTAAAGGCACAAAACATTTTTTGGAAGTTTTCTCTACAACATCATAAATAGTATTTCTATTTTCATTTGAAGCTGTAATATCTAAAAAACAAATTTCATCTGCTCCACCATCGCTGTAAATTTTAGCTTGTTCTACGGGATCACCTGCATCTTTAAGATCAACAAAATTGATGCCTTTAACAACTCGACCATTTTTTACATCTAAACAAGGTATGATTCTATTTTTTAACATTTTTCTTTTTTTTTGCTTTACTGGGTAATAAACCTTTATTTATTGCTCTTGCTCTTTCAGAAAAACCAAGCTTGTCTCCGTTTTTAATTTTTCTTTTTATTGTAGATAATTTTGCAACCATAATTCAATCTAGTTCTCTTGCTAATTCATCAAGTTTAATATCACCATCATAAATAGCTTTTCCAACTATTATACCTTCAATATTTTTTAAATTCTTTGCTTTTTTAATATCGTTTATTTTTGAAACACCGCCAGATATAATCACTGGGCAATTTGATATCCCAGCAACTTTTAACGAGTCTTCAAAGTTTGGGCTTTGTTTCATTCCATCTCTATTAATATCAGTATAAATCAATCTGCTTACACCATAATCATTCACTTCCTTCAAATAATCCAGTGTCATTTGATTAGATTTTTCTTTCCATCCTGATACCGATAAGTATCCATCTTTAGCATCCAAACCTAGAGCAATTTTATTTGTAAATTTTTTACATGCCTCTTTTAAAAAGTTTTTATCTTTTATAGCAGCGCTTCCTAAAATTACTTTTTCAACACCAGCATCGATATATTTTCTAATACTATCAGAGTTTCTAATGCCACCACCTACCTCAACCTTTAAATTAAATTTACTAACTATGTCCTCAATAATATCTAAATTTACTGTTTCGCCAGTTAAAGCCCCATCTAAATCAACAATATGTAAATTTTTAAATCCATAATCTTTATATTTCCCAGCTTGTTCAACTGGAGACATTTCATACTCTGTTCTATCATCAAAGTCTCCTTTAACTAATCTCACACATTTCTTGTCTTTAATGTCTATTGCGGGAAATATTTTCATTTTTTTACTTTTATCTCTGGATCGGTTGTAAC
>CACOGI010000012.1 GCA_902626725.1 uncultured Pelagibacteraceae bacterium
CAACCAAATAAGTATAAATTCAAAAAAACTTGTCCACTTTCTGTTAAGGGCGCACCTAAAATTGACTATAAAAATATAAGACTACTCAAAAAATATATGTCAGAAAATGGTAAGATTTTACCCTCAAGAATAACGAATGTAAGCCAAAAGAAACAAAGAGAATTATCTTTATCTATTAAAAGAGCAAGAAACCTAGCTTTGCTATAATGAAAGTAATTTTATTAGAAAATATAAAAAGAATTGGATCTATTGGTGAGATCATAGATGTTAAAAGAGGTTTTGCCAGAAATTATCTTATTGCAAATAAAAAAGCTCTTTATGCATCAAAAGAAAATATTTCTGAAGTTGCAAAAATCAAAACAGAATTATCAAAGAAAGATAATGAAAAAAAACAGAATGCAAAGTCTCTTTCTGAAAAAATAAATAAAAAACAATATACAGTTAAAAAATTAAGCACCGAAAATAAAGAACTTTATGGTTCAGTCAAACCAACTGAAATTTCTAAATTAATTTATGAAGAAGACAAGGTCGAAATTAAACCCTCAATGATACAACCAATTACAGAGATAAAAACATTAGGTAAATTTAAAGTTAAAATTTATTTACACTCAGAAGTTGATGCTGAAATTATAGTGAACGTTGAATCGTCAGAGGCAATTAAGTAATTATACAATTTTTTCCCCAAGATATATTGCCAATTTTTTATAATTAGATTTGGTGTATGTTTAAGAATGGAAAATAATTTAAGTATAGTTAAAGAAAATTTCAAAGAGCTACCTAACAACATTGAAGCAGAGCAAGCTGTAATAGGTTCAGTATTAGTAACAAATGAATTATTTGATGAGATAAATACTATTATCACTAGTGCTAATTTTTATGATCCAATGCATCAAAAAATTTTTAATGCTATTGAAAGTTTAATTTATAAAGGAATGTTAGCTAATCCAATAACCTTAAAAAATTATTTTAAAGATGAAAAAGATGACTTAAATGTTCCAGAATATCTTGTTAAAATTACAAAGTTTTCTACTTCAACTAGACAGGCCACAGAATACTCTAAAATTATATATGATATGTTTGTAAGAAGAGAATTGATCAAAATTTCTGAACAAACTATTGATAGTGCTAAACTTAACGACTTAAATGCTAATGGTCAAAGTATTATAGAGAATTCAGAAAAACTGTTGTTTGATTTGGCTGAAAAAGGATCATTCAATTCATCATTAATTAAATTTGATGAAGCAATGAAACAAACAATTGAAATGGCTTCAGCTGCATATAAAAATGAAGAGGGGATTGTTGGAGTGCCTACGGGGCTTCGAGATCTCGATGATAGACTTGGTGGTCTTCATCAATCTGATTTAATAATTATAGCAGGCCGACCTTCCATGGGTAAAACTGCACTAGCAACAAATATAGCTTTTAATGCAGCACAAAAATTACAAGATTCTGCAAAAAAATCTTCTATAGCTTTTTTTTCATTAGAAATGTCTTCAGAACAATTATCTACAAGAATATTAGCAGAACAGTCCAGAATAAAATCTAATGATATTAGAAGAGGTAGAATTTCAGATGAGCAATTTGATAAATTTATAGAGACTTCAAAGAATATTGCTGAACTTCCATTATATATAGATGAAACTCCAGCAATTAGTATTGCTGCTATGAGCAATAGAGCGAGACGAATAAAAAGATTATTTGGGCTCGATATGATTGTAGTTGATTATATTCAGCTAATGAGAGCAAATTTCAATAATAAAGATGGAAGAGTTCAAGAAATATCTGAAATAACACAAGGCTTAAAAGCAATGGCTAAAGAACTATCAGTTCCAGTTGTAGCTCTCTCACAGTTATCTAGAGCAGTGGAACAAAGAGATGATAAAAAACCGCAACTATCTGATTTAAGAGAGTCAGGATCAATTGAACAAGATGCAGATGTGGTCATGTTTGTATACAGAGAAGCTTACTACCTTGAGAGAAAAGAACCAAGGCCTGCAACTGTGGAACATGCTGAATGGCAAGCAAAAATGAATGAGGTTTCAAATTTAGCGGAAATCATTATTGGAAAACAAAGACATGGACCAACTGGAAATATAATGCTGGAGTTTGAGGCAATGTTTACTAAATTTAAGGATACTCAAAACACATAAATTCTCGTATAAAAGTGTTTAGATGCTAGCCCAATATTATCAAAAAATAATCTTAAAAAACCCAAAAACTATATTTGTAATTTTATTAATTACTCTTTTGAGTTTTGGTTATTACTCAAAAGATTTCAGATTAGATGCATCATCTGAAACACTTTTAATTGAAGGAGATCCTGATCTTAAATATCTAGAAGAAATATCAAAAAGATATGGGTCAAAGGAATTTCTTATTTTGACATATACTCCAAACGAAGGAATGGTCTCAGATACATCTATCAATAATCTTTTAAGCTTAAAATATAAAATTCAAAGTTTAGATTGGGTTTATAATGTAATCACATTATTAGATATTCCATTATTAAATAGTTCTGACGCCCCATTACAAGAAAGACTTAAAAACTTTAAAACTCTTAAAGATGAGGATGTAGACAGAAATCGAGGGTTCAATGAAATATTAAATAGTCCGGTATTTAGAAATTTTGTTATAAGTGAAGATGGTAAAACCTCTGGAATAATTGTTAATATTAAAAAAAGTGAAAAATTAAAAGATATTGATAAAAAATCAAAAAAGGAAATTGAAGATTACAGGGATCAAATTAAGAAACAAAATCATAAAAATATACTTGAAATAAGAGACGTTATCAAAAGCTATGATGATGTTGGAAAAATACATTTAGGTGGAATACCTATGATTGCTGATGACATGATGTCATTTATAAAAAGTGATATTATTGTTTTTGGTATAGGAGTTCTTTTATTTATAATCGCAACGTTATGGTTTGTATTTAGAAAATTAATTTGGATTATAGTGCCAATTAGTAGTTGCCTCTTTTCTGTTGTTATTATGATGGGAATACTAGGCTTGTTAGGTTGGAAAGTTACTGTTATTTCCTCAAATTTTATTGCTTTAATGTTAATTCTTACTATGGCAATGAACATTCATTTAAGTACTAGATTTTTACAACTAAGAGAAAAACAACCAGATCTAAATATTTTTGATTTAATTATTTTAACAACAGATAAAATGTTTTGGCCGATTTTATACACTGTTTTAACAACTATAATAGCTTTTCTATCTTTAATATTTAGTGAGATAAAACCTATTATTGATTTTGGTTGGATGATGACTTTAGGATTA
>CACOGI010000013.1 GCA_902626725.1 uncultured Pelagibacteraceae bacterium
GTAGATTTATTTTTATTTCTGAAAGTTTTATTTAATTTTTTTATATATTTATTATTTGAGAGCAATAAAGAAAAGCTTACTTTTTTATTTATAAATTTATACTTTTTTGGAAAAGCTTTGCAAATTTCATGAAAAAAAATTTCTTTTTTTTTTAGTCTTTTAGACCACGCCTTCTCATTAGAGAAGACAAAAATATTAATCATTTTTTGAATAAGCTTTAACTATTTTTGATACTAAAGGATGTCTGACAACATCTGAGTGATCAAAATCAACCACAGATATTTCTTTTAAATGACCTAAAAGTTCTTTTGATTTAACTAACCCAGACATCTTTTTATTTGGTAAATCAATTTGAGTTGGGTCCCCATTAACTACAATTTTTGAATTTTCACCTATCCTAGTTAAAAACATTTTTATTTGCGTGTCTGTCGCGTTTTGAGCTTCATCCAAAATAGCAAATGAATTTTTTAATGTTCTTCCTCTCATAAAAGCTAGAGGTGCAATTTCAATATCGCCAATTTCAATCATTCTTTGGATTTTTTCGAAATGAAATAGTTCGTAAAGTGAATCGTACAAAGGTCTTAGATAAGGGTCAACTTTTTCTTTCATATCTCCTGGTAAAAAACCTAAGCGTTCTCCTGCTTCAACTGCTGGCCTAGACAAAATTATTCTCTCAATTTTTTTTTCTAGCAACATTGTTAATGCAACAGCTACTGCTAAAAAGGTTTTGCCTGTTCCAGCTGGACCAGCTGAAATAACTATATCACTTTGTCTTAAAGCTCTTACATATCCTTTTTGTTTTTCTGATCTTGGGATAATTGATTTTTTTGGTGTTTTAATAATATCTGTAACATTGTTATTTTTAACTTTTTCATCGATCATAAATTTATCAATAGAAGAAACGATATCTTTATTTTCCAAACTTCCATTATTAATAAATTGATTTGCTAAAAATTGGATAGCATTTTTTAATATTTCATTATTCTCAGAGTTTGACTTTATTACTATTGAATTTCCTCTTGAATATATATTTGCATTAATAATTTTTTCTAATTCTTTTAAATTCTTATTAAATTCACCAGCAACACCCATCAATAAATTGTTGTCATGAAAAATAACGCTAAGTGTGTTATTGTCCGAATAAACAAACTTAAGTGAAGGATCAATATTTTTCTTTACTAAACCACTCAATTTTAAGCTACCTTTTTATTTGAATCGTTAATTATTTCTCCAAATAAAGTTCTTCTATTACTTTTTTTTATTCTTACAGTCAAAATTTTACCAATATCACTTTTTTTACCATCAAATATTACAGATGTCATATGTTCTGATCGTCCAAATACTTGTGTTTTATCCTCTGTTAAATTTTCTGCAAGGACATTCAGAGTCTTGTTTTCAAGAGCTTTATTCTTAATTGTTTGATTTTCAAATAATTGATTTTGAATTTTTTTTAATCTTTCAGTAGATATTTTCTTATCTATTAAATCCAAATTAGCTGCAACAGTGCCTGGCCTTGGACTAAAGATAAAAGAATAAGAATTTATAAATTTTATTTTTTTAATTAGTTTAATTGTCTCCTCAAAATCTTTTTCGGACTCTCCAGGATAGCCTATTATGAAATCACTAGAAAACTCTATTTCAGAATTTATTTCCTTAAGCCGATTAAATATACTTATATAATCATGAATTGTGTGTTTCCGATTCATTAGACTTAAAATTTTATTAGACCCACTTTGAATTGGAAGATGAATTAAAGGCATCAATTTTTTGGAATATTTATAAACTTCAATCAAATCATCTGTCATATCTTTTGGATGTGAAGTTGTATATCTTATTCTTTCTACTCCTGGAAGTTTTTCAATTTCTAATAATAAATCAGACAATCTGTATTTATTATTATTATACGCATTTACATTTTGACCAAGTAAAATTATTTCTTTCGTTCCATTATCAACTAAAGATTTTGCCTCATCTATTATTTGTTTATATGGTCTAGAGTATTCAGGGCCTCTTGTGTAAGGTACAACACAAAAGTGGCAAAATTTATCACATCCCTCCTGAATAGTTAAAAATGATGATGCTTCACATGATTGATTTTTTAACTTACTAAAATAATCAAATTTGGCAATTGTATCAAATTCTGTTTCTTCAACTTTTTTTCTTTTTTTATTATAATCTAAAATTATTTTATTAATTTTATGATAGGATTGTGGCCCTATAACTAAATCTATATAAGGTTCCCTATTTAACATTTCTTGATTTTCTGCTTGAGCAACACATCCTGCAATTATTACCAATGGTTTATTTTTTGACCTAAAATTTTTTTTAACTCTACCAATTTCATGATAAACTTTTTCCTTTGCCTTATCTCTGATATGGCAAGTATTAAGAAGGTAACAATTAGCCTCCTCATAATTTTCTGTTTTCTCAAAACCTATCTTTTTAACTGTGTCATAAATACGATTTGAGTCATACTCATTCATTTGACAACCAAAAGTTTTAATAAAAATTTTTTGACTCATTTATCAGAGGTTTTTTTTACCCCATACAATTCTAGTTTGTGATCTACAAGTTTATAGCCATGTTTTTCGGCCACTTTTTTTTGAAGTTTCTCAATTTCTTCATCTACAAACTCAATTATTTCTCCAGTTTTAACATCTATCAAATGGTCATGATGACTTTCGACCATTGCCTCATATCTCGCTTTCCCACCTTTAAAATCATGTTTCGCTAATATTCCAGCTTCTTCGAGTAATTTTACTGTTCTGTAAACAGTTGCGATGCTTATTTTAGGCTCAATTTTCGACACTCTGTTATATAGCTCATCGACATCCGGATGATCTGACTCTCCATAAGCTTCTTTAGATTCTGAAATTACTTTAACAATTAATTTTCTTTGCTCAGTTAATTTTACTCCTTTTGACAGGCATTTTTGTTCAATATTATCTAACATAAATAATTTTAACTTATATAAATAGGGTTAATCAAATTTTTTTTGATGTTAAATTTATCGCATAAACTGGGGATATTTTCATGTTTAACTTCTTTTATATCTTTAAAATACTCAAAACTATAACAATAATAATCTATTTTCGTAACTAAGCTAATTGCTTTAATGATAGAAATTGAAGTTCTAATGCCAGCAAAACTACCTGGGCCTATGTTTAGGTAAATTAAGGAAATATCTTTTATTTCTAAATTTTTTGAACTCAAAAAAT
>CACOGI010000014.1 GCA_902626725.1 uncultured Pelagibacteraceae bacterium
AACAACGCCGGAATTACCAGAGATAATTTAGCAATTAGAATGACTTTGGATGAATGGAAAAGTGTAATTGATATAAACTTAACCTCAACATTTTTGATGAGTAAATTTGCTATCAAAAAAATGTTAAAAAATAAATCAGGAAAAATTATTAATATTACCTCTGTTGTTGGACATACTGGAAATGTGGGTCAGTCAAATTATACAGCCTCAAAAGCTGGAATAGTTGCAATGTCCAAAAGCTTAGCAATTGAATATGCAAAAAAAAATATTAATATAAATTGTATTTCACCGGGATTTATTTCTACAGCAATGACTGATAAAATTGATGAAAAGTTTAAAGATTCAATTATATCAAAAATCCCATCAGGTAGATTGGGTAAACCAGAAGATATTGCAAATGCTGTTGTTTTTCTAGTATCTCCGGACTCAGATTATATAAATGGGGAAACAATTCATGTCAACGGCGGTCTGTATTTGGGTTGACAAAAAAACAATTTCATCTAAGAACAAAATATAACTAAAAAGGATTAATATGTCTGATGATATTTCAAGTAAGGTTAAAAAAATAGTTGCAGATCATTTAGGAATAGATGAAGCAAAAGTTACGGAGGAGTCAAGTTTTATAGATGATTTAGGTGCTGATAGCTTAGATACGGTTGAGTTAGTGATGGCATTTGAGGAAGAGTTTGGCTCTGAGATTTCAGATAGTGAAGCTGAAAAAATATTAACAGTAGGAGATGCTGTTAAATTTATTGAAGGCAAAAGAAATTAGACAACTTTAATGCCATTAAAAAATGATGGGATAATGGTGATATTGTCATCTCCATCAGGGGCTGGTAAAACAACTTTAGTAAAACTCTTATCTAAAAGAAAAAATTTTAAAATATCTATATCTCATACAACAAGAAAACCTAGAGAGAGCGAAATACCAAATAAGGATTATTTTTTTGTTGATGATGTCGAATTTAAGAGACTTATTAAAAATGAGGAATTTTTAGAATACGCAAAAGTATTTAACCATCTTTATGGGACAAGCAGATCACCAGTAATTAGTAATCTTCAAAAAGGTAAAAATGTCATATTTGATATTGATTGGCAAGGTGCAGACCAGATTAAAAATAAAAAATTAGATTATAAATTAATTACTTTTTTTTTATTACCACCTAGTAAAGAAATTCTCTTTGATAGGCTTTCTAATAGAGATATGAAAGATAAACTTATTGCTGAAAATAGAATGAAAGATTTTAGTAGGGACATGCTTCATTGGATAAACTATGATTACGTAATTATAAACGATGATCTTGAAAACTGTTATAAAAAAATTGATAATTTGATTGATGCCGAGTTGAATAATGGTCCAAAAGATTATGATAAAGAATATATTAGAAAGCACATAGAAAAATTAACTAACTAGATTTTCATACTCTCTCACAATTTTACAATAAGTTTCTAAAGACAGGTTTTGTGGTCTTAATTTCAAATCAAGTTTAAGTTTATTTGATATTTCCTCAAAATTTATAAATAATTGTTTTAAGGGATTTTTAATCATTTTTCTTCTATGGTTAAAAAAAACTCTAGTTATCATCTCTAGATTTTTACTTTTTTTTATAGGAAAGTAAGATTTTTTAGGGATAAAATGAAGCACAGAGCTATCAACTTTTGGTTTTGGAAAAAAACAATTAGGACCAATATCGAAAAGTTTATTAATCTTCATCTTCCAATTCAAAAGAACTGACAACCTTCCGTAGTTTGAAGTGTTAATTTGTGAAATTATTCTATCCGCAACTTCTTTTTGGAACATTAGAATTAATTCACTAAACCAAAAATCTTTATCTAGTTTAATAACCCAATTACAAATTATTTCAGTTGAAATATTGTAAGGCAAATTTCCAAAAACAATTAATTTTTTTTTTGATATACTTTTTTCATTTACTTTGAGAATATCTTGATTGATCATTTTTACATTTTCATTAAACTTTATTTGCAATTGATCAAATAATCTTTTATCTTTTTCTACTAAGAATAGATTATTTGGTTTTTTTTTTAAGATAGATTTAGTTAAGTTTCCGGTACCTGGACCTATCTCTAAGACATCTTTATTTTCAATTTCTGATACTGAAACTATTTTACTAATGATATTTTTATCTATTAGAAAATTTTGACCTAAACTTTTTTTGGGTTTAATTAACACTTATTTATCCAAAAACTTTATTGCCTTAATTAGACTAGTTGGATCAGACTTATTTTTTAAGAACATTTCTATATTAGGTCCATGGTCTGGAGATATTCTTGTAAATGGAAGTCCTAAAGTAATATTAATTGCATTAAATCCAAAAATTGATTTAACAGGCCCGAGCACTTGATCGTGATACATTCCAATTATGACATCGAATTTTTTTAATTTATCTTTTAAGAAAATAGTATCAGCAGGAAAAGGGCCATTAACTTTGTATTTTTTTTTGGATAAATATCTAATTGCAGGTGAGATTATTTTATCCTCTTCACTTTGATCAAAATTACTCTCACAATGCGGATTAAGTCCTGTAATGCCTATTCGTGGTTTGATTTCAAATACCTCTTTATAAAATTTAGTAATTAGTTTTACATGGTTTATTATTTTAGCTTTATTAATATTTTTGTGAACTTTTTTCAAAGGTAGATGTGTAGTAATTGGGCTTACTGACAAACTTTTATTATATATTAACATTGCGACATTTCCTTTACTTTTTGTCTTAAAATCTAAATATTCTGTCACTCCTAAAAATTTTTGTTTTAAAATTTTTTTCTTATTTATTGGACCATTAATAATATTTATATTGTTATTCTTTTTATGTAAAAACAAAGCTATTTCAAAAGAATTATTTATGTATTTGTGT
>CACOGI010000015.1 GCA_902626725.1 uncultured Pelagibacteraceae bacterium
TGGAAATGAGAAGACCCACAGGTGGTGATCCAAATAGAAAAGCTTTAAATTTACATCACGGTGTTTTAGTTTCAGACGCGTTTATGCGTGCTGTTGAAAATGACGAGCAGTGGGCACTAAAAAGTCCTGCCGATGGAACAATTCAACAAACTATATCTGCAAGAAATTTATGGATAAGATTGTTAACTGCTAGAATTGAAACTGGCGAACCTTATATAATTTATATTGATACTGTTAATAGACAAATTCCACAACATCATAAATTAGCAAACCTTACAGTTAAAACCTCAAATCTTTGTAGCGAAATAACTTTACCAACAGGTATTGATAAAGATGGAAGAGATAGAACAGCTGTTTGTTGTTTGTCTTCTTTAAATCTAGAAAAGTACGATGAGTGGAAAGATGATCCAAATATGATTGAAGACGTAATGAGATTTTTAGATAATGTGTTATCTGATTTCATTAACAAAGCCCCAGAGCAATTTAAAGATGCTAAATATTCAGCTGAAAGAGAAAGAAGTGTAGGTTTAGGTGTAATGGGTTTTCACTCTTTTTTACAAAAAAATAGAATACCATTGGAGTCAGTAATGGCTAAAGCTTGGAATAAAAAAATTTTCAAAAATATTCATGAAAAGGTTAATCAAGCATCAAAAGATTTAGCTGAAGAAAGAGGAGCTTGTCCAGATGCAGCAGAATATGGATATAAAGAGAGATTTTCTAACAAAACAGCGATAGCACCTACAGCGTCTATTTCAATTATTTGTGGTGGGGCTTCTCCTGGAGTAGAGCCTATTGCAGCAAATAGCTATACACATAAAACTTTATCAGGATCTTTTAATGTAAGAAACAGATATTTGGAAGAAATTTTGGAAAGTCATAACAAGAATGATGATGAAACATGGTCAACAATAACTACAAATCAAGGCTCAGTATCACATTTAGATTTTTTAACTGATTTAGAAAAAGATGTTTTTAAAACTGCTTTTGAGTTAAATCAAAAATGGATTATAGAATTAAGTGGAGATAGAACACCATTTATTTCTCAAGCACAGTCGGTTAATTTATTTTTACCAGCCGATGTTCATAAAAAAGAACTTCATAGAATTCATTTTGATGCATGGAAAAAAGGCCTAAAAAGTCTTTATTACTGTAGATCAAAATCAATCCAAAGAGCTGAAAATATCAATAATGCGAAATCTACTGATATTACAGCTAATGTTTATAAATCAAAAAATCAACAAACTAACGAACAACAAGAATATGAGGAGTGTTTATCATGTCAGTAGTAAATAAAATCAAAACAGAAAAAAAAGAAATAATTAAACCAAAAAAAATGGGTTTATTAGTAGAAAACCCAGTTTATAAACCATTTAGATACCCTTGGTGTTACGATGCGTGGTTAACTCAACAAAGAATTCACTGGTTACCCGAAGAAGTTCCTTTAGGAGATGATGTAAGAGATTGGCAAAAAAATTTATCACAACCTGAAAAAAATCTTTTAACTCAAATTTTTAGGTTTTTTACCCAAGCCGACGTTGAGGTTAATAATTGTTATTTAAGACATTACACAACAGTCTTTAAACCAACTGAGGTTTTGATGATGATGACAGCTTTTGCTGCGATGGAGACAGTTCATGTAGCTGCCTATTCTCATTTGTTAGACACAATCGGAATGCCAGAGTCTGAATACTCTGCTTTTATGAAATATAAAGAAATGAAAGATAAGTATGATTATATGCAAGGATTTAATGTAAATTCAAAAGAAGATATTGCAAAAACAGTAGCAGTATTCAGTGCATTTACTGAAGGGTTACAATTATTTGCTAGTTTCGCAATTCTTTTAAATTTCCCAAGACATAATAAGATGAAAGGTATGGGCCAAATTGTTACTTGGTCTGTAAGAGACGAAACTCTTCATTGTAATTCTATGATAAGAATTTTTAAAGAATTTATTAAGGAAAATCCAGAAATCTGGACACCAAAATTAAAGAAAGAACTTTATGAAGCTTGCAGAACAATAATTGAGCATGAAGATGCTTTTATTGATTTAGCTTTTGAAATGGGTCCGATGGAAGGTTTAACTGCACAAGAAGTTAAAGATTATATAAGATTTATTGGAAACAGAAGATTAGTTCAACTAGGGCTTGAGCCAATTTATGATGTAGAAAAAAATCCTCTTGGATGGCTTGACACTATGTTAAATGCTGTTGAGCACATGAATTTCTTTGAAGGCCGTGCAACAGAATATTCTAAAGCATCAACACAAGGAACTTGGGTTGAAGCTTTTAGTTAGTACAATTGAAATATAAAAAATATTTCCGAAAAACTAGTTTTAAACGAAAAGGTGATGGCAATTTCTTTTTAAATCAAATAGCAGAAAAGAAACCATTGGGGATAAAGATAATCCTATATCTTCAACCAAACATCCGGTTGAGATTAAACCTTTTTTGAGTGCACTTTTGATTTCTTCACTATAAGATCTATAGTCATGGCCAACTATT